>JACTMU010000016.1 GCA_014584465.1 Pseudomonadota bacterium | reverse complement strand
CCAATAACTGCAGGTCTTTCACGTGTTCATAAACTGGAAAACCTTGTCAGAAATGGTGTTCATCAGATTTTTCGAAAATTCACGCAAGATTCAAGTTAAAAAGCATATCTGGTGGGACACCATAACTACCTTTTGACTAAAGTTAATATTCAGAATAAGGTTTTGGAATGTCAGAAGAAAATCCAGTTTGTCCGAAATGTTCATCTACTTACTGTTATTGCGAAGGTTCGCTTTGGATATGTCCGGAGTGTTTTCATGAGTGGACTCCTCCCACTGAGAATGATGACACTAGAGATAAGCCTAAGTTTATTGATATTAATGGGGCAGTTTTACAAAATGGCGACACGGTCATTATTGCTAAAGATCTCAAAGTAGGCAGTAGTACAATTAAATCCGGCACTAAGGTGAAGAATATACGTTTACTCGATGAGCCTGAAGACGGCCACGATATCTCATGTAAAGTTGATGGTTTTGGATCGATATACTTAAAATGCGTGCCTGGCGCGAAACCTGCTTTCGAGCGAATTGCCATAAGTTTTTCTTATACCGAGGCGGGCCGACGAAGGGCTAGCCAGAGGCGCTAACTCGAGGAGACTCAACGAAGGTATAAGGAAAACTTATGGTGAATTCGCCGAAATGAGGTTTCGCGCCAGGCACTATTTAGTATTGGGAAATTGAGATCCTAAAAACTTGGCGGTTGGCCTACGATTCTGTGTGTCGGATCAGTTGAGTCAGGTGGCATTAGCTTGCTAACATGGAAACCTGTTTTTTTGCAAATTCTTTTGGGGTTTTCATTCCCAGTGATGAGTGAGGATTGAAGTTGTTGTACTTCCAATGCCAATCATCAGTTTTGTTTCTTTCGGCCTCTAAAGAGAAGAACACGTGCTCATCGAGGCACTCGATGAAATGGCTTTAAATCGAGTGATTCATGGTATGAGTCAAAGAAACTATGAGAAGGCCTCCATTGCAATTCCCGAGATCTTCGGTATCAAAAAGACATCAGTCTGCAAGGCATTCATTCGATCCTCCGCTAAGAAATTGAAAGAATTTTTGGAGAGAGATCTCAGCGCTCATGAGATAGTGGCTATCTTTATCGAGGGCAAGTTCTTTGCTGAGAGGCAGATTGTGATTGCCCTTGGAGTGACCTCTGAGGGTGAAAAGATTCTTCTTGGCTTTGTAGAAACAAGTCCGGAGAACCATATTGTTTGTCGAGAGTTTATTCTGGGGCTGAAAGAAAGAGGCCTTGATATTGACAAGGAGATACTTTTTGTTCTTGACGGAGGTAAAGGTTTACATAGGGGTGTAAGGGATGTCATGGGATACAACGCGGTCATCCAGAGATGTCAGTGGCATAAGAGAGAAAATGTTCTTAGTTATTTGAACAAAGAAGATCAAGTGAAATTTAGAAAGAAGCTTGTTTATCGCAGAACTAAGAAAGGCAATGAAGGAATTCATTAATGAGAGCAAGCGAGAAATCAAGAGTGCGTCATGATAGAATTTCAACCAAAAAAGAACTTGTATCAGATATGGTAGGAGTCGTTGATTATTAATTTCATTTCCTACTCCGCTTACCTTTTTAACCTTTAAGCCTCATCCCGGGAGTTTTCAGTCTTTGTTTCCATTGTCTTTTCAGCTAATTACCAATCTCTCGTACGTTAAAGATTGGTTACGGGCGGTCCGTTTTGAACCTCCGTCTCCCCGAATTTAGTCGAAATCCAGTTAAAATCCAATAGAATTGACTGCTCGCAATATAGAATTGCACTTCTATTCTACATGAGTCCTAGAAAAATTGTAAATTAGAATTGAATTTCTAATTTACATATGTTGTCATTGTAGATATGTGCGAGTCGAGGTTTCTAACAGCCATTTGGTGTGAGACCTCGTCGGGAGACGAGATCTTTAGTTCAAAGCAGGGAAACACCGTCAGGTCCGGGTATCGAGTCTTGCGTGCAGCGATGGGGCGACCCATCCCACGAAGCGTAGACAGAAATCATGCAGGCCGTAATGCGAAGCCGGAGGGTTTTAGCGTGAAGAGATTGAGCCCCATCAAACAATTAAGCTTGTGGTGGCCGAGCCAGTATGCGGAAGCGAAGACAACACCAGGGGTACCTGCACAGCCAGTGCAGGGAACTGGCACCACCGGGGTCCGAGAACATGGCATGTATAAGGTTGCTAGAGGAACGAATGAGATCTTTCGTGGGTCGAGCAGGATGGCTCAGATTGGTAGGGCAAAGCTGATGACTGAGTCCGCCATCACTCCCACAAAAGAAGTCAGATGTCTTCATAGTAGCCGGGAAGTGGGGTAACGCCCATGGAGCGAAGGGAGACACGGCGAACGAACCGAAGTAAGCCCATGCCAGAACCCTGCCCAGACGGGATGTTCAAAGGTTATGTGGGCCTAGAGAGGATAAGTTCAGTAGCACGAAGACTTGGACCCGAAGAGAAAATGAACAATCTTGTTCATCACATCAACGAGTTCAACTTGTGCCAGGCATACCGGCAGCTCGATGGAGCAAAGGCTGTGGGTATCGACCAAGTCACGAAGAAAGAGTACGGCAAGGATCTTCGAGCCAACATCGATAAACTCTTCAATGAGATTTATCGTGGTGGCTGGAGACCGAAGCCAGCACGCCAGGTCATGATCCCAAAGCCGCAAGGCGGGTTCAGACCGCTTGCCATTGGTTGTTTGGAGGACAAAATTTTCCAAACGCTACTGGCTAAAATCTTAGAGACCGTCTATGAGCCGATCTTCTCAAGACACAGCTATGGTTTTAGAAGTGGTAAAAATACTCACCAGGCCATCGCTAGACTCTACCAGGAGATCAACCGACGTGCAGGTAACTGCACTGTGGTGGAAATGGATATTGAAAAGTTCTTCAATACCGTGAATCACGATCAAATGATGAAACTTCTTGAGCGAAGAATAGGCGATCAGAAACTTCTAAGACTTATCCGCCGAGCTCTGAGGAACTCGATCCTCACAGAGGGAGGGGTAGTTGAAAAGCAGGAGTTGGGAACCCCACAGGGAAGTCCTGTGAGCCCGGTGCTTGCCAATATCTACCTTCACTATGTGCTGGATGAATGGTTCTCAAAGCAGTGGAGTACAAAGGGAGAGATGGTTCGCTATGCTGACGACGCCGTTTTTGTCTTCAATGACATGGCTACCGCAGAAGCATTTCGAGCAGCACTCACTGAACGTATGACTGAGTTTGGTCTCAAACTAAACTTGGACAAGAGTGGCATTCGCGCTTTTGACAAACGTTCAAAGACGGGAGATCTACCCTTCCTAGGATTTGCTTTTTACTGGGGCAGAAACTGGGGGCGCAAGATCTTCCTCAAAGTAAAAACTCACACAAAGAAGCCCGGTTTAGCAATCCAGGCGTTCACCGACTGGATTAAGGAGAACCGCCGCTCACAAAAACGCTCCTATACATGGGAGAGTTTTCGACGGCGACTCATGCTCAACCCGATCCCAGCGCTTACGATTGGATCTCTGATCATTGACATTACGAACGGACTTGGTACTGAACTGAAACGTAAACCGAAGAGCCGTATGCGGGAAAATCGCAAGTACGGTTCTGAAAGGAGCAGTGGTCGGCAACGGCCACTGTTTACTTGATGAAACATGTAAAGAGGCGACTTAAGACCTTGATAGAGAAAAGACTACAAATTTTCCCGGCAGTTTACCTCATGGGCCCGAGGCAGGGCGGCAAGACAACCCTAGCAAAGAAACTAGACGGAGAGTATTTTGACCTTCAATCCGACCAGGATTGGAACCGTCTAGATTTTGAATGGGGCGAATGGATGGCTCGCAATCAGCTGCTCATTTTAGACGAGGCCCAGGTGCGTCCAGAGATATTTAACAGGCTCCGCTCAGAAATCGATAAAAAGAGAAAAACCAATGGTCGATTCTTACTGTTGGGCTCAGTCTCACCCAATCTAATAAGTGAGGTCGGAGAGTCATTGGCTGGCAGGGTATCAAGATTGGAGCTAGCACCTTTTATTCTAGATGAGATAGGTAAAAGATCATGGAAGGATTTGTGGTTTTATGGCGGTTATCCCGACGGAGGGCTGCTTAATCACGAGATGTACTTCATTTGGCAGAAGGATTACTTGGAAAGCATTGCCTCAAGAGACATTCCCGAGCTAGGAGGTGGTATGAGACCGTCTCATGCGTTAAGATTGTTTTCTGTACTAGCCTCTGCTCATGGCACAACATGGAATGCGAGTAGTGTGGGAAAAAGCCTTGGGGTCACTTATCACACAATTAATAACTATGTTGATCTCCTCGAAGAAATGTTTTTGGTTCGTAGGATCCCTTCCTATCATCCCAGTAGTTTGAAAAAGAGGGTTTCAAAGGCATCAAAGTTTTACTGGCGCGACAGTGGTCTTTTGCATAGCCTTTACGGTTTCAAAACTCTTGAGGATTTAATGAATGATCGCAACATGGGACTTAGTTTCGAGGGATTTGTTATTGAGCAAGTTACTGGTTCACTTAAGGCAAATGGAGTCGATTTTGAAACATTTAGTTTTAGAACTTCAGATAACTATGAACTGGATTTGATAATAAAAATTGGCCGAAAACTCCTGGCCCTCGAGATTAAAAGTACCAGCTCACCCAGTTCGTCAATGATTGGCCGATTTATAAAGACCAGCGAATTGGTTAAAGCTGACGAAAAAATTGTGATCTGTAATACAGAAAAGGAAACTCACAGCCAAGAATGCAATATTCTAAATGTACCGGGCGCTTTAGAGTATATAAATGGACTTTGTTAGCGACCCAATGTCCAAGCTTGAACCACACGATCAACTTGTCGTGGTAGATTCATAGTGCTCTCTTCGAACGAATGGTTGCGGGGAACTGTTGCGCACCCGCAGGTTTCTTCCAAAGTATGAGTTCGGGCTGAAAATGACAACTTCATACCTATATAATATCGCGTGGCGTCTAAGTTATTGATTAGGCAACGTATTTCTAGTTTCGGTGACCCATCTTGCGGCAGGCGCAGTAAAAGCCCTTGACTTTTGGTATCCAAATGGATACCTTGTAAGAAGTGGCCACATCACCGAAAGAACTTCGCACCTATGAAACCGCCGACGGCAAGCGGCCATTCGATGAATGGTTGGATGGCTTTAAGGATAGAGTGACCCTTGCCCGAATCGCAGCTCGACTCAATCGGGTCGCATTGGGGAATCTTGGTGATGTGAAATCCGTTGGTGCAGGAGTCAGTGAGTTACGGCTGGCTTTTGGAAAAGGCTACCGCGTGTATTTCGCCCAGGACGGAGACAAGATCATCTTGCTCCTCTGTGGCGGTGACAAAGGATCGCAGGATCGGGACATTCGTGAAGCGAAAGCCTACCTGCAAGACTATAGGAGACGAGACCATGGCAAAAAGAAGCAGTGATTACCGCAAAGGTCTGATTGAAAGACTCAAAAAAGATCCCGATTTTCAGGTTGAATACTTGAAGGCTTCTCTCGAAGAGAATTCGGATATGCCCGAGGCTATTCTTATGGCGCTTCGAGATATCGCCGAGGCCCGCGGTTTCGAGCAGCTTGCCGAGGCCGCCGATCTGAGCCAAAAGAGCCTCTACAAAATTCTCTCAGACTCTAAAGATGCCAAGCCGCGCTTTGAAACTATTGTCAAACTTTTGAATGCTCTGGGGCTCAGGCTCACGGTTGAAGAGCGGCCTCACGCTTCATAAGCCAGTGTCGCAAAATCAACGCATTCAAGATATTGAACGACGCCTTGAAGCTCTCGACACTGAGATGCGTGACCTCGTTTCTGAATTGGCAAAGCTCCGCACTCAGGCAACTCCAGTCGCTGAACTTCCAAAAATCATAGGTTCTCCTGTCGGGATCGAAGTTCAAACTCCCGACGACAAGGTTCATCTTTTTCACGCGCTTTTTGCCGCACGCACCTCGGTCTACCCCAAGCTTTGGGAAAATCCTTCGAAGGGCATTAAGGGCTATTCACCAGCCTGCTCGAATGAGTGGGATAGGCAAGTTTGCGGGAAACCAAAGGTTAAATGTACCGATTGTCCCAACCAGGCATTTTTGAAATTGGATAGTACTGCCGTCCGAGATCACCTGCAAGGAAAGCACACGATCGGAACGTACTCGATTCTTGAAGATGATTCGTGCACTTTCTTGGCGGCTGACTTTGACGGCAAAGGTTGGGGTGCCGACACCATTGCCTACAAAACTGCTGGCCGCGAAATAGGCGTCCAAATCGAGGTTGAGCGGTCTCGCTCTGGAGAAGGCGCTCATGCATGGATCTTTTTCGCAGAGAAGGTGCCAGCACGTCTTGCCCGTCAACTTGGTACCGTCATCATGACCCGAGCTCAGGCTTCTCGACATACCATGAGCCTTGAATCCTATGATCGATTTTTTCCTAATCAGGACTATTTGCCGAAAGGTGGGTTTGGAAACCTGATCGCGCTCCCTTTGCAACGCGCACCTAGAGAGAAGGGGAACTCTGTATTTTTGGATGAAAATCTAAATGAGGTCCCAGACCAGTGGGCGCACTTGAGCGGTGTGAAGCGAATTTCAGGTGATGACCTGCGTGCTCTTTTGAATCAGCACATGCAGCAAGAATCATTTTCGATGGTACGATTTGAGGATGTCGCAGTTTCCACAGCAGAGCGAGCCCTGGATGCTGGTGGGAGAAAAGTTGTAGCTGGTTGCTTCCCTGGGCGAATTGACATTGAATGCAAAAATCAGATTGAAATTAAACTCGATGGTCTTCCTTCTGAAATAGTAGCCGCCTTTAAGCGAACAGCTACATTTGCAAATCCAAAATACTTTGAACTTGAGCGAATGCGATTTTCGACCTGGAAAACGCCACGCTATATTTTCTGCGGCGAAGTTCAACATGATCGACTAATTCTACCTAGGGGTTGTTTGGATGCCTGTCTCAAGATCGCAGAGAAGGCCGGCAGTCAGGTTGTCCTGCATAACTCAATTCCTCCATTCAAAAAGATCAAGGCTTCATTTAGTGGTGAGCTGTCATCGACTCAGAAGAAGGCCATTGATGCAATGACGGAAATGGATACCGGCGTTCTGGTTGCACCACCTGGCGCCGGCAAGACTGTTATGGGATGTGCCCTCATTGCAAAACGAAAGCTGCCGACGCTGATCCTTGTCCACCGAATGCCGTTGCTTGAACAGTGGCGAGCACAGATTACGACGTTCCTTGGCGTTGATCCCAAAAAGATCGGAACTCTCGGAAAAAATAAAAAAAAGAAAACTGGCAAGATCGACATCGGCATGCTGCAAACTTTGGCCAATATGGAGGATGCAGTTGAGGAGTTAAGTTCTTACGGACAAATCATCATCGACGAATGTCACCACATTCCGGCAGTGTCATTTGAAGCTACGCTTAAAAAATGCTCTCCGAAGCACGTCGTTGGTTTGACCGCGACCCCTTACCGAAAAGATGGTCACCAATCGATTATTCACATGCAATGCGGACCCATTCGGCACGAGATCAAGCATGTAGATGGACCGGCGCTCTTGAAACGAGTCTTGGTCAGAGAAACAGAATTTAAAATGCCAGAGGACGCAGGGCCTCAGCCGGCGATCCATCTTGTCTGGGAACAGCTGGTAGCAGACCAAGCTCGACTCGTTCTCGTAGCCAATGATCTCGTCGAAGCGTTAGATCGAGGTCGTTTCCCACTTGTTATTTCAGAACGCAAAGAACATTTGTCTCTCTTGACCCAGGCATTCGACAAAAAGCTTGCCGGACGCAATGTGAAGGCTTTCACGTTGGTCGGCGGAATGGGAAAGAAAGCTAGAGCTGCAGTGCTGTCAGAAATCAATACTGCGCTCACCTCAAAAATCCCGTCCTATATTATGGCTACAGGTTCATTTGTTGGCGAAGGCTTCGATTTGCCTGCCTTAGACACTCTGATCATTGCAATGCCGGTTTCATTCAAGGGAAAATTGATTCAGTACGCTGGCCGGCTCCACCGCGCCTTTACGGGTAAAAGCGAAGTGCTGATTCATGACTATTTGGATTCTTCAAGTGCTCTGACGGTATCAATGTTCAAAAAGAGAATGGCCGCGTACAAAATGATGGGTTACCGAATTGAAGCTCCTGAAGTTGGCAGGGCCCAGCGGATTGTGTACGGACAGGCCAGTTTATTTGAGAGTCCGATTGATAGTCCCGACAAATTCACTTAACACCATAGGAATTACTTTAAGGGCTAAAAAAATGAAGCTCAGGACAAAAATGGGGACTACTGAATTGGCCAGATATACTCTGTATCCGCTGCTGATTCCACGAGGACGCTGAAACGGAGCAAAAAATATCGGCTCTTACTTGTCTGCAAAATCGCACATAGCTTTGAAGCTGATTGCCATTCAATGCCCCGTCTACTTTACACTCGCCAATCACAAACTTCCCATCAAGGTTGGCAATAAGATCCACTTCCATAATGACTTTGTTTTGAGCGTCTAGGATCTCAATCTCTGTTTCAGCTTCTAGGTACCATTTTGATGTCTTTTTCAGGGAGTCAATCCCAAGAATCGTCAACTCACTTGTGTTATCGAACAAACCGTAAATCAATGGATTTAGACCGTATAGGAACCTTGGTTCAATCGCGCCCATTGTATTCAAATTTCTCTTCCAAGTTGCCGAGCATCTATCGCAGGTAAATTGCCTGCTGTACTCTTCCTCGGAGTAAAAATCTGCCCAGCCGCATCTCTGGCATACCAGGCGCTCTCCTCTAAGAATGATCCCTTTTTCAATCCACGAATCCAGCTTTTCGTCATTCAGGTCGGCAAGTGCTGGCGTGAACGCACCTGCTATCGGATGACTAAAGTAGAACTTTTGTGCCAGCTCGAGCCCCGAAGAGCTCAGTAAGCCAATTGAGTTTCGCTTTTGGGCCCGCGTTTTCTTGTCCATGCGGAATACTTCAAAAATTCGCTTAGTATCCCGTCTAAAAAAGTCATCGCTAAAGTTTTCAGTGGAACCCCAAAGGTCAAGAACGGAACTCACATTCAAGGTTTTGATTGTTTTTCTCGGTCGCAAATTGAACTTGCTAAGAATTGATGTGAAGTCGTCAAAAATTGAAGGTTTGATCAACTTCGGGCCGTGCTGAACACTATCCATATCCTGACTGCCATAAATGAGATGCTGAACAGAATTGAATGAAATTCCTCCATCGCAAGATCGGCGAATATCGCCTGTCACAACTGCCCTCGGATTTTTCCAAATTGCTGTGGGGGCGTCAGTGAGTGGGTGTGATAAGTAAGAATAAGAGTCTGAGACAAGTACCGACATGAACTTTGCTGTCGACGGAGTTGGACTGAAGTGTTTTGGCCCAACAATAGGAACTCTTTGCACCGACTTCTTCTCGTCAAAAATCAGCGAAGATTCAGTGGAGTTATTTATCTCAGCTAATTCCTTCCAGTTGGATAAATTATCGAAGTCATTCGTTTGTCTAAAGCTCCCGCTGCGAAACCCTGAATATGTTTGGCCAATCCACCCGAGGACCCCATTTACAAGAGTTTGTACTTGAGCTTGGGGAAGAGATGCAGAGACAACAAGCGCGTCATCTTGTCTTGTGTCGTCTGCTAGGATGTGATGAAGCAAATGTTCGAAATCACCCGGGTACCCAGTTTGGTTGGCCGCGAGTAAACTTGGTTTAATCCAAAACACTCCATCATAGAGATATTTGAGCGACGTGAATAGGGCCCAATCTGCCGCTGAATCACCGACAACGACAAAGTAAGGCAGAAAGTAGTCCACCTGCGGACCTGTGGTCCAACGTCCTCCAAGACACTCCAAGGAGTGTAGCATTGGGCTCGCGGAAAAATTGTTTCCGAATCGACCGTAAGCAATATCTTGTGCTGAGGTTTCGATTTGTTGGGAAGTAATTTGGGATTGATTGACAATGATCTTTGGCCCCGCGCAGGTAGCCGAATGCCCACCTAGTCTGCCGAACTGAGAAAAAAACCAAATGTCGTGATCGGCACTGCCCGTAAGTGGAAACTCATCCACGGTCACTGTCTTGTTTGATGCGCAAATAACATCTTCGATTTCCATTCCATGAAATCCTCGTTGAATCATATTTGGAGTAACAACCGAGTGGGCGTTGAACTGGAACCAGTCCGTTCTTGAAAGAGTATGGCTTTGTATTGTGTCCAAAAGTGCAGAGGGGAAGTTTCCGATGCTGACGACAAAATCAGGATCATATTTTTTAAGAAGCCTCAGCCACCGATCGAAATCAGGATGGGCGTCGCCTTGCGGGAAAATTGGGAAGAAAAATTGGTTTGCTCCTGACCAGTGACTAGAAGTCCATGGCAATACTTGATTCAAGATGAAGTCGGTCGGAAGGTCATGAGGGATTACAAATGCATTTCTAAGTGGTCGAAGAACTGCATAAAAGTCATTTGCACTGAATGGTTTCTGTGACATCAGAAGAGTTCTCCGGGGCAACTCATCGACATCTCTGAGGATTCTCTGAAGACTAGATCAGACCGCTGGACAAAGGGCTGATTCAAATTTGGGTTCTAAACTATCCATAAATCTTTATGGTATCCGGGCGGCCCCCGGCCTGTTCTCAGCCTAAGGAGTTTCGTCAAACTGAAAGCTTGATTGTTTGAGCGATGATTATGATTTTTGGCTTTCAGCCATGAATCGCCGAGTCTCGCTCAGAAAAAATTCTTTGCCCTCGTCATCGAGATCATCCATGGTGACGACACAGTCACCGACGATGTTGACCGTTTGAATGACTGGCTCACCGTTTTCGACCGTCGCGTACACCTCACATTGGGTGTGCTCGTCAATGAAAGTGGTGAAACGGAGTTCTTTTCGCTCGTCCATGAGCGATTCATCACCACGTTTGTCAGAAAATGCTCAGAAAATTTTGTTTCGCGCTACTTTGGAGCGACCAGAGTCAGTTGGCATGAATCGCCGCGGATCTGCAAATCGAACAGCGACAATAGCTCAGCTCCAATCAGTGCCTTTTCTCCGGTCGTTCCAGAAACGGCAGCAGTTGTTCTTATTGGTATGCCATTGATTAAAAGAATCACGTTGTGTGTTGGGGCTTCAACAGCGGAGCCGTCGGCATTGGCAATGCCGAACACCTTCACCAACGTTGATTCATCGAGACCAATTTGATCTGCTACGAAGGCAGGAATGACTACGGCGAAGTGGCAGCCAGTATCGATTAAGAATTCGACGCCTTGAATTTCCTTACCGTTCGATGGATTGCCAAGGTTTGCATCTATTACGTAGCTCTTCGCTGTCTGAATTGGGCACGCTAGTGGCCCTGTCGATGTTCCTGTGACTTTCGCGACGATTTTCTTTTGCAGTGGTGCCGCTCCCATTTGTTCCTTTTTAGCGAGATGCGCGGCTCGCATAGCTACGTCCATCTGTTCGAGCAGATCAATCGCCAGGCGCGGGCCAAAGAGCTAGTGAAGACAAAGATCGACCTAATCAGTTGAGGCAGTCAAATTGAGACAGTTTAGAAAACTGGATTAAAGCCGATAAGTTGATGGCGTTGCATTTCAACTTGGAGGACTCGTGATCATCATCGGCTGCTATTGGCATTCATCAGCAACTAACTCAGAACTGATTATAGAATGTATCGACGATCAGGATCACTCGTGGACTGGCCCTATTTTCCCAGCTACATCGCAGGCGATTAGTGGCTTTAGTAGCGTAGCGAATCCAACTGCCGCAGATATGGCATTGGTCAGGAATGGCCTTCAATCAGTTCTCAACGAATTGCATCGGCATGGGCACCGCCAACTTCTGATTCGCGAAAAGTCATATACAAGAAATGCTCCACCTGCTTTTGCGGTTGGATTCGGGGGGCAGAAAACAGCCACTCAGCTTACCCGCAGTGTCAAAGACGAGATCCAAAATTTTGGACGCGCCAATCAGATCGCTGTCGAAGAAGTGGAAGATCTTCCCACAAACAGAACAACCAACGGGAGAGGGAACTACTTGCAGGCAGTGAACGGACTTTTTAATTTGTGTTTGGGGACGATGAGCCGCGATCAGAAAATGGCTGTTTGCATAGCTTTAAAAATTGCAAACGGACGACAACATCTAACTACGACGGCAAACAAGATCATTCGTGGCTGGGGCGCAAGAACAAACATCGTAATGAACAGAGCCAATCTCGCCCAGCAGCGAAATCAGTTATTCGCTGTAATCTAGACTAGAGTAAAAATCGACAATCCATTTCTGTGGTAGAAACTGAACAGGTGCTTGAGAATTGAGATAAAGTGCCTGGTATCGAGCGACGAACTGTCTCTCCAGCTTACTCTGTTCAGCGATCCAGTTATTCCGATTTGGGGAGTTAATATAGGTTTGGAGAGCTCGCTCGTATTGTCCAATGAGACCAGCCCATGTCACAAAGGGCGCGAAGGCGGCGTCGTATTCCTCTGAGGATCCAAATTGCCCAAATGCAATGCCAATTTCTCGCGCTGCTTGAAAGCCCTTGGCTCGGGTTGCTTTCTCTGTGGTCATGCTTCGCTCACAGTCATCATCGACAATTTTGGGGCATCGATGCCAATCCATGGCTTACTATAGAGTTCTAGCCATGAATCAAGGGTGCCTAGCTTCACTTTATTTCGGGCACGCATGCGCAAATGCTCCAATTGTTCTATTGCCTCTTTGCGAAGCCGAAATAGTTCAATCTCCGTGCCCGCATTACGACCACAACGGGAAAGTACGTTCAATAGGTCCAATGCATGAATTGAAAGGCTATTCCTTGCCAGAGAGAATGGTCCGAACCAAATGTTCGTCGTTCTTTTGCTTTCAATGCGGGCAATTGCGGTTTTGACTTCGCGAAGCTGAACTTCACTGAGCTCAAACTTCAGATTTGGGAACAACCTGCTTTCACCTTCGATTCTGGTCGAGTTGATACCGTGAGCCGCATCAGTCATTTGAAACCGTCCTCGCAAAAACAAGAACATGACCATCGAGATCTATCGTATATCCGGCGATGTCACCCCAATTGCGCTTGTCAACGGGACTGAGCTCTTTGCCGCCGTTTTTAATTGATCGTTGGTGAAATTCGAAAGGATCGTCAACAGTAAGATAGACTTCGGCTCGAGGAATGCCATTGGCGCCAGCGGGATCAGGGAGTGCATGGCCAAGAAGGCGCTTGATTCCATTTTCAGGCATGAGGCCCAAAACACATCCCTCGCCCAATTTGAACTCTGTCATGCCGGGCGCATTCAGTGTTGGTTCATAACCGAGGACCTTGGCGTAGAAGGCGGTGCTTCGTTCTTGGTCTTTTACATAGAGAATGAAATTTGCTTTCATACTCGAAAACTCACAGGGATTGTTTCTGTCCAGCGTCGCTCGACACCGATTGACTCTCCGAAGCGGATCATCTCATCCCAGGTGGAGTCCTTCTTTTTTGAAACGATGAAATGCTTGCCCCTGAAGATGACATACAGCTTGTTGTCGAGGTCACTGTAGAAATGGACATACCATCCGCCAGGCCCAACGGCTTTCTCGAGGCGTGGGATAACTTCGCTGAGCGTCTGTTCATCAAGACAGTATCTATTGATGTTCCAAACCTTGACCTGCTCATTGGGCAAGTCTGCCCGGCGGCTCTTGATTTTGAACGGCTCAAGGGCGTCCAAAACCGATTTATCTTGAAGGCTTTCAACGATGATTTCGCCGGTGTAGTTGAGTGGCCCTAGTGCCTCGGAGCCGCGCAGTCTGTCGGGTAAACCGTCATGGGGTCCGTGATTGTGTCTGGGAATGTCGTGCCACCAAGAGTCTCTGCATTGCTCGCGGCGACTAGGATTCAACGGATAGTAGATCTTGTTTTCTTTCTTTGAAGTCTCACCAACCACGAGAAGACGTACATCCGCATCCGTGTTGTTGATGAACGTATGACTGATACCTGTGCCAGCGGGGAAACCAACTGCATCGCCAGGATTCAGTCGATGAATGTCGCCATTGATCCATGCGTCGGGATTGCCTTCGATGACATAGACAAACTCTTCCTCGGCGCTTTCGGCGTGAGGCCATGAGGTCCGTCTCCCTGGAGGGAGAAGCTCGTGGTGAATACCCAACCGAATAAGTCCGAACTTTTTGGCAAAGGGCGAGCCGATCGAGAGAAACTCTTTGGTCCCACGGTAGTAGGATGACTCTGGTCCTTCCTGGATTTCAGAGTAGTGCTTGATGAATTCTGGTCGCGTGACTGAGTAGTAGACTTGAGTGTCATATTCTATTCGAACAAGGCTATTCTTCTGATGCTTGTCAAAAAGGTGCTTTAGAGCTGAACGCATTTCGGCAAAGCGAGGATGATCGACATTGGGCGCATACGAGGAAGATGCCAGGCGACCCAAGAGCCCATCGAAGTCAAAATCTTGATGATTCGCGAAGTGCTGAACTTCAAAAGCACCCATGAAGTCTCGGATAAGTTGCTCGCCAATGTTCTTATGCTTCACTTGCTTATAGTCAGTACCAAACAAAGTGATGAGAGCCTCGTATTCCTCGGCAAACGCAGATCCTAACGTTTTTCTGTCGTTCCAGATGAGAATGATTCGACCATCATCTTTCAGTATTCGGCGAAACTCCTTCTTTGTTTGGTTGGGCTCAAACCAATGAAAAGCTTGAGCGGCCACGACAAAATCCGCGACCTTGTCCTGAATGCCCGTGTTTTCTGACGTTCCTTTCGTGCTATGAAAATTGGACTGTCCGCTAAACGCCTTCTCTGCGGCTTGCCTCATTTCATCGTTTGGCTCTACGGCAAAGACCTTGTTCCCATTTTTCAGAAACATTTCGGAAGAAATGCCAGTTCCAGATCCAACATCAGCGATGACGCTCGCAGAATTAAGTCCCAATCGATTCCTTAGGAAATCGAGGATTTCGAAGGGGTAGCTTGGTCGGTACTTAACGTAGTTTCCAACTCGGTCGCTAAATCGCTGTGTGGGGTTAACTTCCACGACTTCCTCCTCGTGTTCAGCACGCACAAGAGGGTCTACCGAGCTAAATTAGTGATGACTTCGCAGGATGAAATGGCAAAGCGTACCCTCTCAACCTTAGGGGACTTCACGCGCCACCGAACCTGGAGCGCGCTTCTTTAAATTTTCATTTTTTGATTTTACCTGTGGATTCGATCAGTTAACCAATTTCTCCAGGTTCGAAATTGGTTGCGGGGGCCGGATTTGAACCGACGACCTTCGGGTTATGAGCCCGACGAGCTACCAGACTGCTCCACCCCGCGGCAAAGGGATCTGTTCCTTTTTGATAAGATGTTCCTTGTACGGCAAAAAAACATTGACGTCAATGCGTAGGAGAAAAAAGTCCCTGGCTAACCTGGCTGAACTGAACCGACGGTGAGGGATCCTCCGGTGGGCTGGTGGGTCTTTTGAAAACACCACAAAGATTGTCAGATACCAGCGACTGCCGCTCCAAAGACCCTCGTACTCGTTCCAGATCGAGTTTGAGCTTGACGTACCGCCCTGATTTGGCCACCGACCGTTGTGCCTCATCGACCGTCACACGTGCGATTCGCTTTCGAGCTTCACAAGAGTTGAGATCAAGTCCCTCAGTCGCCTCATTGATGTTCTGCAAACGGGGAAGAAATCTTACTTGGATGTCGTCACCACCCTCTACGACTTGAGCTTTTGTGACGACGAGGTCCAAAGTCGGATGGGCCTGGACAAAAAGGAAATCTGTGCCGTTGTGGCGATGTTCACAACCCATACAATTCAATGAAATCGTAAGAGCGTCCTTAAAAGGGAGCACGCGAGTTAGATATCGCCACTCCAAAGACTTGAACGGAGCATTGAGCTTGATCGTCAAGATCACCGAGGCAGAGAATGGCATTTGTGATGTCAGCCACTCTGCCAATTGTGAAATCTGACCCAGCCGCACCTCTTCGGAGCTTGCACTGAGAATGGCATTCACCGCCAAAACAGGAGTCTTCTGAGGCCCCATTTTTGTATAGACGTAACTAAACCCCTTGCGAACCCCGATCAGGGAGGTCAAAGTGCTCTTTAGGTCATCCTGCATAACATCAAAAAGCGCACTCCCCCACTCACCAACATCGCCTTGGACGAAACTCAACATCCCGATGGTTTTTCCATCATTTCGAGAAGAATCAAATTCAGGCTGAAGGCGCCCACCCCCTAAGGTTTGAAGTAGATCCACAAGCTCTTTTTTCTGGCTCTTGACCCAAACCTCTTTAACGTGGGTGATGGGACATGTATACTGCGGATCAGAGAGTCGTTTGACAAGCTCCGCCCCCTCTCCGCTGCTTTTAAAGTAGAGGGATCCATGCAGGTTCAATGATCGAACACAAAACGATGCATCTTCATTGGCTAAAGAAGTAAGACACCATAGAAGCCCTGCTAAGATAAGTGTACTCTTCAAGACAAACTTTCCCTTTTCCATTTTCCCATTAAGTAAACTTAATATTCTCTAAAATCGCCCATTATTATCGAAAAGGTACTGCCCTGGTCAATCCCGACGAATCAGACTTGAAAAATTGTCAAAAGACGTCTATTGCTTAGCGACATTGCCCCTTTCCAACTGATCTATTGACGATCTGAACATGGTTATTGATGAAGATCGCCCTTGAAGCAACGATCGATAGTCCCTTGTTGGACAAGGTAGGCAGCATGCAGAAATTGGAGCACAAATGAAAAACGACTCATCGCGTCGCAGAACTTTTGCAATCATCTCTCACCCCGATGCGGGAAAGACGACGATGACGGAAAAGCTGCTTTTCCATGGAGGCGTGATCCACCAAACTGGCACAGTTGACGGGAAGCCTGGCCAAAGGGCCGCTCAATCAGATTGGATGACCATGGAGAGAGAGCGAGGAATTTCCATCACCTCAAGTGTTATGCAATTTGAGTACAAGGATCTTAGGGTCAATCTTCTAGATACCCCTGGGCACAAAGATTTCAGTGAGGATACCTATCGCACTTTGGTTGCGGTTGACAGTGCGTTGATGTTGATCGATGCCGCAAAGGGAGTTGAGGAGCGAACCAAAAAGCTCTATGAGGTTTGCCGATATCGTAATATTCCTATATTTACTTTCGTGAACAAGATGGATCGGGAGGGGAAACCTCCCCTCGAGCTTCTGGATGAAATTGAAACCACCTTAAAAATGAGTTGCACCCCTATGATGTGGCCCATTGGTTCAGGGGACCGATTTCGCGGTATCTATCATCGACTCCGTAAAGAGCTTCTCCTTTTAAATTGGCGAGAACGTCAATTTGAGTGGATTTCGACAGACAATTTGGGTGACCCTAAACTGGAATCCCTCATCCCGAAAGAAGTCCTTGACCCCGCCATCGAAGAGATGACTCTTGTTGAAGAGGCTCTCCCACCGATGGATACAACTCAATTTCTTGAGGGGAAGCTAAGTCCTGTTCTGTTTGGGTCTGCCAAGCAAGATGTCGGGGTCGATCTGTTTTTAGATTTTTTTACCCAATACGCGCCTCCCCCTCTTCCCCGAACGACCGTCGA
Source organism: Pseudomonadota bacterium (assembly GCA_014584465.1). Lineage (GTDB taxonomy): Bacteria > Bdellovibrionota > Bdellovibrionia > Bdellovibrionales > JACTMU01 > JACTMU01. The sequence continues at coordinate 17,109 of JACTMU010000016.1, read as the reverse complement.
CGGCAAAACAGTCCAACCAACGGATCCCTATTTTTCTGCTTTCGTCTTTAAGATCCAAGCCAACATGGACCCTAAACATAGAGACCGTGTTGCATTTGCTCGCATTTGTTCAGGGCAGTTTGAACGTGGAATGAAAGTCAAAAACGTAAGATCAGGACGCATCCTGAGACTTAACTATTCCAACCAATTTCTTGCGCAGGAGCGGCAAACCGTCGACGAAGCGTTTGCTGGCGACGTGATCGGCATCAATGATACTGGAAATTTCCTCATTGGCGACAGCTTCACGTCAGGACCTGACATTCAATTTGAACCCATTCCACAGTTTAACCCTGAACTCTTTACGAAGATCTATGTAAGCGACGCGATGAAACGAAAGCAGTTGCAGAAGGGTGTAAAACAACTCACTGAAGAGGGGACCATCCAACTTTTTGTTGACCCCTACATTGGCCTTCAGGAACCCGTGGTGGGAGCTGTCGGGGAACTTCAGTTTGAAGTTCTTTTGCACCGACTGAAAGACGAATATGGTTTGGATGTGCGATTGGAGAGACTCTCTTATAGCGTTGCCCGGTGGCCTCGAAAAAATGGGAAAAGCTACATGGGAGATCTTAAGGGGTCATTCCTGCGACTTCTTGACGGACAAGGGGCTCCCGTGATTCTTTTAAACAAAGAGTGGGACCTCAACTGGGTCCAGAAGGAAAATCCCGAGATTGAGTTCGGGACATTGATCTCAACACAACGATAACAGATCATGTTGATGAAGGAGATAGATAGGTGTTTGAAGGTCTTTCAGATCGAGTTCTCTCGAGTTTAAAAAAATTGGGCGGTGGCGGCCGCATTTCAGAAAAAAATATTGAAGAGGCCATTAAGGAAATTCGTTTTGCACTCTTAGAGGCCGATGTAAACTTTAAAGTCGTTAAGAAATTCATAGATCGAGTCAAAGAAAAGTCTTTGGGTGAAAAGGTCATCGACAAGATCACTGCAGGACAACAATTTACCAAGATCGTTCATGATGAGCTCGTTTCGATACTTGGTGAGAAGATCGAAGACCTTGTTCTTAAGGGCCACCCGACTGTGATCTTTCTCGTGGGACTTCAAGGGTCTGGAAAGACAACCAGCTCCGGAAAGCTTGCCTTGTACATTCGTCAGAAATTCAAGAAAAGACCGGGTCTCGTACCTGCTGACATCTATCGACCGGCTGCGATCGATCAGCTCAAAACTCTTGCCAAGCAGATTGACGTCCCGGTCTTTGACACACAACCGGGTCAAAAACCTGAAGAGATCTTAGCGGCGAGCAAACGATGGGCAACGGATCAGATGGTGGATGTCGTCCTTGTCGATACAGCTGGACGACTTCAAATCGATCAAGACCTCATGAGCGAATTGGTTCGCATGAAGGAGGTTTGGCCACCACATGAAATATTGCTTGTGGCAGATGCGATGCTTGGACAGCAATCGGTCAATGTGGCTGAAGGGTTTCATAGCCAGTTAGGTCTTACGGGCCTTATCCTTACAAAGATCGACGGAGATGCTCGTGGTGGAGCCGCACTGAGCATCCGAGAGACCACAGGCATACCCATTAAATTCCTGGGCGTTGGCGAAAAGAGCAGTGCACTTGAGCCCTTTCACCCTGATCGTCTGGCTTCACGCATATTGGACATGGGTGATGTCCTTACTCTTGTTGAAAAAGCCCAAGAGGTCATGGATGAAAAGCTTGCGCGTGAATCAGCAAAAAAGATCGCAAAAAACCAATTCACTGTTGAAGATTTCTTGAAACAGATTCAAATGATGAAGAAATTGGGCGGCATGGAGAGCCTTCTCAAAATGCTTCCTGGAGCTGGTCAAATGATGAAGAAACTCGAGGGCATGGCCCCCCCTGATGCGGAGATTAAGAAGATTGAAGCGATCATTCAATCCATGACCCCTGCGGAAAGAGCCAACCAAAAGATCCTTAACGGTTCACGAAGACTTCGGATCGCTAAGGGAAGTGGAACCCAGGTCAGTGAAATCAACCGATTTGTGAGGCAGTTTGAGCAATCTCAGAAGATGATGTCCCAAATGATGAAGATGGGCTTGGGTCGAGGAGGGCGCGGTCTCTTTTAAGCTGAGATTGACATTTCCCTTGCAGAATCGCCTCCGGCGCTGTAAAGGTTGCCTTTGGCTAAGTACAAAGTCTCATGGCCGAAAGGCATTAAACATAGCAGGGACTTGGTATGTTAGGCGCAATGTGGCCTATTGCATTATAGGAGAAAAAGAAGATGCCCGTTGTAATCCGTTTAGCAAGAACTGGTTCAGCCCACACCCCAAAATTCAGAATTACAGTTGCAGATTCTAAGTTTGCGGCCAAAAAACGCTTTATTGAGGTGATTGGCCAGTACATTCCCTCCCCTAAAGGGCAAGAAAAACGCCTGGTCTTAAATGTGGAAAAGGCGAAGGAGTGGATCCATAAGGGTGCCCAACCATCGGAACGTGTGAAGAAGCTTATCGACGAGGCTTCCGCCCAGCACTCATGATATTGAGTTGTTTTTATTCACCAATTGAGTAGAATATGAGTCAGTGGAGTTTGTTTTGTAGAAGGGGTGAGAGATGGATCATTCGAGCTTAAAAGATCTGGTGGAATTCATGGCAAAATCACTTGTTGATGTTCCTGAAGAGGTGGAAGTAAACGAAATTGTGGGCGAGCAAACAACTGTTGTAGAGCTTCGAGTTGCAAAAGAAGACTTAGGTAAAGTCATTGGCAAGCAGGGGCGAACCGCTCGCTCAATGAGAACGATCTTGAATGCAGCAAGCACGAAACTTCAAAAGCGAAGCGTTTTAGAAATCGTCGAATAACGAGAACCTTAGTACATAAGGTAACCGAATTTAGTTTTAAGTTAACCCCTCAGTTTTGAGGGGTTTTTTTTTGATGAACGAGGTAACCAGGCCAGTGCAAAAGATAGGCAAAGTCTCTGACGCTCATGGTATTCGAGGTGAACTCTACGTGATCCTCTTTATCAACTCGCTGGATTGGCTCTCCATTGGCAAAGAGGTTCGAATCCACTGCCCTCAAACTCAGCAAGACCGCCTTTTGACCGTTGAGCGTTTTCGCCCCCATAAAAAAGGGTTGATCCTCTCCTTCAAAGAGATGAGGGATCGAAATCAAGCTGAAGAGCTCAAGGGTTCCTTTTTGCTCCTAGACCACACCGAACTCACATCCAAAAGTGGAGAGAACATCTATTTAAGAGAGATTTTAAATTTCGATGTTGAATCCCCTCCTGGGACCTCCATTGGAACGATCATCGATTTTTCCTCCAATCTCGCCCAAGATCTCATTGTCATTCAACTTAAGAATCTGGATGGGAAGTGCGAAGTCCCCCTGGTCAAGGACTTCATTGTCAAACTCGATTTTGAAAATGGGATCATTCAGATGAATCTCCCCGAAGGCTTAGTTGAGGCTCTCCTATGAATTTTACCTTTTTAACTCTCTTTCCTCAGTTGATCGACCCATTTTTTGAGCATGGGATCTTGGGGCAAGCAAGAAAGTCAGGAGTTATCTCCCACTCCACAATCAATCCAAGGGAGTTCGCCATCAACGACTATGGAAGTGTGGATGACCGCCCATTTGGGGGGGGAGATGGAATGGTGCTTCTGCCCCAACCTCTTACCGGCGCATTGAAGTCCATATTGCCTGAAGCCCCCCTCCATGATCGAACCCAAACCAAGGTGATCTCACTCTCCCCTCAGGGCCTTCCGCTGAGCACTAAACTTGCACTTGAGCTGACGAAGACTCGACAAATCATATTCGTATGTGGTCGTTACAGTGGGATCGATCAACGCTTTGTGGAAAAGTACGTGGATCTTGAGATTTCAACGGGCGACTATGTACTTAGTGGTGGTGAACTGCCAGCTCTTGCCGTTGCAGATGCGGTTGCAAGGATGATCCCTGGAGTGCTGGGACACGAACGATCCGCCCTTGACGATAGCTTTGCCCATGGCCGACTGGAACACCCCCTCTACACGAAGCCACGAAACTTCGAGGGGCTGACCCCTCCTGAGGTTCTTTTGAGCGGCGACCATAAGCGCATTGAGCAGTGGCGATTGGCCATGAACCTCTTGGTCACCATCCAACGGCGCCCTGATCTACTGGTCCAATTTCCCGTAACGCAAGATGAACTGAAAGCGCTCACCCACCTTTCAACTTAGATCTGGTTCAACTCCTTGACCCTTTTTGGACCGCATGCTACTGGTTGGCCTTGAGTCCCCGATCTGAATAAAAAGGTGGGTTAGGTAGGGGCTGTCCGGGCGGGCCGACGAAGGGCTAGCCAGAGGCGCTAACTCGAGGAGGCTCAACGAAGGTATAAGGAAAACTTATAGAAATCGGCAAAAATGGAATTACCGGATAGCCCCTAGGTATTGGTTAACCCTAAAAACGAGGAAGAGATCATGAGAGATTTGATTCAGGAAGTCATTTTGGACGGAAAGAAGATGCCAAGTTTTTCGCCATTTCGATCCGGCGACATGGTGGTGGTCTCGGTCCGCGTTCGAGAAGGTGACAAAGAACGCCTTCAAGCGTTTAAGGGTCGGGTTGTAAAGATCGTTGGGTCAGGGGTAAGCCGCAGTTTTACGGTTCGAAAAATCTCTGATGGGGTGGGCGTTGAGCGTACCTTTCCCTACATGAGTCCCGCAGTAGCCGGTGTGGAAGTTGTCTCTAAGGGAAAAGTTCGTCGATCCAGACTCTTCTACCTTCGTAATCTTAGAGGAAAGGCTGCTTCGATTCGTTCCGAAATACTGCAGGGGGAGAGTGAAGCAAATTCTGAAGGTTCTAAGAGCCCCTCCTCTGAAGGATGATGGAGAACTCGACCACCATTGGTGTCGATGAAGTGGGGCGGGGATGCCTCGCTGGCCGCGTTTATGCCGCGGCCGTCATACTCAATGAACAACACGACTGGGCCGATTTTGTGGATTCAAAAGGGCTGACCAGTGCGCGCCGTCAGACTCTCTGTGAAAAAATCCTACGTGATCACACCGTCAGCATCGCCTTTGCCACGGTTGAGGAGATTTTTGAACTCAACATCCTGCATGCTTCACTTCTTGCAATGAACCGTGCTGTTTTAGGGCTTGGCGTAACTAAAGGATTGGTTCTTGTGGATGGCAACCAAGCAATTCCCAATCTTGCAGGATTTCAACAAAAGACCATTGTGCAAGGAGATCAAAAGATTCGAGCCATTGGAGCAGCTTCCATTGTCGCAAAAGTGACACGCGATCGCTACATGGCCGAGTTAAGTCAAAGATATCCACAATATGGTTTTGAAAAACATAAAGGGTATGGAACAAAGATTCATCGAGAGGCCATCCTCAAATGGGGGCCAACAGAAGAACACCGACGAGCATTCGCCGGTGTCCGAGAGTTCTTACAACATTCAATTTAATTTTTAAATCTGAACTTGCTTTGCAAGCTCCCGAATCTTCTCTGCAAGCATGTTGAGTTGTCTTGCGGCTTCATCTGTTTTGGAGGCTCCTATAGAGGTCTCCCGACTTGCTTGAACAACAAGGTCTGTATTTTCGGAAATTTTCGCAAGCGACCTTGCAGATTCCCCAACGACCCGAGTCACATCATTGGTTGTAGCAGCTTGTTCTTCGACAGCTGCTGCTATGTTGGTAGAAACAGAATTCAGGCTCTCAATAGACTCAGTGATTTCACCTATTGCAGAGATGGCCTCACCCGTGTCTGTTTGAATCGCCTCAATCTTCTTTGTAATGTCAGCTGTTGCTTTGGCCGTCTCTTTCGCTAAGTCTTTAACCTCATTGGCGACAACCGCAAAGCCCTTACCTGCTTCACCTGCCCTCGCCGCCTCGATCGTTGCATTCAGGGCCAATAGGTTTGTTTGTTGAGCGATCGAACTGATCACCTTCGTGACATTGCCAATGTCTTGGCTACTGACATCCAACTGCGAAATGATTGCGTTCGCATTCTTCGCCTTTTCAAGCGCCTCATTGGACATCGAGGAGGACTGATTCGTTGACTGTGTGATCTGCCGAATCGATGCGGTCATCTCTTCCATACTGGTCACCACAGTGGTCACTCCCGACGAGACCTCTTGAGCTGAAGTTGATACGGTCACGGATTGAGCGTCCGTACGTTCAGTATTTTCTATCATCTGACTTGAAATCTCAAGAAGCGACGTTACTGCCACACCAAGCTCTTCCGCGGTCTTTTCCAAGGCCTCAGAAATTCGAACCTTGTGTGTAATAATATCCCATGTCACCATTGGACCCAAAAAAATTCCGTTCGAGTCGTAGAGGGCAGATATCAAAAGATCCAGTATCTCATCGCCCAGACGAATCTTGGCTCTATGAGGCAAGTTCCTTGGATTGGAGAGGATCTTTCTTACATAAGCGGGATTCTTATGAAAAATATCATAATTAGATCCTTGGACCTTATCGATACTGACTGGGAGAAGATGTTCGATTCTCTTGAGAGTCTTGTACGCCATCGGATTGACCAGATCAATAACTCCATCCAGGTTTGCGGTAAATATGTTAAGCGGCGAGTTGTTGATCATGCTAAAGAACCTTCCCTGTTCAAATCCTGTCAGACCCGCATCGCTTCTCTCATTTTCAACTTCACTGATCTTTAGATCTCTTACCGCCTGTGCCGACATAAACTCTCCTCCATGATCCATTGTATTAAAAATTCAGGTGATCCAAGATACAATATAATATCTCTAATGATTTTGCTACACTCTTGCCAAATCGACAAGTCCTCTATTATCACAAATGTCCGCTTAATGCGATACTCATACATTCATGATAGATATAGATTCACCAATCCAGCCTTTGGTAGAGTCCAGAATAAAGTCATTCAAGAATTTTGCTCCACAATCGCCTTTTAATCTCTTAATTCATTCTAGAGGAACAAGAATCAGTGACAATCCATCCAACGTCGATATTTCTATAGAATTTTGACTCTAGATTTAGTTAAATCGAATCAACTCCTCGGACTTAGAGACAATTTTTCAAAAATCTTTTCAGAATATCAACAAATGGGTCAAAATAAGAAGTGATGTATTGGCGTCCATCCAATGAGGAGCCTTATGACAAAACAACCAACTGACATCTACATAGTTGAAGATGATCCTGTATGGATGACTTTCCTCCAAAATCTTCTTGAGAGTCACAACTATTCCGTAAAAGTCTTTGAGAGCTCAGGCCTAGCACACAAACAACTTCAAATCGAGATCCCACGACTTATGATACTTGACCTCAATTTACCAGACTATAGAGGTGATGAACTTCTTCGAAAGATCAGTGTGGATTGTCTTTGGGGTGAGATGGCTATTTTTGTGGTCACAAGTGATGCCACTCACAAGGATCTTGAACCACTTAAGACCCTTGGAGTGGCCAAAATCTATTCAAAGCCTATCGTTGCCAGTGCTTTTATGAAGGATGTCCAGTCCGTTTTGTCGAACGGATAAGTAGTGCCTGGCGCGAAATTTTCTTAGGGCTTTATGATGATCGTCTTGTAATAAATTCTTTTAACCCATCCATTGTTCAATATCTCATTGATTTTCTTTCTTAGCATCAGCTTTAGTTTCTGTTTTCCCTCAACAGTGTCGAGTTCATCATAGCTGAAGTGTTCAATATCGCGTTGAATGATATCTAACACCTCTCGTTCCCGATTCTTAATCTCAATCGAAGTCTCTTTGGATGATCCATCGATATAAAACTCAAAGGCCCCCATCGGTCTCATATCAGAGCGCCGAGTTCGTTTTAAGTTCACAACAATCTTATCTAAGAGAACAATGTACTCAGGATGCCGTAATGGACTGTCAAAAGGCTCAAAGGTTTCTCCTGGCTGAATGTGATAAACCTTTGATGCCACCGAGTTGAAACTTTCAAGATATGGCTCATAAGTCGCCGGCATCCAACCACCTTTCAATGTCTGCTGAAGTAATGTAATGGCCACCCAGAGAAGGACCGGAGTCGAAAGAATCAAAATCTTGTCAAAGATGCTTAAACTCAGCAGCGCTCCGACAACCTTACCTATCTTCTTGGTTGTCTTCTCGATTCCTATCTTTAACTGACTCAAGATGTCTTTGTGCCCAACCTTTACAAAATGGACCACCATTTTGGAAGTCTTGAGGTATCCTTCAAAGATAAGATCAGTTCCGAGAATGAAAAGAATTTTACTGTAATTGATGACCCCTCGTTTAAATTTGCGTGGCAAAGAGAATAGCCATTTTTGAAGACCTCCAGCCCGAGATAATTTTTGCTCCGAATCATCACTAAGGGCGGTGCGTAGGTCAAGGGGATCAAAGGACTGGCCTGATTCATCAAGATCTTTTCCGAGAAAATTCAGATTCTCTTCGAGGTCAGGCGCCTCCTTCTTCAGGATGGAGTCAATTTCACCTAAGGACTTTCCAGGAGCGCCCTTTTGCTGCCCAGCTCCCTTCGGCTTGGAGCCCCCTTCTTCGGTCAATCCTTCGAGGGAAATTACCTCCTCGTTCGAATCTCCCTTATTTCTTGGCTTCTTTGTGGACGGACCACCGCCGGCCAAATCATCAAGTGATATAAAATCTTCGACAACTTGATCGAGATCAATACCATCATTCTCCGCCAACGACACTCCCCCTGGACCTCAATTTTCTAAGGAAAAGAGGTGCCAACCTCTTTATTATGACAAAGTGACTCTAATCTACAAGCGTGATCTTGCCGATAGATTGTCATGGCGATGAATGATTCATTTCCCTTGAGTGCATCCTTGATCATTGGAATCTTAGGACTTACGTCCTGCTCTCTGTTGCCGTCCCGCCATCCCAAAAGTGGCTATTATGAGACTGGATACGAAGAGTCCAACATTGATTTCTATTCGGATCGGCAGGCCTACCAATGGAATCAGACCGCACAGGAACTTGGCATCGATATCAGAAATGAACTCACAGAAGACCAGAGATCTGCCATTCAAACAAGAATCTGGCTGAGACGATTGGAAAAAGAGATCGCCTCTCAAATTGAAAGAGAACAGTACTATCAGGTTCGTCCATATCTAAAGACAGACAGTGAGAGAATTCAGTTCTTAAATCTCCGTGGCTACGAGACAAAGAGCCGTTGGATCTCTCAACACAAGCTAGACAGCCCCACTCAACTCCATTCACCCCATGAGAAGGAGGCGATCAACTTAGGTGATATCTTTGTTGGAATGTCCTCATCTGCCGTTGCGGAAAGTTGGGGAGAGCCTCGGATCACAGAGGTTGCAGGAAATCCCATCTTTCAAAATTTCAGATGGATCTTTGAGCGGCAAGTTCCCACAGAAGATGGCTATACCACGGAAACAAGAACTGTCTATTTCGAGTCAGGGCGCGTGATCGGTTGGGAGACTAACTAGGGGAGTTAGCGCCTCTGGCTAGCCCTTCGTCGGCCCGCCTCGGTATAAGAAAAACTTATCAAAATCGATCAAAAAGCGAATTACCGGACAGCCCCTAACTAGAAGGAAAACTTATAGAAATCGGCAAAAATAAATGGAATTGCCGGACAGCCCCTATTTAGGAGTGAGCCTCTTCCCAATTGGTGCCTACTGCAGCCGTAACTTTAAGAGGCACTTTGAGCTTTACAACCCCCTCCATTTTTTCAACTACAGCCCTTCGTGTTTCCTCAACATGATTTGAAGCAATTTCAAACACGAGCTCATCATGCACTTGGAGCAACATATGATCGCCCACATCACGATGGATCTCGACCATCGCCTTCTTCACCAGATCGCTGGTCGTTCCTTGTATTGGTGCGTTGATTGCAGCTCGTTCGCCAAATTTGCGTATCGCTCCGTTTTTTGATTTCAATTCCTCAATGTACCGCCTTCTGCCAAACAGAGTCTCCACATATCCCTTGCTTTTGGCCGTCTCAACAGTTGCATTCATATAATCCTGAACGCCTGGGAATTTTTCAAAATATCTTGAAATGATCTCGCTTGCCTCTGCTGGACTTATCTTTAGAGATTGAGAAAGTCCAAATGATCCTTGGCCATAAGCGATACCAAAGTTCACGGCTTTGGCCCTTCGCCTCAACTCGGAATTAACCTCATTAAGCTCTACACCATAGATCTCCGCAGCCGTCATGGCGTGAATGTCCTCACCACTTTCAAAGGCGCGACACAGTCCTTTGTCTTCCGTGATATGGGCCAAAATTCGAAGTTCCACCTGACTGTAATCGGCCGCAAGCAACTGAAATCCAGGTTGCGCGATGAATGCCCGTCGAATCTGAACTCCGCGCTCAGATCGGATGGGAATGTTCTGGAGATTGGGGTTGTGGCTTGAGAGGCGCCCTGTTGCCGTCAGTGCCTGATTGAAATGGGTATGAATTCGACCCGTCTTCTTGTCCACAAGAAGAGGCAGCACATCAACATAAGTCGTCTTCAACTTGGAAATTTCCCGATGCTCAATGATCTTTGAGCAGACAGGATAGCTTTCGGCCAGTTTCTCAAGCACTTCAGAATCAGTCGAAAAACCTGTTTTCGTCTTTTTCTGAACTGGCATCTTCATCTTTACAAAGAGAATTTGAGAAAGTTGTTTAGGACTTGCGATATTAAATGATTCACCACAAAGATCGTGGATCTCTCGCTCAAGAGACTTCAACTCTCTACTCAAATCTTGACCTTGAATCCGCAAAACCCCCTGGTCAATGAGAATTCCATGTCGCTCCATAGAATAGAGAACTGGGATCAAAGGCAACTCGATTTCAAAGAGAATCTTCTCACCATGAATTATTCCGATCTCCTTTCTAAGAGACTCTTCCAATCGAAGATGATTTTGATAAGTTTGCTGAGGTGTTGGAAGTTCAGGAAGTGAATCCCCAACATATCGTCGAAAAATCTCCTCGAAACTCTCAACCGGTCCCGTTCGTGCAACATAAGCGGCAAGCATCTGATCCCATTTGGCCTTCGGATTGGTAAGATCAAGCTCCTTCCATAATTTCTTGAGGTCGTATCCTTTCCACTGAAGGTCCTTCTCATCTAAGATGGCTGCAATCTTTGTAAGACTGTCACGAACCACCAAAACCTCACCTTCGATTCCCAAGTAGAGCCCTCGCTCTGTCAGAAAACCCCAAAGATCTTGACCTTTTTTCAATTTCTCGTGCAAATCAGAAGCCGAAACTTCGCTCTCACTGATCTTCATGATCTCCTGAGTTTGTACGTTCGCTAACTGGTTTTTACGAACACCCTCCTCAAGAAAATCAGATCCGATCAATCGCTTCTCAAACGCACGAAATTCAAGCTCTTGCAACAAACTATGAAGTTGCTCCTTGTCGATCTCCTTTAAGCTCAAATCCTTTAGTGATAAGTTGAAAGGAACATCCTCACGAATGGTCACCAAGGTCCTTGACAAATAGGCTTCATCACGCCCTTCTTCAAGCTTCTTGGCAATTGAGGCATTTCGAATCTCTGAAAGATGTTCATAAATGGAGTCCAAGCTCTGATATTGTGCCAAGAGTTTCTGGGCGCCCTTCTGTCCAATCCCCTTAACTCCTGGAATGTTGTCGCTTGAATCACCCACTATAGACAAATAATCCACAAATTGGCTTGGCGTGATCCCCCACTTTTCAATCACAGCCTGAGAATCCATGCGCTCCTCTTTCATGGTGTCGAGCAAAGTCACATAGGGTTTAACAAGCTGAGCGAAATCTTTATCACCACTGACAATGGTCACATCCAAGTCTTCTCGACGACCAAATGCCGCAAGAGTTCCTATGACATCATCTGCTTCAAATCCCGCCGCCTCAAATCGTGGTATCCCAAGTGCAGTGGTTAGACGAGAGATATAAGGAACCTGAAGGGCCAAATCGTCAGGCATCTCCGTTCGATGTGCTTTGTAGCGTGGATCAAGCTCCTTTCGAAATGAAGGCCCCTTAACATCAAAACAGAATGCCATATAGTCCACAGGGAGCTCTCTTAAAAGCTTGACGGTCATGCTTAAAAAGCCATGGAGAGCGTTCGTCGGAAAACCCTTTGAAGTGGAAAGCGGTCGAATGGCATAGTAAGCGCGAAAGAACATCGCACTGACATCCACGAGATAAAGCGTCTTCAAGAGCCCATTCCCCCTTCGCTTGAGGTCACACAACGGGGGTTGCACTCATCGCTAAACAGGAAGTCCTTCATCCTCAGAAAGAAGGTCGAGCTCCTCGTCACGAATCTGGGCCAGACTCCTTTCACCCATGTGCTTCTCTGCAATTGGAAGTCTGCCAAGTTTACGTCCGTGATGACCAGCCGTAAAGCGCAGCTGATCGAGTCTCTTTGACTGATCAGCCTCCGGCAGATCAGCCCCCTCTTCCCAATTCATAATGCACTGAAGTGTACAACCTAGCCGACGAGCCATGTCAGCCTGACTCCACCCCAGCTGATAACGCAATGTTTTGATCTGATGAGCCGACCATTCCGATCTCTCTGCCATCTTCGTCTCCTTGATGATGCCCTACATCCCCCGTGGAATTACTTGTATCGATGTTTACCCTGACTCTCGATGAAAGGCAAAACGTTTAACCCAGGTCCGAAAAGACGACAAGTGCATCCCGGCCACCACTCAGTGACCAGGTCCCTCCTGAAAGAGAAAGACCAGATCGCCATCTTTGACAAGACCATAACGATCTCTGGCTATTTGTTCAATAAAATCAATATCTTGAGCCTTCTTGATTTGCCCCGTTGTCTTTTCAATCTCAGCCTGCTGCTCGAGAATTCTTTGACTTAAAAGACCCTGTTGATGATAGAGGCTCCAAAGTTGCCAAAGATAGCCCTTGGAAATCAGTAGAGCACTGGTAATGGAGAGACATATCCAAAAGACTCTTGAAACCACAATAGATCAAGTTTGCCAGAGAAGCCCCGGCGGCGGGAGACCTGATTCTCAGTACCCGGTCTTAGTGCTGAGAAAAACCCCTCGACCCCCAATAGGCTGCGACACTTCCTAGTCCCTCTTCAATCCGAAGGAGCTGATTGTATTTTGCGGTGCGCTCGGAACGGCAGAGACTGCCTGTTTTTATCTGGGAACAGTTCATTCCGACCGCAAGATCGGCAATCGTCGTATCCTCGGTTTCGCCACTGCGATGAGACATGATGGTCTTAAATGAGCTGCCTTGAGCCAGCGATACGGCCTCCCAAGTCTCCGTCAACGACCCAATCTGGTTGGCCTTAACAAGCAAAGCATTGGCCGCCCCCTTCTCGATTCCCTGGGACAACCGCTGAGGGTTGGTGACAAAGAGATCGTCCCCAACAATTTGAAGCCTCTTTCCCAAAAGTGAGGTCATCGCCACCCACGAATTCCAATCATCTTCCGCAAATGCATCTTCGACGCTCACCAAAGGGTATCGAGCCGACCAATCCTTGTAAATTCCACACAGCTCATCTCCTGAAAGGCGCTCCTTCTCCCAACGATAGCGTCCCGATTCAAAAAGTTCTGTTGCCGCAACATCCAGAGCAAGAGAGACCTCTCTTCCTGGCTCATATCCGGCCTGTTCAATGGCTTGAGTTAGAAGCTGAAGGGCCTCCTCATTGCTCTTAAGAGTAGGAGCAAACCCTCCCTCATCTCCCACCGCAGTGGAGAGTCCCCTCTTGTTTAAGATTGCCTTAAGAGTATGAAAGATCTCACTTCCACAACGCAATGATTCTTTAAACGACGAACAGCCCAAAGGCACCAACATGAACTCCTGCACATCAAGACCATTGTTGGCATGAGCTCCTCCGTTGAGTACATTCATTAAAGGCACTGGAAGTCGGCACGCCTGGGCCCCACCAATATACTTAAAAAGTGGTAGATCCGCCTCGGCTGCACCTGCTTTGGCGCTCGCCAAAGAGACTGCCAAAATGGCATTGGCACCCAATCGGGATTTGTTCTTACTCCCATCAAGGTCAATCAACATACGATCAATTTCTACCTGAGACTGACAATCAACTCCGATCATACGATCCGAAATCTCTTCTTGAATGTGCTTGATTGCCTTTGTAACTCCCTTACCCAGGTATCGCTTCTTATCACCGTCGCGGAGTTCATGAGCTTCATGTGCTCCGGTTGAAGCCCCTGAAGGGGTCGCAAAACGCCCTAACACTCCCATCTCCGTCACAACGTCGACTTCGACGGTAGGGTTGCCTCGACTGTCAAGAATTTCACGTGCTGTGATCTGAATGATCTTTGACACTCTCTTTCTCCTCGGTACCACCAGTTAGTTTACGAACGCGCTCCAAAGTTGCAGCGGTCTCATCAATGATCTTCGAATATTCGCTACAAACGCTGTTCCAATTTACCCTACGCATTGCCTCTTGCACTTGCGAGTTCATGCGATCCTGTCCAATCAACAAAGTTACAAGTTGCTGAGAGCGAGCCATATAGTCTCTCATCTTCCAAACATTTTGCAGAACGGCCCCTAAAGGTTGGCAGACCTGATCTTGCACTCCAGGATCTCTTTGCGAAGATTGAGCCTCTTTCTGCCTATGAGTTTGCCGTTCGAGCTCTTTCTTGGCGATAAAGAGCTCTCTTGTTTTCTCTTCCAAAGCCTGTTGACTTTGCTCAACGGACGAAAGGAGATTCTTCAGAAGCTTGGGCCGTACGCAAGAGGCTTCAGGTTCATCTTCAAAGAGACTCTTTTGGCAATTGGACCACCTGATCTGCAGTTCATTGCCTTCCCACGCGACACTCCCTTGTGTCTTGCCAACAAACTGCGGAAGCGTTTCAATGGCAGCACACAAATAACGAGAAACAAAAGGAAATTGCTCGGATGAAATTGGCACCTCAAAGGAGATCGATTCAGAATCGGAACAGATGGTTCTTAGCGGAGGAGCCGGCGAAACAAAATAGGAGAAGATTCGCTCTGGTTGTCGATAGATATCCCAGGGATTCTGCATCAAACGTAAAACGCTATCAAGAGCCCCCCAACCGCGAAGCTCCACACACGCATAACCAACTTCTGCAATGAACTCATCTTTGGTGGCAATCTTTCCAAACTCTTGATCAACTGCAACCAAAAACTGCTCCATGTCGTCAGCTTCAAACCAACTGCAAGGATCTCGCAAAAGATTCAACGGCAAATCGGTGCGTTCATAGAGAGTTTCGAGCGTCGCCCTCTTATTTTCAAGGTAAGTCAATACGGAGTTGGTAATTTTACAACTAAATAGCACCCCACATTTCTAAATCGAAGAGGGGGGCAATTACAAGCCCAAAGCGAGAGACTTCTACCGACCCGAGGACCTATCAAGATGATTGGATGGACCCTTATGCCGCAGGGTGGGGTTAAGATGCCTTCTTCTCAAATTTTTCAGGGCCAAACGGAATCTTGTGGTTGATGATCTCTCCCATAAAGGAGGGTATATGACCCGTTGGCTCCGCATTGCCTATAATCCTTCCATCGACTCCCCGCTGCATTCGTTCCATATGATAGACGGGCAAGACATTGTAGGCTCCAGAGGGTTCAAATCCCAATACTTCGGAAATCGTGACGATGCGTCGGCTCCCATCTGAAAGACGAGAGATCTGAATCACAAGATCGATGGCAGAGGCTATTTGATACTGAAGAGCCCGTTCGCTCACCTTTCCATCGGCACCCAGAGCAAGAGCTTCAAGCCTCACCAAAGCATCATTTGGCGAGTTTGCATGCACCGTGCCCAAACACCCTTTGTGACCTGTATTCATTGCATTGATCAGTTCAAGAGCCTCAGCCCCTCGCACCTCACCCACAATGATTCGATCGGGGCGAAGACGTAGACTGCTCCTGAGGAGATCTCGAATCGAGACCTCTCCTTGCCCCATTTGATCTGCCATCCGTGTTTCAAAACGCACAAGGTGATCATAGTCGATATCAAGTTCACTTGAGTCCTCAATGACAATGATTCGTTGTCCACGTGGAATTCGTCCACACAAGAGGCTTAAAAGTGTGGTCTTACCAGAACCAGTACCTCCGCTAACGAGAATGTTTTTACCAAGATACATTGAAATGTCGAGAAACTGGGCGGCTTCCGCAGTGATGGATCCAAACTTTAAATAGTCCTTAAAGGTCATTTTGGTTTTGGAAAACTTCCGAATGGCAACCACGGTACCAACCAACGAGCACGGAGGGATGACCGCACAAATTCGAGATCCATCGGGAAGTCGAGCATCCAACCGTGGTTCACTATCGTCAACTCGACGTCCAACACTTTGTGCAATGTTGTTGACTGCAGCCCGTAGGGCATCCTCGTCACGAAAGTGAGCTTCCGTCTTGTGAATCTTCCCCTTTCGCTCAATGAAGATCTCACTTGGTCCATTGATCATGACTTCTGAGATGGTGTCATCTGCTAAGAACTCAGAAATGGGGCCAAGAAAATTCTTGATTGCCGCCTGAAATACGCTCAGTGACTCCTCCTGTGACATCCCTATCTCTCGCTCAATTCAGCCGGTTGACGAAGTCCCATTTTTGGAGCCGCATGCACAACCACTCTTCCCTGCTCAGAGGTCTCAGGACATTGATAAGGGAAAATTCCCTCTTTTTTAGGACTTATGACAAACTCTTTTATGACTCCATAGTAAGTTGCATGGTGCTCAGAAAAAGCATCGAGAATGAAACTTACATTTCGTTCGTCTCGATTTACGTTGACCACATAGAGGTGGTACTTGAGATCTGTTCGAAGATGAATGGTTTTGGGAACAAATCCAGTTGCCGTATTGAGTATGACAATGTCTTGCACTGGCTCACTGGAATCAAGAAGTTTTTCAAAAAAACCTGGTGGTTGTTTTACTGAAGCAGGTTCTCGAGTCATCTCTTTGTTTCGAAGAAGTTGCTGTCTGCGCGAAAGATCAATCTCCCAACTTCCGGCTACGCTGGGCCAAACAACTCCAAAGAGCAAAAAAGCTTGGAGACATCTACTGTAGATTTGTTCTTGCGTGAAACTCAGCATATTCACGAGCCACCTCCATGGCCAATAGATTGAGCCTTCCTTGATCGAATTTCTCGAGATAGTACATAAGTTGGCGGGGATTGTTTTGGCACTGATTTGCAACGGCAATCACTTCGTCCCACTCATGAGTGTCCCTCTTTCGCGTCATCATCAACTCTCGCCAATTCTTCTTTAAAAGAGGTTCAATAACCCCAAGATGATAAAGAGCATCAAACAGTGTCTGCAAATTC
>JACTMU010000006.1 GCA_014584465.1 Pseudomonadota bacterium | reverse complement strand
AAAGCACTATGCACAGGTCAGACAGAGGCTTAATGCCGCGTAATGGACCACAGGAAATGGTTCTATGAATTTAGGAAACTTTTCGCGCAAGATTCAAGTTTAAGCATCCTTGTTTTTGCTGGAAAAGGAGTGTGCGGGCGAAATACTTTTCTAATTCGTACTTAGAGTTGCCGGGATATGTCTGATTTTGATTCACCTAAGACGCTATACTAAGAAATAACTGTAAGCAAATCTGTATTTCTTTGAGCCAGATCGTGTCCATATTCAAATTCCTAGTATACCAAAAAACCAATGATTTTGCAGCGTTGAAAGATTGTGAAAATTCCCTAAAATAGGTTCTATGAGTCTCACGTTCCACCATCGGATTCCGCCCTGGCCCCACAATCCGATCCCACCTGATCGTTCCTGTTGTTAGTCGGTGTTCTCTGTGTCAACATCGCGGCGAACGATCCTCTCCTTAAGCGAATAGCTGTCGCCCTTAAAGACGACGATCTCGGCCTTTTCGAACGGGGAATTGGCGCGATCGGATCGGGGAACTCACACGGGCATTCTTCCACAGCTCCGTTGAAGGCGAATAAGAGAGCGCAGCTGTGTTTGCGATCCAACAAGTCTAAGACCTTCTCAGCTATTTCTCTCGACATCAAAGTAATGGCTCAGCTATCCAAGAATCAAAGCTTGCAACTTATAGCCGCATAAGCATGCCGACTCAACTGCCCCGACACACAGAATCGTGGGCTAACCGCCAATCATTCTCTTGAAACAACGAAAAAATGGCTCACAATCAAAATTGTTGAAGCAATCAAGACTTTCAATAATGATGGTTTTAATCAAATTAGCTTATTGGTCATCGCCCTAAAATCATTTCATACATATATTCATCATAAAACACACCATCAATAAAAGCGATTTCTCTCAAAAGTCCAATCCTACGGAAGCCAACTTTTTCATAAAGAGCAATTCCACCCTCATTGAAAGTTCTCACAGTCAGCTCAAGACGATGTATTTTATTTTGTTTTGCGCTCTCAATGGCATAATTCAACAATGAGGTTCCAAGACCGACATTATGAAATTCTTTCTGCAAACCCATTGCAATTCTAGCGTTGAATTTTAGAAAATCTCCACCCACACCAAAACATCCAAGATTTCCAATTATTCTTTCGCCATCAAAAGAAGAAATCATAAATTTGCTAGAGCTTGAAGCAAAGTCGACAAGAATTTTAGCTTCTTCTTCAATCGAAAAATTATCCCAGCTATTCTTAGGATGATTCATGTTTTGGTAGGATTGATTGAACAAATTCTTTAGATGATTAAGAAGATTTTGAGCATCATCTGGAGCTGGGGACTTTAAAACTATAGATTTGCCATTTTTTAATTTAATTTCTTTAGACGAGATGAGCATAAAACCTCTTAATTTGAGTGATCTGCATCGACATATTATTTTTTATTCATTGAGAAATACTCTGTTTTACAAGGCAGAGTCAAGCTCGAGAAACCCTTTTTGAATCAAGAGGTCGTCAACAATTCCAATTTGAAGAACTCACCGGACCTAAATCCCCAACATTTCTTTAAGTACCGAAACGAAATGAATCCAGGCGATTAAGAAATAGCGGTCAACTGAACCAGCCCGGAGTCTTGGTACCAATACATGAGTTCCACTCAAACCGCAATTGGTTGTAAGTTAGGCTGAAAAGCTATCGGCGCAAGAAGGTTTTCTCCCAAACTGTCTTTTACTATTGGCGTAAACAACTTTGTCGTCGCAGCCAGAACGGCCGTTACCTTTGGAAACGTTATCTCAAGATGTTGGAGTTCTTTCCACTTTGTCCGGTCAAAATGAAGATTCGTTACCAGGATTTTCAAGTGTATCTCACGCTGTGAATCTCTGAGTGAAGAGGCGTGTGAGGGAAAACTTCAGGCACGCTTCTGTGGGGGAGGGGCGACCATTTGGTCTAAGCCCTCTGCCCGATCAATTTTTGCGTGGATAAACCTCGACATGCAGTACGGTCAAATCATACGCAAAAATCCGAGCATACTTTCTAAGTAAAGATTGGGAGGTCTCGTTCTTGACCCACAAAAACGTCAGAAGAGCCAACCAATCACTCAAAACCAATTTCGGCTTGGGCGAATCACATACAAGGCCAATAACGCTACGAGATCGATTGCGCCACATATCCAAAATGCCGTTGACCAAAGATCATGAAGCAAATGCAATGCCTCGCCCCACTTCAAACAATGAGCGTAAGAAGAAAGTGTCGAATCTTAGCGAAATAGATAAATGGCGTCGGCATTGCCGTGAATGCGATGGCGGTAATGATATCAAAGAATATTTCCAAGCTTTCCGTAGCGAGACCCACGAACTCATGGGCGGCACTTCCTGCGATCCCGCCAACACTTGCATGACGGCTAAGAACCATGAGTGCCGAGAAATTGCTGGTAGTCCACCAGCCACAGAAACAGATGACGTAAATTATTCCGACGCCAATGCTGGATCGTGTGCTGGGTTCGATAGTGGTGGGTATACATTAACACCTATTGAACCCACGCGAGCTAACCTCGATCTGTTCGGCGATATAGGTAGCATTTGGACGCTGAATCAGTGATTTGACTCATTTCGAGACATCATAAGCCATTGAAATTACGATAATAAATTAAGTAAAGATATATCTCGCTTTTTAATAATATAAATGCTATAAATGTAATAGAAGTAACGTCCGATAAGTATATTAAGCAGTACGTTGATGGAGGAAGCGGCTTGAGAGTTATCATCACTGAATGGGCATTGCAATCGTACATTGAACTCTCAGCTAAGCGAGTATTTACGGATGACCAGTACTGGAATGTGATCAGGCCAGACGTCAAACTGCTGAAGACATTTTCAGTGCCGACAAAGTTTAAACTGAATCAGTTTTGGTCATCAGCGACCATCATGGGTCAAACGATACCAGACGGATTCAAGATGAAATGGGATGGCATGGGGACTGGTAACCGCAATGAACTTCGCCTACCTGTAGCACTTTTAAATGGCGAAGTCTATTTGTGTGAGGCTTATCAGAAGACCAAACCCAGTCAGGAAATGCGAGCGCTGACGAGGTTTGAAGGTCAGATTGAAAACATTAGGCTTGGTAAATGGATCAAGCGAGGTGAATTATGATGGGTGTAAAAAAATTAGATGCTAAGCGAGCCGTGGATGCAGCGGTGATCGCGGGTAAAATGAGAGAGTCAGGTTTGCCAGACGTCTTCTGCGCTGAATTGATTAAATTGGCCCCTGCTTATAATAGCATTTTCCGCATGATGACCTTTTGGGAAAAAGCCGATGAGGATGAAAAGCAAGAAATTATCGCTGATCTTCAGGAAATGATCGACGACAACAAACAACGATATGAAGAACGTCCTCTGCTCAGACATCGTGACGTCGAAGGTGTGGTTCGCACGGTTCGTGAATTCAAGGATCAATTGGCCATGGAGATTGAAAAGCATGGCGGTGTAACCGCTGCTGCCAAGAAAGTGGGTATGCCGCAATCATCACTTTCAAGACTACTCAATTCTGCTTCGATGCCCAGAAGGCTGACACTCCTAAAACTTGCAAAAGCGTTAGGTTTATCCGAGGCAGAGATCGCCACTGAATACGTGCGATAAACTTCTGTCCCAATATCCGTCACTCCGTTTTTCCACAGTCTCAGAGGCGGCAAAAATGGCAAGTGCCAAAGAAGTGCCATACTAGGGCGTAGAAAACTAGCCAGTTTTTAGCAACTTTGGTTTCCCGATTTTTGGTCCCTCAGTTTGGGCTATTTTTTTGGACTCTTCACAAGAGCCTCCTTTTCGGCTTTGAGTTTTTCTTTGGCTACATTCAAGGCCAAATCCACCCACTCCATTGTCAGCTCCCGGAACTTTTTGTAGTTCGCTAACTGGTGTTTGACAGTGCTTAGCTGTGGGACCTGAATAAACTGAGTTGTACTTTTCCCCTGGTGAACATAGCTGAGCTGATTGTAGGGACCGTGTAGCTTTGGGCTTTTTGGGTCCTGACAACGGCAACCAGCTCGTCCGCATTTTGTAAACTGCCTGTTCAGACTTCCTGGCCTCATGTCACCAATCAACTGAAGTTTCGCCT
>JACTMU010000069.1 GCA_014584465.1 Pseudomonadota bacterium | reverse complement strand
TGCAACATCCATGGGCTAACGAATTATTGGTAAGCCAGTGAATAAAAGGGTCAATTTTAGCGAGAACAGGTGGGTCAACTTTACTGAGAGACAATGATTTGTATTGGACCCAGAGTACTTCCGCACGACTTTTTGAAGTTCTCAAGACTTCTGCGTGACTGACCACTTTCCTCTATCTCCTGAACTAAACGAGCTGCGCTCGTGACGACCCATATTGAAGATTTGTGGCTACACAGAGCGCGTGCTGTTGAAGAAAGTTAAGTTCTCTAATTCAGGGTACCCATCGAAGATGAGTTATTGATTTGATAATTACAGCTACCCTGAAGCCCAAGATCCGCAGGTATATTGGCTTTAATGGCGATCAAACGCTTTGACAACGTGCAAAACTGTTTACTCTATGATTATTCGTACAGTAAATCATTTCACTTCAAACAAAGGAGATATCATGAAAGAAGAGTATAAACGTTTGATTGAGAGAGAGTTAACTATTCTTGGTCGAAGCCCTGAAACCGTTGAGTGCTACATAAGTTGCCTTAAACTCTTTATGAACTCATTTAAAGGCAAATGTCCTAACGAAATTTCTCTTAACATGGTCAAAGCTTATATCAAAAAGCTTAAAGATCGAGGTCAATCGCATCGATATATCAATATACAAATTTTTTCGATTAAATTAAACTGTGGTTCATCTGTTTTTCAAAATGTTTCAACTCCGGGTCAAAAGGGTTCCGGCTGCGGGGTCTTCTCATTGGATGGTGGGAGGATCGGCAGAGGGAACGAGGGTTGATCTCCGGTCAATGTCTTCAAAAAGGCCACCAGTTGGCTCTTTTCCGATTCACTGAACTCTTTTCCAAGTTGAATTTGTCCCATCAACGAGACGGCATCTTTCAATGTTTTTACCTCTCCATCATGAAAGTAGGGGTAGGTGAGTTCAATGTTACGCAACGTTGGAACCTTGAAAACCATCTTATCAGCTTCGTTTTGAGTTACTTCAAAGCGACCCTGAGCCGGATTCTGAGTGGAGTAGGGTTTCAAAACGCCCAATTTTTGAAAAGATCCTCCACCAACGGCAACCCCATTATGGCAGCCGACGCAGCCGCTCGATTTGAAGAGGTTGTACCCTGCTAGCTCTTCGGCACTGATCGCCTTTTTGTTTCCCTTGAGCCATTGATCAAATCGGGAGTTGGGCGTGATGAGCGTATTTTCAAACTCCGCAATGGCCCCAGTGGCGCGATCGATCGTAATCTCTTCTGAGCCGTAAACTTGGGCAAACTCCTTTCGATATTGAGGAATGCTCTTGAGGACCTCCAGCGCCAGTTCATGAGTGGAAGCCATCTCTTTTGGGTTGGCAATGGGGCCACCAGCTTGTTCCTTGAGGTCTTTGGCGCGACCATTCCAGAACTGGGCTATATTGTAGCTTGAATTCAAGACAGTCGGAGCATTGATGGGGCCCTGCTGCCACTTGTGCCCAATCGAGGTTGCGATGTTGTCGGTTCCACCAAGGCTCAAGTTGTGGCAACTGTTGCACGAAATGAAGCCCGATTTGGAGAGGCGAGGGTCAAAATAGAGTCTCTTTCCGAGCTCCGCCTTTTTAGCGTTGATCTTCACCATCTGTTGGACTGGAGAGATGGGCTCACTGCCCGTTGCGGCTTGCAAAACTGTGAGAGTCCAAGGGGTGTTGACGAGCAGACTGACAAGCACGCTGATGAGCAGTAGTGACAGACTCTTTTTCATTTTCGAAGTTCTCCTTTGATCCGATCGCTTTAATTTTTAGGGACCTCTTTACGGTTAGCAAACGCCCCATTTGAGATCAACCAAGAAGATTCAACAAGATGCAAATCGATCTTGCGTCAACATGGGTGCATTAAATCATAAAGATTCCTTCAACATTACTTCATCTCTGGTCGATGACTTGTCTGTTGGATTTAAATCTGTTCACCTCAATTCTGGATGCCATTTCAGTGAAACTATAAAACTATCAATTTTTGAGTAGGATGTTTTGTTTATGGATCATGAAGTCAGTGAAAACCGATTGAGATTTGAGAAGAGCCCCTATCTGTTGCAGCACAAGGAAAATCCAGTTTGGTGGCAACCTTGGGATGAGAGAGCCCTTGAATTTGCACGCGAAACAAATCGGCCAATCTTTCTCTCGATAGGATATTCGACTTGTCACTGGTGCCATGTGATGGAACACGAATCTTTTGAGGATCAAGAGGTTGCAGATTTTCTCAATCAGAACTTTGTCTCCATTAAAGTGGATCGAGAGGAGCGTCCCGATTTAGATCATATCTACATGAAGGCCATCCACTTGATGGGACAGCGAGGTGGGTGGCCACTCTCTGTGGCTTTAACACCATCACTGGATCCTTTTTGGGGAGGGACCTACTTTCCTAAAGATCACTTCTTGCACATTCTTAGAGTGATCGTGCAGAGGTGGGGTGAAAGTCATGAGGAGATCTCTCAAAAGAGTGGTGAGATTGAAAAATATTTGAAGATGGCGGCACCCCTCTCCTTCGGAGATCCGTCGGTGATTCACGCCAGAGGTGAAGAGGTTCTGGATCGTCTTTACGAGGATCTTCATGAAAGTTTCGATGCCGATTTTGGAGGTTTCAACGACGCACCTAAGTTTCCACCCACCATGGCTTTGAGGTTTTTGCTTCGAGCTGAAATAAATGCCTCCGAAGAGATGAAGCGCTTGGAAGTTCGTAAGCTTTTGGATCAGACTCTTCACTCGATGTTTCGTGGAGGACTTTTTGACCATCTTGGGGGAGGATTTGCGCGGTACTCCACGGATCGCCGTTGGTTGATTCCCCATTTTGAGAAGATGCTTTATGACAATGCGAACCTTTCGCTTGTCTATCTTGAAGCTTTTTCCGCAACAAAGGAGCCGCTTTACGCCGAAATCGCAAGATTCACCCTATCCTATGTGCTTGATGAGATGACGGATGTCCATGGAGGATTTTATTCGGCCGAGGACGCCGATTCCGAGGGGCAAGAGGGGCTTTATTACCTTTGGACTCAACAGGAGTTGAGAAAACATCTCACCCAAGATGAGTTTGATATGGTCCAAAGAGTCTATGGAGTTACGGAGCATGGCAATTTTGAGGAGGGGAAAAACCACCTCAATCTGCTTCAGTGTGAGGATGCAAATGTGGTCTTTGATCCTAAGTTTGTCTCCATTCGCGAAAAGTTGCTCACTCTACGTAGAACCAGAGTTCGACCTCACCTCGATGATAAGATTTTGGTCTGTTGGAATGGGCTTATGATCTCGGCTTTTGCAAAGGGCTTTCAGATTCTTCGCGAAGAGCGATTTTTAAAGGCTGCACAGCGTGGTGCAATCTTCTTGCGTGAAAGATTGGACCACGGATCCAGAGAACTCTTGCGGCGATATCGAGATGGAGAGCCCAAGATTTCAGCTTTCTTGGATGACTATGCCTATCTGATTCAAGGTCTTCTGGATCTTTATGAATCGGACTTCGATGGAAGGTGGATTTCATGGGCTGTGGATCTTCAGAGACGACAAGATGAAAGGCTGTGGTCCACTTCTCATCGCGCCTACTTTTATGCGGAAAATTCAGAAGATCGCTTGTGTCAGACCATCGAGTTTGGGGACTCTGCAGAACCTAATGCCAATGGGGTCTCAACATTGAACCTCCTTCGCCTCTACTCTCTGACCTACAATGAAGAAAATTTCAGAAGGGCGAAGGATCTGCTGCTTCACTTTGTGGAACAACTCCAACGTCATCCCATTGGGTACATTCAAGGTGCCATCGCTTTGGACTTCCACCTTCATCACCCTAAAGGGGTTGCGCTGGTTTGCAATCGAACTTCGCAGAGCGAAGAGGTCCTTGAAACTCTTCAGACTCAATTTCTTCCCTATAAGACCGTTGCGGTCTCTTGGGAGCAAGAGGAGATCGCTGAGGAGCTTCAAATTCTCAAAGGAAAACGACCGTCCGCAAAAGTTCCATTTGTGGCCTACATCTGTGAGGATGGGGCATGTGGCGCTCCCGAATCAGATCCAGCCAAATTTAAGCTAGAAGTGCCATCCACTTGGTAGCAATAGCATTGCGTTATATTGCGGCGCGATGATCTAATCCCAATCCTTTGGGGATTTGCGCATCTTCTTGGTCTGGCCCGCGACCCTCTTTGAGCTCAACCGCTTCTCTTGTGAGGATCGTGTCGGGCGGGTCTTAAGTCTCGGTTTGGGCTTTTGGGAGGCTCCAAGGAGTAACTTTTTAAATTTTTCAATGCAGTCCGCGACATTGCGATCCTGAGAACGGTATCGATCTGAGGTGATGAGAACCTCCCCCTGGGCGCTCAATTTGAGCTTTCTCACCAGCCTCTGTTGAATCTCTGGGGGGATGGCGCAAGACTCAAGGAGGTTCCAACGAAGGAGCGCCTTCGTCTCTGTTTTGTTGACGTTTTGGCCTCCAGGCCCCGAACTCTTGGCAAAGGTGAATTCGATTTCACTGAGCGGGATTTTGATTTCGTCGGACACTCGCACTACCATAGGTAGGTCCATCATAGCAGCTCGTGGTTGCATTAAGCAACTTGGGTAGATTTTATGTTTGCCCGCTGATGGTGCATGAAGAAGAGGAGGTGGCAGAATGAACCACAAGGGTGATCAAAACCATCTCTCTTGCATCTCTCGAGGATCTGGAGCTCGCAGTGACCCCAGCTCAACGTGCGTTTGAAGAGCTTCGTGTCTGGAGTGCCGGAAAGAGGAGGGACCATCTTGAAAAGCTCTATGCCCTTGTGGAACGGGAGCAAAAGAGATTTGCGGATTTGATTGTGCAGGAGGCGGGGAAGCCTGTGGCGTTTGCCGAGGCTGAGGTCTCCCGTGCTCTTGGGGTCCTCAAGGCAGCCAGCGCAGAATCTCTTCGGTTTTCTGGTGAGGTGGTTCCTGTGGACGACGGAATTGGTGAGGGCAAGGTGGCCTCGTAAAGCCCTCACCCCATGCACCGCTCAGCGCGCTTCTTTTGGCCGAACTCATTGCAGAGGCCAACTACCCTTCTGGATCTGCCAACGTGGTGATTTGTGATTCTCAAATGGCGGAACAACTTGTCTGCGATGATCGATTGGCCACACTCTCCTTTACAGGAAGTGAGGCGGTTGGGTGGCACTTGGAGCCTACCTCTATTCTGGTCAAATATGCATTTCAACCCAAAGGGTTTATGTTGTTGGAGGAGCTTTTGATGAATTTCAAAACATGTTGACCAAAGAGATTGAACAGTTGCACGTGGGGGATCCGCGAGATCGTGCCACAATTCTTGGCCATCTCATTGATCGGCACCATAGGGATCGGGTGTGGAACTGGGTGTGTGAGGCCCAGGGCGGTGGTGCTCAAATGGTCATGGGCGGAAAAGACAACAATCCTGAGCACAACATCTTGGGTCCAATTCTCCTCACAAACACCCATCCATCTATGAAAGTGGTTTGTGAGGAGGTCTTTGGTCCGGTGCTGGTATTAGAAAGTGCAACTTCATGGCATGAGGCGGTCCGCAGGGTCAACGATTCTCGCTTTGGACTCCAAGCTGGAGTCTTTACCCAATCGATCAATCACATGAAAAGGGCTCATGAATCACTTGAAGTTGGTGGAGTGATCATCATAGATTTGAGTCACATGGTTGGCAAGGTAGACGAGCCAATCGTACTCAAGAAGAACGACTCTCTTGGCATAAGGGGAGTTCTCCTGCTCACTGCTTCGGTCGTAGTCATAGATCGGACCATCCTTATCGGCGTAGATGGAATCTCTTACGTAAAAGACTCCCTCATTGCGACAACCACCCTGAGATTCATAGGCCCCCTCAAGATCTCTCACTGTTTTACTAAATTTTTCGATGCGCTTTCGCAAAGTCTCCTGCTTCTGAGGATCATCCGTTCGTGCAAGAAGTCTCCTGAGGCGCTCAATTTCACTGGGGAAATAACGCCTGGAACGTTGAACCATGGGGCAATCTTCCAGCTTGGTTCCGTCGTCATAACCTAAGATGAGGTTTGCATGCCAATAACCGAAGTGGTTGTAGATCACCTGAATCGGAGCCTTTCTCTCATTGAGAAGCCTCTTTACTTCTGAAACGAGATCGTTAGATACGATTCCAACGTTCCACTGATTGGATTCTGGATCCTTAAAGAGAACATCTCTTTGGAACGAGGGGAGGGAGACCTCTCCACCCTGAATTGTCGAGAGCTCATTGATCCAGCTGTAGGTCGCACCGTACTGTGCCCCCTGCTCCAATTGATGGGATTGGACCAGTTGTCCCTCGGAGTCCTCTTTGTACCAGCCCATGGCAAATGGATAGGTAGAATTCAGAATTCCCCTATTTCCAAAAGAGTTGAAGAGGTAGATCGTGTCGGTCCTCCAATTTTGGACCCCATTTTCGGCCTCCTCGATTCCAGCAACATTCATCAAATAGCGTTCACTCAAATCCAAAGGGCCATTAGGATCTCGCGACTTCTCAGGAGAAAGGCGTGCAAGCCACCACTCAGCAACTCCGGTGTTGGCCATATAGAGACAACTTCCAGCATCTTGTTGATCGGGAGATCGTAACAAATAGGGGAGGAGTTCATTGAAACCGCCAAGTGCATTCAAAGGAGCACTGAGAGAAAAATTAAAAACGGGTTCTCGACCAAGTTCATCCGCCTCAGGGTATTTGACTCCTTCAGTCCAGCGCAGCTCAGAGCGATCCGTTCGCTGGTACAGTGGAGTGCTCTTCGCCTGTGAGGCCATCGCTACAAGTGGAGCCGACATGATTAAGAGTGATTGTGCAATGCACTTAGAAAAACAGGTGCTTCGAAAACTCATAATTGCAACCTCCCCTGGAGTTGGTTTTTCCGTGTGGCGGTCCTCACGAAACTCCATTTGAAAAGCAAGTTTATTAGTTAGGAGTTAGCGCCTCTGGCTAGCCCTTCGTCGGCCCGCCTCGGTATAAGAAAAACTTATCAAAATCGATCAAAAAGCGAATTACCGGACAGCCCCTAGTTAGAACCTCAGCGGGTTTCCTCAAAAATTACATTGGAACTAACATAGGGACATTGGAGTGTCATGAGATTTTCCGAAAAGTGAGTCTTGCCACGGCGTGAACTCAAGGTTGCCAATGGCGAGCCCTTGAGATTATGATTCCGTTTTTAACCCACCTCTGAGATTGAACATCGGGGTGATGGATGAGGAGATTTATGGCCACACAAAGTGAATTTACAGAGTTTAAGGCAAGAATCGACCGAGAGCTCATGTCACATCGAGTGATCACGAGCAATGAGTATTGCCGGTGGTTTGAAAAGGGAGAATTGAATTTGGAGGACGTGCGCTATTTTGTCGTCCAGTTTTCGGTATTCTCCAACCTCTTTCTCATTGCACAGTTAAAGAAGATGCTCAATGCCGTAGATCTTCAGGAGATGCGTGCCGCAAAAGAGATTTTGGCCAATGAGATTGGTGTCATTTTTCGCCCTCAGCAAAGAGAGAGTGAGGAGTCCAGGCTCAAACGAGCTGCTCAGAGTGAGGATGAGGGGGATCCAGATTTGGTGAACACAAACGGCAGTGTGGACGGTGGCACTTTCAAGTTTCGTGCAGCACATTTTGAGTGGCTGTTGCTCATGGGGGAGCGGATCGGTCTCTCGTTCTCAGATATGGGGAAGAGAGCCCATGGTTCGACCAAGACTCTTTTCTTTTGTGATGAGCTTGAGCGACTCTATGGGAATGCCGATTTTTCAATTGGTGCGGGGGCAAGTTTTGCGGTTGAGAATTGGGCGGCCGCAGGTTTTTGGGGGCAATTGGTTCGTGGTTTCAAAGTGTTTAAGAAAAGTGAAAAGCCTGAACTGCCCCTTGGATTTTTCACTTGGCATGACAAGGTCGAAGCTCAACATGCTCAGCACACTCAAGAAGAACTTGAAGCCCTCTTTTTTGGAGAGCATGAGTTCAATCGCAACCTCTTCATCTCATCAGGAAAGGAGATGTTGGACGGAGTGGCGGCCTTTTGGGATGGCTTAAACGACGAGAGACTCAAGCGCGGATCAAAATGAGACGCATTTTCGAATGTGTTCAGACGTTTTGATGAAATCTTAAGGATGGCCCATCTTTGATCACTTAAGTGGACCCGATGAAAGTCCGATAGAAGAGATCATGGGTCAGAATTCAACGCTTTTTGAGAGAATTGGTGGGCGAGAGACTTTGGAGCGCGTTCATAAGCACTTCTACGATTTGGTCTACAAGGATCCATGGATCGGACTCTACTTTCAGGAAGTCCCTCAAGAAACCATCGAGAATCAACAAAGTGACTTTATGATGAAGGCCATGGGAGGGGCCAATCGATACTGTGGCAAACTGCCCATTCCAGCTCACCGGCACATGTTCATTACGAACGAACTCTTTGATCTGCGTACGCGACTCTTGCGAGAGGCGATTCGCAGTGTGGGCCTATCTCCTGAACTTGAAGAGGAGTGGATCAAGATCGACAATGCTTTTCGCAAAGGGATTGTCAAAAATTCTCTCAACGACTGTCAAAAGCGATTTGAGACGGACGAGATCGCCAATTTCTCTCCACCCATCAGTTACAAAAAATCGGCCTAACCCAAAGTGCTTATTTCCCACCGAGTTTGGAAATCCTACGAAGATGCACAAGCGCGTAGATGTAGACGGTCCAGACACATCCAATCAAGAATGGAATTGTGAGCAAAAGGTACCAGTCGGTTTTAGGTGACCAGATGGCCCTGGGGAAGGGGTCGGAAATAGGTTCCAACCGAGTTCCTCCAGGAACAAGAGCTGTGGCAGATCCCACAAAGCTTTTGGACTTTACAATTTTTGCAGTGACTTGAAGCTCACCTGTATTTGCCTCACCAGGAAGGTCTTCAGGAAACTTAAGTGATGCAAGACCGGAATCATCAACTTCCACCTCTCCAAGGGTTAAAGTTCCAAAGAGTCGGGGTATTGTAAATGCGACAGAGAGACCTTCAGGAACTTTGGAGTGATGAATCTTTGCCACAAGGTAGGGGAGATCATCCTCTTCGGAGATCTCTTTATTGAGGCTGAGGTCAAGTTTGACTGCATCTTTTGACACAGCTTCATCGGTGTCTTCAGCCCCTGAAGATTCATCGCTGGCCTCCTCGCTGTGATGGTGCTCGTGGTCTGAAGTTTGCGCGTAGATGCGATTGGGTAAAAGATTAAAAAGAAGGAGGGCAATCAGCACAATCGAGGCCATGCCGGGACGACCTGGCGGCGGATGGTTGGGAGAGCGATCTCCAATGTAGACTCCAACCTTTTCAGCACCGACTTCATGAATTCCCTCCAAAACTTCAGCAACAGAAATGATCGGAAAGATCTTCGAAAAAAGTGTGTAAAGAAGCAGAAACATCGCAAATCCACCTGCAGTGATGATCCACTCAATGAACGTTGGAACATAACTGATGTGAATGTCAGCGGCTTCGGCCGGAATGTAGGGGGTCATCATCGTAGGAACGATGATGAGATATCGTTTCAAATACATTCCTATATTGATCAAGATGGTCGCCACGAAGATCACTGTAAGGGCATGGCGACTCTCTTTTTGTATAACAAACCAAATCGTCAAAAGCAGAGGTAAAAAGAGACCAAAGACCCACATGAACCACCAAAGTGGCGCGTAAGGGCTATGTCCCGCAAGAACATCGAGGAGGCGATGGTCAATCTCATGGCGGCCATACCAAATCGTAAGATACTCACTCACCGTGAAGTAGATGTAGAGGGCATTAAGTGCAATGAGCAGCTTTGCCAGAGCCTTAAAGTGGACCATGGTGAGATATCGTTGCAATCGATAGGCAAGGCGAAAGACGATCATTGCAGTTACGATGGCAGCCGTACCAGAGAAGATCGCACCTACGACGAAGTAGGGTCCAAAGATGGTGCTGTGCCAACCAGGCCTGAGGGTCATGCTGAAGATCCAGGAGACCACTGTGTGCACCGAAATCGCAACCGGGATAATGACGATGCAAATAGCACCAAGGGCTTTGTTCAGTGCCTTCTCCTGTTCCTTTCCCCCCTTGTAACCAATGGCCAAGAGGGTGAAAAGCTTCTTTTGCCAAGGTTTTGCCAGATGGTCTCGAAAAAGAGCAAGATCGGGGATCAAAGCAACGTAAAGATAGAGAAGAGAACCACTGATGTAAGTGGCAATGGAAAAGATGTCCCACAAGATTGGAGAGTTCAGTCGTCCATGCATAAAGACATTGAGAACTCGATCAGGTCGACCCATGTCAATGATGACCATTGGGGCACCAATCATGAGTGCAAAGAGCGTAATGGCCTCTGCCATTCTCGTGATGGGACGGCGCCAAGGAGCGTTGGTCACTCGTAAGATTGCCGAAATTAGGGTTCCTGCATGACTGATTCCAATAAAAAAAACAAAGTTGGTCATGTAGACTCCCCATGAGACATAATTGCGCATTCCCGTGGTTTGAAGTCCTTGAACCAATTGATAGATGTAGGCACAAAAGGCGGTCCCAATGATGGCCAGAAGAGTTCCAATCCAGATTCTAAACTTTATGGACGAGGTCGAAAAGGTCCGATTCATATCCTCCAGTGCGAAGTTTTCAACTTTTGCTGTGACTTGACTCATCTGTTAACTCCTTAATCTAAAGTGGCTCGTTTTCTAGCCTCATGTTTCACTGTACAACTCGGTTTGCGACCATTCATTCTCTCAGAATCATTCATTGGACAAAAAGTGACCTAGACCTCAGTCGTCGATCTCAGCCATTGAACTCAGCCATCATGTGGAGCTGCATCTGGGTCGATCACAGGAGGATCGTAGGTCGGATTTTTAGATGGAAGATAGTAGACCCGTGGTTTCGTCCCCAACTCTTCAAGATAGCGATAACCGCTCTTCTCTTTTAAGAGAGTTGAAAGGCGAAATGTGCGTCCCTTGTAATCAGAGACGGCATCTTCATTTTGATCTCCAAAAAGAATGGCCCCCATCTTACAGGCGGTCACACAGTGCGGAAGTGTTCCTTGCCGGAGCATATCCGGGCAAAAATCGCACTTCTCCACAGTTCCAACTCGGCGTGGGACACTCGTCTCTGGAGAGTAGCCGCTCAAGTCATCATTGCCTTCAATGCGTCCCCAGTTGAAATATCGAGTGGAGTAGGGGCAAGCAGCCATGCAAAACCTGCATCCAATGCAGCGTTCATTGTCGATCAAGACGATTCCATCTTGGCGTTTAAAGGTTGCATCCACGGGGCAGACACGCGTACAAGGTGGATCATCGCAGTGAAAGCAGGGCTTGGGGAACCAATAGGCGTTTTTGCCAGGCGCCCCTCTCATTTTAAAAATGCGAATCCACTGACGTTCGGGCGGGGTGTCGTGGTATTTTTGGCAAGCAACCGTGCACTTTTCACAGCCGTCACACTCAGCCAAATCAATGACCATCACCCACTTTCGATTGGCAATTCCATCTCGAACGGCGCTGTGTCCGCTACGGTTATGGTATTCAGGGTTTTTTTCAACAGGTTTACCGGTGAAGGGGTCCACAAGTTGGCCGTTCACCGACAGGGTGGGGAGAGTCTCTGAATCTGATGAGGTTGAAGTTTCATCTTGTGCAAAAGCTCTATGAAGGCGATCCTTCCCCATCAGTGCGGCAAATCCTGCAAGCGAGGCGAGCCCTGCTTTCAAGATACCGCGACGTGTTGACCCTTGTTTCAAGTCAGGATGGGATTGGCCATTTGCCTTTTTACAGCAACCAAACTGGTTGGAACCTGTCTCGGGTTGACGGTTGAGTTCTGTTTGACATGCGCAAGGTTTCAAACGATCGGAATCAGACATAGGTGCTCCCTCAAGAATTGCTTTAACATCATCGACGTCACCGCACGGACGTTGATCTTTGTCTTTAGTATTAAAGTTTTTCCCATCATAGGCAACAGATTCAAAAAGAGCAAGACAATGACTCCTATTCATTTTGAGCAATGCCTAAAGTTGTCCCATTGTCGGCTCGCTTTGCAAAGCCTTGAGGCACATTGTCTCGTTTGTTGCTCAATCATTGATCATCTAGGAAAAAGGTGGATGTTTGTATGCTCAAGGTGACCCCAACGCGGAGGCTCTTCGAGAAAAAGCGAAGCAAAAAATGGTTTGTCAATGCAGTGAAATTGCTTTCTACTTGCGGAGTTGCAAATACAATAGAATAGGAAGCATCATTTAAGAGACAACCTTGTTTAGTGACCCTTGTTTTTATAAAGGAGTTAATTATGAAAAAGGGCTTATCCATCATTGCAGCATTGTTTGTGGCACTTGCCCCATTGGTAAGTGGTGCAGAGGATGATTTACAACCAGTTCCCAAGATGTCTGAAGGCGATTTTGCTAAGGCCAAAGGGGTCTACTTTGACCGATGTGCCGGATGTCATGGAACATTGAGGAAGGGGGCAACAGGAAAACCTTTGACTCCCGATAAGACCCGCACAAAGAGCGTCGACAAGCTTGCAGACATCATTTTTAACGGGACCGATGGAGGGATGCCCGGATGGGGGGCGACTGGAGTTCTGTCTAAAGATGAATCCACAATGCTTGCAAAGTTCATTCAAAATGAGCCGGTTGCACCACCCGAGTGGAACATGAAGGACATCGAAGCCAGCTGGAAACTCTTGGTTCCAGAGGATCAGAGACCCAAAAAACCAGCCCATAAGCGCAACATTGACAATTTCTTTGCGCTCATATTGCGTGATGCAGGCCAAATTGGAATCATTGATGGTGACACTAAGGAGATTGTGGCGATCATCAATTCAGGATTTGCGGTCCACACGCTTCGATACTCTGCAAGCAAACGCTATCTCTACACGATTGGGCGGGATGGTAAAGCCACGATGGTCGATATGTGGATGGATCCTCCTGCAACGGTGGCGGAAGTTAAGACCGGGATTGATGCAAGATCCATCGAGTCGAGCAAGTACAGTGGAAAAAAAGGGAACTTTAACGATAAATATGCGGTGGTGGGAAACTATTGGCCACCTTCCTACGTGATTTTGGATGGTCACACTTTGAAACCCCTTAAGATCGTTGGAACTCGAGGTTACACCTATGACACCAACGAGTATCACCCTGAACCACGAGTGGCTTCCATTGTGGCTTCACACTTTGACCCTGAATGGATCATCAATGTGAAGGAGACCGGTCAGGTCTTGTTGGTGGATTACTCTGACATCAAGAACTTGAAAACGACCGCCATTGAGTCCGAACGTTTCTTGCATGACGGTGGATGGGATATCACCAAGCGCTATTTCCTTGTGGCCGCCAATATGCGTGACAAGATGGTGGTTGTAGATGCGAAGATGAAAAAGCTTGCGGGCATTGTGGATACGGCAGTAAAGCCTCATCCAGGTCGTGGTGCGAATTTTATGGATCCTAAGTTTGGTCCAGTCTATGCGACATCCCATTTGGGTGAGCCTGCAGTGTCGGTCATCGGAACGGATGAAACCGGTAAGCACAAGAAGAATGCCTGGAAGGTGGTGAGAACACTTAAGACTGGCGGAGATGGTGGCCTCTTTATCAAGACTCATCCAAAGAGTTCCCATCTTTGGGTTGACCACACCTTGGCGAAAGATGTTGAAGCCACTCGAAGTGTGAGCCTCTTTGATCTAAAGAATCTTGATGCACCTGCAAAAGTCATCAAGCTTGCCGATCGTGGTCGAATTGTTCACATGGAGTACAACAAGGCCGGCGATGAGGTTTGGATTGCCCTTTGGGATAAGAAGGGTGAGATCATTGTGATGGATGACAAGACTGGAAAAGAGAAAACCAGAATTGTCGATGATCGATTGGTGACTCCGACAGGAAAGTTCAATGTTTACAATACCACTCGAGATATCTACTAAATCTTAAGAGGTGAAGGATTATGTTCAAAAAAGAGCAAGTTTTAGCATCATTGAGTCTAGCGGCGCTACTCTTAGGAGCTCAAATGGCAGTGGGAAGGGAGATTCCCACTGCACCAGAGAATTTCTTGGCGATGACCAACCCTTTGGCAGGCAAGAAAGAGGCTGAAAAGGCAGGGCTAGAGACTTACAAGAAAAAGTGTGCAAAATGTCATGGAGAAAAGGGAGATGGGGCTGGTAAGTCTGCAAAGGATTTAAATCCACCCGTCACAGCCTTCAATAAGGCCGGTTATCTTAAGGGGCGAAAGGATGGTCAACTATTTTGGATCATCAAGAATGGCAGCCCTAAGACGGACATGGATGCCTATGGTGAGGGGACCAACTTCAATCTTAAAGATGAACAGATTTGGCAGATTGTGGCCTACATGCGAAGTAAGTTTGCAAAGGAGTGATGTCTGTTGCGGTTGGGAGAGGTGTGCATCCTTTGCTAACCGCCCTATTAGGAATTTTGCTCTGCTTTATCTTAAGCTTTAACTTTTCAGTTTGATTGTTTTGGATTGGCCGACGTAGGTTTCGTACTCGAATGCGGAATTTTCCGTGGTGTCTCGGATCTTCTTGACGATGTTGGTGATTCGTGTAAGTGCCCTTTTGAGCATCCCCAAGGGGCCGTCAGGATCGTTGGGACTATTTTGGGAGATGCGATCAACCGCAGCAACGGCGATGGCAAGAGGATTGTTGATTTCATGATTGTAGGTTGCAATCATGGCATTGATTGCGGCGGCTTCATGGAGTCGGCTGTTCTCCTGTGAAAGTCTTGTGAGATTGAGTTGTGTTGAAATCCTTAGAAGAGCAATCGGGAAGTCGACGGGTTTGGTGACGTAGTCATTGGCTCCGAGCTTAAGCGCATGGACGATGTCATCACTTTCACTTTTGGAAGTGACCATCACGATCGGGAGTTGAAGCTGGCTTCGTTCCTTTCGTATTTCAGAGAGGACGTCAATTCCGCTCATGACTGGCATCATAACGTCCAGCAGGACGAGATCCACTTTGGACGAAGTCAGAATTGAGAGGCATTCGGACCCACTTGAGGCGAGAATGGGGGTAAACCCGTTCTTTGTGAGCACCGAAGAGAGAATCTTTCTCTCCATTTCGTTGTCATCGACAACGAGAATGGAGTTCGAAGTGGTCTGATTCATGCCGCAGCCTGCTCTTTGAGAGTCTTAAGCAATGCCAAGAGGCGTTCGCCCTCTCGAGCGAGCTTCTTGTAGCAATCCAGTGCGTTTTCAAAGGAGTTGTCCTTTCCCATGTACTCAAGCTTTTTGGCCAAGCTAACGCAATGGTGAGCTCGAAAGATCGCAAGACTTCCTTTGAGTGTGTGGGCATTGATTTCAAGCTCTTTGGGATTTTTGGCCACGATGTCGGCGTGGATTTTATCCATAAGAACAGGGTACTGTAGGAAAAACTGCTCAATGGTGGGAGAGATGAGCTCTTCAACACCATTAAAATTTTGAAAAAACTCGACCTGATTCATGACCGCATGTTCAGGGGCATCCCCAGTTTGCGCATTGGTTGGACTCTTTTTCATATTCACCTCTTCCCAGGCTTGTTTAAGGACCTTTTTAAGTTCATCGATTCCGAATGATTTTGGGAGGTAACTGTCAAAATAGCGACCGTCGGAGTGCTTCTTGATCTCGTTAAGGGAGTTGGCCGTCAGTGCCACAATGTAGGGCCGGTGCGAACTCTTCCACCTCTGGGAGATCGTTCTTGCAGCTTCAAAACCATCTATGATGGGCATTTGACAATCTAGAAAAAGGACCTGGTACTTCTTCTTCTCAAGGGCCTCAAGGACCTCTCTCCCATTGGTTGCACAATCCACCTTATGGCCCAGCTTAAGAAGAATGTGACGGTACATCTTCAAGTTGACGGGGCTGTCATCGGCCACCAAGATTTCCATAGGCTGGTCTGTCTCTTCAAAATGATCAGACGATTGTGTTCGTTTCACGCGCGTTGGCCCACCTTATGACCAACCTATCGGAATGCTCAAAGATATCTAAAGCCCATTCTGTTGTAACCATAACTCGACCAAGGCCAGGTGCCAGAGGCGATTGCCTTGGATCGGGGAAAAGCTGCCGTTGGGGTTTTGAAGCAGTTTTTCGACATAATCCTTTTGATACAAAGCTCGTCTTTGGGCTGTATCGGAAAGCAAAAGATCTCGAACAAATTCCAAATAATCTTCGTGAAGATATTTGAAGGAGGGCATTGGAAAATAGCCCTTATCGCGATGAATGATCGAGTCGGGGAGAAGGGTTTTGGCAATCTCCTTGAGAGGATGTTTGCCACCCGACTTGAGTTTGAGTTCAGGTGGCATCATCATGGCATGTTCAACGAGGGCGTAGTCCAAAAGAGGAACTCTCCCTTCCAAACCCCAAGTCATAGTCATATTGTCAACCCGTTTGATTGGGTCATCGACCATTAAAGTTGAGATCTCTGCATGAAAGACGGAGTCGAGGAAGTTCTTTGACCAATTCAACTCTGCCTCCATATATGGGGTGGTCACATCTTCACAGCTTGCAAAGTCA
The DNA here is from genome assembly GCA_014584465.1 of Pseudomonadota bacterium. Lineage (GTDB taxonomy): Bacteria > Bdellovibrionota > Bdellovibrionia > Bdellovibrionales > JACTMU01 > JACTMU01. The sequence continues at coordinate 32,026 of JACTMU010000069.1, read as the reverse complement.
GGCTCGATCAATTTGAGATAGTCCTCGTGAGACCGATCAAAATAGTGTTTGGAAAATCTTTGGATGGCGCTCCCTGATTCCTTCTGCATCAGTGGATACCAAAAGTAACCTCCAAAGAGCTCGTCAGCTCCTTGACCCGACAAGACCACCTTCACCTTCTTTGATACGCGCTGAGAAAGGAGATAAAAGGCGGTGACATCCGTGGAGGGCATTGGTTCACTCATGGATTGGGTGGCAAGAGGAAGAGACTCAAGCATTTCGCGATTTGAGATGAGAAACTGGGTGTGTCGACTTTGAAAGCGTTCGGCTACCAAATTGGAGTGCTCAAACTCATCGCCGGGATAACCTTGCCACGGTTCAACACCCAAAGAGAAGGTTTGAACTTGGTGTGTTCCAAGTTCATAAAGGATGGCCAGAATCAACGAGGAATCCAATCCACCGGAGAGAAAGAGCCCCACTTCGACATCGGAAGCCTTACGTTCACGATCTACGGCGGCAAAGAGCAACCGGCGAGTTTCTGAGATCCACTCCTCCTCGCTGAGAGGAGGGTGGTTCAAAGACCCCTGGGGATTCCAGTATCGATGAAAAACTTTCTTTCCGTCCTTTTCGATCTTAAGCCATTGAGCAGGACCAAGTTTCCTCACACCCTTCAGGATGGTTCGAGGGGCTGGCACGACGCCGTGGAGGTGAAAGTGAAAATGGAGTGAAGTGGGGTCAAGCGATGTGTCCACCTGCCCCGTGGCCACGAGAGACTGTAGAGTTGAAGAAAAACGAAGGTGTGTCTTTGTGTCGCTGTAGTAGAGTGGTTTGACTCCCAGTCGGTCGCGCGCCAAAAAGAGAGATTGGTGTTGGCCATCCCAAATGGCAAAGGCAAAGACTCCGTGAAGGTGTTGAACAACATCCTCCCTCCAGTGGTGGTAAGCCTTCAGCAACACCTCAGTATCACCTTCAGAGGTGAAGGTGTAGTGGGCTTCAAGTTGATTGCGAAGCTCTTTGTAATTGTAGATCGTGCCATTAAAAACCACAGCGATGTTGAGTTCTGGATCGAAGAAGGGCTGGTTGGAGCGAGGACTGAGATCAATGATGGCCAGACGACGGTGGCCCAATTGGACTCGATCCTGCGTAAAGAACCCCTCTCCATCAGGTCCCCTTCTCTTGAGAAGTTCCACCATCTTTCGTAGGGAGTCACTCGGCTCTCTTTTCCGAGGCGAAGAGGGTGGATTTGATGAAAAATTCTCGTAGCAAAGTTCACCACAGATTCCGCACATTGGAAGACTCCTCATTACATGGCATCATCATCAGCCAAATTGATTCGATTCCCATTTAGGATCTGTTGTTGGTCTGGGCCTTGCCATCCAATGAGGGTGAAATGAGTATGGGGCCATAGCCAATCACAAATGCCAAATGAGCAAAGATCCAAAGAAGAAGAGAAGAGACCAAAGCGATCCTATAGTAAGAAGAGTTCACCAAAGGTAAGAGGACTCGAAGAAGGGCGGCCAAAGTGATGGGAAGATACCCGAGAAGGACAATGAATTTAGGGGCACTGATCTTGCGTCCCGTATGCCCGAAGGTCACTCTTGTGATCATGCCGTAGATGAAGATCCCAATGGCTCCCGTGGTGAAGCTGTGAAGGGCCGCAGAGTAAAGTGTAGGGATCCAAAAGGAGAGCCCATGAAGCGCAAAGCCCACAGGAATCCAGAGGTATCCGACATAGAGGATCCATAAGATGGGGACCCTCCAGGAGCTCCATGGTCTCCAGAGAAGCCAACGTACCATATGGCTAAAAGCATTGACCAGAGCGAGCCATCCCAAGAGAAAATCAGAGTTAGGTATAAAAAGGAGGAGGCCCAGAATAAGTGTGAGCACCACACAGAGGTGGTCCAACCAGTTCAGCGAGAGCCCCTTCCATGCGGTCAGAGCTTGACGGGAGAAGTAGGGGAGAACTCTTCCCCCAATGAGTGTGAGAAGCGTCAGGAAAACGTAGGTTGCAAGGGCCAAAGCCTTTCGTGGGTGACTTGCGGAATGGGAGGTCCACAAATGGGTTGCGTAGAGAAACTCACTCAGCCACAGGATGACAATGAGTGCAAATAGGATCCAATTTTTTCTCTGAGAGGGAAGCTTAAGATAGGGAATGAGAAGATAGATAAGAAGGGGAAGAAAGAGGAGGCCAAAAAAATCGAGACCCAAGAGACTCTCAACCCTTCCCAGTGTCCAAACCAGAACAATGAGTTGGAGCTGGCCTCCGTGGATGCCGCGAATGCCTGTCCAGTTTTGAGTTGCGGTCAATAGGAAACCTGCCAAGATGGCACCCCCAAAACCAAAGATCATCTCATGACCGTGCCAAAGAAAATCAAAATGGGAGAAGCCTAAGAGTGAGGAGAGCCAGAGGGAAGCTGCAAGAACCACCCAAAGGGAACCAAATAGGAAGAAGGGTCTAAAACCAAGTTCCCAGAAAATGTGGTTCATGAATCTCCTTCCATTTCGAATCTCAGACCTGAGTTGAAAATGAATGCCCACCACTCAATAGTTGTTGTTCCCGTTCGCAATGGGTTTTACAATGAAATCTTTAGAAAGGCTAGGGGTGGCATGCACCGTAAAAGAGAAGAGGCCTTAAAGCATGTAGAAGGAATTCTTACCGCTCAGATTCCCCTTGCGGGATTTATGGGGGTTTGTGTTGACTTTGCCGATCTCCAAAGAGTGGTCCTGAGGGTTCCGTGGGAGCCTGTTGTGAACCATGCTGAGGTGGCATTTGGGGGGGGCATCTTTTCGTTGGGGGCCCTGTGCGGATGGGCGCTGGTTGAAATGAATCGATGGGAAGCAGCATCTAAGATTGCGAGCGTGGAAAGTGAGGTCCTTCTTGGGCGTGGGGAGATCGATTTTTTGAGGCCCATTTGTGGCCCCTTTGAGGCACGAGCCGAGTGGGATGGAGATCTCTCCTTAGACATTGAAGCTTTCTTTCGAGGGGGGCATCGGCTGTTGCCACTGAATCTTCAGGTGAATCTTTCCCTCATTGGAGAGGAGGCTCCGGCGGCACGTCTGAGCGGGCGTTTCGTGGTGGTGAAGAGGTAGGACGATGATTCGAAAACTCTCCGATGCCGATGTGCTCATGAACTTGTCTCAGGTGGAATATAAGGCCAAACATACCTATAAGGCATTCTACTCCTCCTTGGTGGGGGGGTGGACGGACAATCCCAATCTCATGCTTGTACCTTTGGATGATCATATCGTTCATCGTGGGGATGGGATCTTTGAAGCCATGAAGTCTTTGAATCAAAAGATCTATCTTCTAGGGGCCCACCTGGATCGACTTAAGGAGTCGGCCTCTCGCATTGAGCTTAAGCTTCCCTTCTCTCGAAATGAGATGGAATCGATCATTCAAGAGACGCTACAGGCATCGAACCTTCCCGACGCACTCATCCGCCTCTTTGTTTCGCGAGGCCCTGGAGGATTTTCCACCAACCCGCAGGAGTGTGTTTCAAGTCAACTCTACCTCATTGTGATGGAGCTTCCAATGCACAGTGAAGAGAGGTACCAACTTGGGGTTACGGCGGGCCCGAGCGAAGTTGCCCCTAAGCAGGGTTGGATGGCTCAGGTAAAAAGCTGCAACTACCTTCCCAATGTGATGATGAAGATCGATTCGATCAAGAGGGGATGGGATTTTGCCATTGGTTTTGATCAAAGGGGTTTTGTGACCGAAGGGCCTACGGAAAACATTGCCATCTTGGACTCCAGAGGGGCCTTTGTCTATCCCAAATTTGAGAGTTCATTGAGGGGGACCACGCTGAGTCGACTCATTGAGATCATTGAGCGTGATCAGCTTTGCCCTCATGAACAAAAGGACCTTGGTGAGACGGACATTCTTTCCGCAAAGGAGGTATTCCTCATCGGCACCGGGTTTGACCTTATCGGGGTGGTCCGTTGGAAGGGGCAACCAATCTCGTCTGGAGCTGTCGGGCCTTGGGCCCACCGATTTCGTAGATGCATTCTTCAAGACCAGAGGAGCTGAGTAAATAGAAATTATGTAGTCATCTCATGATATGGTCTTGAATTTCGGCAATATTCCAAATAAGCTTCCAGTGAGCGGCTGCTCCAACGATCACAAAAACGTGAAAAACTTCATGAGATTCAATAACACCAGGAATGAGGATGCCCTTTTTCATGAATTCAATTAGGGCTCCTATCGTATAGAAGACCCCTCCGAGGGTGAGATCAAAAAGCAAATGTCGAAAATGGCGTCGATGCAAATGCCAAAAAGTAGATAATCCCATCCAGCCCAATGTTAAGAAAAACGTCAGGTGCAGCCAGCCTGGAATTAGGTCAAAAAAGACTGCTGTTAATGTTAGCTCTGTAATGGCAAGCACCCAAACCAAAACCAAAGTGATCCACCGCTCTTTCCCCTGAAACAAGATCATATGAATCGGTGTAAAAGATCCTGCAATGAGCGCGTATATTCCAGTATAATCTAAGATCTGGAGGATCTTATTATTGGTAAACCCTTTTTCTGACAAATGATACAGGCCACTCATTAAGAAAAGGAATACCAGACAAATCGAATAGATCAATAAACTCACTACTTTGGTATTTTTCTCTCGTCCTCGGTGCACCAGGAAAAAGGCTCCTACAAAGAATCCCGCCGCACTCAGCAAATGTGAAATTGAACTAAATGGTTCGCTAAATCCATAAATTTGTGTGATCAACGTTAAGTCTCTTTTCTCCTAGAGTTGTGCGCAGACGTCTAGAACTGGCAAAAATCCATGAAACCCAAATTTAGAAGCCATCCCAATGGTTCTGATTGTCGAGTCTAATGATCTTTTCACAAAACCTAGTTTCTTGCCATTTTTTCAGTTGCAAATCAATTTTTGATTTCAAACTCGAAAGTAAGCTATCAAAACTGCAATCGATATCTGAAGACTCAAAAACCCCCGCAAGTGAAGATATTCGAAGGACGCCTTGGAACTTCCTGTGGCTCTTCTCAAGAGTCATACGAATCATCGAGCAGCTCGGTGCGGAGCTCAAAACTTGTCCTAATGTCTTCTGAAGGCTTGTCACCATAGATTCCGTAACTTCAAAACCCAATGTGGAATATTGTATTTCTTCTAACATGACCTCACCTCCATCTCAATGCACGTGTCTTATTGTATCAAAAAAACTCACATCGATCAATAACTATCGCTCTTATATTGAAATTTTCGCAAACGAAGTGCTTTTTGAAAATCAAAAGTACTCGGATGAATTTCAAATTTGTGTTCTAAGAACACCTTTGGGATTCAATCTATCAGATCAATTTTAGGATCAATCGCGCAAGTTCACGGGCCTCAACAGGTTTTGTCACGTAAGTTTGAAAACCTGCGTTCAAGGCCGCTTGAGCATGTTCCTTGTCAGTGTAGGCACTGAGCGCCATGGCAGGAATATCTCCACCATTTTCAATGGTGAAACTCCTAATTTTACGTATTAAACTAAAACCATCTTCTCCAGGCATCGCAAGATCACTGAGCAGAAGGCTAGGACGAAACCGTGAAAACACCTCAAGTGCTTCAGCCGCTGATCCAACAATCTTGATCTGAGCTCCATAAGATTTAAGGAAGATGCCTATCGCCTCACGTGTGGTTTCGTCATCATCCACAATCAATATTCGTAGGCCATCCAACTTTGGGGAATAATCTTTCAAATCCTCGTCCCTATCGGTTGAAGCGACCTCTGCACGATCAGTCATAACATGAGTGATTGCAGATTGTTGCGAAATCACCGGGAAAGTTACAGTAAAAACAGCTCCTTTGCCGTCTTGAGCATTTTCGGCTTTTACGGTTCCACTCTGCAACTCTACAAGACTGCGGACAATGGCCAGCCCTAAACCAAGACCGCCATGAACCCTTGTTGAAGTTCCATCGGCCTGACTGAAGCGATCGAAGATGTGTGGAAGAAACTCAGGTGGGATGCCACTTCCGCAGTCAAAAACTCGTATTTTTGCAAATCTCTTGCCGCCCTCTTGAGTATATCTGAGTTCAACCTTGACAGTAGACCTCTTCGGAGAAAACTTAATTGCATTGGTAAGAATATTCCAAATGATCTGCTGTAACCGCGTGCTGTCAGCGTGAATCAACTCGGTCGAATTTGGAAGATCAGTATTGATTTGAATGGATTTCTTCTCAGCCATTGACCTCACCGATTCGATGGCCATTCGAATGACCGAAGCCGGGTTGATGGATTGAATCTCTATTGCAAGCTTGCCGACAATAATTCTAGAAATATCGAGCAGATCATCGATAAGTTGACTTTGAGTTTTGGCATTCTGTTCAATCACTAAAGCACCCTGTTTTACCTTATCAGAATCAACTTTTCCGTGAGCAATCAGTTGTGCCCAGGTGAGAATGGATGAAAGAGGGGTTCTCAGTTCATGTGAAAGTGCCGCCAAAAATTCATCTTTTGCTAAGTTGGCCTTGTCTGCTTGGACATAGGCCTCCGTGGTTCGTTCCTCTCTTTTCTTTAGGTCATCAATATCGGTTAACGTTACAACGGCCCCATCAATCTTGTTGGTGATCGTCTTATAAGGGCGAACCTGAAGTCGCAACCAACGTCCAGTAAGGTCTTGGACCTCAACTTGCTTTTGGCTCAAAGTCTCAGTCACCTCCCTAATCAAATGCGTAAGATTTATATCAAATCTGGGACTGATGTCGCCAACGGGTCGGCCAATATCCGTCGGGATCAGATTGAATGCACTCTTAGCTTTGGGCGAAAAACGACGCACACGATAGTCACTGCCAACAATGAGAACAGGAATTTCTATACTGGCCAGAAGATTGTTTAGGTCATCACTGAGGCTAGTAAGATCGGAGTTTCTCATCTGCAGTTCTTCATTAACCGTGACAAGTTCCTCGTTAGTTGATTGAAGTTCTTCCTTGGCAGTTTCGATCTCCTCATTTGTACTTTGTAGCTCTTCATTGGCACTTTGCAACTCCTCATTTGCAGATGTCAATTCTCCCTGGGTGGTCTCGTACTGCTCAACAAGAGATTTGTGATATTCATTAATTTCTGAAAGTTTGGTCATCAGTTCCGATATTCTCTGATCTTTATCGACGTCGCCTTTCGTACTCGCGTTTCGTTTTCCTATGGGTCGTTTTTCTCGCCGGACTGACTCCACGATTGTTCGATTCTCAAAAAGAACTAAAAAAGTCTTTTCCATGTCAGAAGATTTGGCGTTGATAGGAATCACTTCGAGATTGAAGTGCAGGTCTTTTCCATCCACCTCGAAATGTTGCCGATCACGTTTGACCGACTTCTTTTCCCGTTTCGCCGATCGGATGGCAGTGCGCAGAGTGGCCAGTAACTCAGGACGAGCCATTTTCAAAAGGTTGAGACTCGGTTGGCCACTGCCAGGCTCAAGAAAAGGAGCCGTACGACCGCGGAACTGCAGAATGTTAAGATGAGTGTCTACGATAACTCCTGGAGGAGAGAACTTAGATAGTATAATATTGTCAGCATCTTTTACAAATTCTCTCTCAGTTTTACTCAAAAGCGATACGGATGGCTTTGCCATCCCACTCAAGGTAGGCAAACGTCTGCTTGAAAAGTTGATCAGCGGGGTTGACACGTTAGACCGCGAATAAAGTTTATTTGCACCTACGACCTGACTGAACAGTTGTGAGTGTTCGCCTAGATTTTCTGATCGCCCAAGCCATAAGAAACCATCAGACGACAATGCATAGTGAAAAATTGGGATGACCCTCCTCTGTAAAGAAGGTCCAAAGTAGATCATGACATTACGGCAAGAAACTAGATCGAGTTTGGCAAAAGGTGGGTCGTTCGTTAGGTCGTGTCGCGAAAAGAGACAAAGATCTCTTACACTATTCTGAATTTGATAGCCCCTCTCTACTTTATGAAAAAAATGTTTTAAGCGTTCCTTTGATAGATTCCGAACAGCACTTTCAGAATATTGTCCGATACGGGCCTTTTGAATTGCATCTTCACTAACGTCTGTTGCAAAAATTTGAATTAAATGTTGTTTTTTATGTTTATTCAAAAACTCCAGTAAAGAAATTGCAATTGAATATACTTCCTCTCCAGTCGAGCATCCAGGAACCCAGATGCGGATTGAACTGCCTTTGGGTTTATTCTTCAAAAGATTTGGAAAAACATATTTTGTTAATTCTTTGAATGATTCTGCATCACGAAAAAATTCGGTCACTTTAATGAGTATGTCATTGTAAAGAGCGTGTACCTCTTCATCATGAGTTTCAGCATATTTGACATAATCTTTTAAACTCTTTGTCTTCTGAACCATCATTCGTCGTTGAATGCGACGCTTGATGGTGCTCTGTTTATAACCGCTAAAATCAATCTTTTCACGCGATCGCAACAAAGAAAAAAGTCTTTTAAGATGCTCATTGGTAAGAGAGCGGTCATACGTTAACCTCGATGAATTGACAGGATGTCTGTTCTTCTGCAACCGTTTAGGCGAGCTTGCCCCACTATGTGCAATGTAGGGTTCGTTGACTATTTTGGAAAGTTCGGTGGCAATGCTCTCAGGTCGCAAAACAAGATCTGCAGCTTCTGCATTTATGGCATTTCGGGGCATTCCTGGGTATTTTGCAGATTCAGGATCTTGCGCACAGGTCACGCCGCCCTGTGCTTTGATGGCCAATAATCCCTCCGTTCCATCAGTGCCTGTTCCTGACAATACGATACCAATAGCCCTGTTTTTTTCTGAGCGCGCAAGTGATTGAAAGAAAAAATCAATAGTCATGTTTTGGCCGGACATTACTTCACGTCGTGACAGGTTAAGAATCCTCTTCTGAACGCCCATATTAAAATTCGGTGGGATTACGTAGATGTGATTTGGCTCAATACGAGTTCCATTCTTCACTTCTTCAACCGTTAACTTGGTGTATCTGGAGAGAATATCTACAGACATGCTGGGGTGAGTGGGGTCTAAATGTTGCACGAGCACAAATGCAACATCTGTGTCAACTGGCATTTCTGAGAAAACCTGAATAAATGCTTCAAGACCACCAGCTGAAGCTCCAATTCCGACGATAGGGAAATTGTCTTTGGATATCATAGGGATGGGCTTCGCCTCTCTCTTGGTTCTTTTGTTCTTTTCATTAGACTTATTGTCTGACTTCAAATGCCTGATCCTCTCAGAGGAGTCACATTGGCCTTCTAAAAATGTGTTTGCTCATCGCAATTCGCATTTGTAAGGTGCGTGACGTCCAATTTCAATGAAATGATGGACAGTCTTAAGAAATTGGTCCGAGTCCGCAGGCTTCCGAATAAATCCTATGGCTTTACTTTCAGGAACTTCATCCATTCCAGTAAGAAAGACAACTGGAACGTGTTTTACAACATCAGGTCGTTTTTTCTCGAGGATATCCAAAAATTCAATTCCACTCATATCTCCAAGTCGCATGTCCAACAAAATGAGGTCAGGATCCTCAATGTCACCAAGAACATGAATTGCTTCTTCTCCACTCTCGGCTGTAAAGACATCATATCCTTCCAATCCGAGCAAAACCTTCTGCAAATTCAGAGCATCCACATTGTCATCGATTACAAGAATAGATTGTTTTAACGAAACAAACGCCGCAGTAGGAGTTGAATCTGATTTTTCTTCTTGGGTTTCCATAGTCTCCTTGCATCGATAGAAGCTAAGATACTCCGAAATCAATCAAAAGTATATGAAATAGGTTGACTGAGTACGTCGAGATCTGTAGTGGCCGCAAATTCGATTGAAGCCAACTGCTAATCTTATAGATTCTTAGAACCCGGATCGGAAATTAGAAATGGGCTAAAAACCATGTAAGCCGACACCAGATCCGAAGTGCTCGAAAAAATAGAATTTACCGTATCCCTGGGGATGTGTCTCGGCCTATTTTTCCTGCGCTTTCTGCTTAGGCAGAACCTTTGATGCTTTTTATCTCTATTTCTAATTTTAGATTCGGTTGAGAAGTAGATTTTGTTGTGTGCAGGGTCTTGTCCATGTGACTGCTCAAATTGCGAATATAATAGAAAACTTTACATTTTGCGGTAAAATAGAGTTCAAAATGTGATCATTCAAGAATTTCTGTCCTTCAAGGTGACACGGAAGGACCGAGCAATCCGGACGCTATTTTGTAGAGCTACGGAGCAGGGAGCTGTCAAACACTTCTGGAGGCGAACTCTTTAGAAAAATAGCAGGAATAACACTTACTCCAATCGTGTAGATGATCAGGCCATTGACAATCTCCTCAGCCACTCCCAACTTGTCCCTTAAAATGGAAGCTATGACCAAGCCAAAAATCAATGTGGGCATCAACGACGTAGTTATTTCATATCGGCTGCCCCAACAGTCTCGTAGGAAAAAGTAAATTGAGGCAAAGAGACTCAAGTATCGGAGGGGGATAAATATGATCAGGAATGCAGCCCCATACATAAGACTGGCTAGATCTAAAAATTCCAGATTTATTTTCAATCCAGACTTAAAAAAGTAAAATGGGACAAATATCGATGAAAAAAAACGAATGGAATATAGCATTTTCTCAGAATTTTCAGTGGCAATGAAATGACTGAATTGCCCGGCCACAATTCCCACAATAAATGCGCCGATGAGGTAGTAGGTCCCAAGCTCTTTTGTGGCCACTCCACAGACAAAGGCCATCAAAATCATGAACGTAACTTCCGAATCAGGAGCAAAGGGAGCTATCTTCTTGAGGAAAAAGTAAAACAATAGCGGTACGATCGAGATAATGAGAGCGATGGCCGCAACCGACAAACCAAGCATGGGACCGGAATTGGATTGCAAAGCAAAAAAGAGAATGATGAGCGCAAGTACTTCTTTGGATATAGCCTTTGTTCGAATCCAATAGCGTTGTTTCTCGGTAAAACTAAAACCCTTTAGCGAACTCAAAATAAAGCCCGTTGAAGGGGTTGTAAAACCCAGAGCTAAGAGAACAGAGGCTCTAAGGGATAGCTCCAATGCCCAATAGAGAGAAAATGAGTACAAAGCAATGAGCAAGGAAGTCTTTGCGAGTTGCTTTAGTAGAACAGAGATATTTCCTTTGAGTTCATCAAAATTCACCTCAAAGCCAGCGAACAAAAAGAGCGAAGTGATCCCCAGCGTGGCCAAAGTCTCTACGGTCTGACTCTCGTTAAACCAACCCAAAAAAAATGCCACTGCTATACCCATGGCCATCTCTGTAAGAGCGGTAGGAATTCTGAATCGCAGCAATAGTTTGGGTACCAACAAAACTGAAATGATAAGTACAAAATATTGAACTTCTTCTGCCATTTTCAAACTATTGCATATTGCTCAAGAATGCGCTAGCAACGTTTTCTTGATAGGCGAAAGTTCTCTCATCATTTTGCACTTAATCAATTAAGATGGACTCCTAAGTTGTCCTGGTAAAGGATAAACGTCAATCTCAGCTTCAAAGCGATCACTTTCGAATGGAGTTAAGAATCATCAAAGATTTTGCCGAAGAGGTCTATTTTTTTGAGCACTTCGGATCTGGTGTCGGCTTACATGGGTTTCAGTCCATTTCTAATTTCAGATTCGGGACAAATCTGTTTTGTTGTTCCTGAGAGATCATTTACAGAGTCTACCGGAAACTTCCTTTTAAACCTGAATTGAAGTTAGAACTCAGCCACTCGAGACTCCTAGTGATTTTTATTGACAGTGATTGAAACTCTCAATACGTTCACTCAATTTCAAAACCAGGTTTGCACCGGTCACCACGGATCTAAAAGAGGAGTATTTAGGGGCTGTCCGGTAATTCGCTTTTTGATCGATTTTGATAAGAGGGCTAGCCAGAGGCGCTAACTCGAGGAGGCTCAACGAAGGTATAAGGAAAACTTATAGAAATCGGCAAAAATGGAATTACCGGACAGCCCCTATTTATGAGAAAAATGATATGGGCTATTTTCCTAGCGATCCCAGCAGTAGGTTTGGCAGCAAGCGAGGAGGATTTATCCATTCAAAAGAAGGTTCAAGCTGTCGAGATCAAGGGAGTTTCGGCACAGAAGCATGAGTTTTCCATTCAGGGGACCGATGGGGTTTTGGTGAAGCGAGATGACTGGAATCGATTGAGCCTATTTGTGGACTACTCTTACCTTGTTGCGCCCCAGGTGCAGGTAGGCGTTGGAGCAAGGCAGCAAAGAGATCAATATTCAAATGGCGATCAGGAGAGTTGGGGATTCATTGGTTTTGGCCCTACATTGAATTTCAGTGAAAGATTGAACTCATCGGCCTTTTTTGACCTGCGCTATTTGTGGGTCACCACGAACGACTTCTCCGGCAAGACTGATCAAGAGCAGCGGTTTTCGATTGGCTTTGGCAAGAGGTGGGCTCTGGGAGATTGGGTCTCCTATCGCCCCTCCATTCATTATGTGATTAAGGCTGTCGATAGTGACGGCAACACGGAGTCGCCTCAGATTGAGATCAACTTCCTTGCACTTTCGTTGTTGCTATAGTTGAGGATTTGCCGCAGAGTTCTGGGGCCGAAGTAGGCTACATCTTTAACACTGCTCTCATCTGGTTATTTCCTTCAAACCAGAGCGGTCGTTCTTTTTCAAGACGCCAACTTTCAGATTAAGTCGTGACTCGCACATTTTGTGAGGTGGCGAAGCTCACTCGGTAGAAAAGTCAGAGAGTACTCTGCACGATCAAATCTCATTCGCCAACCAAGAACTAAGGATGGATCTTCTACATGCGATGTGCGCCTGTTAAATCAAACCACTTTAAACCGTAAAAAATCATAGATTGACTCGAAACCTCGCCAAAAGAGCCATCCAATTGAAGTTCCAGGCCACTTTCCAGTACCGATGGGTGTTACGGTCTATTGATAGGTGTGAGTCAGATGAATATGGTCCAAACTGCCTTCGGAACGTTCGAGCCGATTGAGTTTGGGTTGCAACTTGTGAACTTGGATAAAACTTAAACGGGATGTTGCATCAGGTGGGATGATATTTTTTTATACTTGCCATAAGGATGTGTATGATTTCTCCACTTCGCTTTGAAGAGAAGTTTCTCAAAGATCACAAATAGGACGCTCTCAAAGTTCTCTAAAGAGCGTCAAGTGCAACTGAATCGCATCTCACGATCTTCCTGTTATATCTGCCATTAGATCTCCTTTTGGATCATGAGATCATTTCGAAGTATGAGACAATGTGCACCATCTAAGTAGATCAAAGTCCACAATCTCACCATCTGGACATTAATTTTGATCTGTGGTTAAGCTCAGTTTGAAAATCTTCAAGGCTCCGACATCAAAAGGTTTAGTTTTGGGGGACAAAATGAAAAAGTCACTTATAATTTTGATGATGTCGTTGATGTTGGATGTTGCCTTGGCAGGTAAGGTGCTAAGATTTTCGAGGAAAATTGAGGACCCAGCGAGGGTTTTCTCTCTTCAGGAAGAAGATTCCAACTTGGCGCAAAAGAGAGTGAGGAGGTATTTTGTAGTCCAATTCAAAAATATGGCGACCGAAGAACTCAAGAAAGAGTTAAATGCAAGTGGCATCGAGATCCTCCAATATATACCCGATGATGCTTTTATTGTTTTCGGTGAACTTGGCACAATTGAAGAGTTGTCGGCCGGTCCCGAGATCGAGAAAGTGGTCCCCTTTGTTCCTTCCTGGAAGATAGGCAGTGGGTTTGGACCCATGAGCGTTTTCAATCGAAGCGAGAGTATTCCAATTGTTCTTAAAACCTTTCACACAGATGAACTTGATCGACTTGTGGAATCGATTCCTACTCATTCCTTAGAGTATGCTTCTGGTCACTATTTGGTTGCCAATGTTTCTCATGAACAGGTTCTTCAACTTGCCAATGCTGAGGGCGTTCATTGGATTCAACCTTATCATACGATGTCTCTTGCAGTCGAATCTTTCACTCCGATGGATCAACCTGTGAACGAGAACAAGGGGCTTTGTGAGGAGCTTTCTGGAATGGAAAGTGGGACTCAGATTATGAATTTCGAAAGTGCGTGGGCTAAGGATCTTACTGGGAGAGGGCAGACTGTGACAGTGGCGGACACTGGTCTTGATTTGGGTAAGGTGTCCGATTTGCCCTTAGATTTTCGGAATGTGACAAAGGGATTTATCTTTGGGTTTATGAATTCAGATTGGGGTGACCGAAATGGTCATGGAACCCATGTCAGTGGTTCGGTTGCAGCCAATGGTAGCTTTTGCGACGGAAAGTTAAAAGGCGGGGCATTTGAAGCGAACTTGATGATGGAGGGGATGTTCAGTGAAATGAGGCAATCACTGACTGTGCCGGCTAAGTTCTCTGATCTTTTCGAGCCAGCGTTTTCTGAAGGCTCACGAATTCATACCAATTCATGGGGGGACAATTTCAGCGTTGGGATCTATGATGGTGGATCTTTTCAGGTCGATCAGTTTATGTGGGAACATCCTGACTTTTTGATCCTTTTTGCCGCGGGCAATTTAGGACTGGATGTGGATGGAGACGGACGAATCGATCCGGGTTCTGTAACCAGTCCAGGGACGGCAAAAAATGCCCTTACGGTAGGAGCTTCTGAAAATTTGGTGCTTCGAGGTGGAAGCCAAAGAAAACTCGGCCAGATCAAAGATAAATGGAGAGTTGAGCCTATTGCAAGTGATACAATCTCAAACAACCCTGATGGAATCGCAGCATTTAGCTCAAGAGGTCCGACCAATGATGGGCGAACAAAACCTGATGTTGTTGCTCCTGGGACAAACATTCTAAGCAATGCTTCGCATATGCCAGATGCAGGTACTTTGTGGGGTCGGTTCAATGAGGATTTCAACTATTCAGGTGGAACTTCGATGTCGACTCCACTTGTGGCTGGTGGTGCTGCGATCTTACGACAATATCTGATCGAATTTTTAAAGATCGAACCATCTGCCGCCTTAATTAAGGCTATATTGATGATCACGGCAACCGAAATGTATCCGGGGCAATTTGGAGAGGTTGGTGCAGCCAAGGGCCAAGAGATTCTCACAGCTCGCCCGAACGGCGTTGAAGGGTACGGTCGAGCCAATATGGCTAGCGCAACCGATCTCACAGATTTTAAACTCATCGATGAGCGTTTAGGTGTCCAGCAGGGAGGAGAGTTGAGCTATGATTTTGAATCGAAGTCGGGTTCCCTCAAGGCGCTTCTTCTCTACACGGATGCGCCAGCAGATCCCAACGTTGAATTGTCTCTGGTCAACGACCTTGATCTTCAGGTCCGAGATCCTTCGGGTCAAGTTCATAAGCTTGAAGATCGAATCAACAATGGTGAGTTGATCGAAATTAACGACCGTCCCGCTGGCATCTACCACATTGTGGTCAAAGGCATAAAGATTCCTCAGGGGAAGGAGGGGTTTCAACCATTTGCATTGGTCGTGAGCGAGTAGCCATGAAAATCACCACCAGAGCAGAAGTGCTTGGGAAAATAGGTCGAAGCGTATCCCCAGTGATAAAATGAGGCCTATTCCCCCTGCTCTTTCTGCTCGGGGAACTCCTTTGATGATTTTCATCTCCATTTATACTCCACAGCACAGCACAGTTCAGGTTTCAACATGGACATTCTCTATTGGCGGAACTACTCTTGTTTACATGAAGACAAAGAATCTGCTTCTGCTTCTACTTGTTCGTGGTCTTGGTGGAACAGGGAAAACCACTCTCAGTCGTGGGATCTCCTCACTGGGCCCTCCAGAAGCTCATTTGAAAGTGGCCCTGACTTGGATCACTCAAGAGGAGGAATTTCGCCACTTCCGAGCTCACACTTACGTAGGATGATTTTGAGGGAAAGAGAGTATGGTCGAATTTAGGATGCTGACGGTTGCCAAAGTGGGTGATTGGCTCGAAGCCAGTGCGGTAAAGGCCTATCTTGAATCCCACGATATCCCTGTTGAGATCCCAAATCGTCCAGTCTCTGGAAATTTTACTGGAGGAGTCAATATTGGCATGGGGGTTATCTCTGTGACCTTTGAGGGATTTGATATCAAGGTTCCAGAGGATTCGGTCGCAAAGGCCCAAGAGCTGCTCGAATCTTTTAAGAAGGCAAAGAGTAGGGCTGATCTCGCTGAGGCGCTTCGAGAAAATGGTTCTGGAATCGATGGCGCTGCAGAGAGCCTTCTTGCCAGGAGGTCCATCCATCAGCAGAAGTTCTTAAGCAGCAGCATCTTTAGCCTCTTGTTTCCAATTGTTTTTACTCTGTTTGGATTAACTCATTTTGTAAGATACCGGAATCTTGGAGGCACAGTATCGGGGAGAACGGTTGTAGGCCTGGTCCTTTGGATCATAGGCCTGGTCTATTCCATCACCGTGCTTTGGGCGATTTTCATCAGGGTGTTTCCATACAGAAATACCATATAATATCTACCCTCAAAACTCTCTTATTTTAAGACAATTTTTACGGGAGTTAGCGCCTCTGGCTAGCCCTTCGTCGGCCCGCCTCGGTATAAGAAAAACTTATCAAAATCGATCAAAAAGCGAATTACCGGACAGCCCCTAGATATTATATTTGGAAGGAGATCTTAAGAGAGTTTTGTAAAAAGAAAGGTTTAGTAAGGCTAAGGTCGTTGCTTGTCAATTGTAGTTGAAATTTATAGAGTGGGTTAGGATGTCCTTGATCCAAAAGATAACGGAAATCCGAACACGGGACCGGCATCGTGGCGGTCGCCGGTTCGTTCCGTATCCAGAAATATGGGCTCTACAGAACTCGAATCTGTGACCTCTACCATGTCAAGGTAGCGCTCTAACCAACTGAGCTAAGAGCCCTTCACCGAAGTCCGATGTTGTTCTCGACTTTGAGAGGGTAGAGCGTAATTGCTTCCGGTAGGTGGGTCAAGAAAGTTCCGTGAGTTCTTTCCTGGTGGGGCCTGGGGCCATCCAGAGCAAACAGGTGGTGTCGAGATGGCCGCACTGCGGTGCAAAACCGGACTGAAGAAGGTCGGTTTTCGGGCGATAGGTGTCATTTTGGGGTCTGTGAGTGTCCAACGAGCATGGCGAAGTGGAGGCAACTGTTACCATTTTATAGGGTAAATTCGTTAAAATCTCGTGAGATTCCAAGAAGTTGTTGCAGCCTCGACTTTGGTTTGGCATATTGCTTGCTCTGTTGGAGAGTGTTCCAAAGGAGAACGGGAGATAGACGATTGTCAAAAAACCAGAAGGGGAGGAGAGGTCTCATGAAATCACTTTATCAAGCAGCAGTTGCGGTGGCTCTACTAGTTTCAAGCCAAAGCTTTGCTCAAGAGCAGTCGACAGTTACCACAAAAGTCGACAAACCAAGCAAGTTCGGCTTCAAATATGCCGCTGAGGTTATAGGAAATGAATTGGACGCGGCACTTGGTGATAAACCGGCAACTGTTGTTCACTACATTGAGCCCAAATTTAAGTTTACAAGTGATATCTATTTGAGCGTTGTTGGGCGATTCAGTTCAACTGTTGGAGTTAACGGAAAGGGAGCGGATCTTTCTCCAGACTCTTATTTGAAGTTTGGATACCCTATCTATAAAAACGAATCCGGGACCTCTGTGACTGGGCAGTTCCGATACTATCTCCCCACGAGTAAGGCTTCCAGTGACGCCTGGTTAGTGGGAGTCCTGCAGCCGCGCATCTACGTCAATCAAGCTTTTGGAACAAGTGGGTTCGGTCTGGACTACGTCTTGATTCCAATCGTTTACAACTACAATGCTGATAACGGAATCGATAACAAAAGGTATGGACATGGCCACGCGTTGGAGGGCAATTATAAGCTTTCTGATTTTTGGACCTTTGCAATGGGTTTTGAATCTGAAAATTATGAGTTTGAGCAGAAGCCTATGGAAAGTGGACACTATTTCTACCCAGGCGCGACGATGAATTTTTCTGATTCGGCCTCGTTGACACTGCAGTGGTACCAAGATCTTGTGCAGAATAGAATTGGTGCATCCTTTGCGTATGGATATTTCAGCTACACATTCCTCTAGACAAGAATATTTGGATGATCTGCTCTGGCTTTCAGCCAGTGCAGATCGATCAGATTTACGACTCACAATAAACTAAAATGTGAGGATCTTGCAAAATGACGATGTCGAGAGGTGTCGTCGGTGAACCAAGATCCTCATTTCTTTTAAACTCAATTACGTAACATAATATTTATTCTTAACCCTACGGATTGCTTCCACTCTCGTCACGTGCCAAGCTAAAGATTGTTCAAGAAAAACTTCTACAAATTCCTCAAAGGAGTTTGAGTGGCTTCTATTTTGATTGATGCGCTTTCTCTCTCGAGACTTGGGACAGGGATGGGGCAGTTTTGCCTGCACTTGGGTCGAGAGCTCTCTCTTCTTCAAGATGGTTGGTTTCATCCGGTGTTTCTGATGAACCATGACAGTGCGGAGTTTCTTGGGCGGGGAGTGGAGAAAGAGGTGGTGGGGTTTTTGCGCCAGAGACTTCCCTACTTTGCTCCTACCTACGACCTGTGGCACAACACCCATCAAGATGCTCCCTTTTTTCCCAATAGCCCGAAAACGCGATTTCTTCTCACGATCCATGATCTGCATTTCCTTAAAGAGTTGCCTCTGAAGGAGGGTGAAGTGCGACTTAAGAGGGTTCAAAAGATGGTGGATCGAGCCGATGCAATCACTGTGATTTCACGACATACGGAGCGGGAAGTTCGTGCACTCCTCACGCTTGGGTCAAAGCCGCTCTACCACATCTACAATGGTCTCAATCAAGTTGTTGGACCGCTTCAGACAGCAGGCAGTGGAGATCGACCTGCCTTCTTGCCCAAAGGTGAATTTCTTCTCACCATGGGGGTGATTGAGCCGCGAAAGAACCTCCATGTTCTGATCGATTTTTTAGCAGGGCTTCCCTCTTACCATTTGGTCATGGCGGGAGATTCATCTCACCCCTATGCAAGTGAAATCAAGAAGAGGGCGGTTGAGGCGAAGGTTCAAGAGCGTCTCATCATGCCCGGAGAGGTCTTTGGAGCGACAAAGGGTTGGCTCTACGACAACTGCAGTGCCTTTCTTTTTCCTTCAAGACTTGAGGGGTTTGGTATGCCTATTCTTGAGGCGATGAGTTTTGGTAAGCCACTCTTTCTTTCTGAGAGTACAAGCGTGCCGGAGATCGGTGGTCCAGAGGCTTACTATTGGACCGACTTTGATCCGGTTAAGATGAAGATGATCTTCAATCGTGGGATGGAAGATTTTGGATCTCATCGGGAAATGAAAATCGCCTCTGAAAAAAGGTGGGCGCAACGTTTCTCATGGCGGACGGCAGCCAAGGAGTATCACAAAATCTATATGGAGATTGTGGGTCGACCTTAATCACGTTTATTGATGGATCAGAATCTAAAACAGAAGCTAGAAAAGATCGGGAAGGACACGAAGTGGATCGATGGGAACTTGGTTTCGTCTCACTTCAAAGTGGAGATGAGCCCCAGTGGCTCGTCCGGTGCGTCCGACGGTTCCAATTTTTTCGCCCTGTTGAACATAATCGCCCTCTCGAACCGTGATGCGATCACAATGTGAATAGAAGGTTGCCCAGGTGTCACTCTGTTCTACGATGATCAACTTACCGTACCCGTTGTAGCCATTTCCTGCATAAATCACATAGCCCTCGTGACTTGCGTAGATCGGCGTGCCTCGTGGGGCTGAGAGGTCGATCCCTGTATGGGGGCGACGCCCAAGACGAAAGCCTTGAGAGAGACGCTTTTCTACAATGTGCGAGAGGGGCCAAATCATGGAAAGAACATTGGCATGGGCGGGAACACGGGTGGTCTCTGCAGAATCATCAGCGATCTTTTGAGATGAACTGCAGCCAGCAAGTGCAATCTGAAGGAGAAAAATAGAGAGATGACCACGGATGAAATAAGACATGCAAGCTATCTATAATTGTAGCTTCACATGATGAAGAGGCAAGTCCTTTCATAGGGTCAGTAAATCGGAAACTCTTCACAAAGTACTTTAACTCTTTTTCTTACTTCCTTTTGAATTGATCCATTTTCAAAATCACTTAGGACTTCACCAATCCACTTTGCAATGAGTTCCATCTCTTTGGTTCCCATACCACGAGAGGTAAGTGCGGGAGTGCCCAGTCGAATGCCACTTGTGACAAAGGGGCTTCGCTGTTCATTGGGAACCGTGTTCTTGTTTGCCGTTATGCCAGCTTGTTCCAGTGCATGTTCGGCGTCTTTGCCGGTGATCCCTCTCTTTGTTAAATCCAGAAGAAGAAGGTGGTTGTCCGTGCCACCTGTGACGAGTTCAAAGCCCTCTGAAAGGAGTGCACTGCCTAAGTGTTTGGCGTTGGTCACAACCGACTGGGCGTAGGTCTTAAACTCCGGCTTCAGTGCTTCGCCCAGGGCCACAGCTTTGGCCGCAATCACATGTTGGAGTGGACCACCTTGAATTCCAGGAAAGATCTTTGAGTTCACCTTCTTTGCAAACTCCTCCTTACAGAAGATGAGTCCGCCTCGTGGTCCTCGTAATGTTTTGTGTGTGGTTGTGGTTACGATGTGACAGTGAGGGATTGGGTTTGCAGCGACACCTCCGGCCACGAGTCCTGCAATGTGGGCCATATCCATCACAAGAAAAGCTTCGACTTCATCGGCGATGGAACGAAGTTTAGAATAATCAAGTTCTCTGGGGTAGGCACTGAAGCCCGCAATCAGAATTTTGGGGCGCACCTCTTTGGCCTTGTTTCTCAAAGTCTCATAATTGATTCTGTGGGTTTCGGGATCGATTCCGTAGTGGAAAGCTTGAAAGAGGGAACCACTGAAGTTGACGGAAGCACCATGGGTGAGGTGTCCCCCGTGAGAGAGATCCATGCCCAGGAGACGATCTCCAGGTGACGCCAGAGCGAGGTAGGCTGCCATATTGGCTTGCGAGCCCGAGTGCGGTTGCACATTGCAGTGGTCTGCACCAAAGAGCTTTTTCGCTCGATCAATGGCGAGTTGTTCACTTTGATCGACAAACTCGCACCCTCCATAATATCTCTTGGCCGGATATCCTTCAGCGTATTTGTTGGTGAGGATGGAGCCTTGGGCCTCCATGACCTCTTTTGAGGTGTAGTTTTCTGAGGCGATGAGTTCAAGTCCATACCGTTGCCGGTCGAGCTCTTTTGCAATGATCTCTGCAATTTCAGGGTCGTTCTTCAATAGACTCATAAGTTCTCCTCTCATTGGGACCTAATCGGTTTTATCAGTTTGTCCACTCTCTTTTGGTGGCGACCACCTTCAAACTCGGTTTTAAGAAAGGTCTTTACAACCTCTTGACTCTCATCAGGGGATAAGAACCTTGCTCCCAAACAGAGCAGATTGGCATCATTGTGACTTCGAGCCAATCTTGCAGATTCCACGTTCCAGCAGAGGGCCGCGCGTATGTTCGGGTACTTATTGGCCCGAATGGCCATACCTTGTCCTGAACCGCAAATAAGAATGCCACGACCGGCTCCCTTTTGAACCTCGAGAGCGACCCTATCGGCCATGTCAGGATAATCAATGGAGTCTGAGTTCATTGGGCCTAGATCCTTCCACTGAAACTCTGGAAATATGCTGATCAAGTCTCGTTTGAGTTCAAATCCTGCGTGATCAGAGGCAATGTAAATCACTTCACCCATTTTCAAACCCCCCACAAACCCAGTTATGAAACCCAGATCTGAAATGAGAAATGGGTTATGAAGTGTGCGTCTTAAACTCTTGAAAAGAGGAGAGAAGCGTTGGTTCCACCAAATCCAAAACTGTTGTTAAGAATGTGGTTTACCTCTTTTTCACGAGCCACAGCTGGCACATAGTCGAGATCACAACCATCACCAGGGTTTTCCAAATTGATCGTCGGATGAACAACCCCAGTTTTGAGTGTCATAAGACAAAAGGCGCTTTCAATGGCGCCAGCGGCGCCGAGAGTGTGCCCGATCATGCTCTTTGAACTGCTCACCCAAAGTTGATCTGCATGTGAGCCAAAGATGCGGCGGAGGGCTTTGGTTTCCGCAGCATCTCCCACAGGAGTGCTCGTGCCATGGGCATTGACGTAACCAACCTGTTCCGGAGAGACCTCCGCATCCATCAATGCCATCTGCATCGCTTTGGCAGCGCCTTCACCCTCTGGAAGGGGAGAGGTCATGTGGTGAGAGTCTGATGAGATCCCATACCCTCGAACCTCTCCATAGATGGTTGCGCCTCTGCGAGAGGCATGTTCGTAATCTTCCAAGATGAGTGTGGCGGAGCCTTCGGACAGTACAAATCCATCTCGATCACGATCAAAGGGACGACTCGCCATCTGAGGCTGATCATTGCGTGTGGAAAGGGCCTTCATTGCGGCAAACCCCCCAACTGCCGTTGGGCAAACAACGGACTCCGTACCGCCTGTGATCATCACATCACAAACGCCATTACGAATGTAGGCCGCGGCTTCGCCAATGGCGTGTGCTCCTGAGGCGCAGGCCGAAGTGATCGTGTAGTTCGGGCCTTTGACTCCATGGAGAATCGCCGCATGGCCTGGTGCCATGTTGGAGATCACCATGGGAATAAAAAATGGAGTCAGACGTCCTGGACCTCGGTCAAGATAGACCTTATGCTGATCTTCAATGTCAGGAAGGCCTCCCATTCCGACACCCACAATGGTTCCTGACCGTTCACCCAAAGCAGAACCTATGTCCAATCCCGAATCCTTAAGGGCCATCTGAGTGGTGGCCAAAAAGAGATGGATGAATCTCCCCATCTTCTTCTGCTCTTTTTTAGGGATGTAGAGATCAATCTCAAAACCTTTGACCTCACCTGCAATCTGCACCGTAAAGGCCGTTGGATCAAACTGAGTGATTCGGGCAATCCCGCTCTTACCGTTGATTGCACCCTCCCAACTTGTCTGCAAGTTGAGTCCAAGAGGTGTGATAGCCCCCACCCCTGTGACGACCACGCGCCGTTGCTCCCGAGGTTTTCTTTGAAAGATGCTGCCCATACTTTGGTTACTTCACCTTTGTTTCAAGGTAGTTGTAGACGTCCTGAACGGTTCTTAGCTTCTCTGCATCTTCATCAGGAATTTCGATGTCAAACTCCTCTTCCATAGCCATGACAAGCTCTACGATGTCCAGGCTGTCTGCACCTAGATCATCAATGAACGATGCCTCTGCCTTCACTCGCTCTGCGTCTACGCCCAGCTGCTCTACGATAATGTTTTTAACTTTGTTTTGCATTCAATTGCCTCCATAAAAAGTTCAACTTTTCACTTTAAATTACATGTACAAGCCACCGTTCACATTTAGGGTATGGCCAGTGATGTACTTTGCCTCATCGCTTACTAAAAAAGCAACAGCCGCCGAAACATCGTCAACCTGGCCAAGGGTCCTAAGCGGAACCTTTTGTAAAATCGCCTCTTTTTGATCTTCAGTGAGTTGGTCCGTCATCTCCGTAACAATGAATCCAGGTGCCACACAGTTGACTCGAATGGCTCGAGAACCCATCTCAAGCGCAATCGATTTGCTGAAAGCCTCAATCCCCGCCTTACTTGCGGAGTAGTTGGATTGCCCAGCGTTTCCGGTCTGTCCGATGACGCTAGTGATATTGACCACAGAGCCTCCGCCAGGACTCTTCAGTAAGGGCTTCATCGCAGCCTTCGTGCAGAGAAATGCTCCACGCAGATTGGTCTGAATGACTCGATCAAAATCCCCACTCTTCATACGAAGAAGAAGCTGATCCTGCGTGATCCCCGCATTGTTGACAAGAGCGTTGAGCCCACCAAAGTGGCTTAAAACCTCATCAAATGCACGTTTGACGGACTCTTCATCGGCCACATTGAGTTCAACCACCATGTGGGAGGTGCCTTCTAGGGAGGCCAGCACGGCCTCTGCGCTGGATCGATTGGAGCTGTAGGTGATGGCAACTTGCGCCCCTTCTGCTGCCAAGCGACGAGCAATGCCAGCTCCGATCCCACGGCTGGCTCCGGTAACTACAATTTGCCTCTTCTCCAGTCGCCTCACACTTCATCCTTTGCCTTAAGAAAGGCCTTGAGCTCTTCCAGCGAGTTGATATTCAATGTCGGAGTTGCACCACTGTCAATTTTTTTTACGAGACCGGCGAGAACTTGCCCCGGTCCCATCTCAACAGTGCGTTCGACCCCAAGCAACTGCAGGCGCTTCACGCAGTCGACCCAAAGAACAGGTGCAGAGACTTGAGCGACCAGCTTCTTTCGAATGGCGTCAGCACAACTAGGATCATGATCACATTCACGTGCGTCCACATTTTGGACAATCGGAAACCGCGGCTTCTGAATTGGAATGGATGAAAGAACCTCCTCCATCTTCTCCTGAGCGGGTTTCATCAACGAACAGTGAAAGGGGGCAGAGACCTTGAGCGGAATCAGCCGAAAGCGCTTTGGATTTCCCACCACTGCGGGGTCAAAATTTTCATTGAGCCAATCAATGGAGCGTTGGGTCCCACTGAGAACGATTTGACCAGGAGCATTAAAGTTGGCAGGTTCCAGCGGACCAAGCCCCGAGCTCTCTTCAACCCACTTTGAAAGGGTCCGAGCTTGATCCTCGGTTAGGCCAAGAGTGGCAACCATTCCTCCGGTTCCTACGGGAACCGCGGCCTGCATGGCCCGACCCCGTTCTCGGGTGATGCGAAGTCCATCTGAAAAGCTGATGGATCCAGCGGCAACCAGGGCCGAATATTCGCCGACCGAGTGGCCAGAACCCGCGGTGAAGACCACAGGTGCCTCCGATTCTACAACACGAAAAGTGGCCACCGAGACCAGGAGGAGAGCAGGTTGAGTGTTTTCGGTAAGAGCAAGATCCGATTCCGATCCGTCAAAACAGAGTCTCTTAAAATTTTGAGAGAGCGTATCACTGGCCTCTTCAAAGAGATCCTTTGCAACCTTAAAGTGATCGACTAAGAATTTGCCCATCCCGCTGTACTGGCTGCCCTGTCCAGGGAAAAGCGCTCCCCACCTCTTCACACCCAACTC
Organism: Pseudomonadota bacterium; assembly: GCA_014584465.1. Lineage (GTDB taxonomy): Bacteria > Bdellovibrionota > Bdellovibrionia > Bdellovibrionales > JACTMU01 > JACTMU01. Next base: position 7,147 of record JACTMU010000069.1, on the reverse strand, counting down.
CTTCTACGAAGCACGACCTGTCTCCTTCTCATGAGTCACACGACCAGGGCCTTAGCCTAGTATCGAAAAATGAGACTTCCACTTGTAAGTCCAGCCCCAAAAGCTGCCATCAACACCATCTGGCCACGTTGAATTCGCCCATCTCGGACCCCTTCGTCAAAGGCGACAGGGACAGTTGCCGCTGAAGTATTTCCTGTCTCATGGACGTTGATGATCACCTTCTCACTGGGAAAATCAAAATGTTTCGCAACAGCCTCGATGATTCGACGATTGGCCTGATGTGGGATCAACCAATCGACATCGTCGCCACTCAATTGATTGGCTTCAAGAGCCTCTTGGCAGCATTGAGACATTGTGCGCACGGCGTTTTTAAAGATTTCACGCCCCTTCATGGTTACGTACTGAAGATTGTGATCCAGAACATATTGGCTCACAGGGTACTTTGAACCGCCTCCGGGCAGTCGGAAGAGATCTCCAAGACTCCCTTCGGCATGCAGATGAACACTCAAAATGTCGGCAGGGTCACTCTCATCTTCATTTCGTGTGAAGATTGCGGCTCCGGCTCCATCTCCAAAAAGAATGCAGGTGTCGCGGTCTTTGTAATTGACGATGCGATGGAGAGTCTCCGCACCCACCACGAGGACATTCTTATAGGTTCCAGTCTTGATGAATTGGTCCGCAATCGATGCTCCGTAGACAAACCCTGAGCAGGCCGCGGTGATGTCCGTGGCCATGATCTTGCCACAACCCAACTTTTGTTGGAGCACGCACGCCGTACTCGGCATCACTTGATCACCCGAGACGGTTCCGACAATGATCATATCCAAGTCGTTGGGAGTTAAAGATGCAGCTTCAAGAGCCTTCTGGGAGGCATAGAGCGCTAGGTCACTGGTAACCTCATCATCGGCGCAAATGTGCCGCCGCATGATCCCAGTTCGCTCGACGATCCATTCGTCATTGGTGTCCACCAACTTTTCGAGATCTGCATTGGTCAAAACTTTTTCAGGCAGGTAGGAGCCCGTACCAGCGATTCGTGTTCTATAGAGAGCGCGACGACCCATTGTGCCCATCACCCAAGTTAACTCTTAGGAAGGACAATCTCCCTTCCCTTATAATAGCCGCAAGTTGGGCATACACGATGAGGGCGGGTGATGGCGTTGCAATTGGCACAATGAACAACAGTGGGTCGAGTAAGTGCGTTATGGGCACGTCGAAAACCACGATTCATTCTAGAAGTCTTCTTCTTGGGGCAAGGCATAATCGTATCCTACACGTTAAGGCTATCTCTATAGTACATCCACGTAAAAAGGGAAAATGGCCTGATCTCTCTCTAAAATCAACTATTTAATTTGGTCTCTGTGGAAAATCTTGCATTTTCAAACTCTCAAGCACTGAAAAGGGGGAACTCGCTTTGGAGTGATGCTTTGCGCAACTACAGTTCTCGTTGTTTTGGTTAACCCCGCAAGTTGGACAGAGCCCTCGGCAGGATTCGGAACAAACCGGAATGTAGGGTTCTGCAAATGCGATGGCCTCGTGAACAAACTCTCCCACGTTGAGCTGATCGTTCTCATATTCTGTCACCTCAGGCCCTTGTGACTCGACCCCAATGGGGCTTCTTGAAAAGTGGTCCTTACGACCCAGAGCCAAACGGGGCATTAAGATCTCGTCGATCCGAAGGTCCACTTTCGCACAAAACTCCTGTGCGCAACGCGAGCAGACTTCGTCCTGCTCTGTGTGAATCTCCCCCTTCATCTCAATGTGGTGTTCAAACGGGCGAAGAGAAAAATGGACCTTGAAGGGGTGTGAGCCAATAAGGTCTCTCAACGAATCTGTGAGTTCTCGATCATTCTGAGAAAAGTCAAAAGATTCGCCCTCTTTGCAAATTTTGCTAAGGTTGATGATCATCTGTTTCCATCTCCTTCCTCACGGTTCGTTCAGCCACTTGGACTTGGGCGTTGCTCCAATCATCAAGGGAGTGAAGTTTAGACAACATGATGGCCCAAGAACCGGTTTTGAGTTAGAATGTCACATAGAGTTATTTTTCACTTGAGTCAAGGAGCTTGCAAAAAAGATTTGCTTTCGACCATTGATTCTCATCTGTGAGGCGCTATTCTAAAATTATGATTCGGATCATCTTGTGGCTTATGTTGATTTTTCCCTTTGTTCCTGAGGAGATCTTGGCGACTGAGCAGTCTCCAGTTGCCGATCGCTATGAGATCATCGAGATGATCATAGTGAGAAAATCGGCTTCTCAGTCCAGTTCTCCCGTTGCGGTTTTGAGCCCTGACAGCTTTGTTGAGGTCTGGATCAAAGAGGAGCTCCCCAAATGGATCAAGCTTATGATCAAGACGAAAAGAGGGGGTATTGAGGGTTATGCCCAGCAATCGGACTGGATTCGTGGAGCTCGGCTCCAAATCCAGGGAGACAGGCTGACCGCGGAAAAACCGCAGACCATTGAGAGTGCCTCCAAAGGGTTCCGCTGGGGTATGGCGTTGGTGGGTGGCTTCTTCTATCAAACATCTCGTAAGTTTGAATCGGAGAGCTCTGGGAGTGTCATGATTGGCGCCATGTCGGGCATAAGCCCCTGTCTAGAGGCCTTCCTCCAATATTCTGTGACGCCCGAATGGATTGTCCAGGCAAGAATCAACAACAGGTTGGTGGATCAAAAAGGGGAGGCCACTCTGAGTGGCAGCAGCTCTGCAGTTCCTACCAAGGTCACCATTCGCCAGGAGTTCATTGGTTTTGGTGTCAGTTTCAGACGATACCTAAGCTCATTGGGCTGGTGGGACTTTGGGATGGAGGTGGATCGCGGGCAATCGGTCAAAGTGGAGTATTTCGGTGAGAGTGTCGAAGACGCCGAGTTGACTCTTCCCCTCTTCGTTTTGGTTCAAGGAAGTGGAGGTTATGACTTCATGACCACCTACACAACCATCTCTCCCCAAGTTCGCCTCAGTTACGCCGCGAATCTATCCACACCCACCATGCTTATTGATTTTCTCGTGGCATTTTCCTTCTAGCCCGAAAAAGTTCCGCCTGTGCGCGCTCTGTGGTCGCAAAAGGAGTGGCCAAAGTCGCTCAAATCGGGCAATTGACCAAAATTGGGTTGACTATTGACCAAATTTGGTCAATGAATATAACTATGCAATATTTCTGGGAAAAGCAAGGATGGGAAGCCTCCGATCGGCACCTCCTGGCGCTTCAAGAAGCCCCATTTCGTCGAGACCTGCCCCCACTGCCGGAGGGGGCAGGTCTTTTTATGATTCGAGGGCCACGGCAGATAGGTAAGTCGTGTTGGATCAAGACGCTTCTAAAGAACTCCGAACCAAAGAGGAGCTTTTATCTTTCTTGTGAAAACCTACGTGATCATCTTGATCTTGCCGAAGTGTTGTCGACGGCCCGTGATCGCCACTCAATCTTTTTGGATGAGATCACCTTTGTCGAGGAGTGGTGGCGGGCAGTGAAACACCACTTGGAGTACCAGCCAAAAGTCAGAATGATCTTAACGGGATCTCACTCTTTGGATGTCAAAAAGGGAATGGACCAGATGCCTGGTCGCTGGGGGAACGGAGGGGATTTTGAGCTCCTTCCAATGACGTTTGAAGAGTTTTCCGCAATGAGAGGGCAAACCGGTTGGCCTCATCTCGACCGAGTTGATCTGCTGACGCTCTATTTTCGAATTGGAGGTTTCCCAATTGCGCTGATTGAATCCGGCCCAGAGGGACGCACTCCTTTGAAATCCATGGAGACCTTCCGACGCTGGTTGCTCGGAGATCTCATCAAAGCGGGAAAGCAGGAGCAGTATCTTCGTGAAATTCTCTTTCAAATCGCACAACTCACCTGCTCCAGAGTGAGTTTACAGAAACTTGCCCAGAGAACCCAGATGGGTTCTCATAATACAGCACAGGATTACGTTGAAGTTCTTGAACACTGCTTTGCAATTAAAACCCTCTTTAGCATTAACCTCGACACAGGTGTCCCACATTTTCGTAAAGAGAAGAAATTTTATTTCAGAGACCCACTTCTTTATTGGTTGGCTCTTGAGTGGGTTGGCGCGAAGGCTCCGCACAATGCTATGGAGCAACTTGCAGAGACGGTTGCCCACGAGCAGTTGCATCGGCTTTACAAGCGCATGGGCTATGCTTCAACAAACAAGGGAGAGATCGATTTTGTCAAGGCAGGTGAGTGGGCTCTTGAGGTTAAGTGGCAGGACTTTCCTGAAGGACTGTCGCGAGTCTACAAGGACCTGCGCATTCCACAAAAAATCTTTTGGACCAAGGGAAATTTCTTGATGGAGTGGCCCACGGCGAACCTCGCATGAGTAGGTGATTTGAGGTTTTCTTAAATCAAGATCCAGCGCTCCGGCACATGGCCAATGGAGCTCAGCCGATCAACGACCAATCCGCAGCTAGATTTCCTTTCGTTGACTCTGAGAATATTTCCACGATTATAGGCATGGAGAATGCGTCGCGAAATGATTCCATTTGTAATCATGAAATGGTGAGGTCCAGTTGTTCTCACGGCTAATTCGTTCTTTTCTAAAAGCGTCATAGCTGCACTCCAGACCAAAAATAGGCTTTGAATGTCCTATCCCCTGTGTGCCGATCACCCTCAGGTCGCGCGATCGGCGGCGGGAGCTTCAGCGGCGGAAGGATGGCTAAAAAAGGGCCTCAGTCCCAATTTGTGCGAATTGGGACAAAAATCGTGGTATCGGGACATATTTTGTCCCGATACTTCAAATTGGGACAGAAATAAGGCTATAATGCATTATATTGGGGGTATTGGGACAAAAATCTGTCCCGATACTCCGAATGTGGAGGAAATATGGTGGCAATGAAAAAGGCTGATCTTGAGGCGCTCGTTTTAGCGCTCCTGAAGGAAAAAAAGGAGATCAGCGTGCCCGACGTCGCGCAAGCGGCCGGAATGTCAAAATCGGATGAAGGCGATCGAAAAGCGATCCGTCGTGTGCTCACTAATCTCGTGGAGCGCGGAGTGCTTGAGGCACGCGGGGCCGCGCGCGCGCGCGTGTATGCTGCCCTGACCACCGCCGCAGCCGAAACGCCGAAACCACAGGAAGGCTCGAAACTTTTCAAAGATATTCCTCTCTCCCAAGAGAGCGAACGCCTTTTGAAATACGTTTCTCAATCGCTCCAGGCGCGCGCGCCGGTTGGATACAACCAGGATTTCCTGCGCGCGTATGAGCCGAATCAATCCTTCTACCTCACGGCCGCTCAACGAGCGGAGCTCTTGAAAACGGGCACCGCCGAAAGCGCGGCCCGGCCCGCGGGAACTTACGCGCGCAATATTTTGAATCGCCTTTTGATCGACCTTTCGTGGAACTCAAGCCGCCTCGAGGGAAACACTTATTCTCTCTTGGAAACCAAGCGCCTCATCGAGCTCGGCGAAAGCGCCTCCGGCAAGGACGCCTCCGAAGCGCAGATGATTTTGAACCACAAGGGAGCGATCGAATACATCATTGAATCGGCCGCTGAAGAAAAAATCAACTCCCACGAGGTGTGCAGCATTCACGCGCTTCTTTCAGAAAACCTCTTGGGGGATCCGAGCGCTTCGGGTCGCGTTCGTCAAATTGCAGTAGGTATTGGCGGCACGAACTACATGCCACTCGAAAACCAGCACGTTTTGAAGGAGTGCTTTCAGATTTTCATTGAGAAGCTCAACCTCATCGAAGATCCCTTTGAGCAATCATTTTTCGCGCTAGTGCAGCTCTCGTACATGCAAGCTTTCGAGGACGTGAACAAGCGCACTGCGCGCCTTGTGGCGAATATCCCGCTGATCAAAAAGAATCTGCGGCCGCTTTCGTTCATGGACGTGGAAAACGAAGCCTACGTCAAATCTCTTCTCGGTGTTTATGAGAAGAACGACGTGAGCCTTTTCCGTGATCTTTACCTGTGGGCCTATACGCGGTCGGCACAGCGCTATTCGGCGATTCAACAGGCAATGGGAAAGCCAAACCTACTCAAGCTGAAATACCGCGTTGAAATTCAGGAGATCATCCGCGCTGTGATCCTAGAGAAAGTTGCGGGACCGCAAGTTGTCCACCGAGTCCAAAGTCTTGTGGAAGCCAAAAAACTTCCAGAGACGGACGCGGCAGAGTTGTTTAAGCTAATAGAAACAGAGATCGTTAGCCTCCATGACGGAAATATCGCTCGGTTCAAAATCAGGCCGAGTGAATTTCAGGAATGGAAGAGCCTACAATGAAATTTATTAACCTGCTTGTGCACTTGAAGGGCCCTGTGTCCTGAGGTACGTTATATGAATGCTGGCGTATCCAAATAAGTCCTGCCCCGTATAAGGAATTGTTTGATCACACTGGAAAAAGGTGGCTTGAAGTCAGGGTAAAGCATCGTGCTTTTGCATGTCCAAAACGCGAAGCGCCCCGAAGGGGGCGGACCATCCATGGTCCGCCCCCTTCGGGGCGCTTCGCGTTTTGGACACGTCACCGTTCGGTCACGTAACTTTTTTTTAAAGGAAACAAAAGTGCTCGCCGAATGGCGTACGTCTATTGACGAGCATGGGTCAGATTGTGGTGATCTGCCCCATGCTCGTGGGATCAAAGTTTGGAGCGTTCTATCGAAACGATCTTTGAAGCCACTTGTAGAAGCGGCTTCTGTAGTTGTTGGTGATGTTTGTGTCCATCGTCCAGATGTGAAAGGAAGTAAGCTCCTCAGCAAGATCTTTGTGGGGAAAACGCTCTTCAAGGAATTTGAAAAACACTTCGTCTTTTGTGAGATCCAAGGTGTATTCAAGAAAGTGGAGACGAATATATTCGAGGCAGCCCTAGGGAGAGTCGATGGAGGAGTTCAAAGGTATTTTCCTCAAAAAGAGGATCAGCTCTACCGGCAACTTTAAGACCATGTAGAACAAACTGCCTTGTCTCCTCCTGATCTAACCCTGCCATGTGGTACCTAAGAACGATTCTCTGATTGAGAGGTTCATGGATGCGACGTTTCAGAGTTTCTCTGAGATCCGGTTGACCAAGAAGCAGAAGGATAAAAGGAAGTTCTGAATCCATGTTGAAGTTGGTCAGAAGAACTTGAATCTTGCGTGAATTTTCGAAAAATCTGATGAACACCATTTCTGACAAGGTTTTCCAGTTTATGAACACGTGAAAGACCTGCAGTTATTGGGG
>JACTMU010000077.1 GCA_014584465.1 Pseudomonadota bacterium | reverse complement strand
TGAGTCCTAAATTTTGATGAGAATGGCGTGATTTTGCAACAGTCTTTGAGTTTTCAAGTGTTTGTGAAGTTGGTCATCTTGATTTTAGACGTGGATCTCTATGGTCAGTGGCATCAGCGAGCCCACTACGCAAAATCATAATCTGGAAACTGCTGATGGTCTTCATCGATTAGGAATATCGGTGGCCCACGCGCTGACCAAATTGAAGGCGGATGAGGTTCAAGCCCTAAGTGGGATCGATTGCAAACACTCGTTTTAAGAGTCTGGCCCAAGTGACCCTTGTCTTGATGGGACGAGGCTTGTCGTCGATCCTCGGTTGGCAAGCTTTGGGTGGCTTAGGCACCACAAGAGACCTGTGCTTGCAATGGGGTGCAAAGACACCAGAGAACCTGGTGAGATGCACTCTCGGCCTTGGCACCAGGGCAGCAAGCCTTTCCATTAACCCCATGGGTGACATCTTGACTTCCTGTTGATCAACTCTTGACGCTCTTAACAGAAATTCTCTCTTAAAGGGCTGCAATAAGCTGGGATCAATTCAGCAGACTCTCTCCAGAGAGTCTGTAGACCGACTTCGAACGATAGGATCATCTTCGTAGAGTCCACCCACAAGAATGGGAATTAGCGCACGATTCTCGATCAAAGGAGAATGTATATAAGATCAAAACCCTATTGTTATAGGGCTATGAGGATAGGCGATGCTGAAGTGGCCCGAAAGATCCTGGGGTGTCAACACTCCCAACACGGGATCCAAAGTCAACGAAAACAACAAGAGGTCATTGACGGAAGGCTGAGGGAGATTGCCAAAGCAGAGAAGTCCCGTGACCTCTTTGGGCTGATGAACCTCCCAGTCGGATCTCTCGCAATAGCCTCTTCGGTTCAACCAATTGACATACCACTTTTGATGGACTGTGATTTTAATGGACCCCACTCTAAAAAGAAAACCGGCAGATCTCTCTTGAGGGATGAGTTGACCTTGAACCACCCGGGTTAAAACCCCTTCGGTACAATTGCTTGAAAAACGGGTTTGGGAGATGACCGTGGAACTCTCTTGAATCTCGATCCGACCAAGCAGAGAACCGTTAAACTCCGGGCCCGCATCAATACAGCCTGTCGACCAAATCCCCATGTACTCTTGAGCAGCTTGAGTAGAGGCGAAACCCAAGAGGATCCCGCAAAGATAGGCACATCGAAGAAGATGATTGAATCTTGAATTTGATCGGTATCCCAAAAGCAACTCCCAAACTGGCCGACAGAAAATCTCTTTTCAATTTTCCTTGTATTGTGACTACTGATTTCTCGTTTACGACCCTCTAGGTCAACTCACGCTGCGTCGCGCCTTATAAAGGTAGGCGACTCCCCCTGTGAGGCTCTGAAACTCCTCTTCGTCAAAACGTCCGCTTTTATGCATCCAAGCCACAAACTCTTCCCGACAGGGAAACTCCTGAGAAGATTTTTGAAGATAGGTGTAGGCAGCTCGATCACCCGTCAAAATCCCCCCCACCCTCGGAAGAAGGTGCTTGGAGTAGAATCGATAGAGTGGCTCAATCAACGGCATGCTCACCTGACCAAACTCAAGAACCATGAGCACACCACCAGGCTTGAGCACCCTGCCAAGCTCTCTCAACCCAGCGATGGGATCAGAGACATTGCGTATTCCAAACGCAACGGAAACGACATCAAACTGATGGTCGTCATACGGCAGTTCCAAGATGTCAGCCACCTCAAAAAAGGACTTAGGCGGATCGGCAATCTTCAACTTCGACACCTTGTTCTTTGCCAAATCCACCATCTCTTCACAGAAGTCGCTACCGATGACCAAACCGCTTGATCCCACAACCTTCATGAATTCAATCGCAAGATCCCCTGTCCCCGTGGCGCAATCAAGAACCCGGTCTCCCACATGAGCTCCACTCCACTCCACCAGTGCCCTTCGCCAAAACCGATGGATCCCAAGCGACAAAACGCTGTTGGCCAAGTCATACCGGCCCGAGATCCCTCGGAACATCTCTCGAATTCGTTGTGGATCGGGTCCCAAACTCATCTTCTATTCAGCTTTCTCAAAAGTACGCCCAAAAATTTCAAGAAGTGGAGTGATTTGATGAACGAGTGTTCGATACTCGTCCAGATTGATCGTTTGATAGCCATCGGATAGGGCCTTTTCGGGATCGGGATGGACCTCAATCAGAAGACCATCTGCCCCCGCCGCAACTGCGGCCAACGACATGGGAAGCACCAGCTCTCGTCGACCCGTTCCGTGGGATGGATCCACAATAACAGGTAGGTCACTCTTTTGCTTCACAAATGCGACCGCACTGAGGTCCAATGTATTTCTCATGGTCGAATCAAAGGTTCGAATTCCCCGTTCACACAAAATGACGTCCTGACATCTCCCCTGCCTCAGGTAATCTGCGGCCAAAAGCCACTCTTCGACAGTCGCACAAAAGCCTCTCTTCAGAAGGACAGGCTTTTCAACCTGACTGAGCTCCTTAAGAAGGGCGTAGTTGTGCATGTTGCGCGAACCCACCTGAAAAATGTCCGCAATGGGGTCAAGATCACCCACTTGACGAGGATCAGAGATCTCCGTGACAAACTGTAGTGAAGTCTCCTTCTTGGTCCTCTGGACAAAGTCAAAGGCCTCATATCCAAGTCCCTGAAAAGAGTCGGGATTGGTCCTTAGTTTGAAAAGTCCCCCACGAAGAAAAGTAACCCCAACCTCCTTAAGGCCACGTGCCACTTGCGAAAAAGATTCATAAGATTCAACCGAACAGGGTCCACCAAAAATAGTAAAAGATGACCTTCCGATCTTCAAAGGGCCTAGCTGGATCTCTCGAGTTCTCATTAAACCAAACCTGCTGTCATGGAGTTCCCAATTGGTCGATGAAGCGACCAATCATTTTTTTCATTTAGAAGTCCCTTACCACCCTTTAGGATGAATTGCATCACTTCTTCATCAAAGCGATCTCTTTTGCTAATAATTTCTTTCAAATTAGGATAGGGTCTGCATTCTGGCTACTTTTATTAAGAACAGGGATAACACTGTGTGTTGTGATTGGTCGCACTTTCTCAATTCGGGAACAATCTTCAGCCTTCCTACTGGAGAGCTTTGGCTTGCTTGGGAACTCAAGGGTCAACAATCCCATGCTCCTGCAGATCAAAAGGCGATCTACGCTCCTGACTTTTTCCTCGAAGAACCTTTACCTTGGTACACTTGGGTCCATTGGTCTAAGTGGGATCGCGAGAAGTTGTTAAGAGAGCTCCCCCCCCTACCTGCACAACCAGAGATCTCCTGGGATCCCATTCACAAAAAGGCTTTTCATGAAACCTTTCATCGATCGATGGAGCAGATTCTTGCAGGCAAGATCCAAAAGGCAGTTCCTGTCCTGTTGAGATCAGGTCAGGCGCAAATGGATTCAAGTGCCGTGCTCTACTTCTTGCATCACCTTTTAACTCTTCCCAAAGAGCTTCGACTCTTTGGTTTGTGGCACCACGGAGAGGGGATCCTTGGGGCAACCCCTGAAGTTCTCTTTGAATTGCGCAACCGCACTTTCCTTACCACAATGGCTTTGGCCGGCACTGGGGAACGCACAAATGTCAGCTCTCTACTGGAAAGTACAAAGGATCAAAAGGAGCACAACATTGTGGTCGAGTCGATCCTTCAATCTCTCAGGCAATATGGAGAGGTCAGTTGCGCTAAAACAGAGCTCTTTCCATTTCACAGCCTCGAACATCTGCGCACTGACATTGAACTTAAGGGTCATCAACCGCTTGATTTTGAAAAGATGGTATCTGCTCTTCACCCAACCCCCGCACTTGGCGTCTTTCCCAAGGGATCTTCCAACGCCTCCATTTTGAGGAATTTGAGTGCGGGATTTCCAAGGCGACGTTTTGGCGCACCCTTCGCTCTGTGCTGGCCAGGGGGCAGTGATGCCTCCTGTCTGGTGGCGATTCGTAATCTGCAGTGGAGCCACAACCACCTCTATTTGGGAAGCGGATATGGTCTGATCCGCGAAAGTGGCGAAGAGCAAGAGTGGAATGAACTCCTTGCTAAGAGTCAGGCGGTGCAGGTGATGTTAGGCCTATGATCTCATCCAATCTCACTCTGGCCCGTTGTACCCTTGAATTGCTGTGCAATTTGGGCGTGGATGAGTTTGTCCTCTGTGCCGGCGCACGAAACGCCCCTCTAGTTCAACTTCTCAGTCTGTCTCAAAACTCCAGTTTTGGGCTCAAGATCTACTCCTTTGTAGATGAACGATCTGCAGCTTTCTTTGCGCTTGGACGCTCACGTGCCTCCCTCAAGCCAGTTGCCATTCTTACGACATCAGGTACCGCGGCAGCAGAACTCCTTCCCGCAACGATCGAGGCTTACTATACTGGCGTACCCATCTGCCTGGTGACAGCCGATCGACCGGCTCGATTCCAGAAGAGTGGTGCCCCACAAACCATTGAGCAGGTAGGTCTTTTCAGTCACTATGTGGAGCGGGCCTATGATTGGTCAGAGCCCCAAGAGTGCTCACCGGAGAATTTATCGTGGAGTCTCACGAAGCCCCTCCACATCAATCTACGCTTTGAAGAACCCAAATGGGAGAGCCAAGTGGAACCCTTTGATCCAAGATCGGCACCCATGTTTGATCCCACAACCCCTCGAACTTCATTGAACTCTTTGGTAGATTCATGGCGCAATCGAACTGATGATTTTGTTTTGCCCACTCGTTCCGCTTTGGACTCCATCAAGAGCTTTCTTAAATGCAACCGCAATACGGTCGTGATGGTCGGAACGCTTCCAAGTGAACGAGTGGCCCGTTGTGTTCAGAAACTCCTCAACAATTTAAAGATACCTTTTTATGCCGAAGCAGCCTCCTACTTGCGTGGATCTTGTGATCATCCCTTAGAGCTCTGCTCGAGCGAAAAAGTTCTTGATGATCCCTCTATAAAATCTTTTCTTCGTATCGGAGGGATTCCAACGGCTCGCAAATGGCGAGATCTTGACGAGCAACGCGAAGTTTCGCTTCTCTCAATGAACCATCTCCCCTTTAGGGGACTTGCACATGGCGAGTTGATTCAGGTCGATTGGAACGAGTGGACAGACACCTTGTCCCAGGGTGACCTTCTAGAAGAACCACTTTGCATCTCAAACTGGTCACCAGAAGAGCTCGTCAACTTAATGAAGCGGGACCACCAAGGCCTCGATGAACTTGAGCAAATGTGGAGTTCAAATCCCCACACAGAACCTGCACTTTTTCGCAAACTCTCAAAGCTTATATTAAAAAAACAAAATCAACTTTTTTTGGGAAACAGCCTGACACTTCGAAACTGGGATCTGGCCGCACTTCGCTCCGAGGTTCTTATCCCCATTGGAACAAATCGCGGCGCCAATGGCATCGATGGCATCCTCTCAACCTTTCTTGGCTGGGCCGATGATCAAAAGATCAACTGGTTGATCATGGGTGACCTCACCGCTCTTTATGATCTTAATGGCTTATGGGCCCTTTTTCAGCGACCTCATCTTCGAGTTTGCATTGTGATTATCAATAATGGTGGCGGAATGATCTTTCGCAGTAAGTTCGGCCATCCCCTCTTTGAAAATCGCCACAAGATCCATTTCAACCAATGGGCTGCAATGTGGGGAGTTGATTATTCTTACTGGGACGGTGACATCCCTGAAAAGTTCGAACCGGTTCGAAACCACATCATCGAAATCACCGTAGACCCAGCAACGCCCTCACACACTTTTTAGCACCCCGCACTTTTTAGTGCCCCACTGGACCCAGCGTATCACTCTTAAATCGATAAATCGGATAGGGTCCCATTGCTTTGATCTCTTTCGAATTTTTGTAGATAAGATCGGGAAGCTGATAACAGGTGAAGTAGACATCACCACCTGGTCCCATCGCAAGACTCACGGGCCAGGCAAACTGAGGCCCCTTCACCATGGTCACCAACGACTTCCGTTCCACATTGTACCTCAAAATGGCATCGTGAGCTTCATCGGTTATGTAGATGTTCCCACCAAAATCGCTTGTAAATCCATCCACGATGGTTGACATTGCAACTCGCTCCACATGCTTTTCCACATCTTCGCCTTGAAGAAGTTTTTTCAGACCAATTTTGAAAAGCTCTCCGCGATTGGCAGCTCCATAGTAAACGACCCCATTTTTACGATCAAGGGTCAGACCATCAATACCGTTTCTCATGTAACCGATCGAAACAGGGCCTACCTCCTTCATCCAGATCTTCTCACGATCGCCGTCCTTATGATCAGAATAGAAGTGACGAATGAAAGGACTTGGCATCACCGAAAAATGGCCATTTAAAAGCCTTTGTGTTGCAACGTAAGACTCTCCATCAATGCCTTCCACAATGTATCGAAGGCGAATGAATCCAGGAACTGCAGAAAAGACTGGGGCCGTATCTCCTATGATCACATCCCCACTTCTTGGACCATCGGTGACAATGAACATGTCATTTAAGAAGGAGCCAAATGGAGCGTCTTTGTTAGAAAACTCATGATGAAAGACAACCTTTCCTGTTGCCATCTCTACAGCCATGATCTGGGGATGTCCGATCAATGGAGCACCAATCAAACCGTGATCCAAAATCCACAACCAACCATTGTCATCAATCCGAATGGCGTGAACGGACTGAAGTTTGCCTTGAAGCTCTGCCTTGGGAAAGGGACGAAAATCAAAGTCATTCTGATCCACGCCCTGTGCACCTGGTTTCTTTACAAGTTCAATCACATGAATGGCATTTTTATGATCAAAGGATTTAGGATCAAAGTACTCAGGTGCCAAAAAAATTCGACCCTCTTTTGAAACTGCAATGTGGCCAGCTGGAAAATCAAGGCGCGCAACCTCTTCAACCTGACGACGGCTCAGCTGTGGAGCACTTGTGGGATCGGGCAGTCGATCCGACTCAGGCACCAACATCAATTTCTTAAATCGATAGGTTTCAACCTCTGTCATAGTAGATGCACCCATAAACTGAATCGATCTTCTCTTCTTTTGCAGTTGATCCCTTGCTTTTGAGATTGCCGATCTAATGGCATCAATCTCGCGCTGTTGAACTTCGGGAATGAAGATACCTTCGTTCTCGTTCACACTTGAAGAGTTCTTTCGTTCGGCCAGCTCCTTCTCTTTCAATACCAAGAGACGATACTGATTGGTGGCATCATTGAGTTCATTGGCAAGCTGGACAATGGATGGTGAGGTCAAGGTTCCAACTTCTGCATGAGCAACTCTCCACTGGAACATAAAGAGAATTACCATCATCGTCGAGATCATAAATACAATGATCATCTCAAAAATATCGTCTTCGGTTCTCTTCACGGACACTAATCTTCTTGAACTCATGCTCTTCTCCTCAAATTCACTCTTCTTTCATCTTTCATCTCACCAAGGAAACTCACTCCGGAATCTGAAGTCGCCTGTGGTCTGCCTTAGGAATCCTGAGCTTGCACCACTCAGCAAAATCAGACTGCTCTTCAGGAGTCCACTCATCAATCAGCCTAAAATATCCCCACGGCATGCTTCGATTGTAAACGGTTTGACAAAAGTAGGGCGGATGCTTCCACTGATCTGAATCCGAGTGACATGTAATGCAGTTGTTCACATAAATGGCATCAATTTTTGAATTTAGGTCTAAGACCATGGAATTTGAACCACCTGAATGATCTGATCCAAGGACAGATGGTTCACTCGGTGCAGCTGGCTCCTCTTCTTTCCACCCTTTCTCTTTGCACCACTCGGCCAAAAGGACCTTCGTCTCAAGTGTCCATGAATTGTATCCTCCAAGACTCTTCATGATTGCCTTATCCTTAGAAAGGACGGTCTCACAGATCTTCAAACTTTGAGAATCAATTCGTTCAAGAGTGTCGAGTTTGATCGTCTCACCACTTCCGTGGCATCGAACACAATATTTTCCTTGACTGCCTTTATTGATGATCGACCTTTGTATCTCCTCTGTTGTGGGAGCTGCACTTGCGCTCAAAGCCCACATCCCGACCATCAAAGAAACACCCATGATGGACTGACCTACCTGAACAAAATCCCTTCTTCTCATCTTCAACCTCTTCTTGGCTATTGAAGCTCATGCAGAAGCACTCACTTCATTACTGCTGTACTTCTTTAGCCCTTCCCTCAACACTTTGGATCTCGTCTCAAGTTCTACTTGTATACATCGATTTTTCGAATTTTTCCATCTATTTCTGTTTCAATTCGATGACCCGATTTGGAAGAGCGAAACAGTTGACGACAACCACACCTTTTTGTCGAACTTGTTTACACTTTCATTTCTGTCACGAAATAGTTTCAAAACTCTACACCGCATTTTGAAGATTGAAGAGAAAGGCCTTATAACTGTTCTCAATTTGCATGACTCCGTGAGAATCTCCAATTTTGAGTTGTGCTTTAAAAGGAGTACTTTCAATGAAGAAGCTCAGTTCTCGGCGCCGCCAGTTTCTCAAACAGATACTTGATCTCTCTGCTTCAAGTGCATTGATCCCTTTCTTGGGCCCAATCAAAGCTTATGGAGATCAGCGCAACTCTCATCCTGATAGTTTGAACACCGATTTTGATTGTCTGATCTTAGGTGCGGGGATGGCCGGACTGACTGCAGCCAAACGGCTGACCGAAGCTGGAACTCGATCTGGAAGACATCTTAGAATTGCAATTCTCGAAGGATCCGGTCGAATTGGTGGACGAATTTTTACAACCCATGACCTTATCAAAGATCCAAAAGGTAAAAAGATGGCCTTGGAGCTGGGTGCAGAGTACATCCATAGACGCCCTCATTCTGTACCGATCTGGCACGACGTCTTTGAGATGAATGCTCGCATTCAATCACTTCCGAAAACCTCAAACTCCTATATGTACCACTCCTCGTTCGAAGGCGAGAAACTTAAGAAGATTTTTTCACTCTTTCGAGATTCTGCGGTTGGACAATGGGGTGTTCTGGAAGCAGGCTCTGTCTACTCACGAATCAATCGCTACCGCGGGCCCGATATGTCTGCGGAAGAGTGGATCAAACGCAAATACAATAATCCCAAGAAACCCTTTTCTCCCGATCTTGTGTCGCTTGCGCTCACAGGAGATCAACCAGCTGTAGATCGTGATCTCAGCATCTTAGGCTTTAAGAACGACAAGATCGGCGAACTTTCAATGGATTCAGAAGAGTACTCACTTCTTGATGGATACAGCTCTCTATTAGCTCATCTTAATGGCAGAACCCAGATTTTCAACAATGAAAAGGTCACCAAGATCGAGTACTCTCCTGAAGGTGGAGTCAAGATCTCGGTGCGAGGAGGAGGAACCTACACGGCTCGTACCGCCATCTGCACCTTCTCCGTCGGAATGCTTCAAAGTGGTGACGTTGAATTTGCTCCAGGCCTTCCGAAGAACAAGATGGAGGCACTTAAGACGATCAAACTTGGCCACTTAAGCAAATTTGTCCTTAAATTTAAGGAGCAGTTCTGGCCCGCGGATACGACCTACCTTCTCAACCCTGACTCTCAAAGAAAGGGATGTCGCACCTACTTTAACTTAAGCACAACTCACGGTGCACCTATTCTTCTTGCGCTTGTGACAGGAAGTGATGTGCTTCGCCTTCAAAACTTTTCCGATCGCGAAGTTACAGAGATGATCTGTGCGGACTTGGACCTCCTTTTTCCCAATAAGTCGGCTCCGGCACTCAGCCTGATTTCAAAGGATCGACTCTACTTGGGAGAAGAACAACCTGTGGTGCTACGAAAACAGTGGGGTGACGATCCCTATGCAAAGGGCGGCACCTCGTTCTTGACTGTGCGGGAAAACGCACTGACGGCGCGACGAGATCTTGCAGAACCGAGTACCCCACCCCTGTTTTGGGCAGGAGAGGCCACTGCACTCTGTTCGCAGCCCTCTACGGTTCATGGAGCTCATGAATCAGGAATTCGTGCGGCTCAAGAGGTTTTCCAATACCTTCGAAACGAAGGGCGAGCCCACAATCAGATTTATACGCTTGATCGAAGCATTTCGGACTACGAAACATGGGAGTTCAAAGCAAGTCGAAGAGACGCCGGGAATTTCCCCTATCAGACCTATGATACTCTTCGCTCGGAGTGGCAAGATCTCTTTGGTTGGGACATCATGGCTGATATTCAAAAGAAAATTGAAGGATGATCAAAAAATAAAAAACCGCCTTGACTCCCAAATGGCTCTGTCCAGGCGGTTCGATGTCTAATCTGTAAATGTTTATGGTCACCCCTCTCTCAGGGGCCATGCCACCTTATTCCGGTGGCGGATCCAGGTTAAAGTCTTTGGGAATCACCATCTAACTTTCCTCCTTTCACGTCCTGTTTGGTTAGTTGTTATAAATACATTTTACTGCTGCGCGTTATTTTGTCTACTCATTTTTAATTCGAAGCCACAAACTTAACAAAGTTGAATATGATTGAAACGAACAACTCGAGTTGAAACAGAAAAGTAACCAAAGTGCTACAGGAGATTCTCGCAATGAAACACCCATTGGACCTTCATCTGCCGCTTAAGAACATGAGGATCTTGCTTACCATCACATCCACTACGATTCTTTTGAACCTCTTATCTCAATGTACATGCTACGCCCAATCACCAGAACATGGTGATGGGATCTACACTGTGATCATCAAGAAGCAGGAGAAGAAGAGACAGGAGCGATGGAGTCTGGCGAGCTGGTATGAAACGAAAGAGAAGATTCGTCTCATGGACATGTGGCTTGCACTTCATACATCTTCGTCTCTCTATGAATTTTTTGTCGGAGGTGATACCGCAACGGTCGATGTCCAAAGTGATCTCATTGAAGACTCTTCTCATGTCATTCAACGAGGTGAAGTGGGGGCCTATGCTTCGATTTTTGGATTGCAAGTTCAGTATGAGGATCTGGCTCAGGTGGAAACGGGTTGGAAGGGTTCTTTCCACTTTCGACTCCTTGGCACTGCGGTCCAGAACACCAACCTCACACTGATGTATGGAGTCCGAAACAGGAATGACCATAGCAATGCTCAAGAGTATCGAAACCACTTTGCAGGTGCCTCAATGACACTCTACCTTCACCGAGTCTTTGGCATCGAAGGTCGCTATCAGGTTTACTTTCCAAACTCGTCCAAAGAAGGGTTTACCCTGGAAGGCACAAGAACAGAGGCCTCCCTTTTTCTAGACTACAGCCTTCTTCGCATCTACGGAACTTGGTTTGAGGAGCCGCTGACCTACTTTAGTGGTTCTGACTCCCTTGGTAAAATCACGCGACGAGGAGTCCTGGGCGGGCTCAGGCTCTTTTTCTGATCTCATGGGCCGCCCGAGAGCTTAGAGCCTAATAGGAATCGTGCTCTATTGACTATGATTTTAAAATGTCGTGCAATTTTAAATCGTGCACCACAGATTGTGCAACCCCTTGAAAACAGTGGCTGAGCCAGGCACTACTTAGGGCCTACCCTACATGGAATTGCCGGACAGCCCCTACTTAACAAGATCCGTGATGGCCTTATTGATGGCCGCTTTGTACTCCTTAAAACCCTCCTGCAGATCTTTGTCGGTGAGAGTGTACTCGATGTCAGGCTTCACACCAAGATTTTCGATGGGATTCTTATCCACGCGCTCTGCAATCGAACCCGTGAGCCAGACTCCCTGAATTCCCAAAAGGTTGGGAAATCCTGCCTGAAGGACATAACCACCAGCTCCGGCTGTTCGCGTTCCAAAGACCGTCACACGCTGGTTGTCTTGAAGTGTTGCAGAAAAGAAATCTCCACCAGAAAAATCCAGCTCATTGACGACCACGAGGATGGGTTTGGTGTATTGGGTGCCAGGGTGGGGATTGATGTGATCGGCACCCAAAAGATAGTAGGGGTCGGTGATTCTCTTTCCCTGACTCCACTGATCCAGGATGAATTCATAGAAGTCGACCAAGAATCTTCCGATCTCATAGGTCACAGGAAGTCCATTGAGCGTCTTAGCGCCGCCCAAGACCTTGATAACCTCTTCAGTATCCTTTGCCGCCTTCAATGCAGGAAGAATGGAGGCCGCCTCTGCTATATTACTTTGACTTAATGCCATTTTGTGACGTGGTGCTTTTAGAGGCTCACTGCTAAGAAGAGATGCCAATGCATAAAGATAGAAGACTGACCCGCCAGGATTGTTGATCTGATCGATCACAAGGGCGTCCGTTGTATCTTCAAACTTCTCCATGAGCTTCTTAAAGGATTCAATCGACTTATCATAGTCAGGCACAATGTACCCTGGGATCCGAACATAACCAATCAACTTACCGGCTTCATTCATGTAGATGTAGGCATCAAAAAGATCCTGGATCTCCGAATATGTCAACGCATGGCTTCATTTTTGTGGGCCGGTTGGGGAACTGGAGAGGGGCTCAAGTATAGGCAAAGGAGGCCAAGATGCTCACACTTGGATCTCCAAAACCTCTAACCCGGATCTGAAATTAGAAATTGAACCTAATATCCCTTTTTGAGGGTTTGCCAAAGTTGAGAATCGGTGGAGAGGAGGAATCGCGACTCCTTCTTTATTCCCTTGGTGTAGAGGTCCAGAGTTCGTGTGAACTCATAGAACTTCGGATCTCGCCCCAAGGACTTTGCGTAGATCTTGATCGCAGAGGCCTCTGCAGTCCCTTGGATCTCCTGAACCTTCTTGTAGGCTTCCGATCGAATGGTCTGAAGATCTCTTTCAGTTTTTCCCTCGATCTTGGCCCGCTCGCCCTGACCGATCGATTTGATCTTCTCTGCAATCCTCTGCCGTTCAGAGATCATCCGTGAATAGACCTTCTTCTGTACACCCGCCTCGTAAGAAATGCGACGAAGTTGCACATCAATCAGCAGAATTCCAAGAGGCTTAAGCTCCTCTTTGGCCCGAACAATGATCATCTCGCTTAACTTTTCGCGCCCTATGCTCACAGCCTCAATCTCTCCGGTGATCTCATCATCTTCAAGACTCATCTTCCCGCCAGCTTTGCTCTGACCCTCCATCGCCTCTTGCTTTGCCTTTCGGACATCAAAGATGGTGTTGCTGTCTCGAACTGCTTCAACCAAATTATGGGCTGAAATGATATCTCGAGTGATCCCATCTAAAATGGCGTCAAGCCGCGAGCGGACACGGTTTTCATCCTGTACGGTCTGAATGAATACCAAAGGATCTATGATCTTCCAACGAGCCGTTGTGTCGACCTCAATGTACTTTTTATCCTTCGTAGGGATCTGATTGGGAAATCCATCCCAATTGAGAATTCGCATATCAATCATCCGCACTTCTTGAATGAAGGGAAGTTTTGAGTGCAAACCCGATTCGGCCACAACTCGTATTGGCCTACCAAATTGGGTGATGATCGCCTGATGCCCCTCTTGAATCGTAAAGAAGCTTGAAAAGAGAAATAAAAATAGGACAAGAGCCACAGGAAGAAGATAGGACCATCGCCACTGAAATAGGTTCACTTTCCACCCCCTGCCGCCGAGGCCGTTGAAGTTTCAGCAGCCATCGATGAAGATGATGATCGAGGCATTAAAGAACCCTCAAAAATGGGAAGCAAACCTTGAATCCCCTTATCGACCACCACAAGATGATCAAGTCGCTCTAACACCTTTTCCATGGCCTCCAAATAGAGTCTCCTTCGAGTGATCTCTGGAGCATGCTGGTATTCAGCGAGCATCAGATCAAAGCGTTTGGCATCCCCTTGCGCATGATTCACAAGAGCTGCAGCGTATCCTTCTGCCTTTGCGATCTTCTCTTCAGCCTTCCCACGAGCCTCAGGCACGATTTGATTGTAGTGACGCTCAGCCTGATTGATCACCTGCTCCTGCTCCTGTTTGGCCGAATTGACCTCATTGAAGGATGGCTTAACCTCATCGGGTGGATTCACATCTTGCAATTTCACCGATATGATTCGAATTCCCATATCATAACGATCCAGAACCTCTTGAGTGAGCCTTGCTGCGGTTTCCGCAATCTCGATTCGCCCCACCGTCAAGACATCATTGACCAGTCGATCTCCGACGACTCTCCTCATCACAGCTTCAGAGATATCTCGAATATTTGGGATTGGGTCGCGCGTGTGAAAGAGAAACTTCATTGGATCGGCAATTTGAAACTGAGTGATCCACTCAACCTCTGCGACATTCAAATCCCCGGTCAACATCAAGGATTCTGAATGAAAGCCCGTCTCATCGTAGCTCGTCCGCCGCCCCTCAGTGCTCCGCGTACGAAAACCAAACTCCTCTTGCAAAACAAGTCGAGTTTTGACCTTGGTTGCACGGTCAATTCCAAAAGGCAGCTTAAAGTGAAGACCCGGCTCATAAGTTGCGACATACTTTCCAAAACGCAAAACCACAGCCTCTTCATCAGGCTCTACTGTGTAAAAGGAGGAGTAGGCGAGCACTCCAAAGATCAGCGCCCCTAAGGATGTGCCTAGAATCCCTCGCAGCTGAGCAAATTGACCCAACAACCGCTCAAATTCGGGGACTTTTCCTTCCCATCCGGGTCCATTTCCTCTTCTTGAAGCCACATCACCTCACACTTCGATCTGCTACCTAAAAAAAAAGATGGCCACCTTTGGGCGGCCATCCGTGAATCCAAATTATATTCGCTCAGACTAGAACTTTGCACTCATCTCGACATAGAGAAGTGTCAAAGCGGTATCTCCTTTGAGAAAACCTTGTTTCTTCATGTACTCCCCAGAAGTAAAAGATGAGTACCCGAGCGTCCCACTGAATGCAGGTCCGAACTTGTACCCAACAGTGAGATCCATTTCGCTTCCGATGGCTGCATCCGTGCCTGTGGTCCCCCAAGAAGTGCTCCCATTCAACTTATAGGCTCCATACTTACTTGTACCAGGAACTGAAGCATCCTCTTCGACGTTCACCCTGTTAAATGTGTGATAGTCGAATCCAATTGTGAAATCGCTCACAGGAACCTTTGCATGGAGCACAAATCCGGAGATGTTCCTTCGGCCAAAAAGATCCGCATAACCCAACCACTTGTGTGCAGTAGGATAGAGTTGGTCATAACCTTCTCCTGCGCTGAAAGCTTCCAAAGCAAAACGTGCCTTGAAGTCACCGGGCAAAGTGTATCCTACCTCTACATCGTATTGACTTGCCTTCTCAATATCGGCAGTTGCTGCTGCTCCCGCAGTAGCCCTCTTACCACTTTCAGTCGTATACTCTAGCCGATAGTCGATTCCTGATGTATCACCTGTTAAACGTAATCCCGTAGCCGTCATAGACTCAACATTGGCCATATCACCGCCTGACAAAGCAACTTCCTGCCTGTCCGCCCTCATCAAGTAGTAGAGGTCAATCGCACTCACAAAAGGAAGTCCAGTGTAGCTGAAGTAAATCCCACTAAAATCGATATCCGTCGAATGCCCCAAGGTCGGAGATCCCGCTGTTGTATCCACGCTCTCTTCCACTTTCATTGTGAAAAGATCGATCCAGAAGTTGTCCATGGAGTAGCGCCCCTTCAAACCGTCGAATGAACGTCCCATCACGTGCCAGCCAACTGGTCCGATGACCAACTGATCTCCATAAACAAGTTCGCTTCGACCGCCTAATAGAGCGAATGAGTCTGCAAACTTATGATTGAAGTAAGCCTGGTGCGCCGACAATGCAGGGTCTGAGAATGGAGCAATCGTCGTGTGTGTTGCCGTAGTCCCACCTACAAGCGATAGCTTGGGTTGAAAGAAAATCGTCGTCATGTCATTTGGCTGAAACGTCAAGTCCCATTTAAGTTGAATGTTTTGCGTGTCTGTTCGCTTGCTCACAAAGTCTGCGTTATCCACCTGTTCTGTACGATAGCGCATAGATCCACTTTGCTTCCACTGACTCTCGGCGTAGGATAAACCGGCCGCCAACACTACAGCGAGTGCGGTACCAACGCGAAGTAACTTTCTCATAATGCCTCCCTTTAGTTGCTTTCTTAAAAATTAAAGCCGTCTTTAATAATTGAAAACCTAGTTCCTTTAATACTTTCTTCTTGTCTTTTCAAGCCTGTCCTTACATCAAGTTTGACACGCCGAACGTTGTTTTTAAGATAAATATACATGGCCTTTTTTAACATGCAACAAGAATCGAAGAGTTTTTTTCTCCAAATTATTGAAATCAAGAAGTTTTTCGATGCTACAAAAAAAGGCGATTCAGATTTTTCTCAATCTGCTCTTCATCTTATGCAGAAAGATCATGAAGGAACTTTTACATTTGAGACGGGAAAACCGTGACGGATCTGGCTTTTACGTCAAGATCCAGAAATACAATGAAGTCAAATCACATCCGATTCTCAATCTCTGCAACAGTCGATTGAGGCTCAAAAAATGCTGTCTCGACGAAGATCTATTTTTTTCTTACATTGATGTTTTATGGTTTGAAGACATTGAAAAGACATATTGCGTTAGCAAGTGTTGCGAAAAAGAAACAGCTCATTTGGACTGTTTTGCTTAAAATTTATGCTGATTTTCACTGCTCACCGATCAAAGTTCTCCATCAATTCACACAAGGCTGTCTGTCGTTGACGTTGATCTTGATTGCCAATGGCCATCGCCATCGCTCGTCGACTCCCGACGAACACCGCAAGCTTCTTCGCTCTTGTAAGCCCCGTGTAGATAAGGTTTCGAAAGAGCATTCGAAAGTGTTGGGAGGTCACTGGAATGATCACAGCATCAAATTCACTCCCCTGCGACTTATGAATTGTAATCGCATAGGCAAGAGATATCTCGTTGAGATCCTCTCGCTGATAGGTCACAGTTCGATCTTCATCAAATTCAATGTTGCAAACCTCCTCCTCAGAATCGATCGCGACAATTCTTCCAATGTCCCCATTGAAGACATTGAGATCATAGTTGTTGCGAGTCTGAATGACTCGGTCACCTTGACGATAAATTCGATCACCCAAACGAAAATATCCTTTCATTGGATGAGCTGGATTTACCAACTCCTGAATCGATTGGTTGAGATTCATAGCTCCTAAAGTCCCGCGGATCTGTGGAGTTAAGATCTGAACCTCACACTCTTTCCCCAACTGCTCCTTGACCGTCTTACTATAGAGTCTCTTCACAATCTCAAGTGCTGTGTATCCATAATGAAGAGCAGACCAAGGATGGATCTTTTGAATCACCTCCTTAAGTTCATCCACCTCATTTGAGGACAACGAAAGCGCCTCAAGATCTACAAACTCAAATTTCTTGGGAATGATAAAGGTAAGATCGTCGACCTGGGATAGCTCTTGGGATAAGGATGGTTCTTGGGATAAGACAGATGCAGCCTCAACCTTGATGCGATCTCCTTTTGGAACCATCTGCCCCAGATTCCGATCCTCAGAACGAATTTGATGGGACCTCCCCTCTCTGAGGGTCTTAGAAATCACGGCTTTGGCACGCGTTACAAACTTCATCTGCTCTGCGGTTGCCTCTTCTGCATCGATGAAAAGGCAGTCGGCTCCGCTTTTCCAAAGTGAACCATCCGCCAAGGGCGATGGGATTTGTGGGACGGTCCCACGGTTCATCGTGTGGGCATATTGGATGATGAGAGACTTTTCAGCCTGTCTAAAGATCTTGGTGAGACGAAACTGAGGAACCTTGGGAAGTCTTAAAAGATCACTCAGAACCGCCCCTGCTCCCACAGAGGGAAGTTGATCGGGGTCTCCAATAAAGAGCACCTGACACCCCTTTGGAACGGCTCTCATAATGGCCGCGGCCAAACTGATGTCCAACATCGAGCACTCATCCAATATAAGATAGTCCCCCTCCAACGGTTCACTCGCACTGCGCTTAAATCCCCCTCGATAGGGATCCCACTCAAGCAGCCTATGAATGGTCTTGGCTTCACATCCAATCACTTCACTCATTCGCTGAGCCGCGCGCCCCGTTGGAGCTGCAAGAAGCACCCTTTTCTTTAAATGATTCAGCAATGAGACCAAGGCCTTGGTCGTGGTGGTCTTTCCACAGCCGGGTCCTCCCGTGAGAATCGCAAACGAGCGCTCGATGATCCCTAAGACACTCGCACCCTGCTCTTCACTGAGAGAAAAACCTCGAGAGCGTCCATCTGCCATCAACCATTTGGTGGCGGCCTCACGGTCCAAAGAGATCCTTTGCCCAATGAGCTCAGAGATCTTTTGCGCCACAAAGAATTCATCCCAGTAAAGAGAGTTGGCGTAGTAACATTCAAGAGGCCCTTCACCGGTCTCCAATTCTCGTTTCTTGATCTCATTGCCCTCAATGAGTTCGATGAGTGCTTGTTCGACGAGCCCTGGCTCATTCATCTGAAGAAGTCGATTCGACTTATCGATAATTTGTGGTTTGGTGAGGTAGCAATGCCCCTCATCGCGACTGCCCGCAAGCACATGCTTCACGCCGGCCTTCACCCGAGGCAACCCCTTCATCTCAAACCCCAGACTTAAGGCGATACGATCTGCAGAAAAAAAACCAATGCCAAAGATATCTTTGGCAAGTTGATAGGGATTTTCTGAAACCACAGCAATCGATCGATCTCCATACTGTTTGTAGATCTTAACCGCAAAGAGCGTGCTCACCCCATGGGATTGGAGAAAGATCATCACATCGCGAATGGCTTGATGCTCTTTCCATGATTCTCGAATGAGTTCCAACTTCTTTTTCGAGATGGTGGGGACCCGGATCAGCTCCTCAATGCGATTTTCAAAGACCTCTAAGGTGCGCTCTCCAAAATGCTTCACGATCTTATGGGCTGTGGCTGGCCCAACCCCCTTGATCAAACCCGACCCCAAATACTTTTCAATGGCTGCGGCCGAAGCTGGCTTTCGCTCCACAGCTCGAACCGCCCGAAATTGCCTCCCATATTTAGGATGCTGAACCCACTCCCCGTAAAAGTCCATGGTGGCACCCGCAAAGACCTGCGCCTGATGAATCACCACGGACACCAAGTCATGGCTCCTTTTCACAGGAGTCACCTTGAGCACAGACCAACCGCTTTCAATGCTATGAAAGGTCACCCGTTCAACGACTCCCGCCAAATGTTCCTCTGGTTTTGCAGTAGATCGAGAACTGGATGAGAAGACCTGATTCATAGATCCACTAATCTTTGGGGTGAGTGGATAGGAAGTCTCTTTTCTCTTCAAGGACAAAGTGTAGTACAATGTATCCCACAATCGTGGCACCAAATGACATAACTGCAAGGATCAAACAAAAAAATCGAACAAGCCCAACATCCATCTGAGATCGTACTGCAATTCGAGAACAGACTCCCAATACTCGCTTGGTGTAACCATTCTCCAACCGATCTTCACGTGGCAAAGCAATTGCAAGGCCCAGATAGACAAGCCCTCCCGTAAAAAAGAAGAGAAGACTCACTAGAAACGCAACCCGTAAGAGCCAAGGTTCGATGTCAAATCGAGCCCCCAGCCCCTCACAGACACCTGCTAGAAACCCATGATGGGATCGAACCCACCGGTCGTCCCTTGTCATTTGCTCCATATTCTCCCTCCTGCAATTGAGCCTAAATAGTGGCTGGCACGAAACAACCCACTATCCCTAATCTGCCTAAAAATCAAGCAGACTCAGCTCGGCCAAGACCTCGCGAAATTGGGATCGTATCGACTCTCTCTCTCCTTCATCTTCTCGATGATATCTCCACCGCCCCTCTAAAATCATCCCCAAGATCGCCCTTGAATCAAAGCCGTAGATCAAGGTCGAAAGCCCATACGGCTTTGAGAGATCCGCCAAAAGCGGCTCACCTGCATCCACAACGAGGGCGTCAAAGGAGCGACCCACTTGAAAAAAATCAAATTCTTCTGTATCTCGATTCTCAATCAACCCGGCTGAGCGATGGCCTGAAAGGATGGCCTCAAAGAACATCTCCCTGCCACCATCATGATCTTCGGTAAGACAAAAAGTATCTCGCTTCAAGCGCTTCAAACGGCTTGCGTAGTCCAACCATCGAAGCTCCTCAAAAGGACCAAGACCAACGTGGCTGTCCGTCCCAATCGTCCAATGACCACCAGACTCCCAAAATGGGCGCATCGGGAAAAATCCATCTCCCAAATTCCCCTCAGTTGAGGGGCAAACCACCACATGGACACCATGATCCACCATCAACTGACACTCAGACGCATTCACATGGGTTGCATGAACAAAACTTAATCTTTCTTTTCTCTCTACATTTTCAAAAAACCACTCAACGGGTCGTCGCCCATAGACCCTTTGACACTCATTCACCTCTCCAACTTGTTCGGCCATATGAATGTGAAAGGGGCGATCTCGAGGTGCAACTTTAATGATTTCATCGATCTCTTCAGGCAAAGCTGCTCGCAACGAGTGCACACTCCACCCGGTCGCAACTCTTGGACCTGCAAAGAGAGCGAGCTCCTCCTGCAAACGCAGATAGGGTTCAACTGAGGAAAAAAGAAATCTCCTCTGCTTTGCTTCTGCTCTCTTTCCAAACCCACCTTGGCTGTAGTAGACCGGAATCATCGTCATTCCGATCCCAACCCGTTTTGCGGCTTCAATAAGAACTCTTCCCAACTCGCTAAGATTTGGGTAGGGTTTTCCATCTCGATCATGGTGAAGATAATGAAACTCAACCACCCAGCCATATCCAACGCGGATCATTTCGGAGTAAAGTTGAGTGGCAATTCGCAAAAGATGATCTGGACTCACCTTCAAAGCTACCTGATACATTCGGTCCCGCCAAGTCCAAAAATCATCTGACGTATGACCACGAGTTAAGCACTCAGTGCTTCCCACCATGGCATATTGAAACGCATGTGAGTGACCATTGACAAAAGGTGGCAGCGCCCACCCTGCAACCTCCCCTGAAACTCTCTGATCTTTTGGTTTTTCCGAAAAAATTGAGAGAACAACACCCTTTGAGTCAACCTCAACATAGGCTGGAGTGATCCACCCTTGCCGAGTGAGAAGTCCCTTAAAGGAAAAGAGTCGTCGCTTCTCTGACATTAGCGGTTTCCACCATCAGCAAGGAGCTCCTGGCCCAAAGCTAAAAAGAGCCTCTTTAACATCTCTTCAACTTTAGCGGCTCGTTCAGGTAAATAGATGCGACGATCCTCATCCATGTAGTTGTCCTGAGCCATTTCCAATTGAAGCGCGTCGACCCCTTCGTGCACTCGTCCAAAATAGCGGGTCAGGTGTCCTCCTTTAAATGGATCATTGTGTGAAACTTCAAATGGACCTTCTGAAAGTTTCCGCAAGGCAAGCTCAATCACCTCTGGTCTTGCACTCTTCCCATCCCGATCCCCAAGTATAAGGTCAGGGAAGGGATCTTTTCGAATCGTCGGAACACTTCGTCGAATGGAGTGAGCATCAAAGAAGAGGGCTCTCCCAAACTTTCTCTTCAACAGATTCAATTGGTTCTGCACCTCATGATAATAGGGCCAATAGAAATCACTCAAACGAAGCTCAATGTCACTTTCTGATGGGTGCTGATACTGAGCATAAATCGGCTCTCCCATAAAAGTATGGGTTGGGAGAAGCTGAGACTCTTTACGTCCATCCTGATAGAGTGGCAAAGAGTCTGGGTCACGATTCAGATCAATCACATAGCGACTCAAGTTGAAGATCATCAAGGTGATGCCGATATGGGGTGCAAAGCTGTAGAGACGATCCACAAACCAATCGGTATCCACAGGTGTTTCGACATACTTGGCTTCGTAGGTTGGAATCAAGATCTCTGGGAACGCAGTGCCTGCATGCGGCACGCTAATAAGTATTGGAAAGATTGGTGTTTGAGGTTGAATTACTCGAAACAAGGAGAGCTCTTTGGACATATCACCTACCCCAGATCGATGCCATTGGATCAATCAAACAACACCAGCCTTCTTACGTGACCATCGACGTTTCACTTCACACGAAGCGCCACCCAAATTCTAAATTCAAACCCGGATCTGAAATTAGAAATGGAGATAAAAATCATCAAAGGTGCTGCCAGAGCATAACCCCAGTGATACGGTGAGGTCTATTTTTTCGAGCACTTCTGCTCTGGTGGCGGCTTTCATGGTTTTTAGCCCATTTCTAATTTCAGATCCGGGTTCAAACAAATTGACATAACTTAACACTTTTTGAAAGGAAAAAGGGTGACTTCATAAGTAAGGAGTCTATTTTAGAGAGTTATGAAGATCCTTGTGACCGGCTCTTCCGGTTTTTTAGGTCGCACATTGATGACCTCACTGGCTCAGAGTGGAAACGAAGTTCGAGGCCTACTTCGACGCAAAGTTTCCGATGCTCCCTATTGGCTTCCTGAAGAGATGACCCTCAATCTGAACGGCTTTGAACCCGTCGATGTGATCATCCATCTTGCGGGTGAAAACATTGCCTCAGGAAGATGGAGTCGTAACAAAAAACGAGCACTTTTTTCCAGTCGAGTGGATTCGACACTCTTTCTATCGGATTTCATTTCCAAAATGGCAATCAAGCCGCGCCTCTTTCTTTCAGGATCGGCCATCGGCTATTATGGGAATCGATCCGACAAGATTTTGGACGAAGAGAGCTCGGTTGGATCGGGATTTCTCGCAAATCTCTGTTCGGAGTGGGAGAGCGCCACAAACTGCATTCCACGAAGCCCCACCAGAGTCATCCATCTTCGTACAGGCGTCGTGTTGGATCAAACGGGAGGCGTCCTTGGAAAACAACTTTGGGCCTTTCAATGGGGTTTAGGTGCAGTTTTGGGAAGTGGAGAACAGTTCATCAGTTGGATCACATTGGAAGATTGGATCCAGGCCATTCTTTTTTTGATCCAAACACCTGAAATTTCCGGTGCGGTCAACCTTGTTAGCCCCGAACCCGTAACTCAGAAAGTCTTTGCCAAAGCTCTTGCTCATAAACTTCATCGACCTCTCCTCCTTCGGCTTCCGACATTCGCCTTGACCCTCTCCCTTGGCGAAATGGGAAAGGAGCTCCTACTCTCAAGTCAGCGCGCAGTCCCCCAGAAACTCTTGAAAGCTGGGTACCTTTTTCGACATCCCACACTGGATGTGGCTCTTTCTTACCTTCTTGATCCTCGAGTCCCCCATGCAAGAGCCACCTAAGGTCCAACAACTTAAAACTGTCTCAATCTCTCGATGCGCAGTTTGCATCGATGAAATCTCTCAAAGAGAGGTTGACGATTTGGTTGCCATTGAGGAACCTCTGGAAATTTTTCTATTCCATCAGCACTTTGCCACAACGATGCGCACGCCTGGGAACGATGGAGAGCTTGTAACAGGACTGCTCTACAGTGAAGGATTGATCGAAGGGCTCAATGACATCCAACAACTTCAATTTCAACCCCATCGAATCGATGTGACTTTGCGCAGAGAACTCGCTCCGTTGAATCCACCATCGCTAGGCTCTCAACGAGCTCTGATCACAACCTCGAGCTGTGGGGCCTGTGGCAGCAAATCTCTAAGTCGTTTACCAAAGAAACAACTCTCAGGTGCTCATCCCAAACTCTCCGTGAGGGTGCTCTTTGAAATTGCACCCCGACTTACCTCTCAACAGAGCCTTTATGAACTCAGTGGGGGGACCCACGGTGCAGGCCTCTTTGACTTTCAGGGTGAACTTCTCCTACTCTATGAAGACGTAGGACGTCACAATGCCGTCGACAAGATCGTTGGAGGTTTTTTGCGCTCATATCAACAGATGGGTTACAAGACATCGCAAACAGTTCTTGCCCTTAGTGGTCGAGTCTCCTTCGATCTAATTCAAAAGGCCTGCCAGGCAGAGATCCCGTGGGTTGTGGCACTGGGAGCCCCCTCATCTCTTGCCATTGAAACGGCAAGAGAACTCAATGTTGGACTTGCCGGTTTTCTCAAGGGAACTTGCTTGAACATCTACCACAACCCTGAGGGTGCCAATGAGCCGTAAACTTACAATTTCGGACCAAAAGATTTGTGCCGGCGGAGTCCCTGCCGCTCTCTCAGGACTTAAGCACTCGATTCAAAAGATGGGCTGCACGCGTTCCTACCATCTACTGACTCATGCCAATCAGAAAGATGGCTTTGATTGTCCTGGATGCGCATGGCCCGATTCGGAGCCAAGAAAGCAAATCGAGTTTTGCGAAAATGGTGCTAAAGCCATTGCTGATGAAGCCATGACACGCCAATTGGCACCCCCTTTTTTTAGAGAGCATAGGGTATCAGAACTGAGAAAGATGAGTGACCACTGGTTGAACCTTCAGGGACGACTCTCTCATCCACTGCGTTGGAACAGTTTGACCGACCACTATGAACCCATTCGTTGGGAAGATGCTTTTCTTCTCATATCCGATGAGATTCAAAGGCTTAGGGACCCAGATGAATCTGTTTTCTATACTTCGGGCCGCACAAGCAATGAAGCTGCCTTCTTATATCAACTCTTTGCGAGGCTGCTTGGAACGAACAACCTCCCCGATTGCGCAAATCTTTGCCATGAGCCGAGCGGTTTGGGTTTGAAGGAGAGCATTGGTATTGGAAAAGGCACAGTCACTCTGGATGACTTTAACCACGCAGAAGTTATTCTCGTGATAGGTCAGAACCCGGGCACGAACCACCCGCGCATGTTGGAGGCCCTCCAGCGCTCAGTTCGCAGAGGAGCCAAGATCCTCAATATCAATCCCATTCTAGAAGCTGGCACTCAGGCCTTTAAACATCCCCAAGAGATCTCAAAGCTCCTTGGCCATGGTACCCCTCTGACATCTCTTTTTTTGCCAGTGAAGATCAACGGGGATGTTGCGCTTTTAAAAGGCCTTATGAAAGGAATTCTCTCTGAAGAGGAGATCAATCCCGGAAAGATCTTGGACCATCCATTTATTTCTGATCACACGCAAGGTTTTGAATCCTTCGCTGAGAGTCTAAGATCTCTTTCATGGAACGAGATCGTCCACGGATCGGGAATCGAAAAGGAGCAGATCCTCGCTGCTGCCAAGATGTTGGCCTACTCCAAACGAACCATCTGCTGTTGGGCGATGGGAATCACTCAACATGAAAATGGGATCGCCAATGTTCAGATGATCGTGAACCTTCTTCTTCTTGGAGGACATTTTGGGCGAAAAGGAGCAGGGGTCTGCCCCGTCCGAGGCCACAGCAACGTCCAGGGAGATCGAACCATGGGGATATGGAACGCTCCCGACTCACAATTTCTTGATCGACTGGAGCGCACCTTTGGCTTTTCTATGCCAAGAGAACCTGGCTTGAGCGTTGTAGATGCACTCACCGCGATGAAAAAGGGAGAGATCAAGCTCTTTTGTGGTTTAGGGGGTAACATTGTTTCGGCCTCTCCCGATCCCAATGAAAGTGGTCAAGCACTCCAGTCCTGCGAACTTACCGTCCACATCTCAACCAAACTCAACCGCTCCCATTTGCATCCTGGCAAACGCTCTCTCATTCTCCCCTGCCTTGGTCGCACTGAAATCGACACTCAAGCAGCCGGCGTTCAGTTTGTGACGGTTGAAAATTCAATGGGAGTGGTCAGCCGATCTCAGGGCACCTTGCCTCCCCTCTCTTCCAACTTGAAGAGCGAAGTCGCAATCATCTGTTCCATTGCCAAACACTCACTGCCTTCAGAAAAAAGGGACGCACTTCCATGGGAGCAACTCTCAGGCAACTATGACAAGATTCGTGATCTGATTGAAAAGACCATTCCAGGATTTAAGAACTTGAACACCCGACTCTATGAGTGCGGCAGCCTGACGCTTCCTCACCCGATTCGGGATGAACGTAAGTTCCCTACATCTTCGGGGTTAGCTCAATTCATCGATCACGAACTGCCCGCACTCTCACTCCCCCCCTCTCAGTTTCGTCTTATGACCATTCGGAGTCACGACCAATACAACACGACCGTCTACGGGCTTGATGACCGCTACCGGGGCATTCACGCTGGACGAAACGTTGTCTTTATGAATCCTGATGATATGAAAATTCATGGATTGACCAAGGGTGATCCAGTAAATGTGACCAGTTGCTATCACGGAGTTGAGCGCACCATCACCCATTTTCAGATTGCTCCTTACAACATTCCGCGCCAGTGTCTTGCAGCCTACTTCCCTGAAGCCAATGCCCTCATTCCCATTGAGACAGCTTCCAAAAGTCGCACTCCTGCCTTCAAATCAGTCATTGTGACCATTCGACCCTCATAGCAAGTCGCACCCGCCAATCCATTTTGAACCCGGATCTGGTTTGAAAACCCCCATTTGTGCATACCGCCATCATTGAGATTTCAGGCTCAACGGAACGCATAGCCCACCTCTATTGACTTCCATATTAAAAGTTTCTATGCTTGCAGAGCATTTGTTGTACGTATGTTCATTGCAGATAATCAGGTGTAGCTCAGTTGGTAGAGCAGGTGACTGTTAATCACCGGGTCGGCGGTTCGAGCCCGTCCACCTGAGCCATTTTTGAAAGTGGGCGAACCGACCGCCCCCGTGATTACCGATTCTTGGCTCCCATTAAGATCTACTAAGTGCCGCAGATACGAACTCCATCACATTCGCCGTCGAAGTAAGAATCACAACCTTTTTTGGTTTTATATCGACCGAAAATCCACACGGTCTTTTTTCCGTTGAATTCTTTTGAATGGTCCGCGCCGGAGACGCAAACATATCTTTCATTCTTAATAAACTTTAGCCAATCTCTTCGGTAAAGTCGACATGACCAAAGAGGAATAGGTCGGCGACTAATAAACTCATGCAAATATCCATCACGTGTACCTGACACGATCAACATGGACATCACAACCTTTTCATGGGGATCATACTTTCCGCGTTCGCAAGTCATTTTGGAATTCTTGACTTCGAAACACTGCCAATAGGGGTAGGGAGAGGTTCCGTCTTGCTCAGAAAAAGGAGCAGGCCTAGCAATGCATGCATTTGTTTTCAAATCCTGAGTGTTCAGGATTCCGAAGTCATCCGTCAACAAACCATATGGGAACTCATTTTTTAGTCTTTGCAAATGCGTTTGGGGTGTGTCCGCCGCAGAAATGGTGAGCCCTAGAAAAAACAATATCACGGCTTTTCGCATTTTTTCAGATCCTTCAGGTATTCATTAAACGTCTCCATCAATTCCGCCGCTCTGGCTTTAGTCGCTGTTCGGGTGCCCTTGAACTCTGCGACGACCTCTTCCCAAGTTGCAGTTCTTTTAAGAAGATCCGACGCGATGGCGCGTTTACGAAATAACCACCGAATACCAGCGCAAATGTTATTAGATGGATCATTGAGCTCTTCTCTTGTCAAAGTTAGATAATGATTTGTCAGTTCACCTTTCTCGTCGGCCAGAATTTTTCTGGTCTTGTTCGTGATTTGCATCAATCCGCGAGCGCTATCTTTATCTTTTTTGTTTGCTAATATTTTTGGATTGAACCCTGATTCACTGGCAATCAGCGCTTTGACGACATCTGGATCCAGTGGACTATCGGGTTTAAAGATATCATTCCAATATTTGGTCCAGCCTGCGATAAGATCGTCGTATTGGTTCCCTTTATATTTATCAACAAACTTCAAATCAATTGGGCATGGCTTCTCTTTTATTTTTGAAAAGTTTTGCTCCGCCATCTCTTGAATTTCATCGGGATAGAGTTGGTCCTTGCCGGTGGGATTAAGAACACAATGCCCGTGTCGGGTCGTCACACTACCCACAGGATTTTTCTTACTTGGCGGTATCCTTAAGGGATGCGTTCGTCTCCAGTGCTCGCCGGCTGGACATAAACGCCAGGCATGTAGGCTCTGTGGTTTCGCCACTTTCTTTTTTGCAGTCTTTTTTACATTAATCTTGCGGCTCATGCAACCTCATGCAAATCATGACTGTACGAAATTGTCGGCATCTGGATTATAATCCGCATATAATCAAACACGAGTTGCGGGATTTTGGACCCTTTAGCATCATCAGCGCCTTCCATTTTCATGAAACCGTGGGCAGCCAGACCTACGCAGTCTCGTTGAACATTCGCAAAGTCACGGTCCACCAACTGTGCGAGCTTGTAAATCGACTGAGGCCGCTTGTTTGCGACAACGGCAAGTATGGCCAACTTCTGTTCTGTCATAAATTTTTGGTATTCCGTCACGGAACTGAATACCACCAGATCTTTCGGAGTGATGTTGCGTTTTTGTTCTTTAAATGCCTTGGTGACTTTTTCTTTAAACTCACCCCTGTTTTGAAATTTAACGGTCAACACTTTGTCTTTCATAGGCTCACGATCCTTTCTACTTCTTTCAAAAATACCTGCAACGCTTCGTTATAATCGTTTGTTTGAAGCATCTCTTGAATCGAGTGGTCTTCCGAGAGTTGCGTATGCATGTGCAAGCCAAAAGGGTCATGATTATCAACAAGAAGCCTAGCAAAGTCGCCATCAGTATCGATTAAAACATATCGTACCTTAAAGCCTTCCGGAAACTTCTCGCATTTCGGCCCTTGCAAAGCGGTTAAAGTAACACGATAGCGCGCATTAATCTCGAACCGTTTATTGATGAAAAACTCCGTTGCCTTTACTTTAAATACTTTGCCTTAAATATATGTTTTGTCAACATATATGAGAAAGTAGATGGCCATGTTTAAATGAGTGCCGCAGCATTTCTTTTTAGAATCTTCATCACGGTTGCTGCCTGCCACCTAGCTTATCTAGTCTTATTTCCAAATAAGTCCACATAGTTATCAACTTGAGAGTACCGAGTTCTCAGCCTATTTTTTAAGCTTTCTTTTTTGCTTCTTCCAGTTCAGTTTGAGCAATAAGAAGCGCGAGATCAATTTTCTCTT
>JACTMU010000106.1 GCA_014584465.1 Pseudomonadota bacterium | reverse complement strand
TAAATCGATTTAATTACAAAAAAGAATTTGTCGCCAGCTTTTTTTTATTATTTTTCAAAATGACTCGCTGGGACTACCCCAGTTCACTGAATACTTACGCGGTCTCTAGACCTAAGTGATTTCAAGGGATTACAAACGAAATCCTCCAGCAAGCCGACGAAGGGCTAGTCAGAGGCGCTAGCCCTTCGTCGCCCCACCTCGGTATAAGAAAAACCTATGGAAGTTCGTTCGAAAGCAGCCATTTTGACCGAACAGGCACTAGTTATTTCCCTTGATGGTCACCGTACTTGAATATGGATCAGATGTTGAGTTCGAACAATCCTTAAACTTATTCTTAATGGAAACACTAACGCCACTCCAATCATTG
Organism: Pseudomonadota bacterium; assembly: GCA_014584465.1. Lineage (GTDB taxonomy): Bacteria > Bdellovibrionota > Bdellovibrionia > Bdellovibrionales > JACTMU01 > JACTMU01. Next base: position 22,773 of record JACTMU010000106.1, on the reverse strand, counting down.
GTGGTCGTGGCCTTGGTTTCCGGCACGGTACATGTAAGCTTCGTCCCGTAGTTATTCACACTGCATCCACTCGTTGAATAGCTCGTAGTCCCGCTGGAATTCGTCTTGGAAAAAATCACAACCACATCATTTTCTGGAGATGTACCGGTACCAATATCGTTGAAATAGGTGCCATGAAAATCATATTTGACCCCTTCTGTAAGGTTTGAAACCGAACTAGTACCTCCCTCCTTCGTAATGCTCGAAATCACCGGTTTGTTTGAGTACGCATAGGATGCTTCCTTGCTTTTTATTCTGACTGAGTTCGAATTGTACTTATTCGTTACAGTCACCTCGGCCGATCGGTCCGAACAGACACTACTGTCACCGAGCGTTTTGGTGCAAACAATTTCGGAAGATGAGTTTCTGGTACAACCGGAATTATTGGCAATGTTCTCTTCATGCATTGGGGATTTCACCTTCATCCAGACATCAAATTCTGTTCCAAAATTGCTACCTTTAATCTTCACCTTCTGCCCCCCACGGATAACTCCGCCGGCAGGATTGAGGATGAGTTAGCGCCTCTGGCTAGCCCTTCGTCGGCCCGCCTCGGTATAAGAAAAACTTATCAAAATCGATCAAAAAGCGAATTACCGGACAGCCCCTAGGTACAGGCGCCATCGCAACTCGTTGCATTGGATTTGCTTCGTCATGGCCTTCACGATAGACTTCGGGCCTTATGAAAGAGAAGATCTTGGTGACTGGGGGGGCAGGCTATGTGGGCTCCCACATAGTGGTAAGGCTATTGAATGGGGGTTGGCGTGTGGTGATTCTCGACAACCTTTCCAACAGCCACCCCGCCGTAGTTAAGCGAATCCAAAGAGTGACAGGACGAACGGTCGACCTGGTGGTGGGAGACATTCGAGATCGACTCTGCCTTCGACGCCTTTTTCAGGAACATTCGGTGAGGGCCGTCATCCACTTGGCCGGCCTCAAGTCGATTCGAGAGTCTGAGCTTCACCCTCTTAGATACTATGATCACAACCTCTTTGGAAGCGCCATTTTGTTTGATGAGATGATCAATGCCGATGTGAACATCGCGGTCTTTTCATCATCGGCGACCGTCTATGGTCCCACTGGTTGTGAAAAATGCAAAGAGTCGGCCACACCAGCTCCGATCAACACCTACGGAAAGACGAAACAGATGGTGGAGGAGGTTCTTAAAGATCTAAGAAGATCAAACCCCAAATGGCAAGCAGCGATCTTGCGCTACTTCAACTGTGCTGGGGCCCACGAATCGGGCTTAATTGGGGAAAATCCACTTGGAGAACCAAACAACCTTTTGCCGATTCTGACACAAGTCGCTTCTAGAAAACGAAAGAGATTTTCCATTTTCGGAAGCGACTATCCAACTCGCGATGGCACAGCTCTTCGCGACTATGTCCATGTTGAGGATTTGGCAGAAGCACATATTTCGGCCCTCAATGGCCTTTTGAATGGCAGCCCCGGTTGGACCATCAACCTTGGATCAGGAGTCACTCACACTCTCTTTGAAGTGGTCCGTTCCTTTGAGAAGGTGTCGGAGACGAAGATTCCATTTGAAATTTTGGATCGACGCACGGGTGACCTTGCCGAGTGTTGTGCAGATCCAACCCTTGCGCGCACTCTGCTCAGTTGGGAAGCAAAACAGAACCTTGACCGCATCTGTGAGGATGCTTGGCGATGGCAAAAAAGGAACCCGTGGGGCTATGCCCATGGATAACTTGTCAGGTTTGGGTTCTCGGCCTTCTCAAAGACTCTCAATCGTGGTCCCCTGCTACAATGAAGAGGCTCTACTTGAAGAGACCATTTTGAGACTGAGGCGCTTTTGCCAAGAGATTTCTGATCTGCGCGTTGAAATGATCTTCGTTGATGATGGAAGTCGAGATCAGACACGACAGATTCTAAAGAACCATGCCCTGCAAGATCCTCGAATCAAGGTCCTGGGATTTGCACGCAATTTTGGCCACCAGATTGCACTCACCGCTGGAATGGATTTCGCACAAGGAGATGCGGTTGTCTTGATGGATGCCGATCTTCAAGATCCTTTGGAGGTCATCCCAGAGATGGTGGCCAAGTGGCGCGAAGGTTTTGATGTGGTCTACGGAACTCGCACAAGGCGTGCTGGTGAACCGCTCTTCAAACTTGTGACGGCCCACTGGTTTTATCGCCTCTTCAACCGCTTTGCGGATCTTACCATTCCTCCCGACACGGGAGATTTTCGACTTATGAGTCGAGCCGTGGTGGATGTGCTTAAAACGATGCCAGAGCGTCACCGCTTTGTTCGGGGACTTGTAAGTTGGGTGGGTTTTCAACAGATTGCGCTTCCTTACGAAAGAGCTGAGCGCTTGGCGGGGATGAGCCACTACTCGTTCCCTCAAATGGTTCGCTTTGCATTTGATGGAATCTTCTCTTTTTCAACTAAGCCTCTTCAGATTTCATTTCTTTTTGGTCTCTGGTTTTTGGTTCTTGCACTGGCTGCCTCGGGCTTTGCTTTGCACCTCTTTTTTTTCAAGAAGATGGGCCTAGAGGGTTGGATGATCCTTATGATTGCTCTTCTTTTCATTGGTGGAGTGCAGTTGATCACTGTGGGGCTCCTCGGTGAGTATGTGGCACGGATCTACAATGAGGTGAAGGGGCGCCCCCTCTATGTGGTTCAGGAGCATCTGGGTTTTTCAAACATAGAAGAACCCTCGACATGAAGCTTCTTATCTGTTTCACTCTCCTCATTTCAAGTGGCCTTTATCTCAATATAAAGAGATTACCCTCAACGGTGGATCCCGATGGTCTGCAACTCCTCTCTCACAACTTCATTCTCCACGATGCCGTACAACGCTTTGGTGAGTATCCCTTGTGGAATCCCTATTTCGGCGGAGGAATTCCGTGGGCCGGCTATTTTCAAAATCCAGGGATCAGTCTCCCCTCGCTCTTCAACCTTCTCTTCGGTGAAGTCGTAGGCCTGAAGCTCAAACTGCTCCTCTACCTCTTTTTAGGAGCGCTCTTCATGCACCACTTTCTCCTCAACTATTTGAAATTTCCTCAAAGAGAGGCTCTTTATGGAACCTATCTCTATGTTGCCTCCCCATGGTTCGTCGGAAAAATTCTCGATGGAAACTACAATGAAGTGGGCTACTTTCTCTTTCCTCTATTTTTTGTCCTCTTTCTTGGCCTACTCAGGCGCCAATGGTGGGGACTCCTCTTCCCCTTTTTGATTATGAACTCCCTGGCTGATGAGCACTACAGGGTCCTCTTCTATCTTGCAGCTCTTCTTCTTTTGATGGTCGATCGAAGGCACCTTGCAGACCCAGAGAGATCCAAGTGGCCCCACTTGAGGTTAACCCTCATCCTCTTTTTCATAGCCTCTCTTGTCGGTCTCCTCATGAGTTCGTCAAAGATCCTCCCTATGATGCATGAACTCAAACAAAATCTTGTGGATCTTGAAAGTCTTAAAGATCAACGGGGTTACACACCACTTCAGCTTCTCAAGGAGCTCCTCCTCATTGGCGAGATCTCGCCCCCTCGTTGGCACTTCGGCGTTGGGATCATAGCTACGATGGCAGCAATCCTTGGGATTGTTCGAACTCTCCCAAAGTATAAAGCTCTCGGGATTCTCCTGTTCATGGCCCTCTCTCTCTCCATGGGAGAAAACTCCCCTCTGCCCCTATCTCATCTTGTCCGTGATCTGCCGTTGATCGGGTCGATGCGCGATTATGCAAAGTACTTCAACTACTTCATCCTCTTCACCCTTTGTGGGTACGCTCCTCTCGGTATGCAATGGGCTAACAGGAGATTCTCCCGACCGTGGGTGGCCCAGGCAGCTCTTGCCCTCTCTCTCATTCAGCCGGCCATGGCCACCTTGGACTACTTCCATCAAGCGTTTGATGATTCGCTGAAATTTGAGCAAACTCAACGAAGTGAAACATTTTATCATATGGCCTTTGAACCCTATTATAAAAAGGTGGATAAGTATCGACTGGTCTCACCCCTTGCCGTCCATTTGCATCAATACTTCAATGTTAAGAACAACATTGGTACGATCACTTGGTATGGAAACTTGGTCTATCCCGAAATGGCTCAACCCAAATACCTCTACCAAGATGAGGAGTTCAAGGTGGTCAACCCTCTGGAGCGCGGCATGATCTCCGCCGATCTCGGTGTTGCTTCGGATTTGCATTGGACCTACAACACCATGACCTTTGACTTTCAAGGTGAAGCGAAATCCTCAGCCACCATCAATTTCAATTACCATCCATTTTGGAGATCCGATCAGGGAGTTGTTCAAAATGATCAGGGACTCATTTCTGTCGTCTTTGACCAACCCCACCAGGGGACCATCCACCTTCGATACGTTGACCCCTACTTCACTCTGGGCCTGATCACCACAGTGGTGCTCGCTCTCATTTGGATTTTTGGATACATCCATCTCTGCCGTCACCGCGAAAAATTTCGCTCTTGGAGATCCTCATGATTTTTCAAAAACCCTTACTCTCTGAAGAAGAGAAACAGATCGATCATGAAAAGAGAGACCTCCTTGGGCGAATCAAGCAACTTCGCATCGCACTTGAAGAGATTGAGTATTCGACTCAGCTTGAAAAGATCATCCCGCTTGAAGAGCTTTCGCAACGACTCCGTGACAAGCTTCAGGATCTCTATGAAGACTTTTTCAAGCTTTCTCAATCACTTCCATCCACCTTTTCTCAAGAGGAGTTTCAGACCCTTGGTGATCATCTGAGGCAGTTGGGTCGCACCACCAACCACTTTTTCGATTTGATCGCAGAGGCCCATCGTGATTGTGAAGCCCTGGAAAAGAAGATCCAGAGGATCTCCACACCGATGGATCATTACCATCGACGAAAGATTCTTTGGATCATCTCGATCTCCACCGTCTCACTTCTTATCTTAGGAACCTTGTACTCGGCTCTATTTCTAAAACCTCCCACTCCCTTTGAGCAACGAATGGCCTATCTGGAACGGTTTGAAAGTTCAAAGAAGAAGAGCCCACGCCTGAGCGACCTTGTGGAAATCACCAAGGCTCTTGAACTCTATCACAAAGATCACTTGAGATATCCAATTTCGAAGGACTCAAAATGGTCCAGCGCAAAGACCGTAGATCCAACCCAAGAGAGAGAGTGGATTGAGGGACTCGTTCCCAAATACCTTCCCTACGTCCCCACAGACCCAGAGGCCAGCTCACGCCTCTTTCGCCAATACATCTACAAGTCCAATGGCACGGACTACAAGATCCTCGTCAATGAGACCGATGAGGTTCACATGGTGAAGTACCACTTTCCCGATCTGGTGGATCCCAAAAGGGAAAATGACTCCTTTGGGTTTTGGTCCTCTGGAGCCCTCCATTGGTAGCCTTTCTCCTCCTCTATCTGGTGATCTTGGGCTCGCTTCCTTTCATTCATCTGCCCTTCACCAACCCTGAGGGGGTTGTGGGACAGATGGCCCTCTTAAGACAAAATCCCTCCCTCAACACAGTTGGCTACCTCCTGCTTCTTATCCCAGCCCTCCTTCCATTTGTCCCTCTGCAACCCCTTAAAGATCCTCAAAGTCTCCTCTGCAAATGGATCCACCCTCTTTTGATGACCTTCACCGTTGTGATCCTTGTTGCAATCATGGGTCTTTTCTACCCCCTTCATCTTGGTTATGATCACCCGGGACTTCTTGCCCCCCTCCACACCTTTTTGGAAGGGGAGTCCCTCGGCGCTGCCACCAACTACCTCTGGAATTCAGTTCCCTATAGGGAGATTCTGCCTCCTCATGGACCCATTGAGGACATCTTCCTGCCGGTCTGGGCCTTTTCTCTTTTTGGTAAGTCGATCATCTCGCTTCGCCTCCTCACGACACTGCTTACCTCCCTCAACCTCGTTCTCGTTCTTGTCAATCTCCATCTCCTTTTTGAAAGACGGTGGCACTACTCACTCACAGCATTCTTTCTCTTCATCACACTCATCTTCCTTTCGCCCTTCGGCTTTCAAATCCTCCTCATGCGACGAGAATTCACTCTTCTTGTAACGCTTCTCATCTTTTTACTTCTGTCGCGCTCACTGAAAAGCAAAAGATATCTCAACATTTACCTCTTCCTCTTCTCCTTTTGCTCTCTTTCTTCACTGAGCTGGTCCGGAGATCGTGGTCTCTATCTCACGCTCACCTCAGTTGGCATTCTCATACCCATCTCAATCTTTTATCTTCGATCTTGGCGAAATTACATCTCGATCCTCATGGGGTATCTGGTGGGACTTTTCTTCTTAGGACTCTTCATTAATTGGGCCTACAAGGACTATGTGACCTACTTTTTTCTTCAGTTGCCACGCCAAAAGGGTCTACGAAGCGGGCTTCTGACCGATTTTGCCTCCTCCTACGGAGTCGCAACTCTCATCATCTCAGGCCTTCTTTACATCATGATCGACCGATGGAAGCGCCGGGAGATCTCCACGAAGGAGTTTTTCACCACCTTCTCTCGTGAGATCTATCTTCTCCTTCTTGCCATCGTCTTTATGTACAGCATCGTTTCTCGAATGGATGTTTCTCGACTCAATCGCAATCTTATTCCTCTCTTTTTTGTCACAGCCCTCTTTGCCATTAGATCCATTCCACCTCACTTGGCCCGTCTCTCTTCGCTGATCCTTGCCCTTCACATCTCTCTACACTTTTTTCCAACCCCACACCTCTTTGCGATTCCGAACTCCTTGGGCGATGAGCAGCTTCTCTCCAAAGATCAAAAATTGGTGGTCTCCTACCTTAAGGATCATCTTAAGATCAACGACTCTTTTCTCTCGATGACCAACGATGGAATCTGGTACTATCTCCTGGATCGCCCCTCGCCCATTCGCTTTCAGAGCATCTACCACGCGGCCTCTCTCGATGATCAACACGAAGTGGTGGCCAAACTTCAAACCACCTCAGTCCGATACCTCATCATGGGTAAGGGTTCAGGCCCCTGGGACTACGACAACATTTCCATTTCAAAGCGCGTCCCCATCATCTGGGACTACCTCCTCAAAAACTACTCCGCCACACCCTTTCAGAGCGAAACCTTCGAGATCTGGAAAATACACCCCGACACGCATTAATTTTAGTTCCTCTTTTGTCGATCTTTTTTCCATCTTGTAAGAAATCCCTTCGCAATTTGGGTCTCAAAATGAGACATGTGAGAACCGTCATCGCGATGCTTTAGATCTGGACGAAAGTTCCGATAAGGTTGACATGGGTGAGCTTGGCGAGATTCAGAGGATCCGAACAATTCTCCTCACAATCTTTTCCATGGTCTGGATGGGATGTGATGGATTGCAGTTGGGTACAAACACACTCACCTCTTCTGGAACCTGTAGGGACTATGGTTCCTCTTACACCGAAGATGGCGTGCGTTGGACCTGCCTCTTCGACTCTTCCGACAATACCCTCACTTGTTCCAGTGGGACGAAAGTTCGAAAGAAAAAATGGGAGAGCTTTGCCGACTTTCTGGCAGAAACCACGATGGGAATTGAGACCTATTCGAACATTGTGGATGAGCGTAATGAAACTGTGGTTTCCAATGTGTATGACTCCGAAGGTCGAATCCTAGGAAAAACCGATATTTTGGAGCATAAAGCATTTGCCTATACAGATTGGGACGACTCTCTTCGACCAACTCAAGGGACCTACAATTTGTTGGGGTCAACGGCCGGTCAATACCATTGTGTCAACGTCCAGGCAAGCTTTGAATATGATTCCTCTGCTCATACGGTCACAGTCACTGAAGACTTTAGCAATTCAACAGGAATTTTGCCTCTGAGCCCTCCTTTGGCATGTTCCGGACTTCCTGTGTCTTCCATTGTGAAGACCTACAACAGTCAAGGTGTTCGAACACAGACCACGAAAAGCATAGACTCTAGTTATAGTTATACACTTCACTCGATGAGCCGAATCTGTGACGATTGAAGTTGTAAGCGCAAAATAGATCAGTCACCCCAAGTGCAAGTGTTGGTGTGTTCATCGTAGGCGCAGATATGACCCATGATCTTAAGATCCACCGGAAGCTCGGTGATCGTCTTAGGAGTGATCTGATTGCTAAATGTGTGAGGTAGATCGTCGATCGTTTCAGGGGCCGTCGTCGAATTGTTGCAATCTGCATTGTTGTAGATCGTAATTTCATTGGGGAGTTTCTTTAAAGTATAAACAAAATTTGTACTGCCGGCATCCACACAACGGTAGTTGTTCCTATACGTACAGCTCACAGTGTATTGATGGCGTGGCCCCGTGCTGCTGCAATTTGGAGTGCAGGGAGACTGATTGAAATCCACACACCGATCGCCGCCAAAGGCGGTCATTCCAAGAAACGTGGTTCCAACCAAGACCATTGCCAGAAGACTTCCAAAGATCGTCTCACCTACAAAAAGTTCAAGCAAACATCTTCTCATATTTCCTCCCACGGAATGGCAACATGACATTTATGACCCCTGGCGGCAACGTGCCGCTCATGACACTTTGACTAAGACGCTAGAACAATAGATTTTCGCAGTCAAGCCCCCTCATTCAGATCCGGTTTCGAAATCATAGCGCCTCTGGACCACAAGCTCCTCTCCCTGATTGAGCCTCTCCACCTCATCCTTGGAAAGGTGGTGCCAAGGAAGCAACACCGACTCTTGGTAGGAATTTGCGGCTGCTGTATAGATGGTCAGCTGGTCCGATCCCATCGCAACTTGGGTCAGTTTGAGATTCTTTCGTGGGAGGAGACGATCTTGGATTTGAATGTAGGTCGAATGAAGAGAGATCTCTCGCTCAAACGAAAGATCGAACGGCCTCTTATTCAAAATCAAAATCTGTTGCAAAACCCTACGCAGAAGTTGAGAGTTCATTCGCCCCAAGGTCAAATTGAGAAGTCGAAAGAGGATCTGTTTGACTGGAGTGGACGTGGATGTGCAGATCTGAAAAAAATCACCTTTAACAGTCAACTTTGTGAAGTCACCACCCCCGTCTGCTATGGGTGCGTTTGGTTGCGATTCATGCTTTTGGTAGAGAGCCGTAGCTGCCCGCCGCCCCCTCTCATCCCTTACTGTGATCCCAGTGTCACTCAAAAAAGCTCTGTCCGGGCTGAATGCCTTGATCACACCTCCTTTAAAGAGATTCACTACCGAACTGTAGTTCTTGTTCTGATGGATCAACATCCCTGAATTGGGAAAGTACTTAGATCCACACTCCTGAGAGAGACATTCAGGTGAAGAAGAGTTCGACCGAACAGGAGCGAAGTCCAGCCAAGTTTGAAGATAATCATAGACAATGTGTCCAAAGAGACGATCATCATCGTTTCGGTGCCGTTTGCCTCGAGGAATCCCCTGAAGGAAGAGGTCGTTGATTCTTTTTCCCTCAGGTGCAAGTGAAGACATGACCTCAAAGCCATGAGGGTAAAAGTGAAAAGTGGATCTCGATCCATACTCTCCCCCATAACTTCCATCAGGGTGAATGAAATGGGCCGCAAAAGAGATCGCCCTTCTTAGAGGTTCCACGACCGTTTGATCTTGAGACTTCTGAAAGTATTTGGAGAGAAATGAGATGGTTGCAGTCAAATAGCCTGGATCACACCCCTCATACTCATAAAACCAACCCTCTGAATCCTGCCACGAGAGAAGTTCCAAGACTCTTCTTTGAGAGGCCTCCTTAAAGTGGTGATCCTTGGTGATAAGATAGAGGTTGTAGAGAGCCAAAGCTGCCAGAGCGTGATGGTTGGAGAGCCTTCCCGACTCCGTCGTAAAATCAAGAAATTGGCCTCGCTTCCTAAAAAACTCGATCAATCCCCCCTCATCGTCACACTTTAAGATCAAAAAACCTTCAGTCATGGCATAGAGAGAGAAGGCTGCTGCGCCAAACGCTCTTTCAAATGGGTAGTAGTCGTCACAGGACCCATCTCGATGGGATGACTCTTTTGCAAAACGCATTCCCGCAAGAGCCCACTCTCGAATTCGCTCTTCTTGAAACCACCTGTTTCCGGGAAATGGGTAAGTGTAAACCAGAGCCAAAGACAAAACATTTTCTTGGTACATCCCCGAGGGAAAATCGGTGGTCTTGTAGTGCCAAAAGGATCGATCAAAGCACCCATAGGTCCGACTCAATGGATTTCGATCGCACATTTGAATGATCCGAGAGATGTAGCTCAAAGCCTCTACGGCAAGAAGATCTCGACCCTGGCTGTTCAACTGCATGATGAAGACCCTGAAGACCCTGAAGACCCTGAAGACCCTCGAAGAGCTCCACCCACCCTCCCCACACGGGATGCAATAAAGGGAACCCCCAAAAGAGCCGGCACGATGCAACGAAATGTTCCCATCATGCCTATGGCCAAAGCTCCCTCTGGAGGAATCTCCGATTGAAAAAGAAAAAAGATGGCCGCATCACGGGTCCCAATGCCACTGATCGAAATGGGGAGAAGTCCACTCAAGATCGCAATGGGCATAAGGAGAAAGACCCTCGCCCACGAGACGGAGAGGTGAAACATTTGAAAAAAAAAGCAAAACTGCAAGAGATGGATCCCCCACAGCATGAGAGTTGACAATAACAGTGACCCTAAGAAGAGAGGGTGGTTCTTTCGAAGATCAAAGGCATAGTGGGCTACTCCTGCACCGATCGTCCCCATCTTTTCCAACCAGCGCCAACGACCGACACTCCAAGATCGCTTCCTCAACGTAGGAAAGGGGATCAGGTGAACCGCCACAGCGATCCCAATCACGAGGGTCATCAAAAAAAAGAGGGTGTTAAAAATCGGGCTCGAATCCGACCACAAAATCAATAGACCCAAGAGTATCATCGACAGGGACAAGAGATCGAGGAACTTTTCATAAATGGCACGTTCAAAGGAGTTCACAAAGGCCCCTTTGGCCACATCCCCCAGCTTCCCAGGCAAAAAGAGATTGAGCGTTGCACCCGCGAGAATCTGTTGGGTCGCTTCGCCCAAGGAGATCCTCCTCTGATCTTGAATGAGAAACTTCCATCTCAAAGCAGGAAGAACCACAGTGGGGATGAACAGCGCCATCGCAAAGAGAAGATAACGCCGATCACTCTGTTTCATCAATTCAAAGAGAAGCTGTAGGTCGGTTTTCTGAAAAATAAAGAGCATGATCACGCCAGAGACGATCCCACCCAAATAGTGGTTGGCGCTGATCTTCATGAGTGTCACTTGACCGCGTCGGCCCAACTGTTTGGCGTTTCATAGAGGCGAACACGCGCGAGATGGAGCTCAGGGTAGAGGCTCTCATAAATTGGTGAGAGCTTAGAAAAGGCAAGCTGAGCCAAGTTCTCTGCGGTGGGAATCACCGAGAGAACCACCGTTTTGTGGTCGGGCAAACTTCTCAAAAACTCAACCACCTGGTGGTCTCCTTCATAGACCAAAAAGGCGTGATCCCAAGGATCGGCAATCTCTCTTTGAGCAATCGACTTGATCTCCGAAAAATCAAGGACCATCCCTTGAGATGAGCTTCCCTCTTCATCACACAACGGCCCTTGAAGGGTCACCTCCATCCGATAACGGTGTCCATGAAGATGGCGGCACTTCGATTTGTGTTGAGGAAGACGATGACCCGCATCAAACTCAATGCGCTTCGTAATGGTCCCAACACTCCTGTTTTTCCCAGCCATTTAAATGGAGCTCCCCATGGTAAAACGCGCATCCCACTCAAAAAAGGCTTTCACAAAATCGGCCTCAGTGATGATCCCAAGCACCTTGGAGCCATTCACCACAACCAAACAACCATATTTGTTCTTAACCATAATTTCCGCTGCAAAGTGAAGTGGCGTCTCAGGCACCACGGAAGCCACCTTCTTCTTCATGATCGATCCAATTTTAATTCCTTCGTAGAGTCGATCAACCTCACTCTTTTTGATCTCCGCAAGTTGAGAGATTGCGATCCCCAAAAAATCTCGATGGGTCACCAACCCCACAAGCTCACCACCTTGATTGACGACTGGAACATGGCGAATGTTCCTCCATGCCATCAGCTCTTCAAGGACTCGTACATTGTCATCTTCACACAGTGTGAAGGGCTCTGGGGTCATGAGATCTTTGACGGTCGGTTCAAACTTGACCGATGGATTGTTCCGCATATTCACCTCTGTCTGCATGGAAGGGCCTCCTGGTTTCTTATGATTCATGTTCGTGCCGTTGACTGATCTTCTTGTGACGTTGATCATCCAACTGCCGGATCATATGACTTCGTGCAGCTGCGATGGCGCCGTAGAGATTGGGGCCGCTCTCCTTGGCAACGAACTCCTTTCGATAGGCATGAACCCGAAAAAGGGCCTGAAAGGTCGACTTGCCTTCCATACTTAAAAAAACAGAGACGCTTTCGTCTTTGGGTAAAAAATCTTTGATCTCGGCGATGTTTTCTTTGACATGCTGTCGAATGGCATCGGTCAAGTCAAAGTGTTCACATGTGATCGCATCACTCATACTCTACCTCCTCATAAGAGCCTATGAATTTGCACCTTAATATTATGCGATGAGAAGGTAAAGCTAAAGTTCCTTGACCGAGGAGGAACGACTTCGATCGGCAACTTTGATTTCAGGAATGATGCCGCGCCCTGTAGAAAAAAGGTGCTTCATCCACTTCCAAAAAGTGTGGCTCTCTGCGGCTTCATCCCGATGAGAGATCCCTTCGGATCGCAGCTTTTCAAGAAAACCCCTAAGAGCACTCAATTGTTCACCAGAGACTTTGGCAAAACGCATACCATAGCCAGCTCGCTGATCCTGAGTTTTATGAACGACTTCACTCGACAGAGCCAAATCCTTACCTGCAACCTCAAAGTGGAGGGTGATGAGATCGTTAAGTTCCAAAGCTCTTTCGCAAGCCAAAAAGACTCCCCCTTCACTCAAATCCAAGATCACCCCTTGAAATCGACTCTCCCCAATTTCCACCTCACAGGGAATTTCAAAAAAGAATCGCGGCTTTTGATCCCACCATCGAAGCCTCGGATTGTAGTAGACGGCCTTCACGTTGGGGACCAAGAAGTAGGTGATCACCCCCACACTCAGAACATAGTTAAGAACCAGAGCCCAACCTGGAACCGATTCGGGGTTCTGACTCCACGCCTGAAACGTGGTATAAAAGTTGTATCCCCACACTGCAAAGATCACAGGATAGCTCCAACTTCTCATCGCGATCATCGCAAGACCTGCAATAGGAAAGAGACACCAAAACTCCAAGATCTGTCCAATGGTTTGAAATCGCGCAAACATAATGAGTGGATCATCCTTGGAAAACCACGCCAAAACAAAAAAGGAGTAGAATGGATTGAGAACATGAAGAAAACCAAAGAGCAAAATAGGCCAGGGACGACTCTTCATAGTTAAATTATGAAGTGAAGTGAATCTAAAATGCAACTTCTTATTGTTTCAACTGATCGTTTCGAGACGTTTGAATGAAATGAACGAGCGCCCAGCGCTCCTCCTCGGAAAGCTGTGGGAATCCTCCCATGGCCGTTCCAGATACTCCATGGGTGAGCACCTCAAAAAGCTGCCTTTCAGATTCTCCAAATTTCCATGGCCCTAGAATGAGATTTGTTGGTGGTGGGGACATGTTAAGTCCCCCAACTCCATCACCTTGCCCATGTTCACCGTGGCAGTAGGCACAGTGCAAATCGAAGATCTCTGGACCCTTTGCAAGAAGTGATGGGTCTACCTGTGAGAGTTGAAGATGTGGTGAGAAATTCTGACTGTGGACGGAGCTTCTATGCCTTTGCTGAAGGAGAGCAAGCCCTACAACCCAAAGAACGACCGATCCTGCTGCAGCCAAATACCTTGTTTTCACATTTCATCTAAAATTTCAGAGACTGTTTTGCTTGAGGCCCCGGTGGGATCCTTTCCATTTACAAACTTCATCCATCCCAAAACATAGGTGTCATTGTAGTAGTAGTCGTCGAGATGGGTCACGACCCCAATGATTTGACTTGACGATGTGGTCCCATTGTAGTCGGATTCCGCGCGGCTCAGTTGAGCATCACTATTGATGTACTGCATGCTCATCTCAGTCACGGCAATCTTATTGTGAACCACAGATACGGGGGTCACAAGCGCACCATCCACAATCTCTGGCTTAGATCCATTCATCTTGAGATTGTCGATGGAGTAGATGAAGTCGCTCAGCCAATCGATGGCCGCATCCGTCGGCGCCATCGTCATAACTTTAAGGGTCTTATCACCAATCAACTGGTCAAAAATCTCAACAAAATCGTTCATATCACCCATGTAGCTCTCGCCAAGCCCACTGTTTCTCACAGTCTCCTGAATGTCTTGTTGTTGCGAGGAGGATTGATCATGCACCTCAATCCTAGCCGCCTTATAATCATCTTGAGATAAACTCGAGTACCCGTCGGCCTCCCACCCATGGTAAGCTCCATGATGATGAGCAGCAACTTCATGGCCTTGATCTTGCCATTTTCGCAAATAGGCAATCTTGGCTGAGTCGGCCAAGATCATTTTCGCCCATGACGGTGTGAATTGCAGAGTCAGTTTTATGTTGTAGGTGTTGGCATCATTTATGAGCTCTTTCAAAGTCTCAAAGTATTCCGCCTTTCCACTGCGCGGTTCAAAATGAATGGCAAAGAAGGTCGACGGATTGCCTCCACCATGAACGCCTGGATCACCACCACAATCAGAGCAGCCACTGGAGTTGGGAGCGCAGTTCTGAAAGAGAAAGAGAAGTGACGCCATACCTAGAGTCAAAAAGACCCATAGTCGCTTTGCCGATGGCACTTCGAAAAAACTCGCTTTCATCTCTTCCCCTCTTTTCGTTTCAAGCTCTTCAGGATTGGGTCCAACTCATAGGTCTCAGCCTACAAGCTTGTCTCTATAAGCGTATAACGATTGTACCACGAGACGGTTGCAAAAAAACCGTCTCAATTGACTCCTATGACTCAACTTGAGACATAGGAGCTCAGATCTATATCGTGCGTGGCACTATATCATCTGGCGAATCATGTAGTGAAGAATCCCACCATGTCGATAGTATTCAAACTCCACAGCCGTATCAATTCGAACCTTAAGCGGCATCTCCTCAACAGATCCGTTGGATCGCGTGATTCGAAGCCTTACATCACCTCCTGGCTTCACCGCGCCCAAACCCACAATGTCGAAGGTATCTGAAAGTTCCACTTTAATGGACTTCCAACTCTGCCCTTGGGGAAATTCCAGTGGCAGAATCCCCATGCCGATCAGATTGGAACGATGAATCCGTTCAAAGCTCTCAGCCACCACAGCGCGAATGCCAAGCAGAGCCGTGCCCTTGGCCGCCCAGTCTCGAGATGAACCCGTGCCATACTCTTTGCCTGCCATCACCACAAGCGGTGTCCCCTCGGACTGATACTTCATTGCAACGTCGTAAATGGATTCCGTATCTTTACTTTGAAAGTGCCGACTGTACCCACCTTCGACACCATCTAAGAGGTGGTTTCGAAGACGAATGTTCGCATAAGTCCCTCTCATCATCACCTCGTGGTTTCCTCGACGGGCACCATAGGAGTTAAAATCCTTGGGAGCAACTCCATGCTCCTTAAGATACCTTCCTGCAGGGCTATCCACTTTGATCGATCCGGCTGGCGAAATATGATCCGTGGTCACACTGTCACCAAGAAGAGCCAAAAGTCGAGCTCCATGAATGTCAGAAACTGAAGAGGCCGCCCTCTTCATCCCCTCAAAGTAAGGAGGTGATTTCACATAGGTGCTCGAACCGTTCCACTTATACGTAAGACCACTTTCAACTTTGAGATCTTGCCAAGCCTTAGGCCCCTTGGACATTTCACTGTAACGACGTTCAAACATCTCTCGTCGAAGAGCCTCTTTGAGCATGGTCCGAACCTCTTCGTCCTTGGGCCACAAATCTCGTAAATAGATGGGATTACCCTGCGAGTCCATACTGATCGGATCCTTGGTGAGCTCCACTTTCATAGATCCCGCGAGGGCATAAGCCACAACGTAGGGAGGAGAAGCCAAATAGTTCGCCCGCACCTGCGGATGGATTCGGCCCTCAAAGTTGCGATTGCCAGAGAGAACTGAGCAGACCACCAATTGACCTTGATCAATCGATTTGGAGATATTCTCACTTAGAGGACCTGAGTTCCCGATGCACGTGGTACAACCATAGCCCACAAGATTAAATCCCACAAAATCCAGATCCTCCTGCAACCCTACAGCTGAAAGATAATCTGAAACCACCTGAGAGCCCGGCGCAAACGAGGTCTTCACCCACGGTTTTGCTTTAAGTCCAAGTTTTCTCGCATTTCGTGCTAGCAGCCCCGCTGCAATGAGGAGATAGGGATTCGAAGTGTTGGTGCAACTTGTGATTGCTGCAATCACAATGTCTCCATGGCTTAAGCAGTAAGATTCACCCGTGACATTCACTCCTGAATGGTGATCCTCCGCCTTTCGCTGCTCTTGAAGCGCATGAACTCCAGAGAGTTCCGAAAGGGCCAGTTGAAACTCAAAGCTCACCTGAGGAATGGCAATCAAATCTTGTGGACGCTTAGGACCTGCCACACTTGGCTCAACCTCACAAAGATCGATCTCAAGAATGTCCGTAAAGAGCGGATCCTGATCCGCCCACAGACCTTGGGACTTCGCGTACTTCTCCACCAAAGCCACTTGATGGGATGATCTGCCGGTCAACTTAAGATAGGTCATTGTCTCCTCATCAATGGGAAAAAATCCACATGTGGCACCATACTCAGGAGCCATGTTGGCAAGTGTCGCTCGATCGGCCAAAGAGAGTGCCTTAAGCCCCTCACCAAAAAATTCCACAAATTTGCCCACGACACCCTTCTTTCTAAGAAGGTGAACGACGGTCAAAACAAGATCCGTAGCGCTCACACCATCGGGCAACTCACCCGTCATGTGAACTCCAACCACCTCAGGAAGGATCATCGAGACCGGTTGACCCAACATGGCCGCCTCAGCTTCAATTCCACCCACACCCCAGCCCAGCACCGAAAGGCCATTCACCATGGTCGTATGGCTGTCTGTACCCACAAGTGTGTCGGGATAGAGATAACCATCACGAGGTGTCACAACCTGTGCCAAAGCCTCAAGATTCACCTGGTGGCAAATTCCCGTCCCCGGGGGAACCACCTGAAAATTGCTCAGGGCTCCCTGTCCCCATTTGAGAAACTCGTAGCGCTCCTGGTTTCGTGACATCTCTAAAGACATATTCTGTTCAAATGATGTGGGAGTAGCCCAATGATCCACGTTGACCGAATGGTCAATCACCAAATGGACCGGACTGAGAGGATTGATCTTGCGCGGATCGCCCCCAAGTTTTTGAACCGCCTCTCGCATAACTGCCAAATCCACAACCGCTGGCACTCCGGTAAAATCCTGCATCAACACTCGACTTGGAAAGAAAGAGATCTCTCGTGAGGAACTCTTATTTTTCTTCCATTGAAAAAATGCTTCGATGTCGGCACGAACCACATTGACACCATCTTCATGACGCAGAAGATTTTCACAGAGCACCTTGAGTGACTTTGGCAAGTCGTGGAGATCACCAATCCCTTTTTTTTGTGCCTCATTCAGACTAAAGTACTTATAACGCTTCCCCTCAACCTCGATCTCACTTTCACAGCCGATCTTCTGGTATCCCCCCACGTTGCCTCCTTCACCTTCATTTTTGAACTCGCCATAACAATCGAAAAAATGATGGGTTTCCTACTCACTCAAATCCAAAAGAACGACGGCCGTACCATATCGCCTCTGAATCTTGAGCAAAAGTTGCCCCCCCTTTTTTGTCCCCGCTTCCATCACCTTTTGAGCCTGTTGTGCTGAAGTGATCTTGACTCGATTCACCTCGGTGATCACATCTCCTGCTTGAATTCCAGCCTGTTGAGCTACACTGTAGGGTGTGACCGATTCAATCAAAGCACCCGAAAGGTCAGGAGGAAGTCCCAAACTCAATTTGGCTTTTTTGGTGAGTGGACCCACGACGACTCCTACGCTTTGAGAGAGGTCCCCACCCTTTCCTCCACCATTTTCATTGGAATCCTCTTCAGCCAACTCCATCTCACTCTTACGCTCGCCCACCTTCACCTTAAAATTCTTCTTAGTGCCGTCTCGAATCACTTCGAGCTCCACAAATTTTCCGATCTGCACATCACCAACTGCAATTGCCAGTGCATTGGCCGAGTCAATCTCCTTGCCATTAACCTTGGTGATCACATCGTAGACCTCTAGACCTGCCTTCTCTGCAGGCTCACCCTTAAAGACCTCTCGAACAAGAACCCCCTTTTGACCAGGGATTTTCAAATACTCTGACAACTGAGGCGTCAAATCCGCAATTCCAACACCAAGCCACCCTCTCTCAACTTTGCCCTTCTCCACCAACTGTCGGATGACCATCTTGGCACGATTGATCGGAATGGCAAAGCCAATCCCTTGAGCTCGAGGGTCAATGGCCGTATTGATCCCCACCACCTCACCATTGAGATTGAAGAGCGGGCCACCCGAGTTTCCCGGATTGATGCTTGCAGAGGTCTGAATGAATTCGGCCGCAAGGTCTTCGATGCTCCTGCCGACCGCGCTTACAATTCCTTGAGTGACCGTGTGAGAGTGGCCATAGGGGTTGCCAATTGCGATCACCCAGTGACCCACCGTGAGCTTGTCACTGTCTCCAAGTGGAGCAGAACGAAGATTCTCACGCTTACCCTTAAGGCGCAAAAGAGCCACATCGGTCCTCTGATCCACACCGACGACCTCTGCGGCAAATCCCTGCCCCTTGTCTCCACCAATGAACTTCACCGAAACCTCATCGGCCAAACGATCCCCCAACCGAACCACATGCGAGTTGGTCACAATGAGCCCCTCATCATTGATCAAAAATCCCGATCCTAAGGATTGAGCCTCACGCGGCTGTGGCATACCAAAACGATCCTCAAAAGGGTTGCCAAAGAAAAAACGAAAAAGCTCCTCGGGAGTTCCATACCCACGAGGCCCCTGTCTTTGCCCCTGCCTTGGCCCCACTTTAACCTTCGTGTAAACGTTGACCACAGTAGGTGAAAGCTTTTGAGCCAAATCGGTAAAAAGGGCATTCAATCGAACGGCCTCTTCATTGATTCCATCACTGGCAGATTTTTCAACCCAATAGTTTTTCGCAGAGACTTGGTTTGAAAAAATCGTTCCTAAAAGAACAAGACTCCCCAACAGGGCAAAGCAAACCCCACGAACCGATCGTAACCTTGGTGCATTTTCAATCTCGACATTGTTTGATTTCAACACATCTCCTCCCTTCTCAGATCACTCCATGATCTCCACTCAATCCACAAAGAAACAAGACCAGGGTCTAGATCAAAGATCTGAAAGACGTGTTGTTAGAATCTCTCTAATTGACAAGAGAGTCCAGAAAATTTTCAATTAAATGTTTTTCACAACTGGAAAAAAGCAGAGCCTCTTCAATAAGTTGACGCTCTGCTTTGATGGATTGGTCGGAGCCACCAAACTCATTGGTCGACCTGCTCCGAGGCAGACGAGAACGAGTTAAAAGTCCGCCATAGAGATGATCCGATCCGATTGGCCAATGATGATCTTGTTGTGGATCACAACCATGACCGCACTGTCATCACTCACATCCACCTCTCGCTCCGATGCGAAGGTCAAGTTGGCCCCATTGGCATCCATAGTGTACTTCTTGATCATGGGTCCCCTGCGACTGTCGACCCCAAGAAGATAGAGGACGTTCCCATTCACGAAGAAGTTCATGATGTAGTAGGGACGTGGTAACACAGGCTCGATCCCAAGGTAGGCCCAAGTACCAGAACGATCTTTCTTCTTCTTAAAGAGTTTCATCTGCGGAACAGAGTTTGCAACTTTCTCCTTTTCACTTTCACCGTTGTCGGCGCTGGAATCTTCATCATCGCTGAGTCCTCCTCCCTCATCATCGGGCTGATGGCTCTCCTCTGCCGTCTTTTTGTGTCCTAACTGGGATAAGAAGAAGAGATGAGTCCCATTGATTCGAATCTGCAAAGAGGAAAAGATGGGATGACATCGAAATTTCTTACCAGGAAAGGACCTTAGCGATTTGCACATATTCCAAGCGGGTGAATTTGAAATCGCCGCGGCCGAACTGTACCCAATGGGAAGATAGATGTTTTCACCCTCAATGATCAGCGATTCAGATTCCCCAAAGGTCGCAATGGCCAGAGCCTCTTCCGAAAGCCCTTTCTTGATTTCCCATCCCAATTCCCGCTCCTCTTCAATAGCCTCAGAATCTTTGTTGAGAATGAAGATGCAACCGACTCCTCGCATGTAGAGTTTGGCCCCCTCAATCTGAAACTTCGTAGGAGTGCATAAGCTCTTTCGACCGACAGTCAATCCAATCGTCTTGGTCAACTTTGCGCTCTTAAGCTCATAGATCTCAAGGAATGTCTCAGGCCTCTTCTCCTTGGCCACAAAGTGACGAAGAACATAGAGTGAAGATCCATCCGCTTGAATCTCAGTTGTGTAGAATTGACCCTCATTCGAATCTGTTGTGTCAAAGAAATCGGTCCGAACCGTGGATTGACCCAACTCAAATCGACCTGAAACTTCAGGAATTACAGGCGCTGGTGGCGCGGCTGGCGCTGGTGGTGGAGCCTCCTCCTCATTCTTGGAACAACCTACCCCAACAACCATTGCAGCCATAAGTATTAAAATCCATCGTCTCATCGCGACCTCCCTCAAAAGATCTATGGTCTCTAAAACGTAGAGACCTCTCACCTGCACTCTCTTTGGCAACTTCCGTACCAACCTTCATTGCGGCTTCACTTTGATCTCACGACTTCCTTAAGGAAAAAAATACTCTGTCTCGACGTCAATTGTCGTCACTCGATTTCCATAGGGAGGTTGTTGGCACACTCGAAAGCATCTTGTGGTTAACCTCCGGCGACCTTGCACAGCCATGGGCCTTCTGACTCAAGTAATAGCTTCGGACAGAAATCCAGATCAAAATATTTTTGTTGAGACCTGCGCCTCACTCTGAGATACAACGAAGATCCATGTTTTTCTTTGAGTCGTGCATAGACTACCTGTTGTGTTTCAAATAGCACCAACACCTTCCACCTTCGTAAGTATTCAGTGAACTGGCAGGTTCCCGATCACTTTTTTAATGTCTTTAACTAAAGGATCTGGCTTTCCGCGCTTTGTTGACGCGCGTAAATTTTAATTTATGCCTGAGTTTCAAAAAATCTGTGGGTCTTGATCTTGAGTAAGTTGAGGACGAGTGCCTGGATGTCGGAAAGTTTGTCAGGAATCTTTTGAGTTTTACCAGCATTAGTGACCTGTTGTAGACGAACGTCCCGGAAAAGATCGTAAATTTTATCTGCAGTCGGTCTTTGGCAAGCTCTGGATTCAGGATAAATCGAAATACTTTTCAAATTGTTTTTCAACATTTCTGTGCGCACTTCTCGCTCGACAAGACCATCAATGAGCAAGGCCAGGAAATAGAGAAAGAGCAACGCTTCGATACGCTGTGGATTTTTCAGAAAAACCGGGGCGACGCTGTAGACGGATTTTAGTTGGGAGTGACGCCGCTCAAGGCGTGGTTGGAATTTATAAATCTGCAAAATTTCTTTGGCGGTATCTTTCAATCGATTGGTTGCGAGAGGGAAAATTCCATCGCAACGTGCGGCATAGCGAATGGCCGAAATGTTATGACTCCATGTAAATCGATAACGTTTGCATTCGCGCCGTGTATACTTCGTCTCAGGACCAGGTCGTCCTTTACGATCCTGGCGATAACTTTCTTCGAAGAAACATTCGATTTGATACTGGAAGTATCCTGCCACGCCACGATCCTTTAGTGTTTTTTGAATTACCTCCTCGATCCGGTCTTTGTTCTTAAATACACGTTTGGATAAATCCATCAGATTTTGCGATGTCCGGTCAATCGCATCCGTTCTGGATTGAGAGTCTCGCTGTTCCTTCTGCGATGATTTGATCCAGATAATTCGAAAGCCTTCATTGGTGAGAAACGGTGATTCGAAGGTCCAATAAACTTGTTGAGGTGCGCACTTGCGTTTTGGATCGGGCCGCCTGATGACTTCATGCCACTGTGGTTGATGTTCTTGGATCCAATCCTTGAAGCGTTTGTCTTCGCCTCGCGTTTGTGGGAGTATGGTGATGAAAAAACCACCTTCAGAAGCTATGAACTCCATATTCTCCCGAGTACAAAGCTTTGAGTCAGCAACGTATGTGAAGTCCGCTTTTCCAAGCAGTCCTCTCAATGCCATCCAGTTTTTCACGTGAGTTCTGTCATCGGTCACATTGCCATCCCAAACCTTGAAGTAGAGAGGCACGGCGCCATCACCCGCGACCGACAAGCTAAACAGAAGTTGCTTCAGATCAGGTCTATGGTCCTTGTTGTTGTGACCATATTTGGGTTTTGCGGCCTTTGTGTCTTTATATCCATCGTACTGGCCGGTTAAAGTTACCGTTGTTGAGTCATTATGCACACGACTTGTATCAAGCTCAAACTCCTTGATTGCTGTCAAAACGATGTCGGTAAGTAGAGCCGCTCGATCGGCCTTAAAAAGACGATCTAACGCGCGACCCACACGATCATCGTTGAATCGCTCGGCCAGTTGGCCTATGTCGCTCACATTGCAAGAGCCACCTAGTTTCATCAACATGCCAATGATGTTCACTTTGATTCTTTTTTTCGATAACCTCATACATCGGTTCAAGCATTTTCTTTATGTATTTCATCCCCCCAACAATAGTGCCGCCAGAGACTTCAAGCCCATGGTTAGAAAGTTGATTTAAAATTC
>JACTMU010000054.1 GCA_014584465.1 Pseudomonadota bacterium | reverse complement strand
AATCTGAAGACCGGTACCCCCATCAGTTTAAGGACCTGCAATTGAAGATCATTGAGTGGGTCCACAATAGTTTTAATAGTTTTGCCTTTAGCCTTGATCTCAGTTTTTCTTTGCTGTGAAAAAATTGAAAGAATTCGTTCTCCAGTTGGATAACGACAGATCCTGTCTTCAGGGTAGAGGGGTAGGGATGGAATTTTTTCTCTTTGCATTCCTTTTCTTAATTCTCTCTCGATGATCGCATTTAACAATAAAACCAGGAAGTTCACAAATTGAAGGGCCTCGATCCGATAAGCTGTTTTAAGGTTGGCCGGTGCCGCCTTAAAAACTGTTTTGTACTTCTCATGTTTCTTTTCAATATAGGGCTGATACTTGTACTTTTTAAGCACCTCCATAATACTCAAATCCTCTTTGGAATGATTGGTTATGAGAGGAAACATTCCGTCTGTAGCGGCTTCTTCTTGAATTACATTCTCATCTGGAAAAGCTACAAAACTATTTTCAGGTTTGATAACTTTAGAGTACTCCGTATCAGGTCCTGGTCGACCCTTTCCTTTTTGTTTGTAAATCTTCTTCTCATTTGTAACGAGTTGCCACTGGAAATATTTCTTAGACTTATTTTCGATCAACACGGCTTCAATAGCCCTTTGAATCTGATCTTTTGTCTTGAGTTTCATCTTTCCACATCTCTGCTTGAGTTCATCCAAAGCTAAAATAGTCTTTTGAATCTTTTCCTGTCGAGCTTGAATATCCTGATCCCGCTTCTGACTGCTCAAAATCCAAATAATGCGAAAGCCTTCCTCTGAAGGAATAGGTGACTCGATTCCCCAGTAAACGTGTTCCCCATTATACGGGTGACGATGATCTGGTTGCCTAATAATTTCCTGCCAGGCAACGTTGTTCTTTTGTATCCATTTTCGAAATAATGAATTCTCGGATCTTGTTTTTGGCAAGACGGTTTTCGTACACAGCTTAGAGTCGGCAACATAGGTGAAATCACTGCGCCCAGTCAGCCTCCTCAGTGCCTCCCAAGTCTGGATATGAGTCTTATCGTCAGTAACATTGCCATCATAAGTTTTATAGTGAACGGGAACGGCGCCGTCTCTACTTACTGTGAGCGTAAAGACAAGCTGCTTCAAATCAGGGCGATGATCCTTGTTGTATCCGTGAACAATCTCAATCATCTTTTTTCCGTTGTATAATTTCTCTAGACTTTCGTATTTTCCTGAAAAAGTGAGAGAGGTGGAATCATTGTGGAACTGAGAAATATCTACATCAAATTCTTTGATGGCATGGAGAATAATTTCTGTCATCAATGAGGCTCGGTCAGTATCAAATAAGAGGCCTAGACTCCTCCCAACTCTGTCATCATTAAGCTTCGACAATCTCAGCCCCTCAATTCCAAGAAGTCTTTTTTCAAACGGAACCACCCATTCTGCAAGTGCATAAAGGGCCTGTCGTGACATCAGAGAAACATTACGGACAAGTAGCAAGATCATTTTTTCTGGAGGAACATCTAAGTTTTTGTTTGGCATCCATTTTTTGAGAAAGGACTCAAGTTTTAAGCGTTCCATGAAGTAATTGAGTATTGGGAGTCCAGCAACGATCTGTGGATTCACTTTGAGCTCATCAATTTCTACTTTCAAAATCAGACCTCAATTTTTGTGAGTGAACAAAAAACCATTTGACATCTGAACTATTTTAATAGTAGTTATAGTTCAGATGTCAATCAAGAAAAATGCGAATGCTCTTCGACAGAAGAGGGAGAAACTTCTAGACAGCCTTTTGGATCATGAACCTATGATCCCAGGATCCATTAAAGAGGTGTATAGGAAGTGTGGGAAACCTTCTTGTTGGTGTGTTGAAGAACAAGGTCACCCTTATGTCAGAATAACTTGGACCGAGCAGGGAGTATCAAAAACAAAAGCAATTTCTAAGGAAAATATAGCAATGATAAGAAATCTAACCCAGAACTATAGAAAATTTAAACAGAAGCGTCGACAAGTTAACGAATTAGATAAAGCAATTAAAAAAATATTCGATCAACTCGAAAGACAATCGATCGAGGATACAAGAGAAGGTGAAGAAAAACTGAAAGAATAATTGCTTATGTCACACGAAGTTAATTCGAAAAAAAGCGATTTTTAAGGTGCGGAATGTAAGATAATCAATTTGTACTTTGTTTTTATTTTCATTTTTTCCTCCAATTGTTTAAAGATGTTCTACAAGATTCTCAAAGACAAATAAATGCAAAAATATGCATTTTGATGTTGCATAAATGCAGCCAAAGAGATAAACAATGCTTCCTATGGAATGGGATGGATTTCGCTATTTTCTTGCCGTTTATCGAAAGAAAACTCTCAAAGCTGCGGCTCGTGACCTCACTGTGGATCAGACAACCGTAGGGAGACGGATTTCAGCCTTGGAGGCTGCATTAGGGACTGAGCTTTTTGAGAAGCGCTCGGATGGATATTTCTTAACTGTGGCGGGAGAGCAAATACTGCCCACAATAGAAGCGACTGAAAATTCATTTCTTTCTGTGGAAAGAATTATTGCAGGCAAAGAAAAAAAGATTGAAGGGGTTGTTCGGATCGCCATGCCAGGAGCTCTAGCAAATCACTGGTTTATCCCGCGTCTCAAGAATTTAATGCAGAAGTACCCTCAAATTGAACTCGAGTTCCTAACGGGCCCAGAGGTCGTCAATCTTGCTAGACGTGAGGCTGACCTTGCGCTGCGCTTGGTGAAACCCTCTCAGCAGGACATCGTGGCCAGAAAGATTGGACGTATTGAACTTGGGCTCTATGGCCATCCTTCTCTGTGGAGTGGAAAGAAGCGTCCCATTCAAAAAGAGGATCTCGAGAAATTCCCCTTCGTTGGACTCGTGCCAAGTGCCACGAGTGACTTAGAGTTATCGCTGCTCGAAAAACTTAAACCTCACCTGCGCCCCAAAATTCGCTCGACGGCCTGGAGTTCGGTATTCTATGCTGTTCAGGCTTGTCTTGGAATTGGTGTTCTTCCAACATTTGTTGCAGAACGAGAACCTGAACTCGTCCTCATTGATGTCGTTGAACCAGTGAGGATGTCACTTTGGCTTGTGGCCCATCCCGACATCATTCATAGCGCTAGAGTCCGCGTGGTCATCGATTATCTCTCATCGTTATTCCGTGAGTAAGTGAGTAAAAGGTCAGGGTTTAAGCAAAATTTTTCCGCGAACGTGTCCTGATTGACTCAACTCATGGGCGCGTCTCACTTCTTCCATAGGAAAAACTCGAAATTCAGGAATTTTTATTTTTTTCTCGTCAATTAATTTTGAAATTTCAATAAGTTCCTTTGCATTTGGACTGACAAAGACAAAGGCTGATTGAATTCCAGCCGCCCTGGATTTCGCCTCATTGGGTTCTTCCACAATACTGATG
Source organism: Pseudomonadota bacterium (assembly GCA_014584465.1). Lineage (GTDB taxonomy): Bacteria > Bdellovibrionota > Bdellovibrionia > Bdellovibrionales > JACTMU01 > JACTMU01. Next base: position 1,882 of record JACTMU010000054.1, on the reverse strand, counting down.
AGCACACCATCCTTGCGAACTAGAGAATAGCTTTTTTTAAGTGAGTCTCCTCCTAAGGTATCCAAAACAAAGTCAACACCTTCTGGAATTTCAGTTTGAATCACCGTGCTAAAATCCTCAAATTGATAGTCAATCACACGAGTCGCCCCAAGGCTCTTCAGATATTCAATATTAGCACTACTGCCTGTGGCAATCACTTTAGCCCCTAATAGTTTTGCAAATTGAATCGCAAAACCACCAACCCCTCCAGCTCCCCCGTGAATCAAGACGTTTTGGTCTGGCTTTATACTTTCAAACCGATGAATGGCCTGCCATGCTGTCAATCCGACGAGCGGTACGGTTGCAGCCTGATCAAGCCCTACGGTTTTTGGCGCAGGGGCAACAACTTCTTCATTCAAAACAACATACTCTGCATAAGTCCCCCACTGAACTTCAGCCTTTCGAGCGTAAGCATAAACAGAATCTCCGACTTTGAATTTGGTAACATTCTTGCCCACCTTATCGATAACCCCAGAGGCATCCCAACCCAAAATCAAAGGGAAATGGTGAGGAAACATTCCAGCTAGGCGCCCCTCACGAATTTTCCAATCAACGGGATTAACAGACGAATAAGCTATTTTGATTCTGACTTCCCCGTTGCTCGGTTCGGGACTCGCCACTTCTGAAATCTTTAATTTGTCGAGACCGCCAAATTGCTCAATAATGATTGCTTTCATTTTACATCTCCTTTTTGGTTGCTTTGATATAAAGCAATGTTCTTGAACGCAAGCTACAATTATTCTTGTTTTTAATCCAATTCATTGCTATCATATAGGCAATTATTTTTATGCATATTACATCTATTGACCTTAATCTATTAGTTGTTGCTGATTCGCTTTATCGAAACAGCAATGTCTCTAAGGCCGCCAAAGAACTCGGTTTGTCCCAGTCAGCCGTCAGCCATGCTCTTGGTCGTTTACGATCACAACTTGGTGACTCCATGTTTGTAAGGACGTCAAAGGGTATCGCTCCTACTGAATTTGCTAGAAATATCCAAGCTGAACTGCAAGATATTATAGGCCGAGCGGAACGTCTCGTGAGTAAACGGACTCACTTTGATCCTCGGGAGGCAAAAGGGCGAATAACACTTGCTACCACAGATTACTTTGAGACCGTTGTCATGACTGAATTGCAACCTATTCTGGCCAAAGAAGCTCCGCACCTGCAGATTTCCATTCGCCCAACACTGGGTGAACTTCCAAAGAGGGAGCTTGAAGAGGGGAAATTTGATCTAGCCATCGCAGGGTTCTACGTTAATTTACCCGAGGGCTTTTACCAATCAAAACTCTTTCATGATGGTTTTGAATGCGCGACTCGTCTCAACCACCCAATCGCTACGGCGAAGAAAATGTCTGTGGATAATTTCTTTGCTCTTAGCCACGCCCTTATCACCTTGCAAGGGGATTTCCTCGATTCATTGGTCAGAAAAAAAGAATATAAAAGATATTCTCGAAATTTTGTCTATGGGTCTTACAGTTTTACAAGCTTAGCTTGGATTCTGCAAAATTCAGATCTTGTATTGACGGCACCAAGTCTTCTCTTAAAACGATATCAACAATTCTTTCCCATTCATGTTTCTGCTTGCCCAATTGAGATTAATCCTATAAAAATTCGGATGATCTGGCACGCACAAACCAACGACAATCCTCTGAGTATCTGGTTTCGAAATAAACTGAAAGAAGCCTGTTCAAAAATTAAAACGGCTTAGCGGGCTATCTAATGATTACCTGTTATCAAAAAAATACTTTGCCCAAAAAACTGTCCGAGTCCAACCGCTACTTTGCTTTCACCTACGAAAGACTTACGACTTTCACGTGACCCTATCGTTGTGGACCCAACCCAC
>JACTMU010000087.1 GCA_014584465.1 Pseudomonadota bacterium | reverse complement strand
ATGAGAGATCCCATCTATGGAGACCCGTGTGACTCCACTGAGGCGAGATCCTTTGATGATCAGACGACTGTTTTCAATGGTGGCTTGAGTGACAATGGGTTGAACCGTTCCTATTGAAGGCCCTGTGCTGTTTGATTCAATGGTGCAAGCAGAAAGAAGATAGGTGAGAACAACTAAAAAACAGAGGGTTAAAATGGACCATGGTCCAAATCGTGCCGACCTACGTTCAAGATCAAAAATCATAAACATCCCCCCATATACATGCAACAATTTGAGGTGAACCAACTCGATGTTGAATCCTGCTATTTTTTCTCTTCCCATAGATCATAACGTTCTTTTCGGGATATATAAAGAGCATCTTTACCAAGATGAGGACCTACTTCTGACTCAAAATGAGACATTGTCAAAAAGATGGCAGAGATTTTGGCCTGATTTCAAAAAGATAGAGAATTGAAACATTTTTCTTAAAAGGGTCAACAATTGTAAAAAAAGTTTTCGTGCACGACTCAAAGAAAAACATGGATATTCACTGCGCCTCAGAGTGAGACAAAGAGCCCTTCTGGAATCAAAGAGATTCCAACTCAAATTGAATCAACCTTAATGTCCCAGCTACCGCCTACTTAGTGCTTGGCGGGACTTGTCTCAATCATGAACATCTTGATCTCTCACCTGCGGCCGCACTTTAGATTTGCAGGAACGGCCTCGTGGATTCGTTGAGGCATCGGAAGTTTCAACTCATTCATGATCTTTTGAAACTCACTCAACGATTTTCCACCACCAAGTCTCACATTGAAGGACCTCTCTTCTTTGATCGTGGACACCGAGAGACCATTGTAGTCATGACCTGGGTAGACTCGTGTCTCATCTGGAAGTGCAAAAAGCTTTTCATGAACACTGTGATAGAGTCTTTCCGAAGAGCCCTGCTGAAAGTCGGTGCGTCCGCAACTACGAATGAATAGACAATCTCCGGTCATGAGATGGCCCTCAACGAAGTAACTCGTGCAACCATCGGTGTGACCCGGAGTTGCAATCGCGCGAACTTTAAGCCTCTCCCCAAGCACCAACTCTTCCTGGTCCTCAATGAGCTGGTCCGCACACTCAACCTTCGTGGCGGACCCAAGAACGACCTTAGCCCCGGTGGATTGTCGAAGTCGATCTGCTCCCGTAATGTGATCGGCATGCACGTGGGTCTCTACCAGATACTTCAACTTCAACCCCAGTTCTCCGATCACCTTCAGATCTCGATCTACTTGCTCCAACACCGAATCAATCAACAATGCCTCATGACTTTTTAGATCTGCAATTAAGTAGGTGTAGGTGTAGGTTGCATAATCAAACATTTGACGAAAGAAGATCAAGATCGTACCTCCAATGTTTCATAGAGTGGGTTTTGATTGCGCCCTCTCAGACAATCTTTCGAATCTGAGAAAGCTTCGACTCAAGCTGAGTCACCTTTTCTTTAAGAGTGCTATTTTCTGTTTGTAGTAACTTGATTCGTCGAAGATAGGGACCCAAGTCTGTGACGCCGTCACCAGAAGATTTTTCTGACTTTGAGTGATCGTCACTGAATGCGCCAAAGTCAAGTTCTACTCCTACCTCTTGAGCCCCTGGAGGAGCAAGGAGCTTCTCCTCAAAATTTTCACTGATCACCATCTCAGGATCGACCTTTTCAAGATCAATGGTCCCACTGGCAACAAGTTCCCTCACCTCCGTGACAATCTGAAGCGACACACTGGCAATCTCGGCAGGGGTCGGAACCTTCGAGCTGAAGACCTCTTCGAGCTTGATCCGGCTCCCATGAGAGACCATCTTGAGAATCCTGTTTCGAATCTCTTCATCAAACCCGTGGAGAGCCGTCCCAAGGGTCAGTGGTTTGAGACGATCCACAATTTCAAGTAAAGTTGTGTCTCCCCAGGAGAGGATTCTCTTGATCGTGAGAATCTTACCCCGAATGGCCTCAGCCCAGCGTGAATCCTCCTCTTCAACGACCTTGAGCAACTTTTCCTGTTTGGCTCCACCACAAGTCTCAATAAGATTGAGAAGCTGAAGAAATCCACCGCTTTTCTGATATCGACTCAGCATGCTCACAAACGACTCCCCTACAGATTTGGACCTGTATTTCTAAGAGTATCCCTTTATACAAGATCTCTTCGGATGCCGAAGACCCAAGCTCAATGGGAAAAATCAAAGACTCCCATACATCGAATCCGTCCCTCGACCGCCCAAGGTCCATAGCGCCTGGCGCTAATTTCCTTTAATGGTCACTGTGCTCGAATAGACACTCGACTTCTGCTCAGAACAACCATTTGTTGAAAACTTATTCTTGATGTAGACGCTCACACCACTCCAGTCGTTGTTCGAGGTTGCTTTTGTATCTTTGATTTTACAAGTAAGCTTTGTCCCCTTGTTGTTCACAGAGCAACCGTCGGTTGTGTAACTTGAAGAACCCTTTTCGAATTTGACAACCACATCATTTGAAGGATTCGTACCTGAGCCTATGTCATTGAAATTGGTCCCGTGGAAGTCATACTCAACTTCCTCTGTCAACTTATCGACCGAAGTGCTCATTCCCTTTTTTGTGATGTTGGTAATTGTTGGGATGTTCGAGTAAGTATAGGACATCTTGTTGCTTTCAATCTTGTCGGATCCATAGATGTTTTTAACCTGTACATCGACTGAGCCACCCAAACATGTCCCATAGGATGGAGTCGTGCACTCAATCTCAGATTCACTGATTCGATCACATTTTGAGGTGATCTCACTTCCATTCATATAGACGACATGATTGACCATGAGGTTGGAACCAAGAATTTTCATCTTACGATCGCCACGTGTTACACCACTTGAGATATCAAGTCCGGTAATTTGTGGTGGCTTCTTATAGTAGAGATATTGAGAGGCCGAACCTGAGGAGTTGGAGACCTTCATAGAGTAGGCACTTCCTCCCGTTCCCTTCACAGAGGTGAGTGTGATCTTGCTCGAAGAGGAGGATGTCACAGTCGCTGCGACCCCACCGATCGTAACTGTAGCGCCACTAAGATTACTTCCAGTGATCGTGATCGAAATTCCACCGTCGGCTGAGAGGTAGGTGGGTGACACCGACGATATGGTCGGGGGTGTCGATGTTGCGGTGTAGGTAAACTCTGGCCCTGTCCCACTGTATTCACTTGAATCACTCCCCTTTACGAGAACCTTGATCTTGTAGGCTGCCGCATTTGAACTCGATGGGGTCGTTGCAGTGATCGTCCTTTTGCCCCACGAATCAGGAGAAGAGACCGAAATGTTGGTTGCATTTAAGTCGTTGATGGTAACCCGAATCTTGGATGAGTCGGAACCAAAATTTTTCCCCACAATTGAAACCACAGTCCCACCCGACTGAGTCCCGCTGGTTGGAGAAAGTGAGGTGATCCAAGGATTGCTGTAAGTAAAGGAATATGCATTACTGTAAAGGGAGTCCGTCGCGGCCACAATATTAACATATCTTGGCACAGAGGCCGAGGTTGTGCATGTGGCCTCGGTCGCACTGATTGAACTGCACGAGAGCTTGGCATTGTTGAAATAGATGCCTGTACTGCTCAGATTCTTTCCATAAACTGTGAGTGAGTCCCCACCCGAAACGGCTGCACTTGAAGTCGATAGACTCGTGATCGTAGGATGACTTGTCCCCTCAACGGAAGAGTCAGCTTCATAGCAAAACCAAGAGTACTTATTGTCGGTCGAAGAGGGACTCTTCGTGTTGGCCGCTCGAGCATATAAACTACCATCCAGTTGATATGAGCAGACGCTGTACATGGATATCGAGTACGACTGTGAACCGCTCTTGCACTCCCATGCATTGTAGGTGGTATTGAAACTGCCATAGTAACTTGATCCATAGGTCGCCGAGCAGTAGCTGGTGATGTTCATTGTTTGTTTTGTGTAACACTTCCCATCGATCTCCACCTGGCTCGATGAACATGCATCTGGATCTCCATCGCCACCTCCCGTGCTCGGCACAGTGATGGTCAGTGTGTAGGTCGTTGCATCGCTGAAGTTGAGGTCACCATCACTCGATGCTATGGAGGTATTGAACTTGACCGTCTCGGCGTTATCTTCTGCGAGATAGTAGAATTTCCCGCTCGTTTGTCCACTTGCGATGGTCACATAGTTTGTTCCATTGGTGCAACTGCTGTTGGAGTGAATGTCACCTACCCCATTGTGGCTGATTTCGATCTCGGTACTTTCACTGACGGACCGGCTCGCGGTCAACTTCATTTCGACGCACTCACTTGTACCCTCTTCGACGGAGATTGAACTTGATCCACTGAAGGTCAATGTGCCCTCAGGATCTTCTGTCTCCTGTCGCGAGGACCAATCATCTTCGCCACTGTCTGAACCGATTCCTGCGAGCTCAACAACCACGTTGTAGGTCGCATCCGCTGTCCCTGAGACATCGAAACAGGCGATGGAGCTTGCGCTCACATTGCAGTTGGATGGCTTTACTCCATCAATGGTGACTGTAGCCTCCATCGTGCCCGCCTCGAAGTTCGAACCTGAAATGGTCACATTATAGTCGTCACTGGTTGAAGATACAAAATCATTGGAGACCGAAGTGATCTCAGGGGCATTGTAGTAGGTGTAGCCAGACGCCGCAGGATAGCTCTTTCCCGTCGAATCATCATTTGCAGTTAAGGTCACACTGCCAGCACTGTTTTGCTCAGGAGCTGTGCAGGTAAGTTGAGTTGAAGAGTCGAAGCTGCAGTCCGCCTCCTCACCGTTGAAAGTGATGGTGACATCTGAAGTGAAGTTTCCACCCTTGATGACAACTTGATTGCCACCATCGGTGGGCCCATAGTTAGGGGTGATTCCATTGGAATCAATATAGACCGATGCAGAATCTCGATAGGAGAAACTGGTTGACGAAACTGCAGAATCGTCTCCCACCACCACAGTGACCTTCACGCTCTGGGCCGTGCTCATGGCAGGGGCCTCACACTCAATCTCTTCATCCGAAACACTGAGGATTTCTGCCTTGTTGGAATCACTCTTATCTCCAAAGTAGACCGAGACCTCGGATTCATCCTCACCAAATCCACTTCCCTCAATCACCACGGTCACGGTCTCATCAAGCCCAGCGAAATCGGGAGAAAATTCTGTAATCTCGATCGCCGGATCGGTCTCAGAGTCAAGATAGAAGAACCCATTGCTCTTCTTTTTTGAACCTTTCCCTTCGACCTCAACGGTTACATCAACTGCCCCCGCATCAGATGCAATAGGAGCATCACACTCGATTTCATCATCAGAGACCCAGTTGACCACAGCCTCTTTCATCCCAAATCGAACCGTGACCAAGCTCTCGTCTTCGCCAAAACCACTCCCGCTGATGATCACCGAGGTGGTCTCATTCCTATATCCCGATCTCGGGCTGACAGAATCAATCTTGATTTCAGTGGAGACTTCCGTGTCCTTATCCTTGATAGAATCAGGGTTGGTCGCGATGAGCCCCGATTCAGAGCAGGCTACAAAGAGGAGCATCAGAATTGAGAAGAGTCCCGTTACAAGTGGACCTCGAAGACTTAGAGAAAAATGTGATGATGCAACTGAGTTTTCCAAAACTAACCCCCTTTTTCTAGTTTGAAAATCGTCTTAAAATGAAATGCGTGATTTCGTAGACAAAAGCTCGGTGGGACAGACGAGAATAGAATGCTCTGATCTATCCCTACAACGCCTCAAAGGGGAAAAGGTTGCAACTATTTTAGGGGATTAATGGGTGTGTACATTACCTTTGCCAAATACACTTCCACTGCTTTGCAGGCTGTTTTGACCTAAAATCAGATCAGGAGAATCACTGCAAGGTGCTCTTCCATAATCCCCAAAATTGGGATCAGAGCTCACCCGAGGAAGGCCCCAATTCTGCGATGCCACATTTCTTGGACCGTTGTTTTTCTGCGCGCTCCATCCAAATTGAGCCACTCCCTGGGCCAAAAGACTTACCATTGCAGTCACAAATAACATTCTCTTCATGAGCTCCTCCTTATGATCGAGCACGTTTTGCATTCATCACCTAAGGAAGCATCTTTGCGATATCTGTGCCAAGTGGCTCACTTTGAAACAAAGAGAGGAGATCAAACAATACCGTGTGATTTCAATGTGTTGTGAGATTTCATGAAATGCGAGTGAATCAATTCGAAACAAATTTCTGTTTAAAAATGAGACATCTGACCAGCTACCTTCGACTTTTCTTCGAGGATTTTATGGGTCGAGAGGCACCTTGATCCTTTCTCTCTATTTTTCCTTTCTTGCCACTCTTTTTGGGCTTTTTGCCCTTTTTCTTGGCCCGCAGAGAGGAGGTCTGCTCGCCTTGAACGACCTCGTCCCCAGCCCAGATCCGGGTTCAGAAATGTCCGTTCGGACTTAAGAAAAAGTGACAAACTTTTGGACACTTCAAAAATGTTTTCAAAACTCTGCTTCACTCTTGCTTAAGAACGCAATTTACTTCATAAAGGGCTAGTTCAAAAACTTTATTCTTGGCTCCATTGGACCGTTTTGGGTCCAGGATCCAAAGTCGCTGAGGAGATTAACTATGAACGGCTCTCGAAACATCAGACGCCCCTTAAACCCATGGAAACTTTCAGCAAGAGTGATTGCCAACGCAGCTTCAGCTGCCGCCCTTGTTTCGGCACCTTTTTTTGCAAATGCCCAAACAGACAATCCTCAAGCCACTGCAAAAATCGCGGAACGCGCCTACGGGGATTCACCAACCCAGGAGGAGTTTTCACAATTCATACAATCATTTGCAAGTTCACCTAAGAGTTTCATCGACTATGCACCCCAAAAACGGTCCAATTCTGAAGAGTCTGCTTCGTCTGTCTTTTCTGCTGAAGAGATTGCAAACGAAGATTTCATCAACATCAAGGATGGGTTTCGCACAGGCGAAATTTTTGAGCCGATGAAGGATCTTCTTCCAAATCTCAAATCTTTGAATCAGAAGATCTGCGATCAAGATGGTTGCCTTGGAGACCAAAGCCTTGATGGCCGACGTCCTCCACGATTGGACGTGGATCGCTTCTTTGACTCCTCAGAGCTTCCCGTCTCTCAACGTGTATTAACTCTAGATGGCATGCAGGAAAACGGACTCATGAGTGCACGTCTTGCCGTCGAACCTTGGTCGGATGACTATTGGGCCCTCTACAAAGGCGTCCTTGGCGCCCGCTATGCGGATGACGATTTTGTGACCTACTCGGACGACTTTATGTCTTACAAGAACTATGTCATGAATCCCGCCAACACCTTCTTTGCATTGCTCAATAGCACAGGTGGGTCCAAGGACCGAAACATGCTCTCTCCCTCTGAGAAGTATGATCTTTTGATTGGACACACACCCGGAGCAACAGACCCAGCTCCTCAAGGTCTTCTCACACCCACCATGTGGGCTCAAGGTCAGGGTTACTACAACACCTACAAGAAGGTTGAGACCTGGATGGGCATTTGCCACGGATGGGCTCCAGCTGCCTACATGGTGAAGACTCCCCAGAAGAAGGTGGACGTGACTCTTGAAGACAACTCAAAGCTCACCTTTTATCCATCAGACATCAAAGCCCTAAGCTCGTATCTGTGGTCCAGCATTCAGTACGATTCTACTTGGCTTGGTGGCCGATGCAAAAAGAAAGGGGATCAAGTTGAAAAAGATCCAGACAGTGGCGCCATCATCGATGACGACTGCTTTGATGTGAACCCAAAGAACTGGCACATTACCGTGGTCAATCAGATTGGGATTGCCAAGAGATCTTTCGTCCTTGATGCAACCTATGATTATGAAGTTTGGAACCAGCCTGTCTACTCTTACAAGTACACCTACTTCAACCCTGAAACGGGTGAACTCACCGATGATATCGAAAAGGCCTCTGTTCGTAAGGGCAGTGAGTGGGTTCGAAGAAAAGATCCGTTCCGTGCTCACCGTAAAAAGGGATTTGGAAGACGCCCAGATAAGATCGTCGGTGTTCGCATGGACGTCACCTATATGGTTGAAACTCGACCCGATCAGAGCGAATATCAGAGCAACGGGCAGCATACGGTCACTTATATCTACGATCTTGAGATCATGGAGAGCGGCGGTCGAAATGTGATCGTTGGCGGAGAGTGGTACTCCAACAAGCACCCCGACTTTCTCTGGAATCCTCGCCCAGGAACACGTTTGGCCAACGAACTTGAACTTACTGTGGGCGGAAGTCAGGGCTTGAAGCGATTTGACCCCTATCTGCCAGGTCAATCTCTCAGCTCGAACATCTCGAGCCAGTCCTCCATTTCAGAGAGCGGAAAAGAGAAACTCAGAAAGAATTTTGGAAAGTACGCTCAATGGGGCGATGTTTCTGGATGGATCGTTGAGGGACTCGTGAACGCATCTTCTCAAAAGGATGAGTGAACGTCATGGTCGGCATGCCAAACCTACGAGTGTTTGTTCGACTCAGCCTCGTGTTGGTCGTGTTCATAGCTGGGCCTGGTCACCAACCAGGCCCAGTGGCTTTTGCCAATGACGACGACACTCGTCCCACGTGTGCCGAACATTGGAAAGCAAGTGGTCTCGATGACAACCCCTTTGCCTACGACTTCGAGCGAGATCCCGAAATCCGACCCGGCCAAGAGAGCACTTCTCCCATAAATGGAAATTTTGGCTACACTCGTTATGAGCATCGAGTGACTCAAACCTTGATGAACCAACTTGGCCTTTCTGAGACCGAGGCAAAGCGAAATGCCTGCCTTAAAGAACTCACGGTTCTTGTCTACATGGCTGGCGACAATGACTTAAGCCCATATGCTTTTTGGGACCTCAACGAAATGGAAAGTCCCTACAAGGGCGCACGAGGTGCGTCTCAACTCTATCTAGATCTGGTCGTTCAAGCCGATACATATGGCGACAATGGTATTCGTCGATATCACATTTTTCAAACGCCGGGAACCGGAAGAGACTACGTTCGAGATGTCTACAACAAGCGATCTCTCGGGCTCGATCAATTCAAGGAGAACTGGGATTTCGACAAAGTCAAGTCTCCCGTGGTGGAAGAGCTCCCGGAAAGGGTTGAAGGCCAAGATCACAAGGAGCGATTTTACGACTTTCTTCGATGGGGAATCACCAAGTACCCCTCAAAGCACTACATGGTCATCTTCTGGGGACATGGTCAGGGTTGGGCCTCCGATCCAGATTCGATCACGCCGCCCAAAAGAGCTCAAAATAATTCCGAAGTTTCAGGAATCGGTCGCATTGGTGGACTTGGTTTTGATGATAAGGGGCAGTTTCTCAACCTTCATCAACTCTATGTCGTTCTTGCCGACATTCAAAAAAATGTTCTCCATCGAAGCATTGACATCTTTGCTTCAGATGCCTGTTTAATGCAATCTCTCGAAGTTGCTTATGAACTCTCAGATGTTACGGATTACATTGTAGGGTCAAGTCAGATTCAGACCTTTCTAGGTTTTCCCTATAGGACCCTGATCAAGCGCTTCAACGATCAACTCTATGCTCACCACCACAACGGACGATATCCCTACAGCAACGAAGTCAGTCGTGAATTCACTGGTGCCAATCCGTTGAATCGAACCTGTGGAGATAATCTCATCTGCCGATTGGCCGTTGAAGTTCCAGAGAGAGTTCGTTCCTCCGCAGGCACACCCAATGCTGGTTTTATCAGTCTCTTTGATCCTGAAGCATCCAAGAGCTACACCGTCTCCACGCTCAGCTCCCATGAGTTGAGGTGGCAGCTTGGTCCAGCACTCAACAACCTCGGAAAGGAGCTGGCCACCTATCTTGACGTGAACAAATTTGGAGACCGAACTGCAATCTTAAAGATTGCAAGGAGCATCCCGAACTATCTTGGTGGAGCCAAAAGCCTCTACCAATTTCTCAGCCGACTTGAAAATCATCTCTATAATGTCAGCCGCCAAACCCCATTTGATGGATACACCACAGGAGATGGCGCTCGTGTTCTCAACGCCTTACGGTCCATCAACGGATCGACTCTAAGTCAGGCGGTGTTGAACTATCACTATGGAAGTTACTACAAAGAAAAGTATGGATTGGGATTTTTTAAAGGCTTCTCATTTTGGTTGCCTGACAGTCTACGTGACTACTACAAGCGCATTGAGGATTTTCAGCGCTCCGCCTTCTATCAGGACCATCCCGATTGGGGGAGAGCTCTACTCCAGCTCTACCAACCAATCCTCGATTAGACAGTGCTTGGCGCGAAACCTACTTTCGAGTGAATTTGCATAAGTTTTCCTTGGACCGAAGCACAAACCTAGAAAGGGCGAGCTACTTAAGGACGAGCCACTTAATGGCGAGCTACTTAAGGACGAGCCACTAAATACGGTGCAAAATAAGACCACTGAGCAGTTTGGGTTCAAACCATGTCGATTTGGGTGGCATCATCATACGACGATCCGCCACAGCCATCAGCTCGGACATCGAAGTGGGATGGCAGACCAAGGCAATCTGAGCACGCCCCTCATCCACCTCGTTTTGGAGATAGCTCAAGCCCCGGATGCCGCCAACAAACTCAAGTCGCTCATCTCGGCGAGGATCTGTGATCCCAAACTGCTTGGAGAAGACCCACTCCTGAAGAAGTGCCACATCGAGATCCTTGTAGATGTCACCTGACAAAAACTCCCTGTGGATCTCAAGTGAAAACCAACTCCCACCGACGTACATTCCCCACTCATGAGGTTTTTGCGGACGATAAGGTTTTGGCGATGGTTTGATGGAAAAATATCGAGTCATTCTCTTCAAAAACTCTTCAACGCGAAAGGATTCAAGCCCTCGCACCAACCGATTGTATTCAAGAATTTTTAGATCCCTATCAGGAAACAAAACGGACAGAAAATAGTTGTACTCTTTCTTGCGATCTCCGCTCTTTTCTCGCATCTTCTGGGCCACCTTTGAGGCAGCTGCACTTCGATGATGTCCATCTGCAACATAGAGAGAGGGAATTTCGGCAAAGATTCTTTGGATCTTATCGATGATCACAGGATCATTCACAACCCAAAGGGTGTGCTCCACCTCATGTTCTCCCACAAAAGAAAATGAGTGGGGTTTTTCATGAGTCCAGCTCTTCATGATCTGATCCATCTCCTGATGGGCCTTATAGGCGAGAAAGACCAAACCTGTCTGCATCTGACAAGCCTCCATCAACAAGATTCGATCATTCTCCTTATCAGGGCGCGTCTGTTCATGTTTGAGAATGGTCCCGTCAAGATACTCATCCACGCTGCAGGTTGCAACGATCCCAGTTTGAGCTCGCCCTTGCCACGTTTGACGGTAAATGTAAAAGCAGGGACTCTCGTCAGACACAAAATATCCCTCTTGAATCATTCGATCCAGATTCTCTTTGGCCTTATGGTAGGGATCTCCTCTCCCATCGGAAAGATCCACCTCAGGCTTTACGACTCGAAGAAAACTTTTGGAATTCTGAGCGACGATGGCCCGGGCCTCTTCAGAAGAGACCACATCATAGGGCAAGGAGGCCACCTGCGCGGCCCACTCAGACTTGACTCGAAGGGCACAAAAGGGTCTTACCAATGCCAAAACAAATTCCCACAAAAAGAACGCCCAGATTCTTAAACGAATCTGGGCAAGCATCTATTTAGGGGCTGTCCGGTAATGAGTTAGCGCCTCTGGCTAGCCCTTCGTCGGCCCGCCTCGGTATAAGAAAAACTTATCAAAATCGATCAAAAAGCGAATTACCGGACAGCCCCTATCTATCGAGATTAACCGGTAAATTATTTAAAGGTCAACCATACATCGGCAGCGTAGATCTCTTGACCATCTTTGAGGGTGGCCGTGCTCTCCGCATAGAAGTGGTTGCCAAACCCGTCCGATTTGTCGCTCACTTTGTAGACAAGTTGGATCGACTGAACACGGTCTTCAAGTTTCTCAAGTTCACTCTTCTCAGACTTTCCATTGTGATTGCGATCAAACCAGAGAAGCAGTTCAGAAAACTTAGCGTCATTTTTGTCGTAGATGCCGTTGCCATCAGAATCCAACGCATGAAGAGCCTCAAGTCCATTCGCCGCCAAAGTTCGATCAGGATTGACCGTCGCGGTCCCAAAGAGCTCAACTCCGTTGTCGATCTTTCCATTCTTATTGATGTCTCGGGCTAAGAACGCATCATTGGTTCCCTTTTTGGTCCATGCCATACGGCGCTTTTCGCCACTCCCGCTGATGTCAAATCGAACCCCGTCGGCAGCAGATGAGAGTTCGATCCCGTCTCCTCCGAAGTCCAGCATAAGGGGCTCTTCAAGCTCATCGCATTCACAGATTGGGTTTTCGTTTCCCTCGGTCGGCGGGATGTTGCAATCCTCATTCCCCTTTTGCACACCCGAAATCAGCTGTGTGGTGAGGACAAACTGAGGTCCACTTCCACCCTCTTCTGCCTTGTTCGCACCAAATGGAAGAGGAAATGGGAGGTCTCGCCCACCCAACCTTGAAGAACTTCCGACAATTTCATCAAATTTGTCGCAGATTTTGTCTGCATTCTTGTCGAGAACGACATCCAATATGTAGTCCGATGGATCAAATCCTGGAATCGCAGGAATGTTGAGGAAAAAATCAGATTTTTCAATATCCAGAAAGCGATCTGCCATGTCACGAATGAAGGCTCCGCAATCAATGGGTTCACCGGTGAGACGATCCTTCAATAGCCAGAGAAGATCTTCAGACCCTGAGAATTTTCCTTGATAGACGGCTGCTGTGGCCTCAGGCACAGGTTGTGTGATCCCACTGCCATCATCAATGGCTGGCCACTGATAGGTGCACACCTTCGTGTTCTTAACCTGAATTTTGGTGTGAGTTGGGGGGGGAGTTGGAGTTTCACCGCCACCAGGTTCGCCCGGGTTGTCTGGACCTTGGCCACAATCACCTTCACAGGCCGGAGGATCTACAACGGTCATAGAACCCTCTCCTTGGACCTTACTCAAAGATCCTTTGGAACAGCCGACGGAAAGGGCTGTCATCGCCAATAATGTCATGAGTGCCACAGATTTCATAAATACCCCCTATTGTTTTCTTAAGCCTACGTTGCACAGTTCAATGTTCATGGCCTGGGAGAAGGGAAAAAACGGCCTGCTGAATTCATCTCTTGTTGTTAGCCATAACCGCTGCGCTAAAGAGAGTGCTTCATTGAGAGTCGCTCTCATGCACAGCTAACTCCTTTCAAAGCAATTCGTATGCCACCTTGAAAAGAAAAAGAAAAAGATTAGGGATCACTGTTAACCTCTGAAAATGATTTTGCATTCTCATTTTAGTGCAAGACTCGACATTCGTCGCAATTTCAAAGAAAGTGACTACTTGGTGCCTTCATCAGTTTCATAAACAAAATCATGAAAAAAAGTGCCAGGTTCCAAATGCTGGACGCACAGAGTTATTTTCTCAAAAAAGAGAGCCTCCTTAAAACCAGGATCTGAAAATAGAAATGGAGATCATACACATCGAAGACACTACCAGATCCGGACAAAACCCGATTTGAATTTAACTTGCTGCGATAAGCAAATGGAACCTGGCACTACTGCAGAAAGGGATTGCTCCTCTTTTCAACCCCTATCGTCGTGTCGGGTCCATGGCCCGACATCACAATGGTATCATCAGAAAGTACCAAGAGCTTCTCTTCAATCGACTGAATGAGCGTGTTGTGGTTTCCTCCCCAGAGGTCTGTGCGCCCAATGGAACCGGCAAAGAGAACATCACCCACTGCAACCATCCACTTTGAGAGTCGGAATAAAAAGCAGCAGCTCCCAGGAGAATGGCCCGGCGCATGGAGTACTTTGATCTTTAAATCAATAAGGTCCAACGTCTCACCATCTTGAAGACAATGGTCGATCTTTTGGACATTTTTAGCCCTCGATCCAAAAAATTTTGCATGATCTTCAAGATTGAAGAGCAAAAACTCATCTCCTCGATGAGCATAAATGGGGACACCCCAACTTTGATGAAGGTCTTCTGCAGCGCCCGCATGATCAATATGACCATGGGTCAACAAAATGGCCTCCACCGCAAGCCCCTTTTTCTTCACAAACTGCGAAACTTTTTGCAGATCACCACCTGGATCGATGACCAATGCCTTTAGAGTCGTTCGATTGGAAATCACACGGCAGTTTTGTTGGTACTCGGTGACAGGGATCGTCTCAATCTCATGGGACATGATCATGGTCTCCTCTAATCTTTTAGTGGCTGGCGCGAAATCTGCTTTCGAGTGAATTTGCATGAGGTTTCAGGCCAGCCACTATTTAGTCCATCGATAGCATTGAAGGGCCAGATTGGGCAAGTCTGGGCAAGTCTGGGTATAAAGAGTGAACATTTTTCAAAGGCCCGCTCAGGAGTCGATCCTATCTAGTTGAAATCATTTGATTTTCTTTTGAATTGCAAGGGCACAATCTGTGCATAGCACTTCGTGGTGAGACGAAAGGAGGTCTCTTGACCCCAAAAGCTCGTAAGCAACATCCCAGGAAACTGAGGGCCCCTCTTAAATCTTTGCGACCTGTTCCACCAGGAGTGCGCTGGTGTCACTGGGCTTCCCATGCCGTCCTGATGGGGATCCTCACGACGACCCTCACACTCCCGGGGTGCGCAAAGAAAAAGTCTGAACCCACATTGGCCCAGGGACAAGGCGTAGGCCTCTACCAAATCTCCGCTTACAACGAGAAGAGGTTTGAACTTCAAACTCTCGAGCCCCTCCCCGACCTCTCAACGGAGGCTCCAACCACGCGTGCTCAAAAGTTGACCGTCGAGAGTGCGGTCTCAACAGATCAAGATCGGATCAATGCCTTTGACCCCGTTCAATATCGTACCGATGCCGAGCTTCTTGGAAAGGATCTGAAATTTCGTGGGCGCCCCAACCACAAGTATGAGATCCTCTACGAACTTTCGGGAAACTTTCTACGAGTTCTCAAGCGTGCCTCCAAGGAAGACCTTCCCTACCAAGAACTCACCTATGGTGAAAAAGAGTCCACCGGTACCTATCGCATCCCATTGGTGGGTTATAAAATATCGGGATATTTTCGTCTTGAGGAGCAAGATCAGGGCGATGAGAGACGAATTCTCATCGAAGTCCCTGAATCTGATCCTCAACGTGCCACCCACTTTCGCATCAACCCCTTGGAACGCATCCTGTTTGAAGCACTCACAAAGACCGACGTCTACCCTGCCTCCTACTTTGAAGGTGAGTGGCACTTCGCCCAAACGGTCACGTTGACGAAGGAGTCGGAACAGGCCAAAACAGAACTTGAAAGCGCGCAAGAGGGTGTCGTAAACTCCGCCTATCGAATCAAATTTCTTAAAGAACAAAACTCACTCCGAGGCGTTGATCTCAATGTAGACCCACGAGTCAGCAACGCAAATCCCCTCAATTTTGACACTGTGATCTCCCTCCCCGTCACTTGGAAAACCTACCAAGTGGCCCAAGATGGATTGCAAAGAGGGATGAAAGAGCTCGAAGTCTCTCCAAAAACATTGACCGAAAGTCCGTTGATCGCAATTGATTTTGAAAAGACTTTGGTCACCACACCCAATGGGGAAAATGCCAAGGAATCCTCAACTTTCCACGCGCAAAAGAGTGTTGTGGATCTTCGTTTTGCTCAGGACTATTTCAGTGTGACACTTCAAGATAGCGCTTCCCATCGACAGACCAAGTACGCCTTCAAGCGAATCCTGCCAGGCAACGACTATCCAGTTCGACGCTATTTCAAAAGCGACAACCGCCTCTTTGGCTACTTCTCCACGGAGAGAGTTCAGATTGACAACTATCAGATTCTCCGACGTGATGAGCTGGAGAAGAATCTCTTCTTAACTCGCTTTCATCCTCAACGGGACATAGTTTATCGTTTCACCAACACGACTCCTCAAGACCCTGAACTTCGTAAACTTGCCGAGATCTCGATCAACTTCTGGCAGAGAGCCTTTGCGGAGGCCGGACTTCCCATTCGCATCACCCTCCTCAACGGGAGTGATGGCAAAGATGACGTCGAACTGGGTGACCTTCGTTACAACACAATCAACATGGTCCGATCCTACACCTATCAAGATGGGTACTTTGGTCTTGGTCCCTCACTCAAGGACCCTCTCACTGGTGAAATCATCAGCGCGAGCGTCAATCTTCATGAGAACTCCATCAAGGCCCAGTTCATCGAAATCATTCAAAACTACGTCCGAAGAAAGCTGAACCGCCTTGAACCTGGTACCTCCCCACTTCTTTCAGCTCCACTTGCCATTGATCATAAGGATTACTACGACCCAGTTCCCATGGATCGCGACAATTTGAGTGACAAAATTGAATCCCGATGTCCTGAAGTCGTAAGTTGGGTCACGCGGCCCGAAGCCGAACGATCCTCGGAGCTCTCACTCGACCTTCTTGAGAGTTGCGCCACTCAAATCATGAGAGAGAAGATCTTAGGTACATTGACTCACGAAATTGGGCACAATCTTGGACTTCAGCACAACTTTAAGGGCTCTATCGACCACGACAACTTCTTTTTGAATCCTTCAGAGATCAGCTCCCTTTATCAACTTGAAGTTGACCCCCAAGATCTTCCTCAGAGCTCTTCGGTCATGGACTATCTCGATATTACTGACCACTCCATCTACTTCCCAGGAAAGTACGACATCGCAGCTTTGAAATATGGATACTTAAATCAAGTCGAGGTTCAGGGTGCAGCTCAATCTGCACGAGCGATTGATCCTGAACGCGAACTTCTCGCTCAGATTTCCAGGGAAGAGCTCAAGCGGTATCACTACTGTTCTGATGCAGATCTGGCTCTTGATTCCGATCCACTCTGTGCAAAGCTGGACACGGGAACAACCCCCAGTGAGATCGCCCTCTCTTTGATCATGAAGTACAAGAGGGACATTCTCTACAGCAACTCCCGTTGGGATCGAAAGGATCTTCCCTCTGGCTCAACCCTCAGCCAAAGGCGAGTCACTCGCTATTTCATTCCCCTTAAACGCATCTATGATGAGTGGCGATTCCAACTCGTCTCTGCACTGAGCGAAAATGACAACTATTTGACAAGTTTTGATGAAAGCTCCTACCGCAGATTTTTGGACGGTCTTTTGAACTCGCGAGATCTCAATCGATCCCTTGAGGATTACCATCTTGCCAGCCGAATCGTCTTTCACTTCTTTAATGATTATGTTACACAACTTCCCAATCGATCCTGCATCTCCCGCAACGCCTATGGTGATCTCACCGCCATGGAGCTTGATGAACTTCAAGCCCAGCTTCAATTGAAATCTCCAATCATTCGAGGATGTGAGGACCTTTCGGTTCAGCAGCACTTCACCTCGCGGGGCTGGGAGCTTTTGGGCCTTACAGGATTTCCTCTCACAGATGTAAAGTTCTCCCGCTCACTTGAATCTCAAGATGATCCTATTGATCTTGCAGGAATCCTCAATGACCGTGTGAATGCTTATGTCTATCTTGCATTTCGAAATGACACCCAGATTCACAACCACTATAAGTTGCATCCCAATTTTCTCGATGAACCCGATCTTAGAGGTAAGGTGATGGGCTCTTTGATGAATCGATTGCTCTATGGTCTCAACCTAAGTTCCCTGAAAAACGATGATCGTTTCAAGAGCCTGGACTTCAAAGAACCCATTGCGAAGTTCAAAGGAGAGTCTCGTCTGCTGGAACTTGCCACAAAGTATCTATTTGAAGGACTCGACACCCCTTCTCACGCCTCTGCATCCCTTGCTCGTAAGTCCCCCTTTCAGACCCACATGGTAAGTTCAATTGATGAGACTCGCGAAGCCTCGGCCCTCTACGCAACTCCCACCGGGGAGTACATCATCGCTAAGAAGTTCAACACATGGGCCAAAAAGCTGATCGACAAAGTGAACCAAATCCAACGCAAACTCTCTTACAACCAAGTCGATTCCGAAAAACTCAAGATGGCTGCCACCAACGCGATCGAAGAGTCGACCCCTCCTGCAGGTGGCGCCACGGTCGGTGAGATGATCAACTGGGCCATCGAAAATCGTTTCTTCCAGAAGAAACTTGGCCCCTACGCTGGACCTGATCTCTTGGCTCCCGAATGGTCGCTCTATGGGGATCACGACTCCCTTAACAAACAGCTCAAATATGCCCAAGAGATCGGAAATGAGTACCTCGTGCAGAGACTTCAAGAGGAGCTCGAGGAGTTCCGAAATTCTCCACTCTCTGAAGTTGGAATCACGGATTTGAACCACGAAGGGCTCCTTGCAAGACTTGCCATTAATCTCCGCACCCTGGAAGAGCTTCAAGACCCACAGGGCAGTGA
This sequence comes from Pseudomonadota bacterium, assembly GCA_014584465.1. Taxonomy (GTDB): domain Bacteria; phylum Bdellovibrionota; class Bdellovibrionia; order Bdellovibrionales; family JACTMU01; genus JACTMU01. The sequence goes on along the minus strand of JACTMU010000087.1, from coordinate 36,465 downwards.
CCTCTACACCGAACTCTATGAACAGAGAAATCTGCTTCTGAAGGTGCTGTCGCTCTTTTCCGAAAGATAGTGTCTGGCGCGAAACCTCTCAGGAGGATTCAAAGATCTCCTCAACGAAAAACTGAGTCTTCGACGGAATCTGATTTTTTGGATAATAGCTCTCAATCAATGAAAAGACTTGTTCTGTGGAGGTGAGTTTCAAAAGGCCGATCAGAAAGAGAACATCGTCGCGATCACTTGTGTCCCACCTTGCACTGATGCACTTCATAGAGAGCATGTAACGTGCATCGGGTGCCCAAACTCTGAGATGAGAGAGATTCAGGACCTCTTGCCGCCCAAAATCCTTTTGCAGGTATCTCTTGACGGCATCATTGAGCCAATCAGGTCCAATTCCCTCTTCAATCCCAATCTTTGCCGACAAGGTTCGAATGATCTGCGAGGGTACAAAGACCGCATCAACATCTCGAGTGGCTCCCATCGAAAGGTTGGTGTCCCTGTGTGAAAGATTTCGCCGACCGCCCGCCGGCACCAAAACCCTTGGCACCGTGGTGGCGTTGTCCTCATCTTCGGGCAACTCCTCATCTATCGCTCCTCCGCACAGGTCAAAGGCTACATTCGAAATCCATGGGCCCTCTCCGAGGATCCAACGGGAGACCACCTTTTCATCGCCACAACGATCGATTTCACCTCTGGGCAGAGTCGACGCAATCAACTGTGGGTTTTAGGTCATAGGGAGTGGATTCCTGAAGCCTGTGAACCCTATCTGCTTCGTATCCCTTGGTGGAACTTGGCCTCAGCCCACGCACTCGACATCGTTCGCGTCTTGAATCTCAAGGAGACCTACATGACCATCTCAGCATTTGGACTTAAGAGTTTTGCCAAGACCGCTCCCTACCTGCAGCAAGGCGAACTTAAGTATGAAAACGCAGATACCGAATGCATGAATCTCTACCCGCCTGTCCTAGAGTGCGGTGAGCCACCTCTTGAATAGAGTTTGGTTCACAAATGAAAGCTTGGGGCAAGACCAACGTCCTGGGCCTGACCCAAAGGAATACATGTGGAATACACCAAACCATTCTCAAACTTCGGTTTTAGGAAATCATTCCGATAGGATCTCTGTATGTTAGAAATTGCAACTTTGGCTCGACCAAGCATCTATGAATACGACAACTACCGGGCATTCCTTAAAGATATGTATGACTACCAAAAGGCCAAGACCACCTACTTTTCCTTTCGCTACTTTGCACGAAAGGCTGGGTATGCCTCGCCCAATTTCCTTAAGTTGGTGATCGATGGAGGAGAGCTCTTTGATCTCTCCTCTGCCGAGGTGGCCCATCGATGCCTTAGCTCCATTGAAGATCTCGCCTGCAACTCCCCCGAAGCCAGCTCCGCATTTGATCCCAATGGTGAAACACCCTATGCTGGGACTGTGGAACTTCTGAAGGAGCCCTGTCATGATCTTCTCATTCGGGAGTCCCCAACAGATGCAGACTTCCCATCCACTTTACGAGGCATTTGACTGGACCAGCGGATCATCAAGACCTACCTCTCTCAAAAGCCCCACCGAATGGGAAAGTGGATCGCCTGGGCGACCATTGCCATTGTCTTTCTGATCTCCAAACTTCAATGGATGGGATGGATTCCCGATGGATCGGCAACTCACAAAGCTGTGTTTCATGAATCTCAATATTGGCGTCTCCTCTCCTCCCTATTGGTCCACTCAGACCTCAGACATTTGCTTTCAAACTCCCTACTGCTCTTTGTCTTTGCCTACTTGCTCAATGGCTACTTTGGGTGGATTCTTTTTCCACTCTACATCGGTCTCTTCAGCCTCGTAGCAAATGCCGTAACCCTTTGGACCTATCCTGCGGAGATCCATCTGCTTGGAGCCTCGGGGGCGGTCTACTTGATGTCGGGCTGCTGGCTCTCTCTCTTCTTTCTCATCGAGCGAAGATACACGATCGCTAACCGCCTCCTGCGATGCGCTGGTTTTTCACTGCTTGTGTTAGGACCCACGAGCTTTGATCCACAGATCAGTTACCGTGCTCACGCCATTGGTCTTATGTTGGGGCTCCCCCTGGGCACCCTCTACTTTTTTTTAAAGAGGGATCACTTTCGATCCTTCGAAACTGCTGTTTCAATAGAAGACGGTGATCACTCTTTTCAAATGGATGCCTAAGATCTGAATGGTGAATCCTAGGACCGATCGATTTGCGACCATTCCACATTAGGGTGTATTGGACGAAGGCACCATGACTCGACAGGGCCCACCACAAGAGCGAAAGGTCCCATCGGCCCATCGGGAGTTCATCGTACTTCCATCTTCGAGATGAAAAAGAGGTGCATTCCAGGTCTGAACAAAATTCACCTTTGGAAGTATGGAATCGTAGACAAATTCGAAAATCTCAGGGGACAGAAGCTCCTTGAACAACAAGATGAAGAGCTCAGGATTTTCGCTTCTCATTCTTTCGCGTTCGTAGGCTCGAATCTCTTCATATTGATGAAAATCACGAGCATACCCTTCAAAGGTCTCTTCGTGCTGAAAATCGATCACCTCCTAATGGCATGCAGAAGATCACAAAATCGTAGTAGACTCTCTCAATGGGCAACTCCTCAAGATAGAGGGCATAGAGTTTGTCGACGATCATCTCGCAACTGCCCCAGCTTGGATCCACATTGTACTGTTCCGCTGTGACAAAGGTCGGGCCCAGGCCTTGTTCCATTGACGATGCAGGACAGGCTGTTGGGTGATTTCACTTTATTCCCACTCAATGGTGCCCGGAGGCTTACTGGTGATGTCATACACAACTCGATTGACACCCTTAACCTGATTGGTGATCAAGTTGGAAACTTTCCGTAAGAAGTTCGGTGGGAATTCAAACCAATCGGCCGTCATTGCATCCGAAGAGGTGACCGCTCGAAGGGCCACCACGCGCTCATAGGTGCGAGCATCTCCCTGCACTCCCACGGTTTGAATGGGAAGAAGAACCGAAAAGGCCTGCCATATCTGGTCGTAAAGCTTCTCCTCTTTGAGTGCACGAAGATAGATCTCATCCACACTTCGAAGAAGCTCAAGGTCGCTTCGATGGACAGCTCCAATGATCCGAATCGCAAGGCCCGGCCCTGGGAATGGGTGGCGCCAAAGAATCTCATGAGGAAGGCCCAGCTCTTTCCCCACAGCTCGCACCTCATCCTTAAAGAGCTCTCGCAGAGGCTCAATGAGTTTGAGTTTCATCATGGCAGGAAGCCCACCCACATTGTGGTGAGATTTGATCGTCACAGACTCTCCGCGGGGTGAGACGCTCTCAATCACATCGGGATAGAGTGTCCCTTGAGCCAACCAGTTGACCGACAGCTTCTGCGTGTCCTGCTCAAAGAGCTCAATGAAGACACGGCCAATGATCTTTCTCTTTTGCTCTGGATCGACCACATCTTGAAGCTCATTCAAAAATCGATCCGCCCCATCGATCCCCTTCACATTGAACCCAAGATACTTGTAGTTGGCCAAAACCTCTTCATACTCATCTTTTCGCAACAGACCATTGTTGACAAATCGACAGTGCACTCGCTCAGAACCAAGTGCTTTCGTGAGAAGGGCTCCCATGACGGTAGAATCCACACCACCACTCAAAGCGCATAGAACTTGATCCGTGGAGCCCACTCGCTTTTGGATCTCTTCGACCAGGTGGTCGACGATGTGAACGGCCCCCCATGTCACTTGAGCCTTGCAAAGATCAAAGGCAAAAGAGCGCAAAATCTCAACACCCTTTTCTGTATGGGCCACCTCGGGATGAAACTGAACACCCCAAATCTTTTCGCTTTGAATGGCCGCAATGTGGTTTCCTGCAGAGACTCCCACCACACGAAACCCCTGAGGGGCCGTCTCAACGACATCTCCATGGCTCATCCAAACCTTTTGCCGAAGCGGAAGATCACCCATCGCCTGACTCTCCCACTCCACAAAATTGAGTCCATACTCTCCGTCTTGGGCACGGACCACTTTGCCCCCGAACTGATCGGCAAGAAGTTGCATCCCATAGCAGATGGCCAAGATGGGTGCGATCTCTTTAAGCTCCTTTAAATCCCGGCGAGGGGCTTGGGGATCTCGAACCGATTGAGGACCACCACTGAGAACCAACCCCACGGGCTTCAGTTCGCGAATCTTCTCGATGGATGCATGGTAGGGCAGCAACTCCGAATAGACCCCCAACTCACGAAAACGGCGTGCGATGAGCTGTGTGACCTGTGAACCAAAATCGAGAATGACCACTCCGCCTTGAACCAATATCGCCCCCTCTTTTCTTCTATTGCAACCTGTAGTTGGGTGCCTCTTTGGTGATGCTCACATCATGAACATGAGACTCCTTCAACCCCTGTGGACTGACTCGAACAAATTGAGCCCGCTCCTGAAGCTCCCCAATGTTGGAAGCTCCAAGATACCCCATTCCTGAGCGAAGTCCTCCCAACAATTGATGTACAATTGCACTCGCCGATCCTCGATAGGGCACTCGACCTTCGATCCCCTCAGGCACCAGCTTTTCGATCTCATGCACATCGGCTTGAGCATAACGGTCGCGAGATCCAACCTGCATGGCTCCAAGACTCCCCATACCTCGATAAACCTTATAAGTTCGTCCCTGATAGAGAATGGTTTCACCGGGCGACTCATCCGTGCCGGCAAGCAGATTTCCGATCATCACCGAACCCGCACCTGCCGCCAAGGCTTTGGTGACATCGCCTGAAAACTTAATTCCACCATCAGCAATGACCGTCTTTCCAACACGCTGAGCCTCTCTTGCACACTCAAGGACCGCCGTGATCTGGGGCACTCCCACACCGGCCACCACGCGGGTCGTGCAGATCGACCCGGGGCCAACACCCACCTTCACCACATCGGCTCCAATCTCAAAGAGTTCGCGAGTTGCCTGAGCTGTCACCACATTTCCGGCCACCACAAAGACCTCAGCAAACGAGCTTCGAATCGCCTTGACTGTAGAAAAGACGTTTTTCGAATGACCATGAGCCGTGTCGACCACAAGAACATCAACCCCTGATCCTACCAAAGCCTCTGCTCGCTTGAGAGCTTCACTTCCAACCCCGACAGCTGCACCCACAAGGAGTCGCCCTCGATGATCTTTGGTTGCAAAGGGGTAGGTTTGAGCCTTCTCAATGTCCTTGATGGTGATGAGACCTCTAAGTCGATTTTGACCATCCACCACGGGAAGCTTTTCAATTCGATGCTTTTGAAGAATCTCCTTGGCCTGCTCCAGTGTGGTTCCCTCTCGAGTGGTCACAAGCCCCTCTTTGGTCATCACACGGCCAATGGGTTGCTCTAGGTCGGTTTCAAAACGAAGATCTCGATTGGTCAAAATTCCAACCAAAACGCCATCAACTGTGATCGGGACTCCACTGATGGAGTACTTCTTCATCAAATCAAGAGCCTCACTCACAGACTCATTGGGTCCCAACGTGATTGGGTTTGTGATCATTCCGCTCTCATACTTTTTGACCTTCTCCACTTCAAACGCCTGAGCCTCAATGGTCATGTTCTTGTGGATGATCCCCAAACCTCCAAGCTGAGCCATAATGCGTGCAACCCGATTCTCGGTCACCGTGTCCATGGGTGAGGAGATGATGGGAACATGAAGAAAGAGGTCGCGAGCAAAGAGGCTTCGCGTGGAGACCTCCGAGGGAACCACTTCGGAATACTGAGGAATCAAAAGAACATCATCGAAAGTCCATGCCTCGATCACCTCACCCACAGCCTGCCTACCCTTCCCCTTGATACCAAGAGTTGATATAAAAAAGATAATTGTCCGCGGACCTTTCCAACTTATCAATCTCATCTTGACGCAGTTTACGAACTGCTTTGGCAGGACGACCCATGATGAGAGTCCCCGGTTCAAAAACCGAACCCTCAGTCACAAGGGAACCAGCTCCCACCAGACAGTGGTGTCCAATGTGAGAAAGATCCATCAGGATCGAACCCATTCCAATCAAACAGCTGTCCTCAATGCGACAACCGTGCAAGATCACACCATGACCGACGGTCACCCGATCCCCAATCCTCACATCAGCCTTTTGGTAGGTTCCATGTACGACCACCCCATCTTGCAGATTGCTCTGTTTTCCAATCACGATGGGAGTGACATCACCACGGACTACAGCATTGAACCACACAGACGATTGGTCCCCAATCAGGACATTTCCGACCAGTACAGCCGTTGGGGCAATGTAGCACTCTTTTCCAAGTTGAGGTTCCATTCCATTGATTCGCATATCACTTCCGTACATCAATTCCAATAGGGGTGGTCTTTCTCCAAAATCCCCGCATCGATCTTAAGTCCCTTTTCAACCCCCTCCATCTCAACGCTCACTTCGCGGCACGCCCCGATGAACTTCTTGGTGCAAAAGAACCTGGCCTTCAAATAGAGACAGAGTGACATCACAGAGTCTGCTCTCATTCTGAGCTTCACCTTTTTTGCTCCGCTGAACAGAAGGTCCACATATTGATGGTGTCCGACAAGCTCCACAAAGATACAGGAGGTCATCTTGAGCTTCATAAAATCAAAGAGTTTCGAAGTCACATGGTGAGAAGAAAAGGGAAGGGCCGACCCCTCCGTGTTCAAGGCTACCAAACCCGCATCCACAGGGTGAACCCAAACGGGCAAGGACTCCCTCTTCTCTTCGTCTTTGAAGATCAAAACCGGGCGGCTTCCCTCGGCACCCACCGTAATTCCATAGGGAAAGACCTCAACCAGCCTCTCCTCCTCGTTTTTGGGCACCTCATCGTAAACGCCTGAATCAATCTGCTCTTCAGTTGAACTTATCACCGATCATTTCTCCACGAAACACAGATGGTTGCACCTCAGTGACTCTAACAAAGACCATCTTTCCGATGAGATCAAGCTCTCCCTCAAAAAAAACCAACTTATTTTGAGATGAGCGCCCCGAAAGAAGTCCCGTCTTCTCGTCCCGATTCTCCACGAGCACTTCCGTGGTGGTTCCACGATAGCGCTCCACAAGCTGACGCGCTCGCCTATCTTGAACCTCAAGAAGTGCAGTCAGCCGACGCCCTTTGGTGGTTTCATCGATCTGATCACCAAAACGAGCGGCCTTTGTAAAGGGGCGAGGGCTATATTTAAAAGCAAAAAGAGTCTCATACCCAACCTCTTCCACCAGAGACAAGGTCTCTTCAAATTGCTCTTCGCTCTCTCCAGGAAATCCCACGATGGCATCAGAAGAAAAGACGACCTGCGGCAAGTAGTTGCGAATCATTGCGATCTTTTCGATGTACTCCGATCTTGTGTATCCCCGGTTCATTCGGGTCAGCACTTCGCTGCTCCCTGATTGAAACGGAAGATGAATGTATTCACATACTTGTGGATGATATTTCGAAATAACTTGAACAAGCTTTTCATCAAAATCTTTGGGATGGCTCGTGGTAAATCGAATTCGCACAAGACCGCTCTGAAGAGCCACCTGTTCCAAGAGGTCCGCAAAATCCCCCCCATTTGGCGAACGGTAGGAGTTCACATTTTGACCAAGAAGAGTGACTTCGCGCACACCTCGACTCACCAAACTCTTGATGTCTCGTACGATCTCTTCAAGTCCACGACTGCGTTCTCGACCCCTTGTATAGGGAACCACACAGAAGGTGCAAAAATTATCACACCCCTTCGTCACATTCACAAAGGTCGAAACTCCGGGAGCGCGAACAAGCGTCTCAATCTGGTAGGGCTTTTGATACTCAAACCGAGTTGCCGAGAGGTGACCCTCCCCCTCTTCAACCCGTCCCACAAGCTCGGGCAGAAGATCAATGGCATCGGTCCCAAAAACAAAGTCCACCAGCGGAAGATCCTTGAGGAGTCGCTCCTTCTCTTGTTGGCCAACACACCCTCCGATGCCAATTCGCAACTTGGGATTGGTCTCTTTCAATTTTCGATAACGCCCCACTTCGGAGTGAACCTTATGAACTGGCTTTTCTCGCACACTGCATGTGTTGATGATGATGAGTGAGGCCTCCTCAGGGGAACTTACCGGCGTGAAGTTGGCCATTTCCAAAAGAGAAAAGATCCTCTCCGAATCATTCACATTCATCTGGCAGCCATAAGTTGAAATGTAGACACCCTTTTCTGTCTGACCTGACACGACTTTTGCACCTCCTCATGCTTGAGTGAGACATAGTTCACTTAAAGGCGCGAAGTCAACGCCCGCCGACGTGACTTTCAAAAACCTCTCAAATAGCTTTGCCCAATGGAACCAAGACGACCGGAATCGAAAAAATGGACCCCACTGCCCCAAGACCTTCTTCAGGAGGTGATTCGGGCCCTAAAGAGTCACTTTAAGAAGCCTGTTGAGCAGGGTGATTTTTTTACAGATGGCCGAATCTATCCCTCTGAGCTCCTCTTCTCCGTGGGGTATTTAGAAAAAGGTAAGTTGCGTCAAGTCAATTTTGAATCATCCCTAGATTACGACAAAAAGAGAGTCCTTGATGAGATCCATCTCTGCGTGGATGCCTCCGTGGCGATGCTTCATACCTATTTTGAAGAGGAGGAGACTGACTTCCCACGCTCTTGGAAAGAGGTGGTTTTCAACAACCGCCAGATCCACTTACGAATGACTACGATCAACACAATCCTGGAGCGAGCTGCTGATGAGATCTTAGGTGAGACCGATCATGGCCTCATTCGCGGTGAAGATGATCCCGAACTGGACGACCAGTGACTCTCAGCGGATCGATCGCCCATTTTTTCCTCTAGCCCAGATCCGGGTTTCAGATCCGAACTCTCATTTCAGATCCGAACTCTAATATTCGTCGTCGTCTCGAGCCCCTGAGCTCTCCCCAACACCACGAACCTCTTGAATGTAGGTTTGTGCCTCATCCTCGTACTCCGTATCGAACCCGCTCTCATCAATGCCTAGCTCATTGATGGCCGCAATGAAGTCGTCGTCAGTTCTTAGATCTCTATGAATCATCTCAAGGTATTTGTCAGGATAACGGGAAGTCAGCTCCTCCAAATAGGATCGCAATTTCCCATTGGCGAGAATTCTTTTGCGGACCTGGATCTTCTTCCAATTCAAAAGATAGTGATACCGACAGTAGGTATCAACCATTGCAATCTGATCACACTCTCGAACGCGACAATATCGTCGCCCCTCGGCGTCGGTCAGCACCACCTCTTTAGGAGTCTCATGAGGCTTGATGGTGGTGGTGACTGTGCCAACGGGTGCTGCCGCTCCCCCCTTGGAACCCGATTCGGCCTGCTTTTGAGAAGCCAAAGCCTCTCCAGACCCACTCCCTTTCTTTGAGGGACTCTTTTGGTCAACCTTTCCAGAACTCTTACTGGACTTACCCACCGGACTCTTGGACGAACCCGCCTTCACCTCAGAAGATGATTTCGATGAACTCTTCTTAAGCTCAGATGACTTGGATGAAGTCATCTTGGGCTCAGATGACTTTGTTGAAGTCATCTTGGGCTCAGATGACTTTGTTGAAGTCATCTTGGGCTCAGATGACTTGGATGAAGTCATCTTGGGCTCAGACGACTTTGTTGAAGTCATCTTAGGCTCAGATGACTTTGCGACACTCTTCTTGGACTCAGAGGACTTCGCAGTAGGTGCTGATTGGGTTTTCTTTCCCTTCTTATCAGACTTGCTCTTTGGGGTTGGGCCACCCGACACCGCCTCGGAAACCCTCTTTGCCACAACGTCAACAGCGCCCTTGATGGCTTGGCCAATGCCACCCTTTTTCGCTGCTTGGGTCGCAGCCTTCTCACTCTGCTTCGGACTCGGGGTGAGCTTCACGCTCTTCGCCTTAGCCTTCGTTGATCCGACCTCACTGGTCTGTTTTCCGGAAGCTGATTTTAGGGCCTGCTTGCCTCCCGAAGACTTCTTTACGGAGATCTTACTCAAATCCTTGGTCTGAGCCACTTTTCCAGCGAGCTTCTTCTTTGCGTCAGCACCGCCTTTGCTCGCACCTTTGCCAGCACTGCCACGCACCTTGCCCGTTCCACCCCCGCTTTTGGTCGCCTTACTGCCACTTTTTGATGAAGTCTTAGCCACTGCCGATTTCTTGTTGGTTGCCATTTTGCCTTTCACACTCCCAGTGCTCTTCAATACCTTCCGTTGAGAGGGCGCTTTGGAACCCTTACGTTTTGTATGAGCCATGCCGCAAGGTTGGGGCAAGTTGCCCGGGCTGTCAACCCAAATTCGAATCTGGCCACAAGAGCTACCGAAGCTGAATCTTCCCCTTCAAAGTTCGTACATGGATTGTACCTGGCTTATCGCCCGTCAGTCGACCGGCGGCCACTTTCATGTTGGCATAGTTTGAAACCTTTAAGAAGCGAGGAACAAAGAGAGGTCCCTCGTGGCTTCCAAGGCTCACCTTGGCCCCTGAATCTTTTGGAGGTCTGATCACGACGGCGCCCTCGGCCGTTCGAAGCCGCACCTGACTGAGCTTTTTCAACTCTATGTCCATTGAGCCTTGACGACTCTCTCCTTCGATCGCGCCCTTTAAATCTCGAATGACGACGGGCCCCTCTCCATTAAAAACCCGTAAAGTGCCCTCAATGCCCTTAAGCGTACTTTTCCCCTTTTGACTCTTCAGATAAACTTTTCCTCGAGTCCCTTCGACTTGGGTTGGTCCCGAGAAATTTTCAATCCGGATGGAGCCCTCAATGGACTTCAAGACCACCATAGGAGAAAAACCAGATATGAACAATGCCCCTTCATGTTTCTCAACTTTGATCGATCCCTCATGGGCCAAAATCTTGAAATCTCCCTTGTTCTCGCGCACAGATCCACGAAGTCTCTGCCCTGCAGCCTCAACCTTTCCATGCCAACCCTCAATGGCGAGCTCGCCATCATACCAAGAGACCACTGTGGGCAAATTGCCCCCGGTCACAACGAACTCAAACTCCGGCCAACTGGAAATCCAAGCCCCCTCCTTCCACTCCTCTTTTGTCGATGGTCCCCTGACCTCAACCTTGATCTCTTGATCCAACTTTTCAATGGTGCAACCCCACCCCTCTTGGTTCCCCTTTCTACGAACTTTCACCTCGATCTGAGAGGGACCTTGCGCCTTCTTGCGCACCTTGGAATTCACTGCCTTGGATGAACCTGACAAAATGACCTTGCCTCGATATCCCTTGATTGTGAGAGTTTCAGTGCCTTCAACCTCGAATTGAGTTGTCTCACAATTTTGAGCAAAGAGTTTGAGAGTTGAAATCAAAATGAGTGCGCTCACCAAAGTTTTCAGCAAAATTTTCAAAACTTCCTCCTGCGTCATTTGCGTCTATGGCCAGAAACGGAGTCTCCTGTCCATCCATTGGGGGTGAATCTTCGCTCTCCATGATACCTCAGATTCGCACAGATACAATGCGACAAAGATTGAAACTCCCCCAAAAAACGATCATGGTTGCACTAATCTATCCAAAGAGGAGGAAGAGATGGAGATCCATGTATTGAGTGCTGTGCGAACACCCATTGGCTCTTTTCAAGGAGCCTTAAGTTCAATGACTGCCCCTCACCTTGGTGGAAATGCAATCAAAGCTGCCTTGCGCAATGCCGGAGTTGACATCGACCACGTCGAAGAGTGCATCATGGGACAAGTTCTCGCTGCTGGAGTGGGCCAAGCACCGGCCAGGCAGGCTGCCATCTTTGCGGGACTCCCCTACAAGGTCCCCTGCATGACGATCAATAAGGTTTGTGGCTCTGGGTTGAAGGCCATTGGATTGGCCGCTGATTCCATTTCGAGTGGAAGAGCTCAAGTTGTGGTCGCAGGCGGGCAAGAGAATATGTCACAAGCTCCCCACCTTCTGATGGGATCGCGAACGGGTTTTCGAATGGGCCATGCTTCTCTGACAGATTCTATGATTCATGATGGTCTTTGGGATCCCTACAACCAATTTCACATGGGAGTTGCAGCTGAACTCTGTGTTAAAGAGCGCTCCTTCTCTCGTGAGGAACAGGATCGTTTTGCCGTCGAAAGTTATCAGCGTGCTCAAAAGGCTCAAAAGGAGGGTTGGTTTCAAAAGGAGATCCTTCCCGTGGAGATCAAAAGCTCCAAGAGCACACTCGTGGTGAGCACAGATGAGGAGCCTGAGAAAGCAAGATTTGATAAGATCCCTCAACTCTCCCCTGCTTTTGAAAAAACGGGAACCATCACTGCTGCCAATGCGAGCAAGATCAATGACGGTGCCGCCGCTGTGGTTCTTGCCAAGGATTCCTACTGCCAATCGAAAGGTGTTAAGCCCTTGGCGCGCATTCTCTCTCAAGGTTACTATGCCCAAGACCCTAAGTGGTTTACGACGGCTCCAGTTGGAGCCATTCAGAGAGCTTTGAATCAAGCAAAACTCAGCGTGAGCGACATTGATCTATGGGAGATCAACGAAGCTTTCAGCGTGGTCACTTTGGCGGCCATGAGAGAGCTGAAAATTCCTCACGAAAAGGTCAATGTTCATGGTGGAGCTGTGGCTTTAGGCCATCCAATTGGTGCAAGCGGTGCACGAATTTTTGCAACGTTGATCCATGCACTTCACAAGTACAACCTTCGTTACGGTGTTGCCTCGCTCTGCATCGGGGGCGGAGAGGGAATCGCCGTGGTGGTGGAAAAATTATGAGCCACAGTCACGGTCACAGTCACGGTCACAAAGTCTATCCAGATGCAAAGTCGGCCCTTGAAGGAGTCCAAGATGGAATGACCCTCCTCTTTGGTGGATTTGGTTTGTGTGGAATCCCGGAACACTCGATTCAGGCCCTTCGCCAAACAGGGGTCAAAGATCTCATCTGTGTCTCCAACAATGCAGGCGTGGACAACTTTGGTTTGGGCCTTCTTCTTCAGACTCGGCAGATTAAAAAGATGATCTCAAGTTATGTGGGAGAAAATGCCCTTTTTGAAAAGCAGTACCTTGATGGAGTCCTTGAAGTTGAACTGACTCCCCAAGGGACTCTGGCAGAGAAGCTGCGCGCTGGAGGTGCTGGAATCCCCGCCTTCTTCACCCCGACCGGCGTTGGGACTCTCGTTGCCAAGAATAAAGAGTCCAGAATGTTTCACGGAAAAGAGTACATCTTGGAAGAGTCGATCACGGGTGACTTTGCATTTGTCAAGGCGTGGAAGGGCGATCGATTTGGGAATCTTGTCTATCGCAAAACCTCGCGCAATTTCAATCCCGTCGTTGCGACTGCTGGGAGAATCACCGTCGCGGAAGTCGAAGTGTTGGTAGAGGTGGGCGAGCTTGAGCCTGACCAGATCCACACTCCGGGCATCTTTGTCCAGAGGATTTTTCAGGGGCACCATTTTGAAAAACGAATTGAACACCGAACTGTACGCAAATCATGAGGGGCTGCTCGGTGACCGGCGGCCAGGATCGTTTCGCTCAAGCCATGAAATAGAAAAAGTGGAGGATGTGAAGTATGCCATTGAGTCGAGAAGAGATTGCAGCACGAATTGCTTGTGAAGTTGAAGAGGGATTTGTGGTGAACCTGGGTATTGGGATTCCCACGCTGGTCTCCAACTACATCGCCGCGGACCGAAATGTTATGTTACAAAGTGAAAATGGTCTTCTGGGAATGGGACCCTTTCCATTTGAAAATGAGATGGATCCAGATCTGATCAATGCAGGCAAACAGACCATCACGACCGTGAAGGGGGCAAGTTTTTTCTCTTCGGCCGACAGTTTTGGCATGATTCGAGGCGGACATGTCGATCTTACGGTTCTAGGTGCCATGGAGGTCGATGCGCAGGGAAACATTGCCAACTGGATGGTACCTGGAAAGATGGTCAAAGGTATGGGAGGAGCCATGGACCTCGTCGCAGGTGCAAGAAGAGTCATCGTGGCCATGCAGCACCGGGATCGAGAAGGTCGATCCAAAGTTCTTAAAGAGTGCACACTTCCGCTCACCGGAGTTCACTGCATTCACATGGTGGTTTCAGACCTTGGGGTTCTTGAGTACAATGGACGAGATGGTTTTATTCTTAAGGAGTTTGCTCCAGACCTTTCTCCGGAGGAGGTCGCGAAATTCACCGAAGCTCCTCTTAGGATTGATCCCAACGTAAGACCCGTGTCCGTCTAAACTGGCTACCTTCTATGAACTCTTTTACGTTATAATTCTAAAGAGACGATCAAATCGATAGTTCTTCTTTAGGAGTTCAACTTGGCAAAAGCGGGCCCTCTCGCCCTTCAAAAAGATCAGTTTCTCTTTCGTGAAGGTGACGAATCCGACGCCATGTATGTCATCAAGTCAGGCACAATTGCAATTACCAAGGCCAAAGGGGCTGCCGAGATCGTTCTGGCAGAACTCAAACCTGGTGAAATGTTGGGTGAAATGGCCTTTTTCGACAATCGCACCCGAAGTGCATCGGCCAAGGCCACAACCAGCAGTGAGGTCATTTGCCTCCCCTTCAGCGCACTTCACGCCCAATTTAAGACGTTCCCTGAGTGGCTCAAGGCGATGGTCAAAACCGTCAACAGCCATCTTCGTGAGGCCAATCAACGAATTAAGAATCTGGAAACGACTCAAAACAGTGAAGAGAAGGTTTTCACCCCCTATTTGATGACCAGGTACTCTGCCATTTTAAGTCTGGTCGCCCACAAGTACGGGACCACAAAGGCGGACTCGAAAGATGTTACGATCCCCGGCTATCTCATTCGAGATTATACGATTCAACTCTTTCAAGAGCCGACCAATAAGATGCAGAAGTTCCTCGAAACGCTGGGCGCACAAAAACTTCTCACCATCGAGGAGCTGAGTGAAGGGCAACAGAACATCATCCTTCACAACATCGATTTTCTCTTTGGTTTCTTTGAATGGTACAATCGCTTTCTCTTCAGTAAGCCCGAAAAACGGGTCGTCGTCGAAGAGAGAGAGCTGCCACTTCTCAAAGCTCTGATTTTTTATGGTGAGAAATTCATCACCGATCGAGACAACAAAGAGGTCGCTGAGGTCAATCTCACCAATATGCAGAATGATTCGATGAAAGATCTTGGCTACCTCGTTAAAGTTGAAGATGTGGATGGATTGACGGCCAAAGGGCTCATTTCGGAAAAGACCACTTCGGCCAATGGGATTCTGACAAAATTCAATCTGGTGGAGATGAAAACACGAGTCCCCTACTGGGAACTTGTTTACACTTTAGAAAAGGTGAATCGAAAATAGAAAAATCGATCTGCGAAGATCAACGAAAAAGGGGGAGTGAGCAGATGAAAAAGCAAAAAGACTGGTTTTGGAACATCATGAAGGGAGCATCGCTCTTTCTCATTGCGGCTTTGACCTATCCACAGATGGGACTTGCAAAGAGTGGTGGTGGAAGTGGAGGATGGGCCGTCGGAGGCAACCTGCATATTGTAACACCGAGCCAAAACGACATTAACACCTTGATCTCAAGAGCCAATGTGAGGGCCAGCGGCATCTCCACTCCTCAAATGGGAAGTGCATGGGAATTCAGCGCCTTTCTTAACTACCGCTTTAACAGCAGTATTCTTGCCATTCAGTTTCGCCCCTCATTTTTTATGCAATCTGCCAAAGGGTCGGCGACCAACGGAGACTCCTACAACTACTCACTTTTGGGTGGGACGTTCATGCCGATTCTAAGATGGTATCTTTTAGAGAGTTCGGCCATTCGCTTCTTTCTCAACTCAGGGATAGGCTACGGTTATTTGAGCGGAGAGGTGACCGAGGCTGACTTTTCCGTCACCTTCTCAGGGAACAACATTGGTTACATGGGGGGACTCGGTGTTGAGTTCTGCTATGATAACCACTGCTGCAACATCGAAGGAAACATTCGTTACCTCTTCTTTGAGCGCAATCTCTCCTCAAAGAACTCTGGAGCTCCGGCTACGGGAGCCAATGCTGGGATCGACCAATACGATGGTGAAATCGAGATGGATGGCCGAGATTTAAATAGGGGCTGTCCGGTAATTCGCTTTTTGATCGATTTTGATAAGTTTTTCTTATACCGAGGCGGGCCGACGAAGGGCTAGCCAGAGGCGCTAACTCGAGAAGGCTCAACGAAGGTATAAGGAAAACTTATAGAAATCGGCAAAAATGGAATTACCGGACAGCCCCTAAATAGTGGCTGGCGCGAAACTGGCTGGCGCGAAACCTCGAAATATTCTGATTTGACACTCGCCTCAAGGCAAAATAGGGTGACCATATTATGGCCACCCTTGAAGTCTCCATTCAAAATCACGTCGGAAAGATTCAGCTCAACCGCCCGGAGGCGTTCAATGCCTTCGATCTCGACCTCTGCCAAAACTTTCACCGGTCTCTTCGCGAACTTGCTGAATCCCCAGAAGTCCGAGCACTGGTGATTCTTGGTGGAGATAGGGCCTTCAGTTCTGGCGGTGACCTTCGTTGGATGAAGCAGCACCTGGACCAATTGGGATCCTCCGTCTTTGAACTTGCGGGCTGTTTTCACGAATCGATCCTCACTCTTCGAACGATGGAGAAGCCTGTGATTGCGGCTGTGAAGGGGGTTGCTGCTGGAGCTGGCTTCTCGCTTGCCTTGGCTTGTGACTTTCGCGTCCTGGGAGAAAACGCCAAGTTCGTTCACGCCTACAGTTCTGCAGGCCTCTGTTTTGATGGTGGAGGAAGCTTTCACCTTGCACGCATTGTGGGGCTTGCGCGAAGTTTGGAGATTGCCGCTTTTGATCAGCCCATCGGTGCAAGCCAGGCCTTAAGATGGGGAGTTGCCACCAAAGTCACAACCGACGAACAGGTGAACGAAGAGGCCATCGAGATGGCAGAAACACTTGCCAAGCGTTCTCTCCACAGTTGGGGGTGGAGCAAAAGACTCCTTAGTTCAGCCTTTTCCAACAATCTTGAGACCCAATTGAAGCTCGAACAAGAAGGCATCGCAGCCTGTGCCGCTCACGAAGATGGTCGAGAAGGAATTTGCGCCTTTCTAGAAAAGCGAAAACCCAATTATCTATACAAATAGTGCCAAGCACCAAATGATCTTCCATTCTCGAATTGGAGCTCTAGGCTTGGGTGGTGTACTCAAAATCGAGGTTCTTGCGATTCTTCTTCTGAATGGCAAACGCTCCAGCACCCAATAAGGCCACGCACCCCACAATCAGAAGTATGTAGTTCATACTGTCGCCTCCTAGGAGTGAAGAGTCCCCACTGACTGAGGCTTGAGGTTGGGTTCGATTTGCAGGCAGTTCGGGAGGAAGTGGTGGTGGTGGTGGTGGTGGCGGTGGCGGGGGAAGGGTTGTCGTGGCAGCCACTGGGGGTTGAACCATGTTCGGATCACCCTCTTTGCCGTGAGATGGGGGAAGTGCGCTATCTCCTCCGCCAAACTCCTCGGGAGACATCCCACCCTCCGTCGACTCTTCCATCGTCGTTTCTGTGGAAGCAAGCTTATGAGTCGTCTCCAAAGGTATAGCTCCCTCTTTCCAGTATCGCAAACTCAATCCAGGTTCAACGAACTGCTTGGACTCCACATTTTCATTGGTCGCCCATACCTCTTTCCAAGCATCCGGAAAACCAAGAAGACCCGCTGAGAACTCGCGTATGTTGTCGCCCTCCTTTGTCATATAGACCTCAGAGGGGATCCCCTTATCTTCATAGTAGGTGAGCATCTTTGTGCTATCTGTCGATCGAGTTGGTGAATTGTAATAGAGTTTGTTTCCAGGCTTTGTTGAACTGTTCAAGTGTGGATTGTGGGCCAGGATCTCACTGGTGCGATCACCCCCGTAAATCTTTTGACTCACGGATTGAAGTGTATCGCCCTCTCTCATAATGTACACTGAGTTGAGGAGCGTGCCATTTTTTGAAAAAGGATGAGATGCAATTTTTTTGAGTGGAATCCATTTGGGTCCATCCACCACTTCGGGGGACTCCATCTGAATCATTGTCTCTATGGGCTCCGAAGTTACCACCTCGGCGGGCTGCTCAGGTGCCATCTCTGTGGTGGCTTCATCAATTTGCGTAGGGGCAACCTCCGTTGCTTCAGATTGGGCCACTTCACGAGCAGGTTCCTCATCCTCCCAATCCTCCTCATCTTCATCTTCAACGGCAGCAAGTTCATCTTCGACAGCCTCTTCTTCGTCAAACTCTCCATCTTCCTCGCCATCGTCCTCATTTGAGGCCACTTCGTTGTACTCTCCGTCATCAGCTTCATCTTCGTCGCCGTCGTCGAATGATTCCTCATCGCTGTCCGCTGTTTCTAAATCGTCAGCTTCACTGGCGATTTCACCAGCCACAGAGTCACCACCATCTTCCTTCTTTGAAGATGTGCAACTCACAAGAAAATGAGTGAGCAACAAACTCAAGATCCATGCACCAAATTTCTTTTCCATCTTGGAACCCCTTCTCATGTTCACACGAAAGGCCACCCTTTCATTTCCAACCTATTGCCTCGATCCTCTCACGTTCCCAGGGAGCAACTGCCTACTCTATCGGCAGCTTCTCTTCACATTTTATCGTTTTTATCGACACAGACCAACCTGGACCGCAAATACTGGCAGTTTGTCCGTTGAAAAATGGTTGAAAAAAGAGAGAAGGCAAGACTATAGGTCTGTATGACTTCACCAATTTCAAAACCCGATATCGACCTTGCTCCCGATTTGCGGATGTCTCGCCTGTGGCTCCTCACAGGACTTTGCTCCCTTCTTCTCGGTGGCCTGCTTTCACTCACTCTCATCTTGGGAAGGGCACCCATCGTAAGCCAGTGGGGAATCGATCCCCTCTTTGCCAAGCGGTGTTTGGTGGTTCATGTGAACCTCACTCTGACGGTATGGTTTGTTTCGTTGCTTATGGCCCTTTTCTTACTGATTCCAGGTCGTTCTCGCAGTCGTCGGCATTGGCTCTTTTCTCAGCTCGGCATTCTTTTATTTGTCGTAAGCGCATTCTTCCCAAATGCAACCCCCATTCTTTCAAACTACGTTCCAGCGTTGGATCATCCTCTCTTTTTGATCGGATTTTCGATCTTCCTCGCAGGTGCACTTCTCACCTTTCTTGAGCCTCGGCTCTGGCGGAGAGCGGCCGCCCACCCAGAGTCTCAGGGGCACTCTCTTTCTCCCTTGAGCCAGTTGAGCACACAACTTGCCGTAGCCCTCTACATTCTTGGTTTTGCCTCATTGGCGATCACGTCCATGAGAATCGAACATGGGTCGTCAGAATCCTTTTACGAAGTCCTTTTTTGGGGCCCTGGCCACATATTTCAGCTGAGTCACTGTGCGGCTCTGGTGGCAACATGGACTCTTCTCCTTCAAGATGGGTTGACTCCTCCTCCTCAGAATCGCTTTCTGAAGAATTTTTTCCTGCTCTTTCTTATTTCAGCCATTGCATCACTTCTATTGATTGTCCTCGGCCCAGAGTCCCATCTTCACAGACCGGGCTTCACCTTGATCATGCGCTGGGGAACATGGCCACCGCTCCTCCTCTTTCTCTTGCTGGTTGTGAGAAGCCGATTTTCTCTTTTCAAGAAAAACTTTAGATCCTATGGTTTTGGGGCAAGCCTCCTTTTGATTCTTGTGGGCATTATTTTGGGAACCTTCATCGACCACTCTACGACGCTCATTCCTGCCCACTATCACGCCACGATTGGATCTCTGACGGTCGCCTACATGTCGGTCGTCTATCTTCTTTTTCCTGTATGGCACCCCCCTAAGCCCCTATCGTTGAAGCTGATCAACTATCAACTCATTGCTTATGGTCTAGGGCAAACCATCTTCTCTTTGGGCTTTGGTTTTGCCGGTCTTCATGGCCTTGGGCGAAAGATCTATGGTTCCGAACAGGTCATCAAAACCGCACAAACTCAATTGGGTCTAGGAGTTATGGGCTTGGGTGGAACCCTTGCACTTTTTTCAGGAGCGACCTTTCTTATTTTGACATTACCACCACTCTTTCGTGCTTGGCGCAAGACCTCATGATCATTCACTCAAAATCACTCTGGTGACGGCTTTCATGGTTTTTATCTCCATTTCTAATTTCAGATCCGGGTTCTAATTTCAGATCTGGGTTAGAACTAAGGGCTGGGATCTTGTGTGGATTGAATCAATATCTTTACCTAACGACAAATGGTTTCTACAATGAAAGAGTGACTTAGAGGAGCGTCAAACAGGAGTGTTGAGTGGCCACTCAATCCGCCCCTGTGGCTTACCCCTTTTGCCCCTCCCTGGGCAGGAAAGAGAGGAGTTATGAGTTTTGAAGAAGATGACGATTTGATGGATGCAGAGCTCTTTCAAACGATCCTGAAGTCCTTTATCTCTGAGACCAAAGAGGCCCTAGAATTGGCGTCAAGCCGCATTCTCGAATTGGAGCAAGAACCTGAAAATCAGGTGAAGCTCCAGGAGATCTTTCGCATCTTCCACAACATCAAAGGAAATGCAAAGGCCGTCGGTTTCATGGACCTTTCGGATTTTTCCCACAAGGTCGAAAACCTGTTAGGTAAGGCTCGAGATGGAAAGCTCAAACTGAATCAAGACATGATCGACGTGCTCCTTGCGGCCAATGATGCCTTGGGTGCTGCGCTGGATAAAGCCCTCAATGACGAAGCGACCGACTCAGTTCTCAATCCGGTCATCTCTTGCATTGACTCGATCAAATAGTTTGAGGTAACGTTCGATTCAGAGCATCGCTCAATCACAAATGGTTGTTTGTCCCTGGATAAAGATTGATGGCACTTGGAGTTCGCCTTGCCGAACGAATGGCAGGATGGATCACATTTGAAGAGTCCTTTGACCAACTCTCGGAACACCCAGTAGAAATTGGTCTCGAGTACCCTTTTGAAATCAACTTAAACGCCTTTACTTCAAGATTCCTCTGTTTTCCCTGGCGTCTTCCTTTTCGCGGCTATGCGAAATTTCCTGGACTTCCCCTGCACAATTCTCTCCCAGAGAGTGCGACTCGCCCCTCCATCAACGGTGAACTTGAAATCAACCCTCTCAAGGGGGTTGCCTACGACTGGATTCTTGAAATCGAACGAGTGGGTCAACTCCGATTCAAGGGGGCAAAGAGATACGCGTTCTTCACTCTCAGTTGGAAGAAATTTCGAAGTTCACTTGTGACACTCCCTTTTGAAGTGTTGGATCGAAACCATCGTCGAATTGGGCGAGGTCAGCTGGCCTACCTCAAAAAACTCTGGGAGTTCCCCGGGGGTCTATCTCTGACCCGATCCAAATGGGCCTATCATCCGCGCCGAAAACTTGCGATCAGGATTGCCCGATTTAGCCCGGTGATCAGCCCCACCCGTTCCTACGATCATGAAAAGCTCCTCTCTTCCATCGAAAGGCTCTTGGGGGACATGCCTCCACTCTTTCTTTGGTTCACTCAGATCTGCATCTTCATTCTCACGCTCTTCTCATTGTTTCGTTGGGGACGAACACCCTCCAAATTGATCCCCACTCAACTTGAATCCCTCTCTCGTCTTATGGCAACCCACTCCCTTCTCTATTTTTTGGGACTTCCAATTACGACCGCTCTTGCCGCAGCCCTCTACAGTGACGACTCCTTTCTCGAAGAGAATCGTCAACACCGTCCTTTACCTCCAAAAAATGTCGAGGAGGAGCGCTGGATGAGTCTCAATCAGACTCCCCATCGAGGACTTGCCAACGAGGTCATTGAGGTGGACGTGGTCGTGGTCGGATCAGGCGCCGGGGGAGGGGCTGCGGCCTATGAACTTGCAAAGCAAGGCCATGCCGTCGCAGTTGTGGAGGAGGGCCACTACTTCAAAAGAGCTGATATGATCGGTAGAAACTTTGAGATGATGACACGTCTCTACCGAGAGCAGGGGCATACATTTGCCATTGCCAATGCCCCCCTTTGGATCCCCACAGGTTGCTGTGTCGGTGGCACGACCACGATCAATTGTGGCACGAGCATTCGCACACCAAGTGAGGTCCTCGCTCGGTGGAAGGAGATGGGAATCGAATTGGACCTTCCCTCCTACTTTCAAGA
Organism: Pseudomonadota bacterium; assembly: GCA_014584465.1. GTDB lineage: Bacteria > Bdellovibrionota > Bdellovibrionia > Bdellovibrionales > JACTMU01 > JACTMU01. The sequence continues at coordinate 14,559 of JACTMU010000087.1, read as the reverse complement.
GGTCGAAGAGATGCTCGACGTGAAGACCGTACCTTCAAACCTCTTTGGAGGTGTCGACGAAGTGCTTCGACGAGGCCTTAAGGGGAAACCCTACACCTTTCACCCCTTGCCTCGAGGTGAAACCAGCTGCGATGGACAGAGCTTTTGTGCCTTTGGATGTCCTACAGGGGCAAAGAGAAGCGTCGACGTCTCTTATTTGCCTGAAGCCATGAAGAGAAATGCCTTTCTCTTTACCCATTACACCGTGGACAAGTTAGAGTTTGAAAATGGTCGTGCCGTGGGTGTACGTGCCCACCTAAAGAACTACAAAGAGTTCTTTCCCATTACCTTTCGCGCAAAACGGGTCTTGCTGGCCGCTGGTTCCTTGGCAACTCCACACCTTTTGTGGAAGAGTGGATTTAAAAGATCACTCTCCCAACTCGGGGAAAATTTAACAATTCATCCAGCGCTCAATTTTGCAGGCCTCTTCCCCTATCGAACTCGAGAAAAGATGTTTGTACCTCAGGCACTGGGTGTCTTTGATCTTCCCACAAATGATTTTGTTCTAGAAGGGTACACCTTTTCAATCGAAGCTCTTCCGACGGCACTGGGTTTGTATGGAGAGCGACTTCAGGAGATCATCGACCACCTTGACTTCTTTGCAAGCTTTTCTGCCCTCATTCGAGACTGCACCAAAGGTTCTCTCCTTTTCCGAAAGGCCAAGGCCATACCCAAATATTACATCGATCGACGAACCCGCGAGATCTGTAAGGAAGCCACACTCCTAATGAGTGAAATTTTTTTTGATGCTCAGGCTCGACGGGTTTTTACTCCAATTCGTGGTTTTGAATCGCTCTCTCAACGAGATGATCTTCTTCGACTTAAAAAGAGTTCGCCATCAGCGCAGAAGTACACTCTTTCCGCCCACCACCCCCTTGGAACATGTCAAATGGGGACTTCTCCTGACAACTCTGTGGTCGATGCCATGGGAAAGGTCTGGGGCATCGATGCACTCTACATTGTAGACGGTTCGACCATCCCCGGCCCTATCGGAGTAAATCCACAAGTCACCATCATGGCCAATGCAATCCGCATCGCACGTGAAATTGGAAAGTCTCTATGATCGACCCTTTTGCCATCATCTTAAAACCCAAGGATCTCTTCCATGGTCTTTATGAGAGCTTTTACTTTCGTGGCAACAGCTTGTCAGGAAAACTCTCGTTTTGGCTGAAGCACAACCTTCTTCTTTTTAAAAATGCTCCGACTGTTCGACTTGAAGGCACATTTGTACTCTTTGATCGACTTGGGCATCAATGCACTACTCTACATTCGGAACAAACCCTTGAGAGAGAGCTCTTTTTTAAAGAAATTGAGGGGAGATCTTGGTCCGACTTTCATATGAAGATGGACAATGGGTGCTATTTTCATCTTAGTTCTACAGAACTTGAAGGCTCTCTGTCAGAAAAGGTAGACAACCGGCTCCAAAAAATTCAATGGCAATTTCATCTGAATCGCTCGCAGAGGAGTTACTTTCACCTCTCACCTCATTGGCTCTACTCATCCCCCATTTTTCCGAAGAAGAGACTTCTCACCTCAGAGATCGACCTTCAATTTCAAGGATCGATCACGCTTGATGGACGTAGCCTCACCGACCCTTCGGAGGTCTTTGTGGGTATGAACGGCCACAACTGGGGGAGAGAACATGCTGCCATCTACGCCTATGGAAATTGCAATCAGTTTCATGAATCCCCCCGCTCACCCTTTAGCAAAACCTACTTTGATGGTTACTCCGCCAAGATCCGTTTGCCTGGTGGGAAATTTCTCTCTCCATTTCTGAGCGGAGCCTCCTTGATGGTGGATGGCCAGTGGCACCACTTCAATCAGCTCACTCGCACCACACGACATCAGATTCACCGCCTCGATTCAAAGCAATGGAGCGCGACCTTTCACAATGCCACCCACACTCTTAAAGTTGATATTGAGGGCTCTGACGCCCTTTGGGTTGAACTCCCATATGACCATCCCGATCGAAAACGGTCGCTCATTTGCAACACCAAATTTGCAAAGGGAAGAGTCGCCCTATTGAAACGAAGCGGCGCATGGATCAGGGAATTCACTTCGGACCTCTTTGAGCTTGAGACCCTCACTGAACCCTCTTGCGAATTGGTCCCGCCAAGCTAGATCTGAAAAGCTAGATCTGAGATGAGAGGAGTGCGATTCATCGTCATTTGGCAATTTTCAACCTTGTTGAGATTCATTCTCATTTTTCTTGCCAAAAAGGTATTTTCTTGGCCATAATTAAGTATGGAGTTGAATCGAGATAGCCAGACACCCTATTCGGCCGACCGCGCTGAAAAACACATCATTCGAAAGCTAGGCCTTAAGGTGACCACTCAACGACTGGCCATTCTCAAAGCCCTCAAAGGGAACCGAGGGCACTTCACAGCTCAGGAGGTCTACGAAACCGTCAGTGGCCCCTACCCTTTGATTGGATTTGCCACGATCTACCGTTTTTTGCGCCTCTTGTCGGAGCATGGCTTTGTGACGGAGGTTCGCCTCGGAGGTCTCCCAGCTCGATATGAGTGGAAGACCAAACAGCATCATGACCATCTCACCTGTCAACAGTGCGGATTCATTTGTGAGTTTGAAGATCCACAGATTGAAGCTCTCCAAAATGAGGTGGCCAAGAAGTTTGGCTTTGCTCTCACCCACCATGTGTTGGAGCTTTACGGGATCTGCACGACTTGCCAAAAAAAGCGCATTCCGACCTAGGTGGGCGAAATGGCCAAATGGAGCCCACTCCCTTGCTCCAGCCTCAGAAATTGATTCCTGCTCCAATCGTGCCGAGCACAATGAACGAATCCACTTCGACCTCGGTGGGTTCAATCTGCTTGATTCCGATCTTCTTAAAGGTGACCCCTGCTTCACCATAAAAACGCTTCGTCCAGTAGACCTTGCCATGGAAATTGATCAGAAAATTCACGCTGGGAGAATGGGTGGAGGTCAAGTTGGAAGTGTAGTAAACAAAGTCCAGATCCACCCACTTGGGGTATCTCATGAAAGGCAACAGGTTGAACATCTTGTCAAAGATGTTCGGCATCGATCGGGCCCAAAAAAGACCAGCGCCCAGCAGCGTTGAGGGTTTCTGAATTCCACCAAACGAAGAGTTGGTTTTTGATGTGTAGGAGAGCTGTTGAAATCCCAGGATGATTCCCGTGGATTCATCAAGCCCCCAAACACCTGGAGAAAATCGATATTTCACATCAAAATTCAGATGATTCAGGGAAATCTCCTCATCTTTCACCTGCAGTGGAGTGAGACTGTTGAAGTAGCGAAGAGAACTCCCCCAACGCAATCTCCCTAGATAGTAGTTTTCCCACCCCATCAGAGTTTCAAACCAGGCGCTGCTGAAGATCTCACCAAAATAGGCAATCGAAGTCCCCGAAGTCCCACCGGTCAATCGCAAGCTTGTTTCATAAGGATATCCCCTCTTGATTTCATAGGTCGAAGTTACGATCATCTCGCCCAATTCTGACTTGATGATCGCCTTATTGAGATCGGCTTCAAGTGGAGCCCCAAACTCCCACACAAACTCACTCCCCTTTTGCTCGACCACTTGATTTTGCTTTGTTGAGAGCTGAACCCCAGGACTCTTATACCCCTCCAAATGGACCCAACTCTTGTACGTAGAGTGAGGGGAGTGTTTGTGAAGGTAGAGACGCAGGCGCTCCTGGGGTATCGCTTCCCAATTCCATTTCCAAAGAATAGGAACACCAAACTCCCCATTCACCCACAGCTCAGGTTCTTTGCGTGAAACCTCAACCTCCCATACCTCCTCTTTACGGACAATGGTGTCGCTGAACCATCGATTGTCACCCTGTTCAGAGATTGAGTGGTGCTTCAGCGGGGTCCTCCCAGTTCCAAAGAGAAGCAACTTTCCCTCGCGAAGTTCTTGATTTACGAATGTCATGGGCAATGCGGTCGTACGTGCCCTCATGGAGGATCCATCTGCGAAAATCACCTGAAACTCGCCGCCCTTCTCCGAAATCTCGACTTCCCCTTGCTTTTCAACCACCCGGTCTCCCAAAATCAACGTAGGTTCAAGTCTCTTTCGGATGATTGCAGCCCGGACCCCTTTTGCCCCCTCAGAACGCAAAATGTAGGGACGAGAGCAGAGGGCCATTTGAAGGGATTCCTTACTGCCGTAAACACAGAAACGAAAGGGATCTCCAAAAACCACTCCAATCTCTTTGAGATCAAGATCAAAAATCCCAAAGTCCCCACTTTCGTGACCCTTCCAGAAGCCATGGAGATTCTTGCGATCTTCCAATGTGATGGGGCTGCCTTCGGAGTAGCTCTCTCCAACGCCAGAAAAGAGAATCTTTCGCCAGCTCACCAAATCTCGTTCGTCAAACTCTCTCTTCCAATACTCCCTTCCTAATAGAGAGCGAATCTCAATTCGTCCCGTCGGCACAAAGCCCGAAGGCCAAGAAAAACTGAGCACAAAGACCGATTTCTCGGATTTTCCCTTTGACTTCTTCAGGGGTAGATCTCTTGATGCATAGTCGGAACGCTCCCTCATTGAGAGTTTGAGCCCGATGGTTCTTCCCACAAGCTTGCGAGGCCCCATCTTTAGTGTAGCCCCATCAATGAGTTCCATGGACAAGTAGGACTTACGTTCTGCTCCCGAGGCGATCATCTTGAGAGGAACCGTGTAATCCTCCCTCAACTCCAGATCTGCCTGCACGGACTCTCTTTTTTTTATCTTTGAAGGTTCTATATTTTCAGAGGATGTCACCTTCGCCTCCTCCTGAGACTCGACATTTCCCCCAACGAGGCAAAAAAACATGCTCAAAAAAAACAGGAAAACTCGAATCGACACGGTCCAAAATCCTCACAACGCTAAGACTCAAGGAACACCCTTCTCTAGAGTCTCGAATTTTTTCTCTGATCTCAATGATTATTCACCCCAGCTTGGTGCCCTGTCCCGGAACAATCCGTAGCAGTGTACGCTCATTTCTAATTTCAGATCGGAGCGTAAGCGCTGGAGGCAGAAGTTGGGTTTCACTCTTTTTGGTGACGAGCCGATACGACGGTATGTATGTTGCCCCGTACATGAAAATCCCCAACCACATCGATCTCCCACGGATCCAAGAGATTCACGAGATCCTGTAGAATCAAATTGGTGACATCCTCATGAAAAACCTTTCGATCTCGAAATCCATTAATGTAGAGCTTTAGAGATTTGAGTTCCACGCACCACTGATCAGGGACATATTTGATCTTAATGGTGGCAAAATCGGGGAATCCACTCCGAGGACAAAGACAGGTAAATTCTGGGCAGGTCATCTCAACGGTGTAGCGACGGACCCGTGTTCGATTTTCAAATTTTTCGAGTTGAGCCTTTTCTACGAGCGCTTCACCGTAGAGAATCTCATCAGACATTGCCCCCCCTTTTTTTAAGGATCCGGATTCTTTTTGGGCTAAAAGTCGATTGTTCTTGCTCTTAGTATCTCTCTGTGTCAACATCGCTATGCGTTATTCCGAGCGAATGAGTTTTTCTATTGAATTGACTTTAGGCGTTAGCTCAGATATCGAGCAGAGTAAACCGTTGATTTTGACCTTTTTGTTGAGTCCAAGATTGTGATTAACCAATTTCCCGAACAGATCTGTTTTTGTTTTGGATGGAGGCGTCAGATTATGCTTTCAAAACAGACATTAGGAGTTTTTCTCAAAATGCTCCCTCTTGTTAGTCTACTTGCCTGCACTCACACGGAGTTGGATCAAGAGGTCAACTGCGCTCAGGTTGACTGGTACGAACTTGGCCGACGAGATGGGATTGCTGGAATTTCTGCCGCCAACTTTGAAGATGAAATCCACCGATGCGACCCTAAGGAGATAACTCATAACCACCGAACTCTCTATGAGTATGGACGAAGCTTTGGTTTGACCTCTTACTGCACAGGCCCCATGGGGTTTCAGGTTGGAAAATTAGGGGAAAAGTATGAGGGCGTATGCCCCAAAGCTTTGGAAAATGACTTTGTGAGGTCCTACGCTGTCGGACGCCAAATTCACATTCTAGAAAAAGAGAATGACCTCATCCAATCTCGCATCAAGTCCCTCCAAAACCAGATCGATAAGATGCAAGACGGCAACATCAATGATGAGATTCTCAAGCTTCACCAACAGTTTTCTCAAAACGAAAGTAAGATTCGAGATCTGGCATCAAAGTTCAACTGATGGCTGACCATGAACTAGCCACCGACCTTGCGTGCATTTTGTGCGGAACGACCCTCCATTTGAGAATACTTTGCGATGGTCGAAAGGAATACCTCTTTTCGAATTGGCTTTGGCAGATGAGAGGTGCATCCACTTTGTAAGACCCTTTTGATGTCAAGATCTGTGGTCGCCCCACTCAGACATATGATCGGAGTTGGCAAAAGCGAACGTCCTGCTTCGATCTTTCGAATCTCTTCAGCTGCCCTATATCCATCCATGATCGGCATCTGTGCATCCAAGAAAACAAGATCAAAACTCTGGGCCCTAAATTTCTCAACTGCCATCTCTCCATTGTCGACAAACATTACATCCACGGGACTGTCTTTGAGGAAGTGCCTGAGCAGCTCTTGAGAATCTAAAGAGTCCTCAGCAATGAGAATTCGACAGGGAAGAATCTTCTGGTCCTCGTTCAATCGATCCGTCTCATCCAACAAAGGAATGACTCTTGTAACAAACTCCTTAGGACATCCAGCACAACTCCTCTCTTTTGAGCAAATGCGATGAAGAGGCAGTGTAAAAAAGAACGAGGTCCCCACATCAACTTGACTCTCAACCCAAATCGTTCCACCCAGTAAATTGACGATTCTTTGACATATGTTCAATCCCAGCCCTGAGCCACCGTACTCACGAGCCACATGAGAACTCTCTTGGACAAATGGCGAAAATATTTGAGTTAGCTTATCATCTGCGATCCCTTTTCCGGAATCGCGAATCTCAAAGACAACGAAGTTCCGATCTCTTTGAAGTGGATCCGCACATACAAGAAGTTGAATGGTCCCCCCACTTGGAGTGAATTTCAGTGCATTTTGCAACAAATTCATCACCACTTGATTGATTTTAAATGAATCTCCCATAAGACAAGATGGAATCTCTTCGCTGATCTGAAGTACAAATCGAACTCCTTTTTTTTCACACGCAGCTTGGATCAGAGAGATGCACTTTAAAGAGTCCTTTAGATTAAATTCAATCTTTTCCACTTCAAAGGCACCAGCTTCGATCTTTGAGAGATCCAAAATGCTATTGACGATCTGAGACATCATCTCTCCCGCATTACGATGAATCTCTGCAAATCTTTGCCGGTCTTCTTCTGAAGTTGAAGGATCCGCAAGCCCGTCCGAAGCGCCCAAAAGGAGATGAAGCGGATTTCGAATCTCATGGCTCATGTCTGCAAGAAATCGACTTTTATTTTTGCTCTCCTGCCGAGCTCGTTCGGATTCTTTGGTCAAATCGACATTCGTTTTAAAGAGCACCTGAAGGCGCTCCATCACACGATTGAAATGGTGACCAATCAAACCCGACTCGGTGAATCGGTTCTCAGGGGCTCGAAGTGAAAGATCTGCAGTCAACTTCTGTCTTCTCAATATCTCAATCAACCGATAGGACTCCGTCTCTGCATCGTGCTCAGATATGTTGAGCCCAATCTCCTCCTCTTCAGGAGTCACTCGCATCGGATAAAACCGATTGAGAATTCGAAAAAGGATGTAGGAGATCCCAAACGACCAGAGGAAGCAGGAGATGACCCCCACAAATTGAATTCCCAATTGGTAAAGCCTCCCCGATGGGAATGCTTGGGAATCGCCAAGAAGAGCCAATGCAACAGTGCCCCAAGCCCCTGCCAAAGCATGGACCGAGATAACTCCCACTGCATCGTCGATTCGATGGCGCCACAACAATCTTTCAAAAGCAAGGGCCATCAGGGAACCCACCGATCCCACAAAAAGCGCGTCCCCTCGACCCAGCAGGTGGCAACCAGCTGTAATTGCCACAAGCCCTGCAAGAGTCCCCTTAATCACATCCAAAACATTGGGCTTTCGTTCCAAGAAAGATGAGAAGAGAATGGCCGTCACCATTCCCGAAGAACCGCCCAAAATGGTTTTGACCACATTTTCAATACTCTCCCCGTCAAAGGTGAGTGAAGATCCTCCATTAAAACCAAACCATCCAAAGAAGATAAGTCCTGTGCCAAGTACAGCTAACGGAGGATTATGGCCTAGAAAGTTGGAGTCAAACTCGGACGATTCTTGTGAAGTAAATCGACCAACTCTTGGCCCAATCACCAAGAGGGCTGCAAGTGCGATCCAACCGCCAACTCCATGCACATAGGTCCCTCCCGCAAAGTCGATGAACCCCAAGTCGTGCAACCAACCTGAACCAACTTCACCAGCCCCCCTCCAATGAGCAAAGACTGGGTAGAGAACTGCCGAAATGAAAAGAGAGATCCCCACATAACTCAAATACTTCATCCGCTCGGCCACGGCTCCCGAGAGCAGAGTCGTTACAGTACTGCAAAACATCATCTGAAAGAGGAGATGGACTGCAGCATGCCCGTCTGGATTTGGAAAGAACGCGTCGGTTCCAAAGAGCCCATAAAAAGAGCTTCCCATCATAAGTCCATAGCCAACGGCCCAGAAGCCGATGACCGAGACTCCAAAGTCGGAGAGATTTTTGATTGCCACATTGATGCTGTTCTTAGATCGCGTAAGTCCACTCTCAAGGCAGAGAAATCCACACTGCATAAAGAAAATCAGCAAGGAGCAAATGGTGACCCACAATAGATCCATTTGCGATAACTCTTTCAACACAACACCTCACGCATTACTCTTCGTGCAACCTAAATCAAAACTTAAGTTGAAGTTCAAATGCGTCTTTCCTGATTCGTGCCCTTAGGTCCTATCTAGGTTGAATGACTCTTGCGCGAAACGATGAATCCAATCAAGACAGTGACAAAGATGAGAAAGAGCGCCTTTCCTTCCGATGAAATCGCCTCATTTCTAAAGACAAAATAAAGTGTAGTCAACAACATGAGCGTTGCCAAAATTTTATATTTAGGTCGAATCACATGATGGCATTGCCAATCCACGATGGGTGGACCAAAGGTTGGGTGGTCCAGAAGCCATCGATGAAACCGTGGAGAACCTCGATGGAAGCAGACCGCCGCTAAGATCAGAAATGGCGTCGTTGGAAGAAGAGGCACCCAAACACCCACCAGACCAATCAAGAAAAGAGTGAACCCTAGGAAGATCCATAGGCCTCGACGAAGATTCAATTCGTGGGACCACTTCATTTCATCTTGCCTCTCTTTGAGCCGGAAAAGTGGTCGAAGGGTTCGCCCAAAAACGCAGCAATGCGGCCTTCCTTCAAAAAGGAGGGTTGATTTTTCCGTGGACTTCCCCCAAGCAACATTTGACCCACCGGATGAAGATTTTCGCCAAACTCCTCGAAGTACTCTTGCTGAAGCTGAGGCCACTCCTTGGGATCCACTGTTAATAGAAGCAGATAATCTTCTCCTCCGGTGAGTGCGAGCTCGATTGCGGGCCAACCATAGTGATCACACACACGACGAAACTCATGCGAAAGAGGGAGACTCTCCAATTCAACCACAGCCTCAAGACGAGAACCCGACATGATCTGGGAAAGGTCGGAGAGAATTCCATCAGAAAGATCCATCATGGCATGAACCACTTTTCGTTTTCCAAACCAAATCCCCTGTTCTACCTGAGGTAAGGGACGTAAATGACGACTTGTTAAGAATTCGAAATCCTGGAGGCTTATTCCCGGCCGAGTGAAACTTTGCACTTTCTCCTGCAAAAGCCTAAAGCCCGCAGCCGAGTCTCCCACGAAGCCAGTGACACAGATGATGTCCTCTGCACGAGCTCCAGATCGAAATTTCAGATGGAATGGGTCACATGTTCCGAGCAAAGTGATCGAAATGGCCAAGTCTCTTAGAGAGCCAGTGGTGTCCCCACCAACCAGAGCTACCTGAAATTGGTTGGCCAATTTGAAAAAACCTCTCCAAAACTCCTCAAAATCATCCACTTCCATCTCTGGAGGAAGAGAAAGTGACACAAGTGCATGTTTGGGGGTTCCCCCCATTGCAGCGATATCACTTAAATTCACCGCAAGGGACTTGAATCCAAGATCAAAAAAGGGGCATGTCTCGCGTAAGAAGTGAATCCCCTCGATCAGGGTGTCGGTGGTTGCAAGAAGTGATTCTCCACACTCAGTTCCGATCACTGCACAGTCATCACCGATCCCAACCACATCAGAGGAGAGGTGCAACACCTGACTTTTGATCTTCTCGATCAACCCCAGTTCTCCCAAATCACAGACTCGCTTTTTCACATCTGTGATCTTGATGGAACTTTTGAAATTTTTCAACCCGGATCTAAATTGTGGGGTCTAAGATGCGCTTCTCTGTCTCTCTTGACCTAGCTCTTTAGCCGAAAATTCGCAATCCGACGGAGAATCTCCTCCGGTGTCACAAAGCACTTCCCTCGCAAGCCGGAAGGCCTCGTTCCAAATGGATCCTTCAGCATGCCTCCACCGCTCAGAGCCGTAGAGCCTTTCCAGCGCCTTCAACCACTCATCAAGGATCAGTTGATAGTGTTGGGTCCCCACTGCAAACCCTCTGTACCTCTCTCGAACAGATCGAAAATAATTTTGAACCATCTCAGGATGGTCCACATGGTCCACTAAGAATCGTAAACCTTCGTTAAATATGTCAATCCCTTCTGAGGGGTCGTAAAATGGGTTCACAGCAGATGAAAGATCACTTTGGGCCATCAGGGCCCTGTAGGTCTCCTCTCCAAGTCGATTCAGGCTCTTCTCAATTCTTGAGAAACTGTTTTGGAGCACTTTCTTCGTCACCTGTTCCTCCTTCAAACCTTTGGTCCGTCACTTCCATTTTTATCACCTGCCAAGGTCCACTCTGCCTCCATTTTAAGATTCATCGTCGAATTCACAAAACTCTTTAACGCGTTCATCTCAAGTTGAGACAGATCAAAAAAAAAATGGAGAAAGGTGTTGATTTTCATAGAGAACTGCGCTGCATCAGTCGCATTAAAATCCTTTTTTTCCCACCATTTGGTCGTTATAAACGAGGGGCGTGGGTGAAATTTCAATTCTCTGGATGTATGGGGGTTTTTTGATGATCTCGTTTCAAGCTTTACGCGATGTGAACATCAGTGATGCCTACAAAGCGGGAGATACGGTTGTCCTCGTCGGGGAGCTCTTTCAAAGAAGCTATGCAAATGGAATCGTCGACGAAGCCAAGAAAAGGGGTATGAAGGTCATCTACTCAACAGTTGGCCGTAGAGACCCTCAAGCGGGCCTTCGTCCACTCAATGAAGAGGAACTCAATGAGAAGGGACAGCCCCTCATCAATGTGCCACTCGAGGCAGGTTTTGACCTTGAATGCTCAAAGCAGGGGAACTCTCCCATAGATCAGCTGCGTTCGCTCAAGATCTCTTCCTGGATGGAAGCAAGACTTGATTGGGCCCAGATTGAAGAGTCCCTTCAAAAGGGTCAGGAGCGATTTAGAAATTCAATGAGAGAATTTCTTGTAGAAGCCGAAAGGGCGGCAACAGGCAATCTCCTTTTTGTTCACACCATGGCTGGTGGCATACCTAGAGCAAAGGTCTACATGCCCATTCTCAACCGCGTCTTTAAGGGCACAGGAGATCGCTACACAAGCTCTAAGGAGTTCTGGGAAACTCCGCTGGGTCAACTTTGTGAAAAGAATTTTCGATCGGTCACCTCTCAGACCTTTGATGATCTTATCTCTTTGTCTAAGGATCTTCGTGATCGGTGGGCGGCCAAGGGGCAACAAGTGCGCTATGTTGCTTATGGTTACCACGGAACAGAGGTCCTCCACAAGGACCACTATAGGTGGCAGTCCTACACTCCCTATCTTCAGGGTTGGGCCAAGATGGATCTTGAAATGGTGGCCCACAACGCATGGAAGGATGGGGTTAAAGCCGTCGTATTTAATTGCCCTGAGATACTGACCAACTCAAGTTCGGTCTTTCAAGGAGTGGAGATCTCCCTTTATGCTTTGATCAGCGCCCTTCAACGTGAAGGCGGAAAACATCCCCACATTCAAAGTTGTTTGGAGAAGTGCAAAGGGTTTTTGAAACCCCAAGTGACTCTGAGTCAACTCAAAGAGCAGGTTGAAAAGTGTTTGGCCACTCGCTACGGTCCCAAGTGGAACTCAATCGAAGATTGGCCTCACCATAGCACCAGGGAGCAACTCGAAGAGCAGCTTCAGTGCTCAGACGATCTTTCCTCCTTGCAAACGGGTCGTGACAATCCACTGACCTCGTTTTTGAGTGAATTGATCTTTTCAGCTAGCGGATCTCTCATCATAAAGGAGAGCTGGAATCCGCGAGCTCCTGTCCTTTGGCTAGGCCACGATGTGATCGCATCTGAATACGCTCAACTCACCTAGGGAGGACCTTTGGGACGCATAGAAATGACCAAGCTGACTCGGGCCTCAACCTTTCGCAAGATGGCCATGGGATCGTGGAGAACCGTCGGTGACCCCTCTGTCTATGCCTTGGTCGAGATTGATATGAGCGCTGCCAATCGATACATCGCCTCGATTCAAAAAGAACATGGCGTTAAGATCACACCAACTCATCTTGTGGGGCGAGCAGCAGCTCAGATTTTGAAGATCCGCCCTGAGATCAATGGGATGATTCGCGGTTGTCGAATCTACTTGCGCAAACATGTCACCCTCTTCTTCCAAGTGAACATCCCTGGAAGTAGTGGCGACAAGGTTGGAAAGGCCGATCTTTCCGGCTGCTCAGTTCCAGAGGCTGAAAATAGGACTCTCTTGGAACTTGCAGCCTACATCAACAAACAGGCTTCGAGGGTGAAGGCTCGAGAGAACAAGGAACTAAAGAAATCAACCAATATAACCAAACTCATTCCTTGGTGCATGATTGGCCCATTTTTGCGATTCACCTCTTGGCTGATCTATGGACTTAATCTCAACCTCTCTTGGTTTGGGTTTCCTAAAGATCCCTTTGGCTCGATCATGATCACCAATGTAGGATCTCTTGGCATCGATGTCGCTTGGGCCCCGCTCCTTCCCTTTTCACGAGTCCCTATGCTTCTCACACTTGGCACCATTCAGGACCGAGTGGTGGTCATTGATGGCAAGATGGAGATCCGACCGATACTGTCGGTCGCCTGCACCTTTGATCACCGTTTCATCGATGGGGTCCAGGGTGCCCATATGGCAAAACTCATCAAGAGCTATTTTTTGGAGCCGGAAAGGTATCTTAACTGATGCGTTGGGAAGATCAGCGCGTCTGCTGCCACAAGATCAAAGAGCTCGATCTCTACGGATATTCTCGAGCTGGTCAGGCGACCAGTTTTGTCCTTCCCCAGCTCAAAATTTGCGTCGATGTTGCTCAGGGCTTTCCATGGAACCTCAATGCGGAACACTACTTCATCACCCATGGACACCTCGATCATGCCGCGGGTCTCCCCTACATCGCCTCACAAAAGTCGCTCAATAAGGTCCCACCACCCATCTTTTATCTTCCCCAAGCGATGATCGAACCCTTTCATCAGATCATGGATCTCTGGGGCAAAATTGAAGACTTTAAGAACCCTTACGAAGTTCAACCCGTCTCCTTGGGAGTTCAATATGAGCTTGCCCCTCCCTATTACGTCAAACCCTTTGAGACCACCCATCGAGTCCCCTCCTTCGGCTACGCAATCCACCGTCGTTTTAAAAAGCTCAAAGCAACCTACCATGGACTGAGTGGACCGGAGATCGTCGCCCTCAAACGAAGCGGGGTTGAAGTCGATGAACATCACGATGAGCCATTTCTCTGCTTCACAGGAGATACGACAATTCACGTTTTTGAGAAGAATCCCTGGCTCAAGAATTGCCGCTATCTTGTGATGGAGTGCACCTATCTTGATGAGCGTAAGAGCATTGAGAAGGCTCATAAGTGGGGCCACCTCCACCTTGATGAATTGAAACCGCTTCTTTCTGAGATGAGCTGTGAGAAGATCTTTCTCACTCACTTTTCAAGACGTTACCTATTTGCCGAGATCCCCAACATCCTTCGCCAACGTCTCCCTCACTCTGAACATGAGCGCACCGTGGCCTTCTTATAATATCTATTTTCATATGAACGAAGCTATCAGTCGTCAATCTTCAGTCACCAGCATAGCAATCAGCCCCCAGAAAAACTTTTTCTTTGCAAAAAAAGAATAGAGAGCCTGTTCTGGATGACTCCAAAAAAAAGTAAAATGACTAAAATTAATTTTTTAATGCTTTTAAGCGGCGATTTGCAGTATGCAGGAATTCGAATAAAGAATTTGCGAGATTTCTTGAAATTGCCTATGCCTCAGCTAATGAAGTGGAATGTCTGATAATCTTATCTACCGATTTGAAAATGGTACGCGAGGAAAAATCCAAAGAACTTTTTGAGAAATCAGAAGAAATAAAAAAAATGCTTTATGCCTTTATCCAAAAGCTGAAGACTGGAGACTGAAATCTGT
>JACTMU010000028.1 GCA_014584465.1 Pseudomonadota bacterium | reverse complement strand
TCATCTGAAGAATCATGAATTGAAAAGTCATCAGGAAACAAATTTGAAGGATCTAAAGAAGCTAACGGAGAAGAAAATGAATCGCTTAGTGAGAGATAAGAAGAAAGTAAGAGGAATTTTTAAGCGTTGCGACAACGCTTTTTTATATCAATAATGTGATTATTTTTTCGTTAATATCTATAGAACATTTGAAACACAAAGTGGATCCATTTTGGTTAAAGGTCTTGCCTACGCATGCCTTACAGTCACTGTGCCATTGGCGGGCCTTCCCTGCAACGCTGCTCTGACACCCTTAACAAAGAAGGGTCAGTATCATCTTCAGTTTGTGATGTCCAACGGGTACAACTCCTATGAGCGTGTCAACAATATAGTTCAATCAGGTGTCAATCAAGAAAATGTCGATACACTCTTTGGTGACTCACAGATCATGCAGATTGAGGTTGACGGCAATCTCAGTTTTCTTTCTCGCTATTTCAATGCATCCTATGAGGCCAGTTTGAAGGGGTTTTCAGTTACGCGAAATGAAGCAAGTCCAGTGATTGAACTCAACACAATGGATGAAAAATCTTTTCGATTGCAGTCAGGACTAAGACTGTTTCGAGGTTTCTATGTAGGAGGAGAGTTACGAGCTGTGGAACAGGGATTCGTGAAGCAGCAGTTCTCCATTTTTGAGCTTCTGACTGAGACAGGAAACGAAAAACTCAAGCCGAAGAAACAGCAGGGTTTTTTTGTGGAACCATCCATGATTTGGATCTACGATGTTCCTTGGAAACCCAAATGGGCTGTGAAGGTTGCAAATCTTGGCGTCATTTCTGATCCTCATGATGAGGTTCCGATGCCGGTTGAGCCCCAGGTCGGAGTAGGCATCACACCTCCTGTAGGAGCTGGCAAGCTTGAGTTGGCCTTAGACTATCGAAGTCTCTCCTACGAAGAGGGCTTTTCGGAGAAAATTCACTTTGGAGGCATCTACTCTTACGGAGCGATGTCTCTTGTGGCAGGGGTCGACCAGTTCGGAGTTTCCGCCGGAGCTCTTTCGGTCTACGAAAATTTCAATGCAGGGATTCTCTACAGTGCCACTGTTTTTCTTAAGGAGAGCGATTTCTATACCCAAACAGTCTATCTTCAAGTGTCATGGCAAATCTAAAACTGATCATTGCAGCTACGTTTTTTTTTCCATTTGCAGCAAGCGCTGAGGAGTTTTCTACCAAATGGCCTGAATTCAAGAAAGAGGTTCAAGCCATTGAGCGGCGGGAGTCGAGCGAGGGGCTCAGTTACGTCATCAGTGGCTCACTTCTTTTGTTGGGAGGCCTTGTGGGGCAGAATGCGGCGGTCGATCGTGGCGAAAAGGGCGTCTACATTCTTTTTCAAGGCATTGGGGTCATGTCGATTGGTCATGGGTTCAGTCTTCGAAACGTTGGGAGCGATCTTCGTGTGCTTGGGGATGCGCTTTCTCAGAGCCGCTCGCTCTCAGTTGAGGAGAGGAGCGACTTTCTAACCAATTACCATAAAATTCGCACCCGTCAGGATCGACACCTTAGGAAGATTCGAATGCTCTCCCACCTACAGATTGCGGGATTAGGGATCTACAACTCAACCTTACAGACAAACAAAGATCTTCAAAACGCTCTCATGTTGGTGGGTGTTGCAAATGGTCTTGCCGCACTGACCATTACATTTGAGCTCTAGAGCCACGGGTTTGTAAACAACCTGGAACTATTATAGCATCGAGTTCTGTAATTATTTCAAACCTCCATCTTCTTAGATGAAACTCCCCCAAGGCAGTGGTATAGGAGAATAGGGATCGTATTTGTATACGATTTTGGGAACAATTGAGGGTGCGAGACCGATGGGGGAATTTCAGAATGAAACGGACGAAATTGGAATCAAGATCTATGAGAGGGATATTGTTTTTTTTGACGGTGCTTGCATTTCACGCAGTCGGGTGGGCAGAGGTCACAGTCGACGTGGTTGACTCAGAACGACTTGTATCTGTTCTTGGATCTGATGCCCTGGACGGAATTGAGAGAGAGTTTGGAAACAAGTTTGTGATCTACGAAGTGACAGGTTCGACTCAAGCTGCAAAGCCACCTGTGGCAATCCAAGATCGATTGCTTGATTTTGAAAACTATTGCCGATCAACAAGAGTGAATCGGGAAACGGGTGAAGAGGTGAGATGTGAATATCTACTTCCGTCGGTGATCGAGAATCAAGTCCACCATGAAGACGACGGAATGTATGTATGGTCATGGGTGAAAGCTGCAATCTTCAATGATTATGCCTTCATTGGGGTGCGAAGCCAAGAAAACGAGGATGGTTCCATTGAAATCGAGATGGAAACTCCTACAAAACAGAGAATTGCTGAGCTTTCTGAGAAGACGGGGCGTGGCCATTCAACGAATTTTGGTTACACAAATGTGGCGTGGAAGTTTGCGGTCAATGCAGAGAATCCTCAAATGACCGATGTGTCCATCTCAGGGTTCATGGTCGGAACTAAGTGGGAATCGAGAAACTTTAAAGACTCTGTGAAGTCTGCAGTCATCGAGTCCACCGAGTTGACGATGGATCACTTAAAGGCTGAGTAAATCAACAATGAGCCCTAGGTTAGGAGTCCTTTTGGTAAGGGTCGGTGCCGTCCTTTCGCTTTTGTTCAATTCGAGCGACGTACCAGGAACTTAAGCCTGCCGTTGTTAAGATGGCCACGATGACCAAAAGCGAGATCCAGCTCGGGATCTTGAAGATGTCCATAAGGAGCATCTTAGCGCCAATAAAACCCAGAATAGCGGCAAGTCCAGGTTTGAGGTAGCGTAGCTTTCCGACCCAATCGGCAAGGACAAAATAGAGAGCTCTCAGACCTAAAACGGCCAGGATGTTTGATCCAAAAGCAACAAAGGCATCCTGGGTTACGGCAAAAACGGCAGGAATTGAATCCACAGCAAAGATCAGGTCGGTCACTTCAACCACAATCAGCGCAAGCAGGAGTGGAGTTGCCTTTCTCACTCCTCCTTCACGAATGAAAAAACGATTTTCACTCAGTGACGACGTTGTGGGAATGAACCTCTTAAGAAGTCGGATCGACCAATTCTCTGTGGCGTTGACTTCGTCATCTGTATCTCGTAAGAATTTGATGGACGTCAAAACCAAAATGAGCCCAAAGATGTAGAGTATCCAATGAAACAATGCCAGCAAATGAGCGCCCAAGATAATGAAGATGGCCCTTAAAACGAGGGCTCCCAAAACACCATAAAAGAGAATGCGGTGTTGGAACTTGTTAGGGATCCGAAACGAACTAAAGATAAGCAAAATCACAAAGAGGTTGTCGACACTCAGGCTCTTCTCCACAAGATAACCCGTGAGGAACTCAAGTCCAAGGTTCTTGCCAAAGGCAAACGCAAACCAAAGATTGAACGCGAGGGCAACTGAGATCCATGCTGCACTTTCGATAAGGGCAGATTTGGGTCGGTTCATCCCCTCACCATGGCCGAACAGCGCAAGATCCACCACAAGTAGAATGAGGATGCCCACTATAAAGGCAGTCCAAAGCCATGGAGGAGCAACAGAGATCGTGGAAACGAGTGAACTCATACCTCAAGCTAACAGACTCTTTGGACGAAAGACATTCGAAAAAGAGAAAGAGATTCTTTTGTTTTATCGATCGAGCACAATGGCCAGAGGTTCAAACCCTCTCTGGACCATCACTAGAGCCGTTTTTCAGTGAAGCTCAATCCAGAGAGAAAGAGTTAAGCAGCTTTGAGGCAACAGGATTTTCAAGCTTTCGATCGGCCGCAATCAACCAAATCTCCTCGTAGACTCCCTTGAGGCGTCCAATCCTGTGAAGTTTTTCGCTTTGCATAGAATTGCCACTAGGAACTTCTGAGAGTGGGGCAACACCTAATCCATTTTGAGCTAAGAGCCTCTGAAGGCTCGTGTCTTGGGTCTCAGCCTTTGATTCAATTTGAATGTTTTGAAGCTTGAAGTAGTGGTTGAGATCATGTCGAAGTCGGCTGTGCGCAGTTGGAAGTACGAAAGGGGCCCCATTGAGCGATGAAGGAAAGCCTTGTTTGAGGTAACGAAATTTTGATACGCCAAAGATTGCAACGGGAATCTTTGCAACGGGACGAGAGTAGGTCTGTCTCTTTTCCAGAGTGGGGGGTGGATAATTTGAGATGATGAGGTCAATGGTATGTGCGTAGAGCTCACGAAAGAGCTCATCTCCCTTACCCTCTAAGATTGAGATCGTGCAGGACTCCATTTTGGATGCAGCTAACGCGAGCGAAAGGACGATGCTCTTTGGGACTCCGTCAAGTGCACCGATCTGCAGATGAGTCTTGTTTCCCACAGTCTGATCGCGAAGGACCTCCACCATCTCATCGCCAAGTTTGAAGATCTCATTGGCGTAATTGAGCGCAGCTTTACCTGCATCTGTAAGTAACATTTTGCGATTTCGTCTCTCAAAGAGTGGAGTGCCTACGGCTTCCTCAAGTTGTTTGAGCTGAGTGCTGAGAGTGGGTTGCCCCAATCGGAGCTTCTCGGCAGCCTTGGCAATTCCGCCTTCGGTGGCGATGGTTCGAAAGTAATAGAGATGGTGATAATTGAGCCACTGCATCATGTCTCCAGGTTGCAAATGAGAGGGATGATCTATTCTTTTTAACGAATGATTTGATCAAATTTATCGTCTTTTCACAAGTATCAATTTGAGATATATTGGAAAGAGATGTAGGTTGTCTCGTTGTTGAGAGGAGGATTTGTGGCACTGTTTAAGAGAGTTGGTCTATTTTTGATTGTGAACATTTTGGTGGTCACCACCATTTCTGTGATTCTGAGTCTTTTGGGCGTCAAGCCCTATTTGAATCAGTACGGTTTAGATTATGGCTCTCTCGCTGTTTTCTGTCTCGTGTGGGGGATGGGTGGTGCTTTGATTTCGCTCGGATTGTCGAGGGTTATGGCCAAGATGATGATGGGCGTTCGAGTCATTCCGCCGGATGTGCGCGATGTTGAGTTGCAACAGATTGTCCAGACAGTCCATGATCTTGCTCGAGCTGCTCGATTGCCGGTCATGCCGGAGGTGGGGATCTATGACTCACCCGAGGTGAATGCCTTTGCGACGGGGCCGACGAAGTCTCGATCGCTTGTGGCTGTATCTCAAGGTCTCCTTCAAAGGATGGGGCGTGAAGAGGTTCGAGGCGTACTTGGTCACGAAGTTGCTCATATTGCCAATGGCGATATGGTGACGATGACTCTGATTCAAGGAGTTGTGAACGCTTTTGTGATGTTCTTGTCTCGAGTGATTGCGTTTGCTCTTACCATGGCCGGTCGGGATCGTGATGATCGTCAAAGTCAGGGAAGTCCAATGGCATTTTATGCCGTTCAAATTGTTTTGGAAATTGTTTTCATGATCTTAGGTTCAATGGTGGTAGCTTGGTTTTCGCGATTTCGTGAATATCGTGCCGATCGAGGTGGTGCTCGTTTGGCAGGAAGAGAGAACATGATCCGCGCACTTGAGGGCTTAAGACGCACATTTGACGGAGTTGATCAGAGTCGAGGCCAAACGGCCGTTCAAGCTTTTAAGATATCGAGCAAGCCTGCTGGGTTTATGCGATTCTTTTCCACTCACCCTCCTCTTGAGGAGCGAATTGAACGATTGAAGAGATCGTCCGCATTGTAGGACTCGTATAACCCTCGTAGAGAGTCGAAAAGAGCCAATTTTTGTCCTTACGAGGAAAATTTTTCATAAAATTTTTTCATGGTTGATCACCGTTTCTTTAACGAATAAGAGTGCACTTCGAATTCATCAAGGCCCGTAAGGGTTTTGCTGATTCGAAGCTCGATGAGCTAGCCTTCGAGCTCAGCCGTCCCTCTTTCAGAATGAGGTTCTGGGATGTGGACGCGAGAATGGAGATGAGTTGCACAAGAACATTAGAAAAAGGAGAAAAATCATGAAAGGATTTATATTCACATTGCTTCTAAGTTCAGTTTTACTGTCCCATGTTGATGTAAAAGCCGATGAGTGGTTCGGGGAGGAGTCATCCTACACAAGAGAGATTGGCAGAGAGACCGTGGTTTTCATAGGAGAGGAGGCCAGGAACATTCTCGGTTACACCGAACTCATTGAAAAGGCGCTTCGATCTCCGGAGTGTTTGATCAAAGAGGAAGATCGTGGTCCGGTTAAGACGCCATTATGTTTGATCAACCTAGGTGGTGATCTTGTTTCGATCACTGTGGAGCGAACAGGGCAGATAGGAGTGGACGCTCTCGTTTATGCTGAAAGGGTCACTGATGAGATTTCAGATCTTGTTTCCCATCTTCTTGAAAGAACAGGTTCTCGCCTAGAGGAAGGTGGGTTGTCACCCATTGGTCAAAGTTTCATCATTGCTTCAGGTCTTGTAAAGACCGCCAACACCCCGAAGAGGCATGCTTTGAAGACGATCCGGTGGTCGGTCCACTTTGTCTCCGGAGGGGTCATCAAGACAATTCATTTTTGAAGCCCAGGCGTTAACATGAAGGTAAAGATGTATTATAGATTCATATATATGATGGAACAATGGGTTTCCCCTCGGTATTGCCAGCTGAACTGAGGTCGCTCTTTTGGAAACATCTCCTGATCTTCTCTTGGGAATATTCGAACTTATATAGAATTCTTTAGTATTAAGAATACTTTTTAAGGTGTATTTTCCTTATGAAAAATGAAACACCATAGGCTCTATAAAGCTATTAAATCATTCATGAAGTGGTTAGGGGATTTGAGTTTTCAAGCCAAGCTTGCACTCATTGTGGCAAGCCCCCTTCTTCTTTCTCTCTATTTTCTAAGTCAACAGATTGTTCCTGGTTTGGATGTGATCGCCAAAATGGATCAAGTAGGAATGGAGTCTCAAAGTGCAATTCGACTGTCGAATTTAGCCCATGAAATACAAATTGAACGGGGTTACTCAACGATGTTCTTGGCTTCCGTCGTGGGCGAGTTTGGACCAGTACTTGAAGATCAATGGATCGTAACAGATGACGAAATGAAGAGACTTGGAGAGTTCGTCAATTCACCATCGTTTTCTTATTTGAAACCATCGATACAAATGACCATCAGAGATCTGCTTAAGAGCCGTGATAGGTTTCAAAACTTAAGAGAAAATGTGGTTGGTCGAAAGATTTCTCATACTGAACTCATCGCCGAGTACACACTTTTGATTGAGCAGATTTTTCGATCGGTGACTGAGATTGCCTATCAAGTTGAGGATGTAAGGATTTTACAGAGAATCTTTTCTGGAAAGATCGTGAACATTTACGGGGTCGACATTACGAGGTTGCGTCATGTTGAGAAACGAGTTCGAGCTTATGCAGCCATGGTAGAGGCAGCGGGAGAGGCCATTGTCATGACTGATACTCGAGGTGTCATTCGATTTGTGAGCCCTGGATTTTCGAAGTTGACAGGCTATGAATCGAGTGAAGTTCTTGGAAAGAAACCGAGCATATTGAAAAGCGGTCTTCAGTCTAGAGAGTTCTATCGAAATCTTTGGCAGACAGTTCTGTCGGGAGAAAATTGGGGAGGTGAGCTTCTCAATCGACGTAAGGACGGGAGTCATTTTAATGTAAGGCTCACCGTGGTTCCAATGTTAGATCCGGACGGCAACGTCGAATCGCTTGTTTCTTTGCATACAGATATTACAGAATTTCGATCACTTGAAGAGTCGTTAAAGCAAGCATTGAAGTCGGCGGAAACGTCGTCAAGATTTAAGTCAGAATTTCTAGCAAATATGAGTCATGAAATAAGAACGCCTATGAATGCCATCTTGGGAATGGCTTCACTACTTGGTGAAACAGAACTGAATTTGCAACAAAAGAAATTTGTTCGAATTTTTCAAAATGCCGGGAAAAACCTTCTGCACGTGATCAATGATATCTTGGATTTTTCGAAAGTTAACTCGGGACAGATCGATTTAGTAGGCGAGGAATTCTTTCTTGGTGGATTGATGGGTGATATCGAGCCCTTGATGAAACAGTTAGCTGAAGATAAAGGTTTGTCTTTTGGCTATCTTGGGAGTGAGTTTGATAGATTTTTATTACGTGGTGACCCGAATCGTTTGAAGCAAATATTGGTGAATTTGATCGGAAATGCGATCAAATTCACTCATCGAGGAGGCGTGGAGGTTTTCGTTGAATGCATCAGTGAGCAAGATGAAACCATTGCTCTTAAGTTTGTGGTCAAGGATACAGGGGTAGGTATTCCAGACGAACTGTGTCAATCAATTTTCGAAAGTTTTCATCGAGGTGAGGCGCAAAAAGTGAGAGGTATCAGTGGAACGGGTCTTGGTTTGGCAATTTCCAAGAGGCTTGTTGAGTTGATGGGCGGAAAGATTGGTCTTGAAAGTTATGTAGGAATCGGGAGCACCTTCTTTTTTACGGTTCAGTTGGAAAAGGTAAGCGAGGGATCCGAGGGTGATTACAGTCGAGTTGTTGCGCTGAACCCACAGATGATTCTTTGGGCTCGATCCACCAAGATTCTATTGGCAGATGATTCTGAGGACAATCAACTGCTCATCAGTGCATATTTGGGAAAGTGTCCTGTAGATTTGGATTATGCGAAGAATGGAATCGAAGCAGTAGATAAGTACATGAATCACACATATGACCTAGTTCTTATGGATATTCAAATGCCATTAATGGATGGTCATGAAGCTGTTCAATCCATACGACAATGGGAAGTTCAGCAAAAGAGGCCACGAATTCCGATCATAGCACTTACTGCATACGCCTTAAAAGAGGATCTTGAGCGTAGTATAGAAGCTGGGTGCGACACCCATATTACTAAGCCCGTGGCTAAGGAAGTGCTTCTTTCCACAGTGGCCAAGTACGTTGGGGTATCCTAATTCGAAAAGATCGATGGACTCTAAGCCCGGACTTGAAATTAGAAATGAGCTCAATACTATTGGAATCACCACTAGAACCGAAGAGCTCAGAAAGATGACCTCACCGTATCACTTGGATCCGCCTCGGCAGAAGGGCTATTTAACAGTTTCATCATTTTCGTCTAGATCAAAGTCACCGTCGTCTTGACCAAAATTGGATTCACTTTCAATTCCATTACGAAAACAGGTGTAGAGATCGTGGGCGCTTGGATCAATTGCCGTGCACTTGGAAACGTTCGATGTGTCAAAGCGGCTATTTTCATTGATGTTTGTGTCGGATGTGATCACAGAAAGGTCGATCTTTCTGAAGAGATCTGCAAGGTTCATGACCACAAGGAGATTTCGGTTGTTCTGGGGTGTTATGCCATTTTCGCCGGCGACTTCAAATTCCGTTTCGTCATTTGAAGATAGGGAAAATGAGTAAGGTCCAATTGTACCCGCAAGATAGAGACTGTTTGTTTGAAGTTCAGAGGGGGCACCCGATGGGAGATCTTCGACTCGTGAAAGCTTGGTTCGAATTCGTTTGTAGGTCTGTTGTGAAATGGTCCCTGTTGCCAAGAGTTCCGGTGAGGATTCCAGGAGATTGACCATGTAGGGGCCTTGAAATCTGATCTCAATTTCGTCCGTTCCATCATTGACTTGTTCGACTTTGAATTCGACCTCCTTGATTCCAACCCAGGCTTCCGTCACGGTCACTGTAAGTCCCGAAAGGTCTTGGAGATTCATGGGTAGAATGGCCGCTTGAGCCACTTTGAGAAAGAGAGAGTCAAAGAGGTGCTTCAAATCCAAGATGGACCTAAAGGAGTTTGTGACATTCGTGACTTGGCTGTTTCCGGCAACTGCAAAACCAACCGTAACGGGATTGCCAGTGGTCGTGCCACCATCACTGTTGGATTGGCATGAAATTAAGAATAGGGATATCATCATAGATATAAGAAACGTTTGTAAATTGAAACGATAACTTAAATGATTCATGAAACGTGCTCCTTGGTAATGGGAAAAAAGTTCAATGCCATGTGGTAGACTCTTTCAGGTTCACCAATAGGGGCTTGAACCGAGATCGTTTTAAAAAAATCCTCGGCCATTTTTTTAAACTTCTCGCAATCTTCTTGAGATAGAGCCACAGTGTGGCCCATGATCAGGCGATCTTGACTGGGCACCTCTTCAATGGATCTGATTGCCTGAGTCAGCATCTGTTTGTGAAAGGAGCCCAGGGAAACCTTGTAGACCCCCTCTTTGCACTCAAGCGGCTTTTGATTTTGTGAAATGGACCCGTTGGGATCGCATTTCAAGAACTCCCGGGCTTTAAGAAAGTCCAATGAGTCCTTGATCTCCTGTTGGGAGAGCTTTTGATAGAAGAGTGATTGAATCCATTTAGGGTCTTCGGAAAAGCCTTTGACCCTGACGAGCTCTCGAACGACGACGTAAAACCAGTGTACCAAGTATTGGTAGACCTCAATCTCTTTGGTGCTGTTTTCTTGATATTGAGAAAATTTTTGCATTTTCTTAAGGGTCTCTTTACGCTCATCAATGGAGTCAGATTCGGAAACGACCCACAAGAGTCTTAGGAATTTTTGCTCGGAAAGTGTAAGCTTTAGAAGTGGGAGCATCTTTTCAAGGGCCTTGCTGCTCAAACGTCGTTTGCCTGTAAGAACCATCGGTAGGTAGCCGTCGGCAAATTCAGCCCTGCGGGCAATCTCCCGCAGGGACATCTTTTTCTGCTGTTTCTTAAGATGAGCGATCCAATCTTTAAGAAATTCTCGGTGGTTATGATAGCTGAACACATTGGGTCGCTCTTCTTGAGAATGCAAAGCCATCACTCAACCTCAACATCTTCGTCATCAGATCCCAACTCATGATCACCATCTGTGTCTTTGCCGAAATCGGCCTCTTGCTCAAGACCCTTACGAAAGCAGGTGTAGAGATCCTCAGCGCTTGCATCAATGAGAGGACAAGCGGTCGCCGCAGAAACACGATTTGATGAAGAGATCGTGGTGGTTGTGGATATGGCGGTCAAATCTATTTTTCTCAAAACATCTGCAAGTCGGATTGAGAGCAGCAGATCGACGCCGTCCTCAGGTCGAATGGCTTGACCACCAAAGACTTGGTACTCAGATCCATCATCTGAGATGTAGGTGAAATTGACGCCGCCTACTGTGCCCGTAAGCACAATGCTGTTGGTTGCAAGTTCGGCCGGAGCATCCACTGGGACCGTATTCTCGCCAGCGGGCTCAAGTTTCATTTTGATTCGTCGAATGTCCTTTATAGCCACTTGGCTGGTGTCGAGCGGTGAAGGATTTACGGAAAGCAGATCCACGAAGTAGGGTCCTTGAAACTCCACCTCACTCTCTTCTCCAGTTGTGCCCGACTCTTCCGATTTGAACTCGATCTCCTTGACAGCCATCCATGCCAAGTTGAGCACCACGGGATGGTCCTGGGAGTCGACGAGGGAGCTGGGGATTAGGGCGCTTGCCTGTGGGAGCAGTGCCTCCAGCAGTATTGTTGGAAATGTTTTAGCGACCGTGGTCGGCTGGGCACTGCCGCTTAAGTAGAGCGATGTTTGGGCTGCTGCCACAACAGGTTGGTCTTGGTTGCTTCCTAAAGAGCAGCCGCCAACTGCCAATGAAAAGGTTGCAAGCCCCAGCATTGATTCCATGATTCCGATCTTCTCTTTCTTCTTTTTTTCTAAAACGTCCATGATTTTCCTCCTTGGTTTAATCCAGGATCTGTCATCATCTTTGATGATTTTGATCCGGTTCAATGTTTCTTTTGCCTCTACATTCATTCTACTGAAAAGATCGGAAGTTTCCATAAGAATTCACAAATGTGATCATAATAGATGTAGAAATATTAAAAAGACATGTATAAACAATAAGTTATCTTGTCTCAAAATAAATCTATAGTTCGAATATACAAATATATGTGATCAACTCAGTAGCAATGGCAGGATCTCATCCATAGTGCGGGCCCGTTTGGCTGAATCAAAGAGGGACTTGGCCTCAGGATATCCTCGTCCCAAATGACTCAGCCACTGCTTGGTTCGGCAAACAACAAAAGAGGGTGAAGGGGCGGTGGATTGGAGACTTTGAATGAACTTGGCCAACACATCTGAGCGAACGCTCTCCCAGGTGATGGGCGTTGAGGTTTGGTGGGTTGCCTGCTCATGTATTTGTAAAGCGAGGTCCGGCGTCGCCAAAGCACCGCGGGCAAGGGCAAATCGGTTGCATCCTGAGATGCGTTGGCAGTTGAGGAAATCCTTGACGGACCAGATTTCTCCATTGGCAATGACTGGAATATCTATGACCTCTTTGATCATGGCAATGAATTCCCAGTGAGCCGGTGGACGGTAGCCCTCATCACGTGTTCGTGCATGAACGGTCAATTCCGTTGCTCCCGCGGAGTCAATGGCTTTGGCAATTTCAAGAACTTTGTTCTTATCAGAAAATCCTAGGCGAATCTTAGCTGTCACTGGAATGGCTTGAGGAACTCGTCTGCGCACAGCTGAGACAATATCAAAGAGGCGATGGGGTTCCTTAAGCAAAGAGGCACCCCCATCATGACGATTGACGGTTGGAGATGGGCAGCCAAAGTTGAGATCGATTCCACAAGCGCCAAGTTGAGTGGCGAAATGGGCATTTTCTGCCAAAAGTTCTGGATTGCCGCCGAGAAGTTGCAGAAACACAGGGACACCCTCAAGGGTTTTGCTGCCATTCCTGAGTTCTGGTAAGTAGCGGTGAAAGATCGAAGCGGGAAGAACTTTGTCGGTCACTCTTACAAACTCGGTGACAAATCGGTCAAATCCACCGAGCGACGAGTAGACCGCACGAGTGGTGTGATCCATAACGCCTTCCATGGGGGCAAACATAATAAAGGGCATCTCTGAAGGGTCGTCTCTTCTCATGACTCTTTTCATAGCGTCTAAAGAACCACGTGGGAAGGAAAATCGAATCCATTGAGTCGGTCCAAATGGCTTCTACTTTGACGGGGCAAGGAGTAAGATCCTATGATCGAGAGAAGGTCATAACCTGGATCTGAAGTTCGATATGGGCTAAAAACCATGGAAGTCGTCATCTAGTGGTTGAACCACTAGATCCAAAGTGCTCGAAATCAGAAAAGGAGGGGGGAGATTGCACTCTCTTCAAGATTGGAAGAATTTAAAGGCGAAAACACGGAGACGTGCTCTCTTGTTCATCGTCGGGATTGTGTTTTTTGGCATTTCGTTTCTTGGCCACAGGACCATGGCTGCCCCCTCAAGTGAGATGATCGAGATTGAGGAAGATCTCGGTGGACCAACTCCTGAACAGCACATTCTCAGGCCTGAACAGATGTTGTTGGAAGTCACCCCTGCTCCTGAGACGAATTCAGAGCGATTGAGAGCGAGAGCAAAGGAGGAACTTTTTTTCTTAACCAAAACGGAGTCATTTGCCATTTACAGCGGTTTTTTTGGAACGTGGAACAGCGATGGTCATGATTCCGTGACCAAGATTATGTTTGGAGTGGCCTACACCTTCGCGTTCAGATCCTTTGGGGTCTTTACGGTCAGTGGAGATGCTTTGCTTGGGTCCATGGGTGCAATGGGGCTTGATCGACGATGGTACTTTTTCCAACGAAGTCTTAGACGTCCGTTCTTGGCGGCAGGGCTTGGATTTCGTTTTGATCGTTGGCGAGGAATTGGTGACTTTGGCGATGTCAACAATCTTCACGGTCAATTGGGTGTTGGGATGGAGGACATGATCACTTCAGAGGTTGGGGTCTGCGTTCTCTTTCAGGCGAGTGGTTCGTTTCGAGGTGGTGATGTTCGAGTGAAGGTAGGCTTTTTTTGGGTATGGTAGAGAGATAAACAAAAAAAGATTAATATATCTTTTGGGAAGCATAGATTCTCTGTGAATCTCAGATAGGATCAGGAGGTCAATGCCTAGTATGTGGACACCTCTGTTGAAAACTTTTCATCTCCCTCTTAAAAGGTAGGAGTCTCCACTTTCGAATGTTAAAACTAAGTAGGGGCTGTCCGGGGGCTAGCCAGAGGCGCTAACTCGAGGAGGCTCAACGAAGGTATAAGGAAAACTTATAGAAATCGGCAAAAATGGAATTACCGGACAGCCCCTAAGTAGCGATTGTAATTTTTGATTGAGGAGCAATGTGATGTTGAAGATGATCTTAGGAGGACTCTTGTTTATGGCTGCAGTGGCGGCTTTTGAATGGCCGCGGGTGAGCTTTGCAAGTGAAGACAACCCATCAAGCAAGATTCTTACCATTTGTACTGGACATGATCGTTCCAAAGGAGATGTGAGGCTCCAACTTTTCAGGGAGGGTATCGATGTTAAGATGGTCGTGCTGTCCGTTGCGAAACCTAGAGCTAACGATAGGGAGAGTGATCCGATTGAAACTCATCTCTTTTCCAATGAGGACGTAGGATCGAATTTTCAAATTTCGGGAAGATTTCTTCATCAAGTTCGAGAGCGCTACGGGTACAAGTCGAAGTCGGAATATTTAGCCTTTGGGCTTATGAGTCTTGATCTGATGAACAGCATCACTTCAAGGGGAAAGGTTGCAAACAGGGCGCATTCGGCCTACTTGTTTTCGGGAAAGCCACTTGGAATCGATGTTGAGCTCAAATGTGCTTCCAAACCAAGTGTGGAATCTGATGCCATCACTCCAGAGACTTTCCCAATGGACAGCCTTCGAGGTGAAGCATCTTCTCCTTTGTAGATAGGCCACCAAAGGCTGAAAAGCCACCAGGTTTTCCATTTGCAGCCACCACACGGTGACAAGGAACCAAGAGTCCAAAAGGATTTTGACCAAGTGCCCGTCCAACAGCGCGAGAAGCTTGAGGAGAGCCAATGGCTCTTGCGATCTCACCATAAGTTTTTGTATGACCAGGGGGAATCAAACGGGTTTTCAGATAGACTCTGTTTTGAAAAGGTGTCACCGAGGAGAGATCAAGCGAAATGTCTTGAAGGTCCTGACTCTTACCGGCAAGATGAGTCTGGATCTTTTGGATGACTTTGCCGATCTGTGGGTCTTTCGAAACCTCTTCAGCCCTAACCCGTGAATGAAGCAGTAGATTCTTTCTTGTGGCTTTAGGATCTTTTTCAGGAAGTTGCAATCGCACAACTCCCTCGGTGTTCCACATAATTCCCATGATGCCAAGCGAGGTCGTAAAGAGACAGTACGAGAGACACTCATAACGTTTCACAGAAAGACTCCTTTTTCAAATTCGGTCGATGGGAGTCATGCCCAGAGCCATAACCCGGAGCCGGGTTATAAGATTCCTATTCATGGCGTGAGGGATTTGCAAGTGTAAAGTTCCCATGCGCGGTGCACATATGGAGGGCTCCCGTATGGGGATCAATTGAGAGGGCCCACACGGAGGAGTGTGTAGGGAGATTGTATCGAATGTTCTCAAAGGTCTTACCTCGGTCTCGAGATCGAAAGACAAACTCTTCACGATGCCCGACATTTCCTGATCGTGCCCCCACGTAAATGTTGTTGGGATTGAGGGGGTCGATGGTCATGGTGGACAACCAGGTCGTCGTCGTATTGCCGAAGGTCTCCTTTGGTATCCCACCTTGAATCCCAATGGCTTCAACCGATGTTCCGTTCCATCGGTACAGATCACCGGCGGCCACCACATAGATCTGAGTTGGATCTTCGGGATCAGGAACGAGCTCTCGAATGTTGGAGAGATCCAGAGATGTGAGCTTTTGAAAGGTGGTCCCTCTGTCTGAGGAGCTGTAGAGATCACTTCCATTGAGTGCGTACACAGTATCACCATCTCCTGCAAACACCCCCATGATGGAAAGATTGGAAACCTTTGAAAAGGTGGCACCACGGTCGAGGCTGATCCAGCTGTCGGTCTTACTTCCAGCATAGACGTAGCTAGAATTCTGTGGATGAAATGTGAAAAAAATAAAATCACCAGAGATCTCACTCCCATTTGGATCAAGACTCTTGGTCCAGGTGGCCCCGCCATCGGTTGTTCGATAGAGGACTTGGCTTGTCCAAACTCCTCCTGCCACAAGGATTGTGTTTGCATCGTCAGGATCCACTGCGCCGACCGCGGTGGACTGCTGAAGGCCTTTCACTCTGGCGGTCATTCGAGAAAAACTTTGCCCACCATCGGTTGATAAAACGGGTCCGAAATCAAGAAGAAAAAAGATCATACGATTTGGATCGTTTCGGTCGAAGTAGGATGAGGATGCTCCGACTCTTCGGCCTCCCGAATAACCGTGGCCAGAGTAACTCCAGGTAAAGCCTCCATCTCTGGTCATTCTGGGAGAGTTCCCATCAAAAAAGCTGATGGCAATGTTGGGATCTGTTGGGTGAGGGGCCACAGCAATGCCGCGCTCGTTGTAGGGAACCGTATGAATCTCGTCGTTGTTGCTCACGGAGGTGGGTGTATTCCAGGTTTGACCTCCATCATGAGAGAAAAAGGGCATAAATGGACGGGGAAGATCGTTGTCTGGTTTGAGAAAGATGTAGTTGGGATCAGCCAAACTGACGGAGACTGAGCGGTATTCACCCATGTAGGTTTCATCGGGATCGATCGAGACAAAGCTCACTCCACCATCGGAGGATTTGTAGAGACTTGATTTAACGCCGTTTCGGCTGCCACAGACTGCGTAGAGAATGTCGTTGTTGGAATCATCTTGTGGGACTAGAGCAATGGTACGCGGGTAGTTAGGCAAAATGCCAAGAGGGGCAATTGTTGGATTGTGATTCAAATCGCTGAGAGTGACTTTAAATAGACCTGAGTCGTTGTTGTTTGTA
Organism: Pseudomonadota bacterium; assembly: GCA_014584465.1. GTDB lineage: Bacteria > Bdellovibrionota > Bdellovibrionia > Bdellovibrionales > JACTMU01 > JACTMU01. Next base: position 20,191 of record JACTMU010000028.1, on the reverse strand, counting down.
AATGTGTTGGTTGCAACGTAGAGAGTGATCTCTTCACCTGAGCGATGGAGTTCGACATCCAGGATCTTGTTGCCACTCAAACCAAGATAGGCCCAGGTTGACCCACCATCATTGGATTCAAAGAGACCATCTTTATGAGTGGCCGCAAAGACTCTGAGATGTCGATCGCCATCAAAGCTTTGGGGATCAAAAGCATAGTGTTCGCCCTCGCCTGGATCCTCGCGATCTGATTCCCCCTTTTCATAGTAGGTCTGTTTTACAAGCTCCCAAGAGTCGCCGCCATCAAGAGTTCGATAGATTCCATCGACGGGAGAACCACCTGTAGGTATCGCACCTGACACAAAGACGACCTTCTCATTGCGGGGATCGACGACCAGAGAGACGCCCCCTATGGCTCTAAAGCCCTGAGGTTTTGGCTCCCAACTCATTCCACCGTCGATGGAACGCCACACCTGAGAGGTGTCCACGACAAAGTAGACGTAGTTTGGATTGGAAAGCGCAAACTGAGCCATCTGGATCATCTGCATGCCCTCGCCACCTTGAACGCCAGACTCCTTTTGAGCCTTGGATCGAAGGTGAAGGGCCTTCCATTGAGGTCCGAGATCAGACGGTTCGTTACGAGATTGTAGAAGTCCCTCGTTTTGGCAGCCACAAGACAATGTAAAGAGAGTCACCAACAGCGCGAGTCGTCTGCGTCCATGGAGGAGATACCTAAATGGATAGTTGATTGCAATAGAAATTAAGAATGGGTTGAGTAAGATCCTCAAACCGATGAACACGACTCTACTCCTTAATTGGATGAATAAGATTGACTAGGAATTCACGGGCGCTTTCTTAAATCTTATCATCGCTTTATTCAAAGCGCACGTTTCTCAAATTGAGATGTCTCAAAGTTGGAGTCGGACTTGACGAAAGGTTTTGGGGCGACCAACTATTCGCCATTTTGGTTTGTTGGATTTGTTGGCTTTGGGGACAATTGCATCTCTTTGAAAAAGGTAATGAGGAATCGGTCGCCGTCGAGGAAGTGAGCCTCTCCCTTTGCTCCAGTGAGAAACCGTGTCTGCTCAACTTGAAGGTTGATCCCAAAGGTCTGTGTGATGTGAATGTAGGCTCCGACAGAAAGTGCATATCCCAGATGGTGTGGTGATTTCGGATCATTTGGAGCCGTGCCACTTTGAAGCAAGATCATCGCCATATCAAGGACTCCACCTAAACCTAAGTAGGGTTGGAAAGGGAATGCCTGTTGGTGGCCCAGCGGGGTGATGTGACAGCCTCCACCAAATTCTGCAGAGAAGATGCCGAACTCAACCGAGTCCGTGGTCTCTTCACCTATAAGACCTGAGGCATTGCCAACAAGCAGACCAAAGTTGGCGCCCCACTGAAACCACGAGGCCGACTTTTCCACACCAGCAAATCGAAGCATGTAGGGAGTGGTTGGTCCAATCTCTTGGTTGGTAATATTAGAAAGATGATGCATTCCTACTCCTATTTCTGAATAGATCTGCGAGTAGGACCTCGATCCAAAGAAGATCATTGCGCAAAAGAGACCAAAAGAAAGTACACTTCCCATCAGTGTCGTATCGGCCAAAGTGGATGAAGTTTCAAACATCAGCAAAAGATGAGAACACGCCTTGCAAACTTAAGTCCAGTGAAGAGGCAGAAAAGATCTGGACATATCCAGGTGAGTTTTTTAAGAAGTGAAGACGCCCATAAGAGATCTTCTAACACGGATGCAGGTTCAAAGTGACATCCTACAAATCAAAACAGCATGAGAGATCAGTGGCGAGAAGCAGGGACGATCGAGAGCTCCATCCGCTTACCTTCGCGAAGAATCGTGATCTTTGTTGGCTCACCAATTTTAGATGCTTGTAGGGCGTAGGTGTAGTCATAAAGATTCTTGATCGTGCGACTTCCGAGCCTCACAACGGTGTCATGATCTTTGAGCCCCGCTCTCTCGGCAGGGCTTCCCTTGGTCACTCCTGAAATCTTCACACCCTCATTGCCCTCTTGAGCATAATCAGGGATGGTGCCAAGCCAAACGCGAAGGCCACCTCGATTGGTCCCTTGCTCTTCACTCTTTCTCTCCGTTTTTGCATAAGTGAGTGGAATTCTCCTTTGGTTGACGGATCTAAGCAGAGAGCCTGCAAACCGTGCAACGTTGGTGAGGCCTTCGAAGTTGATCGTTTCCACGCGATCACGAGGGGTGTGATACTCCTGATGGGCTCCCGTAAAAAAGTTCAGACCAGGAACCCCAGCAATGTAGAAGGCCGTAGAGTCCGTAGGGAGATAGGGATCTGTTTGTGTTGTGACACTCATCTTGGTTTGCATAGTTGTACGTTCAATCAGTGAGATCCACTCCTTTGCAGAGCCGCTCCCTTGAATGATGAGTTTGTCACGCAATCTTCCAACCATGTCGAAGTTCAGGTAGGCTGCAACATGAGAGTTCAATTTTACGCCTTTTTGGGAGCTCTGCGTGATAAAATGGTTTGAGCCAAGCATTCCGATCTCTTCACCGGACCAGATGGCAAAGATCAGATTTAGGTTCTTAGCTGGATGAACCTTGAAGTGGTGGGCAAGCTCAAGGACTGTGGCAACGCCCGAAGCGTTGTCGTCGGCACCGTAGTGGATCTGCCCCTTCTCATCACCTCGTGCAAGGCTGCTCTCAACATCTCCCTTTCCCAAGTGGTCACCATGAGCTCCAATCAGAATCGTCGGTTTGGAGGGGTGTTGATGAATCATTCCAATCACATTGACCCCTTTTTTCCGAATAGGGAGAAGATCGACGTGGGCTGAAACGATAAGCCCGTTCAACTCAAAACCGTTGAGTTTTTCCCCTCGGTTGAGAGCGCTGTGAATCTCACCAAATTCCTTTTGGTTTTCTTTAAACCAGCTTTCGACAAGGCCATCCTTGAGGGAGAGGACCGCCATGGTATCGCCGACGGAAGATCCATCCATTCTTAATGGAACAAGCTCCTCTTGAACCTTGGAAGCTGGGCCCGAAACAAACAAGATCCCTTTTGCGCCACGCTCACGGGCAAGAAGACTCTTATAGCGAAGACTTGAAAAATGGGTGTAGTGGAGGCGCTCTTCCTCAGAAACTTCGTCGGGAGAGTAACGAAGTGCCAGCACCCACTTATCTTTCACATCTAAGCCAGCGTAGGAATCATACTCTGAGACTGTTTCTGTCTTAGGGGAGACAATGCCGTAGCCTACAAAAACGATTGGAGCGTCCGGGTAACTTCCAGAATGAGAAAATGAGAGAGGGCGCCACTCAGAATCAACCTCAGGGCCGACCTTGCCATTGATCAAGAGTTTGTTGTTTGCACCTAGTTGAACTCCCGAAGTGAAATCAAACTCCTGTAGAAAGCTGCTCGAACTGCCACCCGGTTTAAGTCCAAGATTAGAAAAAAATCTTGCGATCTGCCCAGTGTACTCCTTTTCAGCGTCACTGCCGGTCAATCTTCCCTGCAGATGAGGTGAAGCCAGATAGGTGACAATGCGTTGAGCATCTTCGATCTTAATTTCAGGTGAAAGTTGATAATGGGAAGGAAGTTCCGCTTTGGGCTCGGGAAGTTTGAGGGCCCTTCGAACAGCCTGATCGTCCCATTCGGCCATAAAGAGCTGAGCCTCATTTCGACTGGTTTGGCTTGAACTCCAAAGCAGATGACGTCCGTCGGGACTGAAGACAGGGAGTCCATCAAACCCATCTCGCTGGGTCACGCGAATGGGCTGATGTGTCCCTTCTGAGTCCACCATGTAGAGCTCAAAGTTTTGGTGCCCATGGGCGCTTGTGGCAAAGATAATGTAATCTCCTGAGGGGTGATAAAAGGGCGCCCAAGAGAGGTGACCCATCTTGGTGATCTGGCGAACGTCAGATCCATCCAGTGCCATCGTAAAGATCTCAGCCGTCTTCCCATCAGATCCAAACCTTCGCCACACAATGCGCTGGCCATCTGGGCTGAAGAAAGGTCCTCCATCATAGCCACCATAATTTGTGAGTCGACGAACCTCGCGGCCATCGTCGCGCATGATGTAGATCTCCATGAAGTAACTGGGATCCTTTTCAAATAGGATTTTCTCCTCGCCATTCAGTTTCGAAGAGTAGGCATGTCGATTGGAAGCAAAGACAATCAACTTTCCATCGGGAGAGTAGGAACCTTCGGCATCGTATCCACGATTTCGAGTCAGTCGCTTAAGCTTTCTTCCCTGAGGGTCGCTCTCATAGATCTCATACATCTCATCAAAGCTCCAAGAGTAGCGATGCCCACCCTTTGAACGTTCCTGAAACTCTTCGGCCTGTTTGGCTTTAATTTTAGGATCATGGTGCGTCGAAGAAAAAAGAACCTTCTTATTTGAGGGATGGATCCAGCCACAGGTTGTTTTGCCCGTTCCTGGAGAGAGTCGCTGCACCTCGCCGCTCTTCATGTTAAGAAGATACATCTGGTAAAATGGATTGTCCGTCTCGCGTTCGCTTTGAAAGATGATCATCGAACCATCTTGACTGAAGTACCCTTCACCGGACCGCTTACCCTCAAAGATCAGTTGCTTGGCATTCTTGTAAAACTCGGCACTGTCGGATCCTGTCGAGGAGTTCAGTGGGCTCTTTGACGATTCGGGCTCATGTTGAGATGTGGATTGACAACCCATGAGGGAAAGAGCAGCAAGGTAAAGAGCAAAAGCAATCGTTAATTGTTGTGAAGAAAACATCAATTCAAACCTCCATGTGATTCAAATTCCGTAGCGATGCCTCTCTTGATCGTCAACATCTGAAGTTATGCCACCCTTGAGACTTGGGCGATAGGCAAGCTCTTGAATTCCGTAGATGAAAGAGTCTGTGGGTGTGCCCGGTCTTTGCCATTCGGGGCCCATTCGAATCGCATCGACGGGGCAGGCCTCTTCGCAAAGTCCACAAAAGACACATCGAAGCATGTCAATCTCATACTTGATGGGATACTTTTCCACACTGGGATCTTGGTGTTCAGAGGCTTCAATGGTGATGCATTCGGCAGGACAGGCTGTTGCACAAAGCATGCAAGCTGTGCAGCGAAGGGAGCCATCTTTTTTTACGGTGAGGACATGGTTCCCACGAAATCGAGGTGAATATTCGAACTTCTCCTCGGGATAATTGAGCGTCAACATCTCTTTTCTGTGCAGAAGATTCTTGATCATCTTATGAAGTGTCAACATCAGGCCAGATACTATTGGAGGTAGATACCAGGCAGATTCAGCCCTGTCGCGTTCAATGATCATATCACAGTCCCCTCATCGGAGTTTTCATAAACTCATTTATGACATTCTGAGAACCTAGAGGCTCAACCTGACGTTCCAACCAATCTCCCGAGAGAATCCTTGCAAAATCGCTGAGAGTCATTGCATCAGGAACCAACTCCAAGGGTGTTCCCAGTTTTTGTTGAACTCCACGGTAGTTGATGAAGGTGCCTTCCTTTTCCAAAAAACTCTTCAGTGGGATCAACCATCTTTGGCCCGGCAAAAGCTCCCTGTCTTTGATGGGGCGAGAGGTGAGGCAGGTGAGCACCTTGGCCCTGCTGAGTTCGTAGAGTTTCTCTGAAAAATCAGGATAGAAGGATGGGAACTCAGGTGCTGCCACAATCACTCCTTGAGTGGCTCCCGAGGAGAGATCTGAAAGCAGCTCCGACCACGTTGACTTAAAGCCCTCTCTCTCTAGGATTTGCAGGAGTCCAACGGTGTTGGGGTTTCGGTCCCCTCGCAAAAGGAGTCCATCAAATTTATGAAAGTCCTCAGGCCTATTGACCCAATAGTAAACCTTCTTGCTCTTAAATTTCGATTTGAAACTTTGAATTAAGGCTTCAAACTCTTCACAAGTATGCTGAGCTGTTAGAACAAGGGCCACGGAAGAGCTAGGAAGGGCACTGAGATCATCGCACGCTTGCTTGGCAAATTTCAATGCGGGACCTTCCTGCCACTTCTCTTCACCGTATTTGCTCATCCCCTTTAAGAGACGATCGACTGACTGGGTCTTCTCGCAAAGATCTCGTCCCTCATCACACATCCAATAGCCATTGACGTCAGGATTGCAATCGGGCTTGACGCGAAAAACACCTTTTGAATTGTAGGAGACTTTGATGTTGCACCCTGTGCAGCAACCCGGGCAAATCGATTTTTTCTCTTTCAAAAACCAGACTCTCTGTCGAAAACGAAACTTCTTAGAGGTCAATGCACCGACAGGGCAAATGTCGACCGTATTCAGCGAGTAGTTGTTGTTCAGTGGGCGGTCGTTGAACGTCCCGATTTCGCTTCGATCACCACGATGAAAAATCCCTAGTTCATGAGTCTTTGTGATCTCCTCAGTAAACCTCACACATCGTGAGCAGAGAATGCAGCGTTCAGAGTCCAACACAACTCGATCACCAAGACTGACAACTTTTCTCTTTCTTTGTTTGGGCATGGCCATCTCTGGCGTATACTTCCCAAACATCATGTACTGATCCTGAAGTCCACACTCACCAGCCTGGTCGCAGATAGGACAATCCAGAGGGTGATTGATCAGATGAAAATCAAGGACCCATTTGACGGAATCCTTGACGGCATGACTCTGATTTGAGATCACCATCCCTTCGGTCACCATGGTGTTGCAGGCGATCTGCAGTCGGGGATTACCCTCAATAGAGACCATACACATACGGCAAACTCCCGCGACGCTCAGAGCGGGATGCCAACAGTAGTGAGCAAGGGATTCGCCCGCCAGCTTGAAGGCCTCGATGATGGAGGCTCCTTCAGGAACCGCATACTGCTTGCCATTAATGGTGCATTTGAGCATGTGGTCCTCCCTTTATTTTAGAACGCCCCTCTCGGACGAAAAACTCAAATTCACTACGAAATTTCGATACAAAACTGATCACCGGACCTGCCGCAGCATCAGAAAGGGCACAGATCGTTCGCCCCATCATGTTGCGGGCAACCTGATCCATGAGTTCAATATCTTGAAGGCGACCTTGCCCCGACATGAGTGTCCCGCAGAGTTTGTTCAGCCAACCGGTTCCTTCACGACAGGGTGTGCATTGTCCGCACGATTCATGATGATAAAAATGGGTCAAGACGTGAAGAAGGTCGACCATGCAGTTGGAGTCATCAATCACGATGACAGCTCCAGAGCCGAGCATGGTTTTAAGCTCGGCCATACTTTCATAAGTAAGAAAAGCCTTCTGGGCCTCTTCTGCAGTGAGGACGGGAGCTGAAGATCCCCCTGGGATTACGGCCTTAAGAGATCGCCCGGTGCGAAGCCCACCACACTCGACGTTGATGAGATCCATCAGAGGATATCCCAACGGGACTTCGTACGTTCCGGGTTTACAAACATTTCCACTGACTGAAAAAAGTTTTGTCCCAGGAGATTTTTCTGTGCCGTATTTCCGGTAGGCTTGAGACCCGATACGACTGATCAAAGTGACTGAAGCTAGAGACTCAACGTTGTTGATGATGGTCGGCTTTTGCAAATACCCCTCAATGGCAGGGAAGGGAGGCTTAAGAGTTGGTTGCCCTTTCTTTCCTTCTAAAGAAGAGATCAGAGCGGTCTCTTCACCACAAATGTAGGCCCCTGCACCCGAGTAGACGTCAAGGTCGTGCTTAAAGCCACTTCCCAAAATGTTTTCGCCCAAAAAGCCTTGAGCATAAGCCTCTTTGATGGCCTTTTCGAGAATTTTGCGAGATTTCACATATTCGCCACGAATGTAGATGTAGGACTTGTGTGAGCCGATGGCAAATGCGGAGATGATCATGCCTTCGATGAGTTGGTGAGGAGCTCTCTCTAAAATCACACGATCTTTGAAGGTGCCTGGCTCCCCCTCATCGGCGTTGCAAAGAAGATATCGAGGTTCACCGTTCTTAGGTAAGAAGCCCCACTTGATTCCCGTCGGGAACCCCGCGCCTCCACGCCCGCGCAGCCCTGAATTCTTGACCTCATCAATGATCTCTTGCGGTTTTTTTTTCAAGGCCATCTTCAGGGCTTCATATCCGCCGCGCTTCTGATATCCGCTGATTTCACGGAAATCGTCGTGATGGTAGTGTTCCGAAAGCAATTTGACTTCCATAGCTACAAATCCTTTAGAATCTCAACGGCCCTTTCCGGTGTGAGATTTTCGTAGTAATCATCATTGACCTGCATCATTGGGGCTGTTCCACAAGACCCAAGACATTCGACTCGGCTGACGGAGAGTTTTCCGTCACTGGTAACCTCATTTTCGTTGACGGAAAACTCTTTGAGGATGTGGTCGGCAAGTTCACGTCCTCCATTCATTGCGCATGAGATGTTGCAACAAACCTGGACATGATTCTTTCCGACCGGTCTTTTATTGAACATTGTGTAGAATTCAAAGACTTCGTGGATCTGGCTTGCCGGAAGTTCCATGACTTCACTCAAGTGGGCAATGACATCTTGACTGATCCACCCATCATTCTCGTTTTGAGCACAGTAGAGAGCGGGTATGATGGCAGATCTCTTGGTCTCATACCGCTTCATCTCACTTTGTACAAATTCAAGTCCCTTTTTTGACAATCGAAACATGATTCACCTATCTATCCAACTCGCCAGCAATGACATTCATGCTGCCTAAGATTGCGATCACATCAGCTACAAGTCCCCCCGTTATGCACTCAGGGAGAGATTGAAAAATGGGAAAACAGGGTGGGCGGACCTTTAAACGATAAGGACATCCACTTCCATCACTGACAAGATAAAATCCCAGCTCGCCGTTCGCCGCTTCGGTTGCGTCGTAGATCTCGCCTACGGGCGGGTGGATCCCTTTTACGACCAACATAAAATGGTTCATCAATCCCTCAATATTTCCGTAGACATCCTTCTTTTCAGGTAAAACAAAGGATTTGTCTCGAAGGATGTAATCTCCACCAGGCATCTGTTTGATCACTTGCTCAATGATTCGTATGGATTGTCGCATCTCCTCCATTCGAACAAGGTAACGATCGTAGACGTCACCCGTTGTTCCAACAGGAACCTCAAAGTCAAGGGTCTCGTAGCCATAGTAAGGTTTAAGACGTCGAAGATCAAGATTCACGCCCGCAGCTCGCAAACAAGGCCCCGTGTACCCCCACTGAATGGCCTGTTCTGCCGAGATGGCTCCAGCTATTTGAGTGCGCTCCATCCAAATCTTATTTTTCGTCAACAGACGATCAACTTCATCAATGCCTTTACGTAGATGTTTCAGGGTCTGAGTCAAGTCATCAAACCACCCCTCAGGGGCATCAGCAGCCATACCTCCGATTCGAGTCAGTGAGACGGTAAGTCTCGCACCGCAAAGCTTTTCAAAGAGATTGTAGACTCTTTCACGAAGTTCAAAGAGATAAAAGAACCCCGTCAAGGCACCAATGTCGACGGCATTGGCACCGATGCAAACAAAGTGGTCGATGATCCGCGAGAGCTCCGCAAGAATCACCCTCATGGCTTGAGCTCGCGAGGGGATTTCCACACCGAGCATACGTTCAATGGTTCGACAGTACCCAATGTTGTTCATTGGAGCTGAGCAGTAGTTGAGTCGATCTGTGAAGGGAATCACCTGAGTGTAGGAGTGAACCTCCGCCATCTTTTCAAAACATCGGTGAAGATAACCAATCTCGACATCTGCCTTCTTGACACGCTCGCCGTCCAGAAGGGTGAGAATTCGAAGAGTTCCATGGGTGGCGGGATGAGAAGGTCCAATGTTCAGAGGAACGAGCGACTCCTCATCTTCACCTGATTCACCTGAGCCATTCCCATTCAGATGAAATGGAAGAGGGGAAGTGCAGAGTTGAACTTTGTCGGCAGGATAATCCTTTCTAAGGGCGTGGCCTACAAATTGATGGTGGCAGAGAATGCGGGTGAGGTTGGGGTGCCCTTCAAATTGGATTCCGTAAAGGTCATAGGCCTCTCTTTCAAACCAATTGGCGCCCTTCCACAGTGGAGTCACACTCTTGATCGATTTTCCTTCCTCAACACCACATTTAACGCGAATTCGATCTCCACTTTTCGAGGAAAAGAGGTGGTAAACAACCTCAAACCGTTGAGCTCTCTCAGGATAATCAACACCACAGATGTCCATAAGAAGATCAAAGCGACCCCGATTCTTGAAGTGACCAAGGAGGGGCAAGATCAACTCTTTGGGGCAAGTTAAGGTCACATCTCCGAAATTGGAGAAAATCTGGATGGAAGAAGCAAATTCAGGAAATCGAGAGTAGAGCTCTTCTTTAAGGACTTCCATGGTCTTCATGGGTTGGCCTCCTCCCAGGCTGTTTTCCAAGGGCGTGGCTGTCCGGTTGCAATCATTCGTTGCAGGAGCATGATCCCATCCAAGACCGCTTCAGGGGCTGGAGGACAACCGGGGATGTAGACGTCCACAGGGACAACTTGATCCACTCCCTGAAGAACATGGTACGCACGGTAGAATCCGCCCGAACAGGCACAGACTCCCATGGAGATCACATACTTGGGTTCCAGCATCTGGGCGTAGATCGTTTTTACAATGGGTGCCATCTTGGTTGTAATTGTGCCCGCAATCAAAAGAAGATCTGATTGGCGAGGGGAGAATCGAACGACCTCTGCGCCATAACGCGCCAAATCGTACTTTGGCCCCATGACGGACATCATCTCAATTCCACAGCAAGCTGTTCCAAAAGGAAGCGGCCAGAGAGAGTTCTTTCTTCCCCATGCCACAATGGAATCCAATTTGGTCGTTAGCCCCACATTTTCAGGAAGTGGCGGTTGAAACTTGGGCATCCTTTCAGACCGCTTCAGATCTTCTTGCATCTCACTCATCCCCGTGTTGCGCTTGCGTAAGTGGTGCGCAGTTGTGCGCTCAGCCTCTCGCAACGATACTTCAACGATACCTACTTTAAATAACTTATCTGAAAATTCTTTGCGAGTATAAAGAGATAATTTCTTGTTTTCAAAATGCATATAACGCGATGTTGTTAAAAAGGAACCTTTGATTGTTGATGAAAAAAGGGGCATTCTGAACCATCACAATGAAATCCGTAATGAATTCGAGAGATGAGAGTGAGGGGCTCTTTTACGAGAGACCCTTTCGCTACTATATTAAGACCCATCGTCGTCCTTTCCTAATTGGGATGGGTGCCCTATTGGCCACAAATGTTATGGATGCGCTCCCCCCCTTGATTCTTAAGCGTGGAATCGATCAGGTCCTAGAGGGGGCTCAGCTTTCAGAGCTTGCGATCACGACGGGCCTCTTCTTTTTTGTTATAGGTGGGGTTGCACTGTTTCGCTATGGTTGGCGCATATTTTTTGGGCGATTCCACCACGTAGTTGCAGAAGATTTGCGGGGTCGCATTTTTGAGAAATTCACTATTTTGGGGCCCTCATTTTTTCAGAGAAATCCCGTTGGACAGCTGATGAGTTTGATTTCCAACGATGTGAACTCATTTCGAATGGCCATTGGGCCTGGATTTCTAGTTCTCTTTGATGCTTTTTTTGTGATCGCCATCGTTCTGCCTCTCATGCTTTCGCTCTCTGTGAGCTGGACCTGGAAGACCCTCGTGCTGTTGCCCCTTATACCGTTTGTGATCAATAGGGTCGAGAAGACCATGAATGAGAGGTATCGTCTTCAACAAGATCGTTTCTCTGAGGTATCAGGTGTCACTCAAGAGATCATCTCAGGCATTCGGGTGATCAAAAGCTACGGTCAGGAGGAGAATCAGACTCGACTTTTCAACGAAGTCAGTCGCAAGTACGAGGATGCCTGCAACAGCAGCGCGCTGGTCGACTCCTATTTTCAACCAGTGATGGAGTTTGGAGTTGCTTCTGGAAGCGTGCTGCTTCTTCTGTATGCTACGCCTGACGTCATGACTGGGGCGATGACGATTGGGAGTTTGGTCGCATTTCACCGCTACATCCAGAAGATGATCTGGCCCATGACGGCCATCGGTTTTGGGATCAGCTTCGTTCAGCAGGGAAAGGCCTCCTTTGAAAGAATCACCGAATTGTTAAGGACCGAAAGCGACATTCCCGATGAGGGCGTGGTGGAACTTGACCATTTTGAAAAGCTTGAGATTCAAGATCTGACCTTTAAATACCCGCACCATGATGAAGAGGTTCTCAAAAGGGTCTCTTTGACGATTCGATCTGGAGAGGCCATTGGATTTGTGGGCGCCGTGGGCGCAGGTAAATCGACTTTGGCGCAACTTATGTGTCGACTCTATCCTGTGGCTGAAAACACCATACTCTTTAATGGTCACAGCATTGAAAAGATCACTCAGAAGTCTCTGAGATCACTCATTTCGCTGGTCCCTCAGGAGTCCTTTCTCTTTAGTGAAACCATCGACCAGAGCATCACTTTGGGGCTTGAAGTGATGCCCACCGTTGAAGCCATTCAGGAGAGCGCACGCGCTGTGGAGCTTCATGGGGAGATTGAAGCACTTCCCTTTGGATATGGCTCAGAACTTGGCGAAAGGGGCGTAAATCTTTCCGGAGGGCAGAAGCAGAGGTTGACTCTCGCCCGTGCCATCATCCGAAACTCTCCGGTCATCATCTTAGATGATTCCCTAAGTGCTGTGGATCATGAAACGGAAAAGTTGCTCCTTGAGAGATTGAAGAGATCGATCCATCAACGTATGGAAAGTCAACAGACCACCATCATCATTTCCCACAGACTCGCCAGTTTGAAGTTGGCTCATCGTATTGTGGTTTTTGACCAAGGGAAAATTGAAGCTGTGGGAACTCATGAGGAGTTGCTGGAATCAAGTCCCTTCTATCGAAGATTGGAGGAGCTTCAGGGAAATTCATCTGATTTATTTTCGAGGTCTGAAAGCAAGGGTTGTGACTGCATATGAGTCCATCTGAAAAGAGATCCAATTTTATTTCAGAAGATAAGGTGGCTCAAGAGGCCAACTATTGGGGGATCTTTGTTCGTCTTTGGCCCTATGTTCGCCGCCAGATGGGAGTTTTTACTCTTGCGGTCGCTTCGGTTGTTGTGCTTGCCCTAGTGGGGAGAGTGATTCCCAATCTTTTTGGCTATGCCATCGACGATGGCATTCTCAAAAAGGACCTCTCACTATTGACCAAGATTGCGATGGGATATCTTGTTGCTGAGATCTGTCGATCTCTTCTCCTGTTTTCTCATCGCTATCTCTTCAATCGACTGGGAAATCGCGTTTTGTATGAGCTTCGAAGTGATCTTATGAACCATATTCAAAGTTTGCCGATGACCTACTTTGATCGAAATCCGGTTGGACGTGTGGTGACCCGTGCGACCAATGACATCATAGCTCTTGGAGAGCTCTTTTCCAAAGGGCTTGTGACGGTACTGAGCGACTCCATCAGCCTTCTGGCCATTTTGGGTGCGATGCTCCTAATTTCAGTCAAGCTGACCTTATGGACATTGGCGATTGCTCCTCCCCTCTTTTTTGTTGTGATTCATTTGAGCCGGAAGGTGAAGGAGACCTTGCGAATCGCCAAGAAGCAGTTGGCAGAGATCAACTCATTTGTTTCGGAAAACATCAGCGGCATGCGGATTTTGCAGCTCTACAACCGGGTGGCAAAGAATCTCCGCAAATTTTACGCTCTCTCGTCGGGCTATACGAAGACGCAACTGCGGTCGGTGCGATACTTTGCGCTTTTGTGGCCCACATTGAGTTTGTTTAATGCAGTGACCATCGCAATGGCCCTTTTTTGGGGTGGATATTTGAAGGCTGAGGATGCCATCGGCATTGGAGCCCTCATTGCTTTTTTCATGCACCTTCAAGACTTTCAGCAACCACTTCAACACATTTTGGATGTGTATAACCAGCTTCAAAATACCTTGACCAGTGCAGAGCGGATTTTTGATCTGCTCGACGAACCTGCAGAGTCACTTGAGGGTGAGGTTTGCAGAACCAAACTGTCTGGACAGATCACTTTCAAAGGGGTCTTCTTTCGATACTCGAAACATCTGCCCTGGGCACTCAAGGATGTCGATCTGGACATTCGGCCTGGCGAGTCAGTTGCGCTTGTGGGGCGCACCGGAAGTGGAAAGTCGACCATGATCTCATTACTTCAACGATTTTATCAACTTGAGAGAGGGGTGATCTACTTTGATGGGCAGGATCACTCAATGTTGGCGGTGCGATCTTTGAGAAGAAGAATGGGGGTCGTACAACAGGATAACTTTATTTTTCGAGGCACGATCGGTGACAATGTGAGCTTAAACCACCCCGAAATTTCGCGTGAGCAGGTGGAGAGAGCCGTCGAAAGAGCACAGTGCAGTGATCTGATCTATCGACATAAGTCTGGCCTCGATCGATTGGTGGAAGAGCGGGGAGCCAATCTGAGCGCGGGGGAGAGGCAATTGATCTCATTTGCACGGATCTTTGCTTTTGATCCCGACATCTTGATTCTGGATGAGGCCACTGCGAACATTGATTCCCATTCGGAATCACGGATTCAACGAGCAACAAATGAGATCATTCGTAACCGCACGAGTGTGATCATTGCTCATCGTCTTTCTACGATATTGAACTGTGATCGAATCATCGTTTTGAGTCATGGAAATATCGTTGAACAGGGAAGTCACCGTGAACTTCTTAGTCAAAAAGGTGCCTATTACGATCTTTACACTTCGCAGAATACCGAATTCGTTTCACACTGATATAGGATTGTAAGCTCTTACATACAATTCATTGACCATCGAAAAAACACCCAAACTTTTGTCCAACATGACCGATAAGAAGGAACGTCAGAAAATGGTCTAGGACATATCATCGGGCCAAGGTGTTGGCCATAGAGTAGGAACAGTGGAGCTATGAAACGACGGATATCAACAAAGATTACATTTCTTGTTTTTGGTTCGGTGATGACGGTAGCACTCTTTGTCGGCGTCTACATGGATCGGGGTTCCAGCTCCATTTTGCTCGATCAATTGGAGGATCACCAAAGGACCGATGTGGAGATGAGGGCTCAGCGTCTCTTGCGGCCGGTTGAAGTCCTTAAGGAAGATCTCCTTTTTCTTTCGAAGGTGGTAAAGCCAGAGAAAGGGGACGTGGAGATCGAAGAGATACTTCGTAAATTTCTTGGTGAAAAGAGTGTCTATCATCGTGCTTGGGTCCATCGTATCGAGGGTTCATCGGTTTTGGCACTTGGACTTGAGCGGTTTGGAACTGAGTTGCGCGCATTTCCTTCGGCTTCGGATGCGAGGGTATCGTTTCCTTTGAATTTGGGCGGACACCCCGGAGAGATCTTCTTTTCTGAAATCTCATTTGGAGGAGGCGTTCATTCGCTCAGCCAAGAGACCTATTTGACTGCAAAGACACCCCTCTTTTCAGGGGAACATCAGATCGGTGAACTTGTTCTCACGCTTGATCTCAAGAAAGACCTGAGTGAGTTCGTCATTGAAACTGCAAAGGAGTTTGAACCATTTGTGGTTGATGAAAAGGGTCATCTTGTGGCGTTTGACTTTTCCAGTCCGAGATTCAAAACGATGTCAAAAAGTCCCAACGTGAGAGAGATCTTTCCTGAAATTGAAGAGAAATTGAGCTCTTTTCATCGGGAGAAGAGCATCGTTTTGCCTGTCCATTCCGAGGTGGGATCCAATACGAAGAACATCTACTTTCATAAAGTGCACTATGATCCACTTCACGCAGAACGATTTTTGGGAGTAGGAGTTGTGGTGGATTCGCGTCGAGCCCTCCTTGCGTCTCAGCATCTTCGCAATGAGAGTCTGATGGTGGTCATAGGACTTGCCATTTTGTGCGCAGTTGGAGCCGTGACTCTTGCCAATCAGATCACGACCCCACTTTCTGAGATCACGCGAGCGGTTGAAGGATTTGGGACAGGTGCAAATGAGGTTTCGCTCCCTACACACTATCGTGATGAAATTGGAACACTTGCTCGGTCATTTCAGAAGATGGTGGAGCAAGTTCACCAAAGAAATCTTGCTTTGATTCAGAGTGAAGAGAAATTTCGAGTCATCTTTGAGACCGCTCAAGATGGGGTCATCACGATCGGAATCGATCGAAAGGTCAAAAGTTTCAATGTGGCCGCAGAGAAGCTCTTTGGTTACACAAAAGATGAAGTGGTTGGCAAGGATGTGGGAATACTCATGGGAGCGGAGTTAAAAAGGGTTTATGTGTCCTACCTTGAAAAGTATTTTTCTGAGAAGCCTGATCGGGAGCAACAGGGGACCATTTCAAATGCAATGGGAAGACACCGAGATGGCACGGAAATACCCGTCATTCTGTCGATCAGTTTGATCCAACTTGGACATGAGACCCTTTTGGCTGGGATTGTCCGTGATGTCTCAGAGATGAAGAAAATTGAGAACTCATTGAAGAAATCTGAAGCTCAATTGCGACTTTTCGTCAAGCACACGCCGGCAGCCATCGCCATGTTTGATTCAAACGTGAGATATCTTGTGGCAAGCGATCGTTGGATCAGAGATTACAATTTGGAGAATGTCGATTTCATTGGAAAATCTCATTACGACATCTTTCCTGAAACCCCAGAGAGATGGAAGGAAATTCATTCATCCTGTTTGGAAGGCTACTCAGAAGTTTGTAAAGAAGATAAGTTTGAATCTTCGGAGGGTACTATAGAGTGGATCAAGTGGGAGGTTCATCCTTGGTATTTGGAAACCAATGTGATCGGAGGGATCATCATGTTCACAGAGGTGATTACGGATCGAAAGAAAGCAGAATTGGAATTGCACTTCCTGCACACTCAACTGATCGAATCTTCTCGAAAGGCGGGCATGGCTGAAGTTGCCAATGGAGTTCTTCACAATGTCGGAAATGTGCTTAACAGTGCAAATGTCACGATTCATCTTTTGCCAGAAAAGATTCATCACTTGCGGATTCAAAGGCTCAAAGAGTCATCGGATCTTCTGAAATCTCAATCCAATCTGGCGGAATTTCTTACGCAAGATGAGCGTGGGAAAAATTTCGGGGACTACTTTTCCTATGTGACAGAGGTGATGGTCAAGACAGAGTCGGAGATCTTGTCAGAAGTCAGCTCTTTGAGAAAGAACATTGAACATATGTCCAATATTGTAGATCTTCAGCAAACCTATGCTGGAAGATCAAGTGCTCAGGAGCTCATGTCGATCAATGAGATTGTGGAAGACTCCATTCGGATGTCGAGTGGCTCACTTGGAAAGTGGGGAATTGACATCATCCGAGAATTTGAATCCATTGAACCTTCGATGGTTGACAAGCACAAGATCGTTCAAATCTTAGTCAATCTTATTCAGAATTCCAAAGAGGCATTGAAAGAATCTGGCAATTCAAATAAAGAGATCAGAATTCGAACGGGCCGATTTAAGGATCGAATTCGAATCGAAGTAATAGACAATGGCATCGGAATTTCTGATGAGAACCAAAGTCGAATCTTTCAATTCGGGTTTACGACAAAACCTGAAGGACATGGCTTCGGGCTTCACAACTGTCTGCTCTCGGCTCAAGAGATGGGCGGTCATCTCAGCTGTGTCACCCACGGATTGGGACAAGGAGCAACGTTTGCGTTGGAGGTTCCCTATGCAAGTAATCTGGCGGTGGTAGCATGAGCAATTTAACGAAAGTTTTTCATATTCTGATCGTGGACGACAATGCCCAGATACATAAGGACTATCGAAAGATTTTGGAAGCCTCGGATCTTGGTGAAGAGGGTGAGCTTCTAAAACGAGAGGAGGCCTTCTTTGGATCTTCAGCGAAAGAAGTTGCCAGTGACCGGCAGATGAAGTTCATTCTCGACTCAGCCTTTCAGGGAGAAAAGGGGCTTGAGATGGTGCGAGACCGTCTGAAGACGGAGCATCCCTACTCTGTGGCCTTTGTCGACATGCGAATGCCGCCAGGTTGGGATGGACTTGAGACCACTCTTAAAATTCTCCAAGAGTGCCCCGACATCCAAGTGGTCATCTGCACAGCCTACTCGTCCTACTCCTGGAGCGAAATCTTGAGTCGACTTGGTTCGAGTGATCGATTGGTCATTCTTAAGAAGCCCTTTGAGCCAATCGAAGTCTTTCAACTTGTCTATTCGCTCTCAATGAAGTGGGAGTTTAAGCGTGCCATGCAAAAGAGTCTGGATGATCTCAGAGAAAAAAATGGACTCCTTGACATTGCGTCTAAGGCAAAGTCACTCTTTTTAGCTAATATGAGTCACGAGATTCGCACACCGCTCAACGCCATTTTAGGAATGGCCGAACTTCTTGTAGAAACCAACTTGTCTGAAGATCAGAGAAAATTTGTGAAAGTATTTCAAAGGTCTGGCAATGCGCTCTTGTTCTTGATCAATGACATACTTGATTTTTCAAAAATTGAGGCGGGACAATTGAGTCTTGAAGCCCGTGAGTTTAGCATAAGGCATTTGATCGTCGATGTAAAAGAGGTCTTGGAACTTAAGGCGCGAGACAAAGGACTTGAGTTGGATGTTGAGATTGCATGTGATTTGCGCGCTCATCGTATGGGAGATTCAGAGCGCGTGCGACAGATTTTGATCAACCTTGTGGGGAATGCCATTAAGTTTACAGAAAAGGGCAGCGTCAAACTCAAAGTCGAAAAGGGACCTGTATCCAATGGGAATCACTCGTGCATCAAGTTTTCCGTCATCGACACAGGGGTGGGAATTCCAGAGGATCATCTGGGAAGAATTTTTGAAATGTTCACTCAGGCGGATTCATCGATCACGCGTCGTTTTGGGGGAACAGGTCTTGGGCTCAACATCTCTCGACGACTCATCGAGATGATGGGAGGGGAGATCTGGGTTGAGAGCAAAGTCGGGGAGGGAAGCACATTCAGTTTTCATTTGAATTTGGAAATTCGAAATCAAGATCGAATAAGGCAACATGAACTCCACGCAGAAGTTTCAGACGGAGGGATTTTGTCGTCAGGAGCGAGCTCCACCATGTTTACGGAAAGACGAAAGAGTGCCAAGCCAAGTCGCCGAATTCTTGTTGTTGAAGATGAACATGATCTTCTCAATCTTGTGGAAATGTGTCTCAAAGAGCATGGATTTCAGGTTCTGGTTGCTCAAAGTGGAGAGGAGGCCTTAGAGACTCTAAAGAGTGAGGCGATTGATCTCATACTTTCGGACATACATATGCCGGGAGTGAAGGGCTTGGATCTACTTTCGGCGATCCGTGTCGCTGGAAGTGATGTGCCCTTTGTGGTCCTCTCCTCCTTTGTGGACGAACAAACTGAGAAGATGGTCAAGCGCCTTGGAGCTTTTGAGATTCTTTCTAAGCCGATTGACGAGGGAATTCTTTGTCAGGTTGTTTCGGAGGGGATTGAAGCTCGGTTCAACAACGATCAGAGGATGTCGGCGCGACGGCAGATTGAAAAGACCCTTAAGGTGCTTCTCGTGGATGACAGCGATGACAATCGCATGCTTGTCCTCAGTTACCTTAAAGACATTCCTTGCACGGTGGTCGAGGTTGCCAATGGCCACGATGCGGTTGATCAGTTTAAAGAGAGTAATTTCGATCTGGTGTTGATGGACATACAAATGCCAGAAAAGGATGGGCACACTGCAACTCGGGAGATCCGCGAATGGGAGCGTACCCAAGGGGTGCAAGAGAGCATCATCATTGCGCTGTCTGCTTATGCTATGAAGAGCGAGATTCTTCAAAGCCTCAACTCAGGATGCAATGCTCACTTGACCAAGCCCATTCGAAAGCAGGTTCTTCTTGAGACGATTCATGAGATCTTTCAGTTCACTAAGGCCGCCTAATTCGGCGACCCCGGCTTCTATAGCTCGGTCCAGAGAGCCATAGAACGGTAAGTTCAGATCCGGGTTTCAGGATGATTTGGCAACCCCAAACATAGATTCAGAGTCGGTCTGGCCACCAGTAAAGAGCCCAAAGATTCCAAGTTTTTTTACAAACTGATTGAACTCCGCTGCGCTGACTGCTCTTCCGTTCACGGAGTAGACCGTCTGAGGATCCTTTTGGTTTGGCAAGTGGGTCATCGTGCAGAGAAGCTCCGTCTTCTCATAGCTTGACGATGTTTTTGCCTTCTTAATCCTCTCTTTGCGACTTATTTGGAGTTCATTTTGAAAAAAAGAGGGGACACTCCTTAGAACTCTCTCTGATAAGCCCTCTCATGCTTTATGGACGATCTTGAAAGTCCACTTAAGACCACTCAAAATAGTGCCTTGAAAAAGTTGTGGTAGAGTTGCCTGAACCTCACAGACAGGAGAAGATATGAATGCACTTCAAATCAATGAACACCTGATTCAGCTTGTAAG
>JACTMU010000039.1 GCA_014584465.1 Pseudomonadota bacterium | reverse complement strand
CCACTTGCCTACCACTTGTCCCTGTTCCTCTTAACTAAGAAGAGGCAAGGGCCAAGAACACCACCACAAAGTGCCCTCTCTTTTGAGGGCGCCCCCCCCCCTTTAACCCAGATCTGAAATCTCCCGTAAAGCATTCACTTGACCACGAAAGTTCGATTGCAAATGCAAAGAACCAATGGCTCTCAGCAAAACTGACCCACCTATTCTCAGTAAAGTTGACCCTTTCTGTAAAGACGATTTTCATTGAATGTCGATCGTCATTTACCTATTTCGATAAGATTCGATACTTTCTTCTTACGTTCATTGTTTGAAGTGGGGCGAGGTATTGCGTTTGCTTCATGATCTTTGGTCAACGGCATTTTGGATATGTGGCGCAATCGATCTCGTAGCGTTATTGGCCTTGTATGTGATTCCCCTAAGCCGAAATGGGTTTTGAGTGATTGGTTCTTCTGACGTTTTTGTGGGTCAAGAACGAGACCTCCCAATCTGTCAACGATCATCAGAAACCGAAGAAATACGAACTTTTTGTTGAAAATAAAGGCAGAGAGATCTCTAGCCCTTTGTCTAAAGTTATCAAATAGACTCAAGGAATCACCATCCGAACCGTTTTAGAAAAGAGGATGGAATAGATATTCCTACAGGCATCACAAATGTCTACCCTTTGGGCCATATGGTCTACAGACATCTATAGGAGAACACATGACCAGAATCGCTTTTGTTTGGAGCTAAAATGAACGATCATAGTAAAATACCTAGAACTGGACAGTTCAATTGAAACCGCGACTCATCTCATATGCGGTCCTGCTCTCAATGATTCTTGGACTGGCATTTTGGATCACTCTAAAGAATCAAACTGCGAATCACGGTCAAAGGCCCTCAAGTCCTACACAAAAGCATGAGCCTGATTTACAGGCGCAGATTGCCAACAAACCCATTGACCAGAAATTCCACACTGGACAGTCACGACCACCTTTTCAGAGAAAGATCCCAAAACGCTATATTTCCCAGAAGGATCTTTTAGAACTACTGTCATTTTACTCGGACGAAGATCTTCACGAATTCGCAAGGAAAGTTCAGCTCCGACCTGAGACTGAGACTCATAAATTCGGTTATGGTCCCAATGCTCTCTGGGATTTTTCTCGCCCACCCACAAATGCAAAGGAATTTGATCTCGCTGCTCAAGAGGAGGAGATCCTTACAATTGCAAACCTCGTCGAAGCTGCAATGAATGATGACATAAAGGAAATGCATACCTCAATCGGAAAG
This sequence comes from Pseudomonadota bacterium, assembly GCA_014584465.1. Taxonomy (GTDB): domain Bacteria; phylum Bdellovibrionota; class Bdellovibrionia; order Bdellovibrionales; family JACTMU01; genus JACTMU01. The sequence continues at coordinate 31,567 of JACTMU010000039.1, read as the reverse complement.
TATGGCGCTCTCCAGGTTCTAAAGGCATTTGAATATTTGAATCACAATGAAAGTGGTGATGTTAATTTTAAACCACGAGGGTGGGATCAATTTGCTACGCAAATGCATCGCAAAATGAAACGTAACCCATCAAGTGAGCATCATAAGTCTCTCTACGACCTAGAATCCCTATTTCAAGACCTAGAACCAGCTCTTCAAACTGCTCTTAAGAATACTTGGGACAAACAGACTCTTTATTATCAAGACTTTGCTGGCCGAAATACTGATAAAGTCTATACTCGGGCTCTTGAAACTTCAAGCATCGTATTCAGTTTTCTTGAATATTTGATCGAGCTCAGCGGCAACATCCCAATGGTCAAATCCAAGCCCAAGGAATTTTCTGATCATCATAGATATAAGCTCCTGCCCATGATCCTAAATCAGATCAAAAGTCATCCAGAGGATTATGGGTTCGACCAAAAAAACGTTGAGAAGATCAACGACATCACGGATATACCCTTTGAACTGATCACAAAGGAGATCATTCACCAACGGGCCCGTGATACAGCCCTTTGGGGTGCTGGTGTTTCGATCGTGCTTGATCACATCTTCGGACGGTCAGCTCTTTCAACTGGCATCAATCAATGGAGGGCATTTGCAGTTGCCTTGACTGCCTCACTAGGTGTTGAAGTGATCTTTATGAGCGTTGCAACCTACCAAGGAATTAGGCAGATCTACATCCTGCATCGCCAATATTCGTATGCTTTAGGAGAAAAGAAGCTCCATGAAATAAAGTACCGACACGGGACATTTGACATTGACAGAGTACTTGATCAATTCAATTCACAAGATATTACTTTCGGCCCTCGATTTCACCGATTGGCCATGAGAACGTGGGTGCATGGGACTCTTCTTGGAAAACTGATCCGAAGCTTTGCCTCTTCAACTGGTTATGGCTTTAAAGCAAGTTACGCATTTGCTCAAAGAATAGGAAAATATTTTGTTGAAAACTCCTCTCAGTTCATAAGCCCTCGAGTGGCAAACTTTTTTACTGCCATCACTCGAGGTCCAAAGGCCTTTCTTGATGCGCCACACCACTCAGCAAACACAATTCTCAAAGCATTGACGGGCAACAGGTCGTTGCAAATCCCTCGTTTCCTTCACCCAATGTCCCTTATAATAGGCGGGATCGACTTTAGCGTGACGAGCACCGTCTTGTACGCTTCGACCTACGGCGTACTCCATAATAGTTCCTTGGCCCTATTTCAAACTTACATGTCCCCTGGTACTTCAATTCAACTCGCGCTCACCAATTCTGCGGACCGATCCTCTGTAGACTTTGCAACAGCAACAAGAGAGATCATGTATCCCCTTTGTTCCCATCTTGCACACAAATCGCGAAGTTCCCAAACGGGCGCGAATGATCAAATGCGCTTGAAGTTGCAATCGTCATGTCTAAAACTCATCTCTCTTCTTGAGGGATTTTCCACCGAGAAAGAGCTTCGCAATCAGTTCCCTGAACTCCACTTGCGCCTTTTATCAAAGGAACCTCTCCCTCTAAAACGATCGGAGTATCAAGATCTTATCGAAAGAGGATTTCAATTTCCAAACGAGTTTCGAGTCGTATGGCTCGCTGCGCTCCGCTCGATCTATCCCCTTAACTATGTTGCACCATTCTACTGGGAAACGAAATCCAACCTCACACTTGGTCCAAATACTTCGCACACCAAAAATCTTCTGAAAGAAGTGACTTTCATCCCACCTGACAAAGTTGCCATGATGATGAACATTGACCGACTGCTCTATACAATAGAACTGGTCGCAGCCGACATCTACTGGAATAAGCATCCGGATGTCATCAAAGGCCGCAAAGATCCCCAATTAAGTGCTCTCATGGACAATGTGGTTGAAGGATTCTCCGCATACTTTCAATTTCACCGAAGACTCGCTGTTCAAAATGAAGCAAAGTTGGCACTCCTTCTCGAAAACGTTCAGGCTGATGAGGAAGATATCGGATATCAATCACTTCAAACCAGTTTTAAGGCGGCATTTGAAGCAATTTGGAATGAGCTCAAATCATTTCTCTCCTTTCGGCTCAAGAAGCCCTACGATTGGCGATACGAAAGTCAGGTTGACGAAGAGCTTCTAGAGATTTCGAGACCAGAGCAGTAATGATCTGAATCGAATATCTCGAAACGCTATATCTAGGGGCTGTCCGGTAATTCCATTTTTGCCGATTTCCATGAGTTTTCCTTATATCTTCGTTGAGCCTCCTCGAGTTGGCGCCTCTGACTAGCCCTTCGTCGGCCCGCCTCGGTATAAGAAAAACTTATCAAAATCGATCAAAAAGCGAATTACCGGACAGCCCCTATCTACAAGGTAACACACAGAAACGGGTTGTAAACATTGTGTTATCACTTGTGTCCAGGATTTAACGTTGTAGTAATTGATGACGGGCCGTGAGCGCCTGTCGTGCGGCAATTGGGAATCATGTGAAGGAGTGGATTGTATGTGTCTTGGACCGAGGGGTCTTTACGCCCGTCGAATGGTGCCAAGGAGTTTGGAATTAAGAGTTCAATTGAGAGTCTTCGAGAGCTTTTGAGGCTGGCTCTTCCAACGATCTTTGGATTTATGGCCTTTATTCTTTTTGAGGCCGTCGACATCTATTGGATCGGGCGTCTCAACGTCCACGCCGTCACGGGGGTGGCCAGTGCAAGCTTTTATCAATGGGTGATCTTTTCGATCATGGAGATCACATTGACTGGAGTGATTTCCATTGTGGCCCATCTTCTTGGGGCCGGAGAGGTGAGACAACGCTTTGAAGTGATTCGAGAGTCCATTTGGATCTCTCTCCTCATTTGCTTTTTTTTAATGATGGGTGCCATCTCTCTGGGAGATCGACTCTTTGTTTGGATGGGACTCGATGAGCTAACTCTTCCCTATGCTTCAGACTATTTTAAGATCTTTGTCGTAGGTCTTCCGATCACCTATCTCAATGTGCTGATGATGTCGATACTCAATGGTTACGGAAAAACCTCCATCAATTCAATGATTCTTCTTCTGACTCTCGTTTTGAATATGGCATTGGATCCGCTCCTCATTTTTGGCTATGGGTCTATCCCTGCCATGGGAGTTTCAGGCGCTGCATGTGCGACACTCTTTTGCCACTTTGTAGGCACATGTGCGCGATATATGGTTTTGCGTCGCTTTAAGATGATCGATTCACTGAGGCTACTGATCCGACCGACGCGTTGGATCCATTTTCGCCGAATCGTCTCGATTGGTTTGCCATCGGCACTCACGAATGTGACCTGGAACATCATATTCCCAGTTCTTGCATTGATTCTCTCTGATTTCGGGATGCCCACGGTTGCAGCATTGAATTTGGGGCAGCGATGGGAGGGATTTCCATATGTCATCGCTTTGGGAATGTCCATTGCGGTCACCACCCTTGTAGGGCAGGCCAGCGGGCGCAAGGATTTTGGGGCAATACAAAGGGTGGTCAACGTCTCGCTTATGTTCATTTCGGTTGTGTTTCTTCCGATCTCAGGACTCTTCATTTTTTTTCCAGATTTTCTCATTGGGATTCTCAATCCCGATTCTGAGATCATTCACCATGGTGCCACCTATTTGAGAATCGTCGGTTACTTTGAGCTCTTTTTAGGCTGGGAGATCCTCTTTGAGGGGATCTTCAATGGTTTAGGAAAGACGCGACCCTACATGTGGGTTCGAGTTCCGCTGACTCTGGCCCGAGTGCCACTGGCGCTATTTCTCGCCTATCCCATGGGATTGGGGGCAAACGGAGTGTGGTGGGCGATCACCCTATCGACCCTTCTCAAAGGGATCGGAGTGGCCCTCGTCTATCTATTTCAACGACGTCATTGGCCACTTGCCTTTCGTTCTTGAAGCACAGCCTCCATTTGTGAGCGAAATTCGGGAAGCTCCTTCATCACCGAGTTTAATGTCTCCTCATCAATTTCGATGAGTTCGGAGGGAGTTATTGAGATGACCGTTGCAGATCTTGGTTGCTTCAGAAGAAGAGACATTTCTCCAAAAAAGTCGCCGGTGAAAAGCTTCGGTTTCAAAGTTGTCCCCTGTGTAGGAAATACAACCTCGAACATACCTGCCACCACCACATAGAGTGTATGGCCTGGATCTCCCGCCTTAACCACCTCTTGTCCCTCAGACACAGCCAACCGACGTGCCCTCTTTGCAAGATCAGAGAGAAGGTTTGAAGGTAAGGTGCGAAAAATGGGGACCCTACGAAGCAAGAACTCGATTTTAGGGCGTAAAAGATGATGAGCCTCTTCTTCTGCAAGTCGACCCGCAGTGTGAATGGTTGCAATGGCGCGAGATTGAATGGATCCGCTGATAATGCCGAACTCATTGAGCTCCTTAATGTAGGATTCGGACGTAGCCTTAGCCGCACACGCAATGAAATGAGCTTGGGCAGCGCTGCTCTGATTGGGAAAGAGACGATGAAATCTCTCGATTTGCGAAGTCAACACTTCATTCCACTGAGATATAAGGTCAGAGAGAGGTTCCTCCTTAATTTCGATGAGTGCCATTCTCATGTGGAGCAGTATTTCAAGGTCCACAGAGAGTCTCTTAAGTCGCATCTTTGCCGAAAGAAATCTCTCAAAAAAGGTACTTCGATGGAAACGAACGCTAGGATCTAGACCCTTTTTCTTAAGTCCGTCAAGCCCCTCATTTTGAAACAGGAGAAGACGCGATTGAACCGAATGAATGAGTTTAGAATAGGCGTTTTTCGAAAGAACTCCATCAGAAAGAGCTTCATCGTAATGGTGGCGCTCCTTTAAAAGTAAGCTATTGACGGCAAATCCAATTCTCTTTTGGAGGTCATGAGTCTCCGGGGGTAACACCTTTAAGAAAGTCTCTCTTTGGCGATCCAATTGAATCTTCGAGATCACACCCGACTGGCTTGCCTCTTCGAGGTGGCCAAAAACGCGATTTTGAATGACCCTCAACGCGCGACCATAGAAGGCTTCTTCCATTGGGTCGAGTTGATCAAGGCCAAACCAAATGAGAACTCTACGTATGGTAAGGGCATTGACAAAGAGGGTTGCTGCGACCAGAGCCGTGGCAATGGCCAAAAAGAGCTGCTTATGGGGAAAATCATGGGGAAGAATTAAAACCAAACCTAAAGCCAGTCCACCACGCAAACCGCCCCAGACCAAAACTGCTTGATACGCAGTAGAAACCGGTTGTCCTAATTTTGTTAGGTTCATTAGAGGGACCAAACCAAATATTGAAAAGGCTCTTGCGAAATAGATGATGCCTACTGCGGCGGGGAGAATCATGATTGAGTTAAAGATGATAGATGGATCATAGGTAACACCCACTGCAAAAAAGACGATGGTGTTTGCCGAAAGAGCCAAAAACTCCCAAATGAAGTGCATTCCATGAAGCGATCCTTTGCTCAGTTCGATTCGTGCTCGAGATCCTAAGTAGAGTCCAACAACCATAGTCGAAATGACACCGCTCACATGAAGATAGTGGTCAGCCCAAATGAAACTCAAGTAAGCCCCAGCAACCGTAAGACCAATCTGCGATGCCGAGCTTTCATTTGTGATGCGCAAAATGGCGCTTAAAATCAGTGCGACCACAAGCCCCGCAACCACACCGCCAAGAACGACTTGAAGAAATTGTAGAATTCCATGAGATACGATGTCAGGGTCCATCGTGGGGGCAATGGCGGCCATCAAAAGGAGACGAAAAAGAACAATGGCTGTGCCATCATTCAATAAGCTTTCGCCCTCGACCAAGACATTGAGCCGTTTAGGTGCTCCAATCTCTTTGAACAGCGAAACCACAGCAACAGGATCTGTCGCAGAGATCAAGGCTCCAAATACCCATGGAAGGTAAGAGTTGAAGACCTAAAATATGGTGAAATCCAAGCCCTACAAGGAGGGTTGAGATCCCAAGTCCTATTGTGGCCATTCCTGAAATCGGCACAAGATCTCTTCTCAAATCCCTCAGATCTAGATTGTAGGCGGATTCAAAGATCAGAGGAGGCAGCAAGATCAACAAGATGATTTCGGGAAAAAAATGGACCATTTCTGAGGCTGTGTCAGGATGAAAGTGGCGAAGTGCCGTTCCGCCAATGATTCCAACGAAGACGAGAAACACACTGTGGGGTAATCCAAAGATCTTTGCCAATTTGGTTCCTGAAAATCCAAGAATCAGAAGGGACATGAGTGCAACGATCGTCTCAGCCATCCTATGTAGGTTACTCTATTTGAATAGTGGGTCCAAGAATTAATCGCTGTGGGGATGCTTTCCTTAGAAATAGCGAAGAAATGGACTAAAGATCTAGGGAGAGAAGGCGCTTGTGAAATCGGTCTCATCGTTGAGGGTTGGGATCGAAGTGTCGGAGACTCGATGAACGTCGGCACCAAAGGAGGCAAGCTCAGTTGTGACTTCAGCATCACTCAACCCAAAAAAGGATTTTGCTATGTCGGTCCCTGAGGTCGACCAGAAGCCTGAGTCTACTTCAAAAAATTTCTTAAAGTAGTCTTTAAGTGTAGTGGCATCGTCGCAAGTAGCACCCGTGGAGTCGAGTCTGATGGTATCTTCTGTATCATTGCGCAGATAGAGTTGCTGCACCTGGGAGTTTGTGGGGGAGAAAGATCTCGTTTCGTTATAAGTGCCTGATGACTTTGAGATAAGAGCTATGGTTTCCAACGATACAAAACTTCGTATCTGCGTAAAATCTGACTTCGAAAACTCTCCGGTATTCGTGCCCAATCAAAGACCTGAATCAAGATTGGAATTTGTGAGTCTTGAATCAAATCGATAAAGGTTTGAAGCTCTGAAATGTCAACGGCCTTAAGTTCTGGCCCGCGGATCACGAGATCCAGATCGCTGGTCTCATGGCTGGTTCCATCGACTCGACTTCCGTAAGCCCATATTTCAACAGCAGAGGTGAAAGATCTCTGAGCCAAATCACAAATCACCTCCCTATCCTTCTTACGAAGATGAATCATCGGAGGAAACTCTTTCAATGGCCAAAATCGCTCTCTTTGCATCTTCAAGGAAGGTCGGTAAAAGCAGCAGTGTTTCTTCCGCAAACCCAACACCGTAATCATGAGCTGTTGAGTTTCGGTTGTCGCGATACTTGATCCAGCGTTCAGCCTCTTCAAGTGAGATAAGTCCATGGTTGGCCGCGTGACGAAAGACATCTTTGAAGAAAAGCGAGTCCACCACCTTCGAGCTATGGAAGTAGGGTTTAAGACACTTTTTGAAGAGTTTTCCTATCTGTTCTAAGATCAACTCGAACTCTTTGACGCAGGCAGAGCGATACAAATCATACTCAATTTTTTGAGGATCAGATTGACTGAGCATCATCATCGACTTTTCCAAAGTCTGAATGCATCTTGAAAGAAAAGAGGTGTCTAGCTTCAAATTCATCTCCCAGGGGAAGTCGAAGGGTTTTCTCAGTTTACCAAGTTGCCATGTCGACTTTAACTGTAGAGGAAATTTTGATGATCTACAATTCGGTTGTTGTGGTCAGATATGGATTGTAAACCACGTGTCATCGCTTGTGTTTGGGCTGCAACGCTGTAGTGATGAGATTTTGATCGCGAAGACACGAGCGCAAGAAGGAGAGGCCTATGTGGGGTTTGATTGGTGGATCTGGGTTTGAAAATTTTGAGGGGTTTGAAGTTATTGAGGAGTTGGACTCATCCACACCGTTTGGGGAGTGTTCGTCTGGCTTCAAAAGGGTCCGTGTGGGAGGTCGTGAACTGCTCTTCATCTCTCGACACGGAGAGTCTCATGAACTTCTGCCTTCGGAAATCAACTATCGGGCCAACATCTATGCACTGAAGAGATATGGAGCGACCAAGATACTTTCAGTTTCCGCAATTGGAAGTCTCAAAAAAGAGTTTGAGCCGGGGGATCTTGTGGTGCCCTCACAATACATAGATCGTACGAAGTCTTTGCGGGCCCATAGTTTTTGTGGTGATGGAGTTGTGGGACACGTCTCTTTGGCAAAGCCGATCTGTCCTTCCTTAAGAATGGAGCTGGATTTGCTTTCAAAGAATTTTGATTTTCGTACACACTTCGATGCCACCTACGTTTGCATCGAGGGTCCCTATTTCTCCACTCAATCGGAGTCGAGGTTTTTTCAGAAAATTGGAGCATCGATCATAGGAATGACCAATTTTCCAGAGTATGCCTTGGCTCGTGAGGCGGGGCTGCACTATTTGCCATGCTGCTTTGTGACCGATTATGACTGTTGGGACGATGAGATACCACATGTGACACTTGCAGAAATTCTTGTCTTGATGAAAAAAAACAATGGAAAAGCTTTTCATCTTCTAGAGGTTCTTCTTGAGAGGGGGCCAAAGCTGGACGGCTGCCAGTGCACAGAGGGAGGTTTGAAGCATGGCCTCTTAACTCCAATAGAAAAACTGTCAAAGACCCAAAGGGAGCATCTCGCCATCGTTATAGAATAGGGGCTGTCCGGTAATTCTCGAGTTAGCGCCTCTGGCTAGCCCTTCGTCGGCCCGCCTCGGTATAAGAAAAACTTATCAAAATCGATCAAAAAGCGAATTACCGGACAGCCCCTAGAATAAAATGGCACTCGTGGTTGAACCCACTAGTTGCAGGTGCAGACGAAGTGGCGATCTCCGTAGGCGTTGTCAACGCGGCCAACGGCGGGCCAAAACTTTCGTTCGCGAACCCAAGGCAGTGGGAAAACCGCTTTCTCTCGGGAGTAGGGGCGATCCCATGAATCGGCGATCACCACCGACTGTGTGTGAGGTGCATGGACCAACACATTGGAGTCTTGTGGATATTTCCCCTCTTCGATCTCGAGGATCTCTTTTCGAATTGCAATCATTGCATCACAAAATCGATCCAGCTCATCGAGGGATTCGCTCTCGGTAGGTTCAATCATCAGAGTCCCGGCAACAGGCCAAGACATGGTGGGTGCATGAAACCCATAATCCATAAGACGTTTGGCAACATCATCAACGGAAATTCCAGCACTCTTCTTAAAGGATCGAAGATCAATGATGCATTCGTGCGCAACAAATCCACTCTTGGCGCGATAAAGAATTGGATAGTGAGTCTCAAGTCTCTTTGCAATGTAGTTGGCATTGAGGATCGCAACCTGGGTGGCGCGTTTGAGCCCCTCAGAGCCCATCATAGCGATGTAACTCCAACTTATGGGGAGAATACCCGCACTTCCCCATGGAGCTGCAGAAACCGCATGAGAAGGTCTATTGTGGTCTTCACTTTGGGTCCAATGAGAAGGCAAATAGGGTGTAAGATGGCTGCCAACGCAGATTGGTCCTACGCCAGGACCGCCTCCACCATGAGGGATGCTGAAGGTTTTATGTAGATTGAGGTGAATGACATCAGCCCCAAGATCAGCTGGTCGGCACAATCCTACTAAGGCATTGAGGTTTGCTCCATCCATATACATGAGTCCACCAGCTTCATGGATTTTTATGCCCATTTCGATGATCCCCTCTTCAAAAACACCGTGGGTGGAGGGATAGGTCATCATCAAAGCTGCAATCTCATTGCGGTGGTGAGAGATCTTAGCAGTTAGATCTTCAAGATCCACATTTCCGTCTTGATCACATCCAACCACAACGACCTTCATTCCTGCCAAAACCGCACTTGCGGGATTGGTGCCATGAGCCGAGCTTGGAATGAGACAGATCTTTCGCTTCTGATCACCACGATCTAAGTGGTAACGACGGATGGCCAAGAGACCTGCATACTCCCCCTGAGATCCCGCATTGGGCTGGAGAGAGCAGGCGGCAAATCCTGTAATTTCACAAAGCCAATTTTCTAGACTTTGAAAAAGTGCACGATAGCCCTCAAAGTCACCTTGGGAAGCAAAAGGGTGAAGCTGATTCCACTCGGGCCAAACAATTGGGTCCATCGAATTGGATGCGGTCAGCTTCATTGTGCATGAACCTAGTGGAATCATGGAGGTGGTGAGAGAGAGGTCCCTGTTCTCTAAAGATTTGAGATATCGGACCAATTTGGTTTCGGTGCGATATTGAGAAAACACAGGGTGGGTCAAATAGGAGCTCTTTCTTTTGCAGATCAGATGATCCTCGGCAGAGGTGTTGTTGGACGCAAGATCTCTGGCCGAAAACGGAACATCTTTCCCTGCCATGACCTTCCAAATGGTTTCAAGGTCTTCGATTCGTGTAGCTTCATCCAAAGAGATGGAGATCAACTGTTTTTGGTCACTGCGAAAAGCAATGTTTGCAAGATCCGCCCGAGCCAATATTTCCTGCTTCTTTTCAGGGGTGATCTTCACGGAGATCGTATCAAAAAAGGGACGTCCAAGAAGGCTAAATCCAAGTTTTTCTAAACCCTTTGCGAGCTTTTCCGTCATATGACAGATCTGTAAAGCGATGTTCCGCAAGCCATCAGGGCCGTGATAAAGTGCGTAGGTCGCGGCAATCACCGCAAGTAGGACTTGTGATGTGCAGATGTTGCTTGTGGCGCGCTCCCTTCGAATGTGCTGTTCGCGTGTCTGTAAGGCCAGTCGAAGAGCAGAATTTCCTGAAGAGTCCGTGGACTTTCCGATGAATCGTCCAGGCACCAACCGTTTGTACTCCTCTTTGGTGGAGAGGAAGGCTGCATGGGGGCCACCAAAACCGATGGGAACACCAAATCTTTGTGTCGATCCAACGCAGACATCGGCACCCAACTCGCCAGGACTTTCAAGCAGTGTGAGGCTTAGGATATCTGCAGCCAAAACGACCATGAGGTCGCTTTGAGAGGCCTTTTGCACAACAGCGCGTACATCCTCAATGAGACCATTGCCACATGGATATTGGAGGAGAATTCCAAAATAGTGTTGAGTCAGTTCAACTTGGTGCTCATCCCCTACCACAATCTCAATACCTAGAGGCTCCGCTCTGGTTCGTAGAAGATCGATCGTTTGTGGGAAGACCTCTTGAGAAACAAAAAACTTGTTTCTCTTAGACCCTTTTGCCGCAAAACAGAGAGTCATGGCCTCAGCAGCAGCTGTCGCTTCATCAAGCAGAGAGGCATTGGCAATTGGAAGCCCCGTGAGGTCGGCAACCATCGTTTGAAAGTAGAAGAGAACTTCCATTCGACCTTGTGAGATTTCGGCTTGGTAGGGGGTGTAGGCTGTGTACCACCCTGGATTTTCCAAGATGTTCCGCCGAATCACAGAGGGTGTGAGGGTGTTGTAGTAACCAAGACCAATGTAGGAACGTTTTACGCGATTCCTTTTGGACATCCTTCGAAGTTCTGCGATGGCCTCATTTTCACTGCGCGCAGGGAGAGTCCAATCAAGTCGAGAGAGAATTCGCGATGGAATGGCCCGAGTTGAAAGATCATTAAGGTCTCTAACCCCAACTTCAGAGGCCATCTTCTTGATCTCTTCAGGGTTGGGGCCTATGTGTCGTGAAGAAAAGAGTTCAGCCATTGTGGGCAGGAGTCGATGAAGTTGTCACAGAGGTCTTCTTAGAACCGCTCTGTTTTCTTGCACCTGTTTTCTTGGAAACTTTCTTGCCTTTTTTCGTGGCTTTCTTCTTGGTTTTTCGAAGGTGGTTGAGCTTCTTCTCAACATCACCGCGCGTTTTCTTAATCAAGCTCATGGCCTTCTTAAGTTCCTGTTCAAACTGTTTCTGAGCTCGATTGAGAGATGAAACCACCTCTTTGTACTTGCTCTCCACTTTTTTAAGATTTTGTTTGGCCTGAGGACCGAGGTGGGCCTTGAGATCAAAGCTCTTGAGCTCCTTGGTCAGCCTATGGATTTCGCTTTTAAGGCTTTCGATGGATGTCAATTTGCTCAGTTCTGCCTTCAATTTCTCCAAGTTTTTAAAATCGATCTTTTGCACCTTTAACCTCCTAGAAATGGCGGCAGTATAGGGGCATTTTGAACAAATGGGAAGGGAATTTTAGAGGGGTTGACTTCGCCTCTCGTTAGGCTTAGGGGCTCTTATGAGCATGGATCGAGCCGAATTTTTAAATTCCATTTGGGTGCCCTACCCACCACTTGAAGAGGTGGTTCATCCTCTTTCGCTGATCGATGAGCAGTTTGAGGGTTGGACTGCGGGACGCCTGATTGAAATGGATGCAGAAAATAGGAGGGTCGCGATTGTGGATCAAGGCCGCCCTCAATCTTTCGTTTTGGAACGATTTGACTGCCTGACCATTTTTCGAGGTCGTTCTCAGCCTCGACGACACTTCGATCAAGCCCTCAACATCGTCCTTCTTGTGGGAGATATCATTCTACTCAAGTTAAAGGGACTGGCGATCAAAGAGGTCGTTTTGTTAAGTCCATCAAGCTGTGAACCGCCCAAGGTGAATTGTGATTTTCATATGACGGTCCAGTGGGATCAATTTGTGGGGACGGTACGAAGGGAGTTTCGCAAACTTGGTTTGATTGAAGTTGCAACACCCTCTCTTGTTAAGGCTTATGGCGTTGAACCCTATCTTTGGGGTTTTGAAACAAAACTTTTCCCTCAAGGGGAGAGTTTCTATTTGCCCACAAGTCCAGAACTTAGCCTAAAGAAATTGCTTTGCGCAGGATGGAGTCACTTCTTTGAGATTAAGAGCGTCTTTCGAAATGAGGAGCTCAGCCCCCACCATCAACCTGAATTTCACATATTAGAGTGGTACAGGGCTTATCGTGATCTTGAAACCCTGTTCTATGACCTGCAGAGACTTCTCAATGTGGTCGTTCCTTCGGCGTTTCAAAGGGAAAGGGAGATACGACGAACTACAGTTCGTGAACTTTTTAGGGAATTTTTGAACTTTGATCTTCAAAGTGATACTTCAAGAGAGGAACTGGTCAGGCTGTCGCAGAAGCATGAAATTCATACCTGTGTGGAGGACTCTTGGGATGAGCTCTTTCACCGAATGTTCATTGAGAAGATCGAACCACATTTGGGTCATGAGCGCCCTCTTTGGGTTCAGGGTTATCCGCCGAGTCAGGCTGCACTTTCGCGGGTCAACAGCGAGGGGTGGGCAGATCGAGCTGAACTCTACTGGAGGGGAGTTGAAATTGCCAATGGATACAATGAACTTAACGATCCTGATGAGTATGAGCGTCGTTTGAAGGTAAGCCAACAGATACGTAGAGAGGCCAACCAACCTCCCTTGCCCGAGGACCCCAATTTCTTAAAGGCTTTGAGGTCGGGATGCCCTCCTGCCGCGGGAATGGCTTTGGGATTGGACCGACTCTTTATGATCTTGGTTGGAAAGACCAACATCAGAGAGATAAAACCCCTCACCTTTTTTTGATTTTTGGAAGGAAAACGATCACTTGAACTTGTTAAGTTCTTCCTTTAGCTCTTTACCAACCTTAAAGAAGGGGAGCTTTTTCGAATCCACTCGGATGACCTCTCCCGTTCGAGGATTTCTTCCCTCGTAGGATTCATATTCTCGATTGACAAAGGATCCGAAACCTCGAATCTCAATTCGACTGTCCTTGGAAAGAGCATCCACCATCGAGTCAAAAATCGTATTCACCACAATCTCAGCCTTTATACGAGTGATGCCGGCTTTTTCAGCAACGAGATCAATCAAATTTGCCTTTGTCATCTTTTTAGCCTCAAATGAGTCAATGGTTGTGAACTTAGGTCAATTGTAGCCCTGGCTGCCTGAAAATTCCAAACAATATTTCGTGATGGGTTCAAAGAGAATCGTGAGGAGGCTCAAATCTAGGATCGTCGGTGAGAGAGAATTTGATGGTAGGCCTTGATCGTCTCATTGACCAATTTTGCAGTGTCAAACATATTTGTTGCCTTGCGTCTGGCCTGTTCCCCAATCTCCTCGACGGGAAGGTGGCCGGTAAAGATCTCAATGATCAGACTCGCAAGTGAATGGATGTCGGCGGGTCGAATGAGAAATCCATCCTTGCCGTCTTCTAAAATGGTCGACATAGGACTTACTTCAGAACCAATGACGACCTTCTTTTGAGCCATCGCTTCCAACATGCTCGGTTCAAATCCGGTCGTGCGAGAGCTTAGGTTGACGTAGACGTCTGCAAGGGCGATGTAGTCCGGGATGTCACTGCCTCGGACGGCACCAGTGAGAATCACCCTTGTTCCGAGCGCCAAGTTCAACATTTCAAACTCCACCTCTTTAAATAGAGGGCCATACCCTACAATGATCAGGCGGCTGTGACTCTTTTTGATGGCGACCTGTTGAAAGGCCCTTAGGAGGTGGGCCAACTCTCCAAAGTTGGTCATATCGGTGATGGTCACCACTGATTTTGCACCCTTTGGGATGTTGAGGCGCTCTCGAAGTTCCTCAGAGCCTTCTCGTGGTCTCAGATCGCCTATTTCAATTCCATAAGGAACAACAAAAGACTTTGCCTCAGGGTAGAGGTAGTAGCGTTCGAGAAAAATCCTCTGTTGAGGGCTAGTGACAAAAATTCCATCAGCTCTTCGAATGATCTTGCGGTCCTTGTTGTAATAGGTCTTTAAGAACTTGTAGGTGACGGCGATGGTTGTACGAATCAGACTGCCCAAAGTCTCTTGAGCCATACCCAAGATCGAAAAGAGTTGGTGCATCTCTGTGACTTCGATGTCATAGGCCACAGCCACACCCAGGCTCTGCCGGATTCGCGCGATCTTGTATATGGGTGAATCGATGCTATGGACGAGGTGAAATGGGTTTTCTCGATGAAGGCGAATGAAGTGGGTCGTTACGGCCTCATCAAAGTTCTCATAGGTCTCTTGCGCATGATCGAGATAAAATATCCTGACCGAATCTCTTACGATTTCGAACTGTCTTAGAAGGGAAGCTTTAGAGAGAACTGTGATGGTATGCCCTCTTTCGGCCAGACCTCTTGCAATTGGCCACAAGAAACCATGAATGGAGGTTCTCTCAGAAAGAGAAAATCGGCTGGCGATGATGCAAATATTGAGTTGATCCGGAATCTTCTTTTTGGCCATAAATGAAATTATTTGTCACGAATAAGGCGATGGCAACCATCTTGTGGTATTACCTTCGAGAAAAAATTCGAGACAACTCATTTCCCAATCGGTCTCGATTTTGGCTGAGTGTCCGGAGGAAGTCGTCTGTTGGGGGTTGAACCGAAGTTGTGAGCGCAGCCTGACAAAGTCCTCGAACCTGACCCTCGATTGTGAGGGGCTCGGCAAAGATCTTCGTATCATCTTTTGCCAACTTGGCACGCTCTTCCATTTGATCATTGTGGACCACCATGGGTCTATGAGAAAGAAGGGCGGCAGAAAGGGAATCTTCAAAGAGTAGACCATCTTGAGGTAGGGTTGAGAGCCAAATGAAGCAGGATTTTTTGATGTAATTGAATTCATCCAAAGTTGTAAGAGGTCCTGTGAAAAGGACGTTCTCCCAAAAGCCAGATTCGGTAAGTTTGGAAATCAAGAACCGAAGACGCCGAACCTTAAATTGTTCTCGTCCTCCCAAAATGAGAACTCCAAAATAGGGAAATTTCTGGAGGAATTGATAGAGACTCTCAAAAAGAATCTCCGGTTCTCGATGGTCCGAGAGTGAACCGGGAATTGCCAAGAATTTCTCTGGAAAGGCGGTGGGAAGCTCAATCTCTTTGAGAGGGTTTTGTGCTAGCGGGGACGGGAAGGGTAAAACGTCCACAACCTTCAAATGGTCTCTTCTAAGAACTTCATGGACCAGATGTTTCTGTTTCTCATTGAAGACGGTGATGACATTGCTCTTCTCCAGCAAATGACGATAGAACTTCAACTCATTGTAGGGCGGGGTCAAATCGAAGAGGCAGAAGACCGTTTTGGCTGTGGGCAAAAAAGGAAATGGATAAACGAGAAACTGAAATAGAGAGAAAATTTTTCTATGATAATTGCCATGTGGTTGAACCAAAAAAATGATGTCGGGACGGAATTCAAAAAGAATACGAAGGATTTTGGGCATTTCAAGTGCGCTCCAACTCACAATGGGAGCAAGAATTTCAAGATGGGAAGACCAATGAGATGAAGGAAGTTGAAGCTCATCGGAGCGGGTTGTGATGACTCGTACCTCATTGCGATGTTCTGCAACGATGGTCGCTACTTCAAAGGCGTGGGATCCAATGCGGCTCTTCGCATGTAGGCTTTCACAGAAGAAGGCAACTTTAGCCATCGATTCGGTTGTATTTGAGCAGACTCATCAGCTGACGGACATGAGATTGATTGATTTCAGGCATTTCATATTGAGGGAGATCATCGAAGGGAATCCATCGAATTTCAGTATGGTGAAGTGGTTTTGGTTCACCCTTCCAGTAATCGACGCTGTAAAATAGAATGATAATTCCGGTTTGACCATAGGTTTCACTGCAGGACCAAAGCAGCTGAAATTGACGTGCCTCTATGCCGATCTCCTCTTTCAGCTCTCGTTTAAGGGCCTGCTCCGGAGATTCTCCCGATTCGATTTTTCCCCCAGGGAACTCCCATCGATCTTCAAGCGAGCCCTTAGGGCGTCGCCCTACAAGAACCCTATTTTCTTTTCTCAAAAACGCGGCTACGACCGGAATCCAAAAGATTCGAAGGTTCTTTGTGGGGGTTACGTTTGTCGGTTCCATTGTAGAGTAAGAACTCATGAATCACTTTCTTGCAAAAAAAATCACATTTTAAAAGGAGACTCTCATCTCTTACCATAAAAACGGGTGATGCGACTATCTAAATTTAAGTAGTGCCAGGCGCTAAGTATCAGGAGTTCAATTCGCGAAATATCTTTCGGAAGAACAGGGGACCTTCAAAAATAAGGGCCGAATAGATTTCGACCAGGTCTGCCCCTAGATCAAGTCTTTCTTGAACATCATGAACTGAAGAGATGCCTCCCACGGAGATGATCAGCCGGTCCTTTCGATCACCTCCAAGTCTATGGGTGAGCTTTTTCAAAAGAGATTTTGATTGAAGGGCAAGTGGGCGCCCCGAGACTCCTCCCTCTTGAGGAAAACCGAGATCCAAGCCTATTCGACTTGAAGTGGTGTTGGTGAGCACCCACCCATCGACGCCTGCACCAAGACTCACATCAAGAAGGTCATCAAGTTGTGGATCCGTCAGATCTGGGCTCATCTTCAACAAAAGTGGGGGATGATTTGGGAGTTCTGCCCGACACTGTGAAATGGGTTCAAGAAACTTCTCTAAATGATCCTTCTCTTGCAGTGTGCGCAGGGATTCTGTGTTGGGGCTACTGATGTTGATCACAAAGCCATCTACGAGATCGAAAAGACCCTTCATGCAGGTGATGTAGTCGTTGTGGGCCTCGTGATTCAGGGTCGTCCGGTTTTTCCCGATGTTGGCCAAAATAGGGACGTTGAGTGGTGGAGACCTAAGGAGCTTGTCTCGAAAATAGGCCAAGCCCTTGTTGGGAAATCCCATGCGATTCCAAAGGGCCTCGCCGGGGAGATTTCTCATAAGAACAACGCCCGGATTGGCGCTTTGTGGAAGTGGGGTGATGGTGCCCGCCTCAAGAAACCCAGCTCCCAAGTGGTGCCAGCTTTTTAAGGCCTCTCCATTTTTATCAACTCCACCCGCTATGCCCCAACGATTTCGAAAATGGAGAGACCTCCATTGGAAGGGCTTCCAAATGAATTCCTGTTTGGGAAGAACTCGACAGAGGAGTTGAAGAGCCTTGGGGGCAATTTCATGAGCAATCTGCGGCGGAAGCCAGAGCCAGGGTCGAAAATAAGGAGTGGTCATCATCGCTTTGCTCCACAATTTTCATCTTGGGTAGAGGCCTCTCATGAGCATTGCCTGCTCAAGTCTCTTGACCGCAACCGCCATTGCTGAGGTTCTCATGTCTTGGGATCTTTCACGAGCAAACTGGGAGACCGTATCGAAGGCTCTTGTGATGATCTTTTTGAGTCGTTCATGAACCTCATGTTCATCCCAAAAGAGTGCGGACATATCCTGAACCCACTCAAAGTAGCTGACAATCACACCGCCACCGTTGGCAAGAATGTCGGGCACGATCAAAACGCCCTTGTCGCTCAACTCTTGGCTTGCATTGGCAGTCATTGGTCCGTTTGCGCCCTCCACAATGATCTTAGCTTTGACTCGACCTACGTTTTCACTGGTGATGACACCATCAAGTGCGCAGGGGCAGAGGGCGACAACATTAAGTTCCAAAAGTTCTTCATTAGTGATTGGTTCAGCTTTTGGATAGCCTTTCACATACTTGTTTTCTCGGACATAACGAATGAGGTCATTGATATCCAAACCATCGCCATGATAGAGGCCACCGCTCACGTCACTGACGGCAACGACTTTGGCTCCCATCTCATGCGCATGAAAGGCAAGGTGTTGGCCTACGTTTCCAAACCCTTGGATCGCGATGGTCAGCTCACTCATCTGATACTTCATGATCTCTGCAGCTTTCTGGGTGCAGTAAGCAACTCCCAGGCCTGTTGCTGAGAGCCGTCCGTGCGAACCACCAATTTCTACGGGTTTACCCGTAACCACTCCCATCTGGGCATAGCCAAATTCTTGGGAATAGGTGTCCATCATCCATGCCATCGTTTGAGGGTCAGTTCCCACATCGGGAGCAGGGATGTCCTTTTCCGGGCCAATGAAAGGACCAAGCTCACTTGTAAATCGACGGGTTAAGTTCTGTTTCTCGGTTCGTGACAACTGATTAGGATCGACCTTAACTCCGCCCTTAGCGCCGCCGAGGGGTAGGTTGAGCAGAGAATTCTTAAAAGTCATCAGGGAGGCAAGACCTGCAACTTCGCTTAGATCCACAGATTCATGGTAGCGAATTCCCCCTTTGAAGGGCCCCAGGGTTTGGTTATGCTGGACGCGATATCCAGTGAAAACCTTAACGCTGTAATCGTCCATCCTCACTGGAATACTCACAATGATCGCACGGCGAGGTTTTTTGAGCCTCTCCAAAATGTTGTTGTCGACGTTGATCAGTCGACCAGCTCGTTCAAGATTTTTAATGACGTTGCGATAGAGTTGACCATCCATCAGGCTTTCCATAATCTACTTTTGCCTCCACTTCCTCTCTTGGCATTGACCCAGATCAAAAACTAAGGGTAATTCTTAAGTTGTTCCGCTAGAGTCGAACTATCGCTCTCTCATTCTCGAATGGCAAGTGTTAAGATGATTTCGCGACTGAGAAGAAGGGGGGGGGGTGGGCTTGCTGGCGCGCCTCAGCCCGGATCTGATTGAGATTGGAATTTGGATTCGAAATTAGAGTCCGCACCTTCGATGATCTTTATTTCCACCCCCACCTCCAGTTTCAGATGAGGGTTTCTGGGTGACGACGGGCGATCACGCCCTAAATGACGCACAATAGCATATCTCGTCCTGAAAGTGGGCTACGCTTAGATGGCAAGTTGTGGTACTTAAATGGGGCGTGAAACCTGCTTTCGAGCGAATTTCCATAAGGAAATCTTTCAGCCCACTTCGAGATTCGGGCCCGATTTTTAGTGAATTCGCCGAAATGAGGTTTCGTGCCAAGCACTACTTATTTCGGCTAAGAGAGGAAAGATGAGAGAGATTGTGCGAAAAAGGCTTGAACAGTTGGAGCAGCTCAATGGGCGAGTGATCCTTATTCTTGGAGATGTGGGAGTGGATCAGTACACCATGGGCACGGTTCGGCGCATCAGTCCGGAAGCGCCTGTGCCGGTGGTTGAGGTTGCGCGTGAGGAGTTTCATCTGGGACTTGCAAGCAATGTTGCACAAAATGTGACTGGTTTGAAAGGGACGCCCCTTTTAGTTTCTGTGGTGGGCAATGATGAGATGGGCAAGAACCATAAGAGGCTTTGCGAGGATCGCAACATATCGACGGACTATCTGGTGGCGGACTCCGAACGACCGACAACTCGTAAAGTTCGTATTTTAGGGGGTGGCCAACAGGTTGTTCGGGTCGATTATGAGCGCCGCAGCTTTCTTTCGGAAACCATTGAGAACTCAGTGATTCACCAGTTTCAGCGAGCACTTCCCCATTGTGATGCGGTCATTGTGCAGGATTATGGTAAGGGGGTTGTAAGCGACCGTCTGCTTCAGAGGGTTTTTGCCCTTTCGAAGGAGATGAAAAAGAAGACCTTCGTGGACCCTCATCGAACCACACCTCTGAGTGCTTATCGAGGGTGTGACTACTTCAAACCCAATCGTGATGAGGCTCTTGAGCTTTCAAGAACACGAATTGATGATCTTCGAGTGCATCCCGATATGATTTTTGAAGTGGGTAGAGTTCTTCTCAAGGTCACCGAAGCCCAAGAGGTGATCATTACTCAGGGCCCCAGTGGAATGTTGCTCTTTAATCAAAAGGGTGATCACAGATCCGTGCCGACCTTGGAGAGACAGGTGTTTGATGTTGCGGGAGCTGGAGACACGGTGATTGCCACCTTGGCGCTTGCAAAAGCTGCGGGTCTTGAAACTGCAGAGAGTGCTCTCCTAGCAAATTTGGCAGCTGGAATTGTGGTTGGCAAATTGGGAAGTGTGCCTTGTTCCTATGAAGAGTTGCGTGATTTGCTGGCTGAATTGCCGAGAAAACTTGAAAAGTTCTTGGAAACCTGATGAGCGCTGCAGATCAATTTAACTTTTATGATCTTACTCTCAGTGAACTTAAAGGAGTTCTCACCGGATTCGGTAAGGAGTCCTTTAGGGCAAGTCAGCTTTTCAAATGGGTTTATCAGAAGAGAGTGTGCAAATTTGACCAGATGAGCGACATCTCAAAGAGTTTTCGGTTTGAGCTCCCACGACTCTTTCATTTTCATGAACCATCGCTTGCCACACGGGTTCGAAGCTCCGATGGGACCGAAAAGTTCTTGATCCAAATGGGGCCAGATGAATTCGTGGAGTGTGTGTTGATCCCAGCAGGGGAAGGCCGCCTTACACTCTGTCTCTCTTCGGAGATTGGCTGCAATTTGAACTGCGCCTTTTGTTATACGGCTCAGCTCAAATTGAAGCGACGGTTGACTCCAGGAGAGATCGTCTCTCAATTCTTGATTGTCTCAGAACTCATTTCGGAACGAATCACCAACATTGTTTTTATGGGCATGGGCGAACCTCTGGACAATGCAGATCATGTCTTTAAAGCGATTGAAATCTTCAATGAATCGTTGGGAATAGGACTCTCTCGAAGAAAGATCACGCTTTCGACCTCTGGGATTGTTCCCCACATTCACCGAGTCACTGATGCACGCATACGTCTTGCAGTGAGCCTTAACGGTGCGAACGATGAAGTTCGCAGTCGTTTGATGCCGATCAATCGTCGATGGCCACTGAAAACCCTCATGGAGGCCTGTGCGAAGCATGCCCAGATCTCTGGAGACAAAGTGACCTTTGCTTACGTCTTGATCGACGGACTTACCGATTCACGAAAAGATGCAGAGGAGCTGGTCCGTGTGACTCGCTCAGTTCCTTGCAAAATCAACATCATTCCGTTCAACCCATTTCCGGGCTCAGACTTTAAGAGACCCTCAGACCACCACGTCATGGAATTTCATAAATGGTTGCAAGATCTGGGGGCTCATGTTTTATATCGAAAATCTAAGGGTCAAGATATTCTGGCGGCTTGCGGACAGCTCAATGCGACTCATTCAGCTTCAACTGGAAGTGGTTTTGGAGAGCAAGTTCAGACTATCGGATCTGTTTAGAAAAAAGCGGTACAATTTTTAAAAGAGGAAGCAAAATGTCTCAGATTCTCGTCATTGGAAGTCTTGCTTATGATTCGATCTTCACCCCCTCAGGAAGTGCTGAGTTCACTCTTGGAGGCTCGGCCAACTACTTTTCTTTGGCAGCATCTCTTTACAGCCAGGTGCGTGTGGTGGGGGTTGTTGGAGATGATTACCGTGAACAAGATCTCCAGATGCTGAAGAGTCGCAATGTGGACGTAGAAGGGCTGAAGGTTGTGCCCGGAAAGACCTTTCACTGGGCGGGGGAGTATAAGTCGGATTTGAACGAGGCGATCACGTTGGCGACGGAGCTCAATGTTTTTGAGACTTTTGATCCACAACTGCCCAAAAGCTACAGAACTTCGGAATATCTCTTTTTGGCCAACATTGATCCTAAGCTTCAGTTGAAAGTGTTGGAGCAGGTTGAGGGGGCGAAAGTGATCGGTGCTGACACAATGAACTTTTGGATCAATTCGAAGTTGTCGACACTCAAGAGTCTCCTTACCAAGATCGACGTACTTCTCATCAATGAGGGGGAAGCAAAGGCGCTGACAGGTCAAAGTAATGCGATTGCGGCTGCAGAGGTTTTGGCTGAGATGGGACCCAAAGCAACTGTAATCAAGCGCGGAGAGTATGGTTTTGTGCTCTATCACGACCGAGAGTACTTTATTTTGCCAGCATTTCCTGTTTCAACCGTCGTTGACCCAACTGGCGCAGGAGATACATTTGCCGGGGGTTTTTTCGGATATCTTGCGAAAAATGGGCTGGGCATCGAGAGCAAGGCACTCAAGAAGGCCTGCGTTTATGGGTCACTGCTTGCAAGTTACACAGTTCAGGATTTTGGATTGAAGTCTCTCATGAGTCTAACTTCTGATGATGTGGATCAACGATTTCAAGAATATCAGAGGTGTGTTACGATTTAGTGACCTGATGAACATCGCCAACATGTAAACCGCCGCGTTGTGCGGCGCGACTCCCACAAGTTTGACCGTCCCGGCGTTTGTTTCGGAAAACATTACCACATGTAAAATGGGAATGTAAGTAGACAGTCGTTCAAAAATAGATTCTGGCATCAAGATAGATGACGGGTGATGCCTCTTTGAACTCTCCATCGTTTTCGAGATTCCAAAAGGAGCCTAGGTCAAAGTAGAGATTCTCGTTGGCATTGTACTCCAGGGTCTGGGCGATCAGGGTGGAAATCTCTATACCGAATCGATGGATGATGGATGCGCCGAGATTCCATAAGGGAGAGAAGTTCCAACCGATACCTAAAGCAGCATAGTCCATTCCAGTAAAGAAGACCCCACCCTTAGAAAAGGCAAATTCATTTGAAGTGGAGACGGTGCTATGATGAATTTCAAGTGAGGAGGTGATTTGATTTGGCCATATGTAGCTAAGTCCAAGGGTGCCGCGGAGATAGCTTTCGCTGGCGGAAGGGACCACTTGGGTGACCTCTGACCAAATGCCAAGCTTCCACAAGGAGGATTGAATCCCCAATCCGTAGGCCATAGCCTTTTGAAAGCTCATGGCCAAGACTTCGATGTCAGTTCCAAAATGGTGGGAGGTTGCTCGGGCAAACAGAGCTCCATTTTGAGACACCTCTCGTCCTATGACCCACCCCACATCGATCTCTGAAAATGCTCCGATGGACCATCTCAATCGAGCGACATCGACTCCGATGCGATATTCTCGATCAATCTCGGCATAGGAGTAGGGGAGAAGAACATCCATGGTCGGGAAGTAGCGCGCGGACCCGAAGGTCACCGGACTGCGACCAAGGGTCGCTTCTATAGAATTGAACTCGAAGCGGCAGTAGAGGCGATCCAAGTTTTGCAGTACCTGGTAGCCTTGGTCTTCCCCAACCACTTGCCGGTTGAGGTCGGCAAATCGATACTCAAGTGGCGTTAGTTCAACTTGACTGATTCCGTCGGTCTTTATGCTTCGAAGTTCATAAGCAACCTCACAAGTTGTCTCTTCAAACAAGCTCCCTCGAAGGAGAGCCCTTCCTGCGAGGACTGTCGTTCTTTGGGGGCTCTCTTGAGGCGGTGATTGAACGGCAAAACCTTTCAGATAGCCCTGGGTCGTAAGGGCATGGGCCTGGGCACAAAAGAGAAAAAGTAGAGAAAGAGCTACGACTGGCCCGTTCCTAGTTGTCCAAGTAGGGATCACACTATCGCCTCTCATCTTTGAAGATTCGCCCGTCATGGAGTCGAATCAATCGACGAGCTCTCTCCATGACCATAGGGTCATGAGTTGAGAAGAGAAAGGTCATTCCTTCTCTTTCGTTGAGATCTCTCATCATATCCAAAAGCTCGGCACCGGTGTGGGAATCCAAGTTGGCGGTCGGTTCATCTGCAAGAATGAGGCTCGGTTGGGAAACCATGGCCCGAGCAATGGCCACCCGCTGCTGTTGTCCTCCGGAGAGCTCATCGGGTCTACGGTGTTCACGGCCCTCAAGGCCCACTCGCTTGAGAATCGCGTGAGTTCGTTCGTGTCGATCCTTCTTGGAAACTCCTTGCAGGAACATAATGTACTCCACATTTTCTTCGGCCGTAAGAACAGGAATCAAGTTGTAAGCTTGAAAAATGAAGCCGATGTGATCACGACGAAAATCAGAAAGTTCCCTGCCGCTCATCTTATTCATTGGGATCCCTTTCAATTGGATCGAGCCCGTCGTGGGAGCGTCGAGCCCACCAATAAGATTGAGAAGGGTCGATTTTCCAGATCCAGAGGGGCCGACAATAGCGGTAAACTCGCCTTGATGGATGAGAAGGTCAATTTGATCAAGAGCTTTTACGAGAGTGGGTCCTGCCCCGTAATGGCGGCTTAAATTCGAGATCTCGATGAGGGTCTCATTTCTTGTCATAGGGATTTCCTCATGGCTTTAGATGGGATTAGGCGAGCGGCATGAATCGCAGGATAAAGAGATGCAAACAGAGTAAGGCCGAGGCAATAAAAAGGAAGAACCACGTACTGTTGCCAACGCACGACCGTCTTTATGGGGTCTCGAATTGAGGCGCCAGCGTACTCCATCCCTGAGAAATCAAATCCATGAATGAAAAAATAGTAATTTCCGATCCCCCCGATCAGGATGCCGATCAAGCAACTAAAAAATCCAAGAATTCCCGCCTCTGTGACAATCATCTGTGCAATTGCTGTGGGGCGAGTTCCGATTGCCTTTAAGACTCCAAACTCAAACATTCTTTCATAGATTGCCATAAAGAGCGAATTGATAAGGCCCAGACTTACGATGAGAAATACTATTCCGCCCATGATGGCCAAAGAGAGATTGCTCATGTCCAATATGCTGCTCAATCCGGGGAGAAGGGATTTCCAATCTAGCACTTCATTAGGATTTTCTCTAAGGGCCGTCCATAGTGGGGTATCTTTTATAAGTGCATCATTAGGATGAGGAAAAGAAAGGACGACCTCATGAATGTCGTCCCCTAATTCGAAAAACCATTGGGCATCTTTGAGGGTCACAAATGCAAAGGATTGGTCCATTCTTCGTGTGCCAAAAGAAAAAATCCCCTTGATCCGAAAGAGTTCCTGTCGAACATCTCCGTCACCCTTAGGTTTAGCTGTAATGACCACCTTGTCCCCAACGTGGACCTCCAAGATCTCTGCCGTTCTCTGACCGATCAGGATTTGACGATGGTCATTATCATTAAGGGTTTGGCCTTGTTGAACAAGTGATAGAAGCTCAGTGACCTTCTTCTCTTCTGAAGGGACGATCCCGTAGAGAGCCAAATTCGAAGAGCCTCGTGGTGAGGCAATCATTGCAAAGCCCACGGCTCGAGAAGCCCATTTGGCACTACCCCCTGTTTCTTTAAGGATGCTCAAAAGCTCATGGGGTCGATCGACGGTCAGGTTGATATCTTGTTCTAAACGAAAGTTCTTTGCGTGAATTTGGACGGATCCAACAAAATCTCCTGTGCCAGCCTTCAACATATAGTCCATCATTCCAACCATCAATCCATCAGTGATCATCATGGCGGCAAGACCCATTCCAATCAAAAGAGAGGTAAGAGAGGAGCGTCGTCTATTTCTCATCACATTTCGAAATGCCAAACGAAAAAGGAGTTTCACTACACGCTCCTTAAGGCATCTAGAGCTGTTTTACGATGAGCAATGATTGCCGGGATGAGGGAAACCGCGGTCGCCATTCCAATGACGACAAGTGCTGGAATGATCATGGACGAAGTGGTGATTTCGGCACGCATTCGATCAAAGAGAATTCCGCTAATTTCCACGGGTTGTTCAAATGTAATTCCAACTTTGAAAAACCAATAGTTGATGGGAAGAGCCGTCAGAGCACCAAGACCGACAGAGAAGAGGGAGAGAAAGAGAATCTCAAGGGGAATCATCATAAACATCTGCACGGGTGGGGTACCGACGGCCTTCATCAAGCCGTACTCTCTCATCCTCTCGAGGGTGGTCATCAGAACGGCGTTAAGAACCCCCACACAAACCATAATCAAAATGATGATGTAGGTGACCTCGTTGCCACGCCGATCTGCCTGCATAGCTTTGTAAAACTCCTCTTCAACTTCAGCCCAGGTGGAGATTTGGATCTCTTCATGAGTGAGCTTTTGTACGAGCAGGCCTCGAACCCTATCGGCACTTGATGAGTGCTGCAGGCGAACTGCAATTTCGTGAATCCCTGAAGAGAAGAAGTTTTTAGCTGCTTCCAGAGGAATGAATAGGGAGTCAGCATCGCTCCCATCCTCCGTGCCTATAGTTCCTGAGACGAAAAACTTATCATTGGCAATTGAGCCATCCGCTCCTTGTGAGATAAGAATGAGCTCTTCGCCAAATTTAAGCTTAAGCTGCTTTCGAATGTTGTGACCAACGTAAACGGGTGTTAAAGCCGTTTCAATGTTGGACCAAGCCTCTCCGTCAATAGGTTTATCTCCAAATCGAGTGACCGTGCTTTCCTTTTCGGGATCTATGCCCCACACCTCCACAGGCCTGACTTGGTCGTGGGCCCACGCCAGAGCTCCAGCTCGAACCCTGGGGCTGAACCCTTTGATGATGTCATTGAGGGTAGATGTGCTCATGTTTTGAAGAGTCTCTAAGATTTGGGATTGATTCGGAATCATTCGTTCCACAGAGGGTTTTTCAAGATAATTCTTTTGATGAATCTGAATGTGACCCGTTCGATCACCCGTAAAGGCGTCAATCATGTGGGAGTAGGTTCCATCGGTGAGCGCAATCGAGAGTGAAACGAGAACATAGCCCCCCCAAAGGGAGAGGCCCGTAAGAAACGAGCGGCGTCTTTGGCGAAAGATGTTTCGAAAGGCGATCTGTGCGAATGCATTCATCTTGTTGTTCTTAGGTTCTTGAGTGTAAAAACATCCTCAGAAACTTTCGTGAATTTGAGCTCCTCATAGAGAACTTCAGTCTTGTGGCCCACCTTTTCCTTGGGGACCAGGGTCATTTTGGAAGGCAGCATTTTGCCATCAAAGTTCTTCAAATCAGAAAAACTCATTGTTCGAACCAATTGGCCGTTTTCATCAAAGAAATCCTGACCTAAAGGAATCAGGTTTTTAGGATCAAATGTGGTCACAACTTTTCCCCAAACGGTGGCCACGTTGGGTTTCGGGGTGGTCGTCAGTTTGAGTAGTCCAGCCTCTTCACTTACGGTGGCATCATATTCATCTTTGTAGGAGGTCTCCCGTACGAGATCATCGTTGGTGAAGTCCGACCCCATCCAGGAGCCCATCATCATCGAGGGTGGCACTTGAATGACCTTGTCAATTTTTGGAAAAAAATTCCACATATTCTTATCAACCCTAAGCGTGGTGACTCCAGCATCTCGGGCCGGCGAAAGAATTCTGATAAACATCTTCTTTTGACCTAAGGACCACGATTCAAGTTTCAGGCTTCGAATCCAATTCGGGGTCGTGATGGTCATGGTCAGCTTAGCAGTGCTGGAGTCAAATCGATAAAGCTCGTCAAGTCGACCCATCAGCTGATCTGCCGTTGGCGCCGCAGATCCTGACTGGGTTATCCAAAAAAAAGAGAGCAAAAAGGTAAAAACAAACTTCATGAGACTCTACTAATAACACAAGAGTCCTTGATTCTTAATCTCAGACACTTCGCATCACCAAAAATGGAACTGTATTTGCCTGCGGTGGCTCCAATTAAGAAAGCACAGGAACAATAGACCAAGCCCATCCTCAGTGATACAGTAAGGTCTATTTTGTTTGAGCACTTCCGCTCAGGCGCGGTTTCCCCATTTAAATGTTAGATTCGGGTTGTAAGGAGAGCAATGTCTAAGGAGAGCAATGTCTAAAAAGTGGATGTCGCGAACTGGGGTAGCTCTCCTCTTAGGTTCTATGATCATCTCATATTGGTGGTTTGACTTGGGGCAATACCTATCTTTGGAGAACATGAAAGCTCACCAAGGGGTCCTCAATGATCTATATCGCGAGAGTCCTGTTTTGTGGGCTGGATTGTTTTGCATCCTCTATATTTTTACCACAGCTTTATCGATTCCTGGTGCCACAGTTCTTGCTTTATTTGGAGGAGCCATTTTTGGATTGGGTCTCGGTACGGTTCTTGTGTCTTTTTCTAGTACCATTGGGGCAACTCTTGCATTTTTGGCATCGCGCTTTCTCTTTCGCAGTTTCATTCAAACTAAATTCAAAGAGAAACTCTCATACATCAATCAAGGAATCGAAAGAGATGGAGCCCTTTTTCTTTTCACTTTAAGGCTTGTACCACTTTTTCCATTCTTTCTGATCAACCTGTTCATGGGGTTGACCCAGATCGGGACAGGTACATTCTTTTTCGTAAGCCAACTTGGAATGCTTCCCGGAACGGCAGTTTATGTGAATGCGGGAATTCAAATTTCACAGATCGATTCTTTGAAAGGCATCCTTTCGCCGGATCTCCTTTTTTCCCTTATGCTTGTTGGAATTCTACCTCTCATTTCAAAGTGGAGTGTCGGTTACATTAGGTCTCGAAGGCATCTTCTAACCCGGATCCGGGTTAGAAAATTCAAGAAACCAAGCCATCTTGTATAAAATAGGGAGTTTGTCTATGGTGGCATCAAGTCTCAATTTTGCGAGGGTAATGGAGCACATGAATCAGGTTTTTAATTGCGATGGACTGTCGAACAGATGTGAACGGGTATGGCTTTTAGGATCTTCTAAGAGTAGGTGCAAGCGATGAAATCCTTTAGCGAGGTCTTGAACCAACATAGACTTCGAATGGATCGTATTTCAGTTGAAACACTCCAAGTGAATATGGGTCGTCTGTGCAATCAGGCTTGTCGTCACTGCCATGTGGAGGCTGGACCGAGCCGCACAGAAAGCATGGATGAACGAACTGTGCACAAAGTCATTGAGTTGCTCAGCGGAACTCAGCAGGTTCACACTGTGGACATCACCGGAGGTGCACCTGAACTGAACCCTCAATTTAAAAAACTCGTTGTGGGTGCGAGAAAGAGCGACAAATCGGTGATTGATCGATGCAATCTCACGGTGCTCTTTGAGCCAGGGCAAGAAGGGACGGCCCACTTTTTAAAGGATCACGAGGTCCGCATCGTCGCTTCTCTTCCATGCTACTCCAGAGAAAACGTTGAACGCCAAAGAGGAAAAGGAGTTTTTGACAAGAGCATACATGCACTCAAACATTTGAACTCTCTCGGGTATGGCAAAGAAGGATCAAACCTCATTCTCGATCTCGTTTACAATCCATCGGGGCCATTTTTGCCACCCTCTCAAGAGGAACTTCAAAGGAACTACAAGGCTGAACTTAGTGAACTTTTTGACATTGATTTCAA
The DNA here is from genome assembly GCA_014584465.1 of Pseudomonadota bacterium. Taxonomy (GTDB): domain Bacteria; phylum Bdellovibrionota; class Bdellovibrionia; order Bdellovibrionales; family JACTMU01; genus JACTMU01. Next base: position 2,198 of record JACTMU010000039.1, on the reverse strand, counting down.
CAACCTATTTACAATCACCAATGTGCCGATCAAACGGTTTCTGGATGATTTAAGGAAGTCCGACAGATTGGACGATTACATGGAACTCCTTGCAAACAACTTCAATCCGAGAACTTCATTGAGGATCATGTGCCGTAATCTTATCTCAGTAAGCTGGAGCGGGGGGCTTTACGATTGTGATTTTAACCAGGCCCTGGATCTTCCTTGGGGGAGCCGGCGCACGACACTTTGGGACATCTCTTCATTTGATGAACTAACGGGACAACCTATAACATTTGCAAACCACTGCTATGCTTGCATGGCTGGAGCCGGGAGCTCTTGCGGTGGTGCCCTGTTATAAGGAGATTGAGGTGGGAATTTCAGTAATCATTCCGGTTGCAGAAAGAGATGAAGCATGGAAGGATCTTCTTCCTTGTTTGAAGTCTCTTGGCAACAAAGATGAAATCATTCTTGTTTCTAATAATTCGTTAAGTGATCAACTCCAAAATGAAGTCCAAAGAGTTGGGATTTCATCTCCGACCCATTGGGTTGCATCAGATATAGGAAGAGCAAAACAGCTCAATACGGGAGCTCAAAGGGCAAGATGCGAATTCTTTTGGTTTCTTCACAGCGACTCAAAGGTTGATGAATCTGCCATTAAGAGGCTCAAACGTGAAATTAAGAAGAGGACAGGCGTCATTCACTTCTTTGATCTCAGGTTTATGAATGATGGTCCACCGCTGATGGTTGCAAATGTCTATGGAACCTGGTTTCGTTCTCACTGCCTTCGTTTGCCCTTCGGAGACCAAGGATATTGCATGCACCGAGAGACCTATTCTAGTCTTTGCGGGTTCAGCGAAACGGCCACCTTCGGGGAGGATCACCTTTTGATTTGGAAGGCACACCAGAGAAGATTGAAGCTAAGATGTGTTGGGGCGCCAATCTATACAAGCGCTCGCCGCTACCAATCACGAGGTTGGTTGAAGACCACGACAAAACACCTTGTACTTACGGTGTGGCAAGCGACACCTCAACTCTTACGCCTAATCAAAGAGAACATTGTGTGATGAGTGTCCGTGGAGCGCTTGCAATTTTTGTAAAGACACCAGGGCTGTCACCCATCAAAACTCGATTGGCGGCCACCACTGGGGGCAACAATGCCAGACGATTTTACGACTTATCTCTTTTGGCGACCGAAGCGCTTGCAAAAGCTGTGGCCTGCGAGGTGCCAAGTTTGCAAATCTACTGGGCTGTGGCCGAACGCGAGGGTGTGCATGCGATGAGATGGCAATCTTTTCCAACTCTATTTCAAGGCACAGGTGATCTTGGCGCTCGCCTCAGTTTTGTCTATCAAGATCTATTGACAAAACACCAATATGTTTGCCTTATGGGCGCAGACTCTCCTCATTTGAAAATTCAAGATTTAAAAAATGGAGTTCTTTTAACCCAGAAACACTTACACGACCAATTTGTATTGGGGAGAGTTGCCGATGGTGGATTTTACTTCTTTGGCGGAAGCATTCCCTTATCTTCTAGTATCTGGCGCGCAGTCGAATACAGCACGGAGCAGACAGCATTTCAACTCATCACACAAATCTCAAAGATCGGTGGCTTTGACTTTATAGAAGAGAGTTTTGATGTTGATATTGAGAGCGATCTTAGGCGTTACATCGCTTTGAATGTTGTCAGAGAGGAGTTTCTTCGGGAACAGCAGGATCTGTTTAAGTGGGCCACCGACCTGCTCATAACAGGACGATATTAGAATCAATGCAACAAATGGCCTGTTATTTGAAGCTCGCAGTTGTCAAATTGTTTGCTTGGCCACGTTAAGTGAATGGTTCTGAAAAATGGATCTGGTAGAGATCTTCTGACAAAGTTCGGAGTCGGTTGTGTCCGATCTGTGGATATTCACTGTTCTGGAATGTAGTGAATACGAAAAAATACGAATGGACTCAGTCGGTTTGGTCGCCGAAGGGATTTTTTCTCCAATAGACTACCTGTAATGGTTGATTTTGTAAGGCCCTTTTGCAGGGGTTTAGGTTTGGATCAGATTTGAGATAGGCTCTCCAAATTAAGAGGAGGCATTATGTCGCAAAAGGAGCAGTCAAAATCATCATTGATTCAAGAGTTAGAACAGATTTGTAAGTCCAAAAAGCATACCAAGCCAAGTTTAAGGCGATATACCGATAGTGAACGAAGCCTCATCTTGAGGGCGGTAG
>JACTMU010000007.1 GCA_014584465.1 Pseudomonadota bacterium | reverse complement strand
CATAACCAGAGGCCCTGCAAGTCCCTACTCATCCACCCTCACCAATTGAGTGCCCCTACTGCACGAGAATGGCCTTCATTTCGGACAGCGCGCCATAGGTCCGGAAATTGAGGTCGCCGAGGGCCTGGCACCTAGACAGAAGGCTCCGTCGCAGATGGTGTTTGCCTGGATTTTTATGGTTCAGAACCGTTTGCGCATGATCTACCTCAAAATCCAATCTGAAAAAGTTATTTAGACTTTGTGCGATATTTTCCATTTCATCTAAACGATACTTTTCTCTAGTAGACAATCCATCGTAGTCGTTACTCATTTTTTGAGAACGAGTGAGGGGCTCAATATCCTCTTCTATTTCTTTTCTCTCATATTCCTTTATTTGTTCGGAAGTTACATAACGAACCCTTCTGGGGCGCTCTGATTCATCAACTTCGACCGTGCCCGTAAATGCGCCTCTTGAAATCTGCGAGCTCATTCTGGCTGCAATTTCCCGAAGGCCAGTTGTTGGATTTTTTTGCTTAGCAGCCTCTCTATTGGCCTTTTCTAAAAGATCGGGATAAGTTTGACAAAATTTAACAGCCCATTCTGAAACTGTGGCCCAACCACCAATTTCTTTTAGAGTGTCGAGATATTTTTTATTCATTGTCATAAAAATCCAATCTACCCTTTCAGAGCCAGCGCCTTTGCTCTGTTGTCGAGTAATTCGTTGTAGCGTTTTTGCAGCTCAGCAGATAAAAAGCTGTTTTTGATGACATCTTTCATTTCAGGGATATGCTTCAAAAGTCGCAAAAAACTATTATCAATCGCTTTATCTGGAATCTCCAAATTTTTACCTAGTGCAATAAAGTCTTCTCGTTTAATTCTGGCCTTTTTCCCATTTACGGTAAGCGCCATTTCCTCTTTATCCTCAGCCATGAGTAGCCTGGTCGAAAGCAAGTCGTAAGCTGGCGATAAAATCATTTCGCCAGCTTCATTTCTCATCAGCGAAAAGTTTTTTAAGTGCATATCTGCATTGCCCGTCAAAAAACAGAAAAGATTGAGATCAAAAAAGGTAACGGCATCTAAACCTGGCTGCGAAGAGTATTTAAGAATGGTTTTTCCAGCCTTTTCGGTGGAGGTATCGTATTTTGATTCAGTCAGAAGCTCACTGAGTTGACAAAAATCTTCGACGGCAACCTTCTTTCCCTTTTTGGGGCGATCAAAACGTTTTGTCACATAGGCAAATTCGCCTGATTTCAATTGAATAAGACCATGCCTTGCTGTTTCTAAGCCTACAATCTCTGCCATGTGCATGGTTGCATCTTCCACCACCGACATATCTGGAAATTGGTGGGTGGGTGGCTTTAAAATGAAATTTCCCCATAAATCAACAATCATTAGCCGATGATTGGGATCATTTTCTTTTTTATCGATGTGAAGAGAAATCTTAGGCTGAACGCCTGTGACACCAAGATGCTGACTAATTGATTTTTTTGCCAACTCTTCAAGATCATTAACGCCGAAATCAACTGCAGGTGGCGTCTCTGTACCAAATAATTTTTTGCTGCAGGAGTGATGATAATGAACATCATGTGGAGCATCTTTTAATGATTGATAGCATCCGAGGCACTTGTTCATTCTGCATCCTCGTCATCATCATGATGATCTTCAACAACGCTCACATCACCAATGCAGTCTTTGCATGCCAGCAATAGAAGTCCCATTCGATCACGAGGATTAATTTTCCAATTATCGGTGATGATGTTGAGTAACCATCCCTCTGGGATGAGACCATCAAAAAATGGAATCATTGTTTTTTGCTCAAATGATTCTTTACGAAGAGGAAGCGTGAGGCTCACCGGCTTTGGATTTGTTGATTTTAAATAATCCTCATCATAGGTGAAGGAATAAAGACCCTCTTTTTGCTCGATGATTCCAGCAAAGTTTTTTTCTACAAAAACTTTTCCTCGTTTATGCTCTACCACTATTCAGCCTCTCTCTTAATTGGGATTGGCCCAACAGTATGACCAAATAATTTTAGAACCTGCTCAACTTTATCTAAGCGAAGTGTTGGTTTATTGCTTTCAAGTTCGCGAATAAATCTGAGACCAACTCCAGCCCGCTCAGCTAATTCTGGCTGAGTCAGTTTTGCTTGCTTACGCTTCTTTTTGACAAATTCGCCTAATTCCTTCATATTAGATATGATACCCGATTGGGTAGAAAAATAAAGAAATATGTTGGAAATATACCCTATCGGGTGCATATATTAAATATGTTAATTATTTATACCCCTTAGGGTGTAAATATATGCAGTAAATGGCATAAATGGGGTAATATTGAGATCAAATTACCCCATTTATGGGTCCAGTACCCTAATTTTAGTAGCAACACTCAGTTTGTCATTTTGAGTGTTGTTACTAAAATAACTGCTACATCTACCACAGTGGTGCTGATAGAACGAGCGCCAAGATCATTGTCCAGCGGCTTAAATTATGCTGTCGAAAATGCCGAAGTAGAAAGAACTATGAGGAGATTTTCTTGTCTTTTGTTCTTAGTTCTTTTGATTCAATCAAAGGAAATTTTTGGCTGGGAGACAGATAACTTTTCTTGCGTCAGTGCGAATATTGAAGATTCTTCGAAGGCATTAAATGAGGAGACGAACAGGCGCTTCAAGGCAGCGATCGATATGGTCAACAAAGAATCACCAGAGGCTAAGCGGTCATCCCTATTCAAAAAAAAGGCGGGAGGAAATTGCAACCAAGAAAAGTTGACCAACGCGCTTTCAAATGTCCTTGCATCTTCGTGGATGGGCAATCTTGAAACTTGGGCAAATAAGGCGTCGAATGTCGATAGATGTGTTCCTAGCCCCAGTGACAATATATTCAAAAGTTTCAGAAACATAGATGCGCCCATGGCAAAACTTTGTGGGCTCCGCCCTGTCATTCGTATCGGAAAAACCCGAACGGGTATCGATAAGCTTTCACATTTTATGAAGGAGGGATATGAGTACTGGCAGAGTGAAAGAGATGGGGGCAGCCTAGATCAAATATTGCAGCAGGGGATTGAAGAAGAAGAAGGGATGTTTGGATGGACTACAACAGGTACAAAGTCGTACGGAGATATGTGCGCCAATTACTTTGGATTCCTTTTTTGGAAATCCATCTTTGATGGGCCCAGGCCGTATCTGAAATGCGAAAATGGAGTTTGGTTTCAGATGCGGGATGTTGATTGGAACGAATATGTAAACCCTTGCTTTGATGAATCAATCAACTGCAATGAATGGGGAGGTCGGCCTGACAAGCTCATGAAGGAGACAGCTGATGCATTTGGGAAAGCGAAGCTGTCAGGGGTTAAGGGTCTTGATCAGACGTCATGTCCCATTAGGTACGGAGATTGCTTGGAGATTGGTCAAATACTGGCGGACAATCTGAAGGTGCTCGATACAGTTGTTCACCCGAGTTGTTTGGCAGTCATTCGGGATGTTGACAAGGGCAGTAGGACCCCTCGTCATGTTAAGGAGTTGGAACAATGAAAGATATTTTAATTCCTTGGGTGTTCCTTTTGGGACTAACTAGCCACTCAAAAGAGATTCCAAAGGTAATTCCCCCAAAGATAGAGACTTCCGTGTCACATAAGGCCCGCTCTCCTGTTAGCCTAGAAGAATTCAGTTCTGATGATACCGTGCTTGCATTCATTAGTTTTCTCTCATGTCGGGATAGGACCACTCCCGAGAAAATAGCTATATGTGTTAGATCAACTGTGGCGGCCAAGAACCAAGCAGAACTTTATCAATGGATTGTGATGCCTTACAGAATACGTGAGGTTAGAGACTGTAGCGATGGAGAGGTTTCTAGTCTGTCAACTGGTTTTCCGGAGAGGACTCGGTATGCGGCATGTTTTAAGGTTAGTTTGGAACGGAAGTTCATTCGCGGTATTGCATTTTTTACGAGAGAATCTGGTAAGTTAAAAGTATTGTCCCTGATGGATATTAAATGATCGTTAGAAAGTGAAGAAATCTGAGACATCACAGACAGTGAGGCTTAAACAAAACTGGACTTCTTTTGATCCCACTCCATCCATTGAAGATATCGGTCGACACTTGTGAGTCGTTTAGTTTTTTTCTTCTTTTTTGGCTTCGGCGGAGTGATTCGAAGTTCATAATGACCCTGGGAGTTGATGCCCTCAAGTACGTACTGATCGGGTTTCGGCGGAGGCACAATCATCTGCAGGCAAGCCATGCAAACCACATAGGCACGTTCGATAATCTCTTCGGGTGTCTTCCAACCCTGGGTCCTTCTCCGTCTTTGAGAGTTCCAGCGCTGGTTATAGCTGATGGTTGCCATCTGTATACCGGCTAGAGTTTTTGGGTAGATTTGGGAGAAAAACTCTCGATCGTCCTGCTTGTGGGTGTTCTCCACTTTGCCATTGAGTTCCTTCTGACCTATCGGAATGAGTCTATGAGGACTTGTGTAAAAATAACCTAGACATTTCAATCTGAATTGTATCATGATTTCTCAATGGATGAAGAAACCAAAAGGATTCGGCTCAAGCTCTCTGGTGTGCTACCGTTTCTAAATGAAAAGCAAAGACGTATTTTAGCAGCGGCCGAAGCAAGGGCGTACGGGCGTGGTGGGATACAGGCCGTTTCTGAGGTGACCGGGATATCACGCCAAACAATTTACAATGGAATCAAGGATCTTGAGGTCGGAAACACCTCAGATCGTGTTCGGAAGCCCGGAGGTGGAAGGAAAAAAATTTCAGATAAGAATCCTGAATTGATTGAAGCTCTTGAGGATATTATTGAGCCTGTAGTTCGTGGCGATCCCGAGTCCTTGCTTCGGTGGACCTGCAAGAGCGTTAGAAATTTGGCGATGGCCCTCGAAGAGGCTGGTCACAAGGCAAGTGCGAAGAGCATCGCAAATATATTGCATGAAAGGGACTACTACCTGCAAGGAAACCGAAAGACGACCGAAGGAAAAAAGGACCATCCCGACAGAGATGCCCAATTCCAATACATCAATTCAGAGGCAAAATCTTTTGTCAGGCGCAAGCAGCCAGTAAT
>JACTMU010000024.1 GCA_014584465.1 Pseudomonadota bacterium | reverse complement strand
GAATAGCCGGCTTAAGCCGGAAGGGCCTTTAGGCCCAATATCAAACCGGCTTTAGCCGGCAGAACATTCCACCGGCTTTCCAGCCGGTGGTTGTTGAATGTTCGATATGAATTGCGAAGTAAAAAATGACGATCTTTTAAATGTAAGCCAAGCGGCAGATTTCCTTCAGGTGAAAGTCGCCACGGTCTATTCATGGGTCCACAAACAGAAGGTCCCATATCGAAAGCATGGCTCGCGACTTGTTTTTAGTCGCGACAGTCTCTTGAAGTGGAGTGCCGCTCAGGAGGTTGCCCCTAAGGAATTGGTTGATAGGCGTAGGCGATACTTTAAAGTTCGATGAGTCGGAGAAAGTATGGCCGTTATCAAAGAAAAAACGTCAAAAGGAGAACTACGATTTAAGGTTCGTGTTCGCAAAGCGGACGGCACTTGGCATCCGCAAGTTACCTGTTACTCAAAAGCAGAAGGCCTTCAGGTCGAAGCGGATTTGAAACTAAAAACACTCAGAGATTTAGAGCTGCAATCAAAAGTTCCTCTCGAATATCGAAATATGACTCTCCTTACATATGAGGATTATTGGGAGCGCTGGGCAAAGGAATGCCGTAATCATGTCTCCGAAGGCTGGAAAATTACTCAAGATCAAATGAACCGGGACTTCATTGTCCCTGAAATTGGCAAAATGCCCTTAGTGGATATAAAACAACAAGATATTAAGCGTTTGCTGGACAAGGCTGAAGACATGGGCAATGGACGAAGGCGTGCTGCCGAATCAATGTCCAAAATCTACAACTATCTTCACAAGATTTTTGGCGACGCTATCAATCACTTTGAGTTGCTGACGGTGAATCCAGTTCAAAATAAATTCAGACGGAAAGTCATAAAAAAAGAACGCGCATTTCTGACGCCAGAGCAAAGTTGGAAGCTGCTGAACTATACGCGTGATCATTGGGCCGGACCGGCAATTTGGGTTCAAACATTGGCGGCACTGCGAATAGGCGAAACCCAACCACTGCTTGTATCATCGCTGCGTTTTGATGAGGGCCACATTTTGATTAAAAGTTCTTACTGCCGCAAAACCAAGAAAATCAAACCAAACCCTAAACAGGGGAACTGGGGCAAAGCTCCGATCGCTCCCGAACTTGCCGAGTACCTAAAAGAAAAAGTTGCAGGCAAGGGACCCACTGATTTTGCTTGTCCTGGGCCCAATGGAGCAATGCTCGAACACTCTTGGTTTATCAAAGTCCTTCCCCGTCTTTGTCAGGAGGCAGGTGTTCCTAAAATAACTCCACACGAACTACGTCATTCTGCGACTGAGTTATATGTCAACGCAGGAGCTAGCACAGAAGACATCCGTCGCCTGCTGAATCACTCAAGTATTTCGACAACCATGCGGTATATTCATAGAACTGAAGAGCGCTTGCTAGGTATCGCGGCTCATTTGAAGCCAGTTCGCCAGTAATTTTGACTTCTGACAGAGAACCTCCTTTAAGGTTTTTGCAAACTCCATGAACCCACATTCTCGGGCGGATTCATCGACTTGTTCATTGGAATCTGACTGTGCAGAATAACTACTGAGATATCATCCAAGTTACTGACTTGTTGGCCACCCCATAGGTCCATATTCCCAACCATTTCGAGGGATGGCACCGTGACGGACCGCTTTGAGCCAAGTTATTGAATAACTCGGTTCAGATATGCCGCTGGTATTTTATTGAATACGCCAATGAGTTTTAAGTGACTCTAAAATATCAATGGTGAGCTGATCCGGATTTTGATTGAGTAAAATTTCGGTCCTATTTTTTACTCTCGTATAATCGGACGGTGCTTGAAAAAGCTCATTGGTGGCGGCAAATACCGCATAGTCATCCCAAATCATATCTCTATGATGGAGAACTGTTTTCACGACAGAAACTATTGAGTCCTTAAGATTATCAGTACCTACCGTAGAATCTGGAGGTAGATAGATTGATGGCACCAATCTTTGCTTTGTAAAAAAATCCCACTCAACCGTTTGTTGGCCGGTTGCCTTGGACGCACGTAAAGATAAAATCTGCCAGAGCGACCTTAGTAAGTCTCGCGTAAGTGTATCTTCATTTGCAGCTTGAAAATGCGGCAAGATATCCACGGATTTAACTATTCTTGATCGGCGACTTACAATAATTGAATTGTCATTACTCTCGGGCAGGTTTTGATTTTGTCGATCTACGAGCTGACATTCAAAATAAGGAGTTCTCTCCGGACTATCCATCCATGCTAAAAAAGTTTCTTCAATTTCACCCGCAACGGTATCATCTGGAGAGACAAAAATTACAAATCTTGATCTGCTGCCTTCGAACTCATTACCCTTTAAGGCGAACAGCGACATCTGTGCTTGCGCCAAGTTTTCTTGAGTTCTCCACTGATTAAGCCACCTATTCGTACCGACCGGAAGAGTATTAGCCTTCAGATAATCTCTGATCATGTTGCCCCCTCTTCGCCATAAAGTGACTCCCAAGCTAGCACTGAAACCTGCTTGCTATTGGAAGATAGCTTTTCATCTATTAAATCTCTGGCCTTTTCAAGGGACCCTCTAGGCACAATCAATAGCTCAAGGTGTGGGGCCAACGTTACATCTTCAAGACAGCGCCACTCTCTTTCTAAATAAATATTTTGAAAACACTCGTCTCCAAGAATTCCACTTTCAAACTTCAAAAATTTAGCTACCTCTACAGAGGGTTCGTAAACCATAGTTTCCGCACGCTTACGTAGAAGGGCTCCATTTAGTTCTGCTATGCTTGCTTTTGCCCAATCAGTTGTGAAAAGCATCACCGTTCGAAGTTTCTCACGATAAGTCTGATTCAATTTTGCCTTTGAAAAACCAAATGCAAATTTGTTATACCGCTGGCTATGAATTGGTAAGCAATGGATTGGAATGTCTGCAAGACATACCATTTTGGGTTCTGCAAAATAAATATCTGAAGCGGAGCTTGGTGGCAAATCGTCCTGATTCATGGGGGCAGCTTGTTGGGTTGCCGACACCTGGACTTTATATTCTTTCCATTTCGGCGGCTCTACCAATAGCTTTTGGTTATCAAGAATGGCCGAAAGCAACTGTAGTTTTTCTTCTGGGGTTTTTCGATTCCGTCCGAAAAAATGCCAGAGGATCTCACTCGTATAACCGAGAGCTCCAACTATTCTTGCTTGAGAAACTGTTTCATTCAACTCAACTGACATATTAATTGATATACTAACAGGTCCACCTTGTTGGAACATCTCCAATTGCCGACGGCCCAACTAAAGTTCTAATTTTTGTTACTCATTTTTAGCTTGGTACCTAGCTATCCATCCAGAATTATCCAGACCAAATCCAGACTTTTCCCAGCCAACGAAGTGAATATTCATAAAGCGTCAAGTGACGTCACCGAATTCGGCGAGTGTAACCGTCTGATTTCATTACCTGTGGAATTCTGGCTGCTTACGCCGATTCGGGGAAAACCCGTGGGATAAATTGGCGGAGGATGCGAGATTCGAACTCGCGTGACGCTTTTGACGTCAATTCGCTTTCCAAGCGAACGGATTCAGCCACTCTCCCAACCCTCCGTTTAAAATCTAAAATTTAGAACTTCCAAAACTCCTTACGATCTATTTTCACCCATTTTGATGAATGCTGTTCACCTAGCGTTCACCTTGCCCTAAAAAGAGCAATCATTTCAATATCAACAACCGCTTTCCAACCGCGTTCCAGGCGTGCGCCTTCAGCCACTCGGCCACCTTTCCTGAGGAATATCAATGATTTCAAATGCTTATCACTGCGTCTGAACTGTGTCCAACGAAAAGTGTTGTGAGCGTGGGGTGTCGCGGGGAGCGTCATCCATTTCCATGGGAGTTCTGATGGGGTTTCCGATCTGATTCATCAACAAAAGAGTTGGGAATCTTACAAATCCAGATCTGAAAGGTGCGAGCAAGCTCAGTTCTTCGATAGATGGGAAGGGTGCGATCGAGCTCGCAACTTTCAAGCTTGAGGGCATCCGTCGGATTTGCTGAGAAGCGATTGTCAGTGACAAAGAGGGTGTATCGTCCATTGGGAGAGGAGGAGGTGGCCGGTGCGTCCACAAAATCGTACTGGTCGGTGATGTCAGAGAGAGACCAGATGGGCTGTTTGAGATGAAAGCGAAGGGGGGCCACAAGTTGATAGCGATAACTTGCTATGATGGGGTTAAGGCCACGCTCTTCAAAGTAGGCTCTACGTTCTAATAAGAGTTCGGAGATCTCTTTCCACCCGTAGAGATCGTTGGTGGGATCCCACTTGGGATCCCATTTTTTTGTAGAAAAGAAGCGATGAATCTTCGGTGCGAGAGGGTAGATCGTTTCTATGTAGAAGAAGAGATTGAATGGCAATAGAAAGATCAGCGTGAAGGTGGCGATCAATATGGGTTTGGTTCGATTTCGAAAGAAGATGGATTGAGCTCGTAAAAGTCGATCCCAAAGTGCCCCACAGGCAATCAATAGAGGGAGGTAGGCTGGAGCAGGCCAGTGGGGTTTGAACTCTGAAAAGAGAGCTTGAACTGAAAAGAGAAGAAGAGTTGGGGCAGAGAAGCAAAAGGTCCAGCGCCACTTCAGGTCGTTCCACCTCTGCACACCATTGAAGAGTGCGATGCAGATGCCAATAAAAATCATCGGAGTCAGAAAAGCCATCTGCGAAATCCAAAACCTTCCCCATTGGGAGAAGTTGACACCGTTTGAGCTCTGTCGCTCATAGAGATGGTAGTAGAGACTTGGCCAACCATTTTGCACATTCCAAATCAAAATGGGGATTGAAAACAATAGGAGGATTCCAATCCCTTTAAAGAAGTTCCTGGTCATGATTTGGGAGCGCAGGGAGGGGATGGAAAAGAAGAAGATGAGAAGAGAGGCGGCAGAGAGAACCATCGTGTATTTTGATAGAATTCCAAGGCCGACGATCACAGCGATGAGGGGCCATGAGATCTCTTGGCTGGAAGTCGCACGCCATGCCAAAAGCATAAGGTAGGTCCAGCAAAGGCCCATAGGAATGTCAGGTACCATCATCAATCCGCCGAGGCTAAAGATGGGTACAAGAAGATAGAGGTAAAAGGTGACCCGTGCAGCCCTAGCTCCATGCATCTCTTCGGCAAGACTCCAGAGCATCAACCATGTTGCCGAGTTCAGAAGAAGGGAGGGAAGTCTCACAGCAAAGGCTGAATGGCCAAAGAGAGATTGGCTGAGCGAAATCAGCCACGATGTCATACCTGGGTGGTCCAAGTAGGAGAGTGAGAGAAATTGGGTCCAACTCCAGTAGTAGGCTTCATCAACACCTAGATCCAAATAACCAGAGAGCACGGCTCGAAAAATCGTGACCAACAAAAAGACAATAAAAAGAATAGGATCTTCTCTTAAAATCCTTAAAATGGCTGCCCCCTTGCCATTGAAGGCTCCTCATACTTTGAGCGATCCCACAAAGAACATATTTCGGGAAGGTAGGATCTTCCTCGATCGGCAATGCGAAGGTGATCATCCTCAAGCTCGACCAAATGTGTTTCAATCATTGGGCGAAGAAGAGATTCGACTCTTGTTTTATCCTCACGACTTACAATGAGCTCACTTTGAGTTAGAACTTGTCTCATCATGGCCCGGCTGAGTTGATCTTCCTCAGTAAGGAGGTGCCCTCGCAAGGTTGGAGTTTCACCCTTGACCACCTTTCGTTCATAAATGGGGAGGACCTTTTCATTTTGGTGAAAGCAAGTGGGGGTTTCAGAGATCGAGCTCACCCCTAAGCCCAAAAGGAGATCACTTCGTGTTCTGGTGTACCCGGTAAAATTTCTGTGTAGCGATTTGTTGCGGAAGGCCTCAAATAGAGGGTCATCACAAAGAACAAAGCAGTCCATTCCTAGGTTGAAATAGTTTCCCTTTGAGACTAGCAGGTGACGCGCGTTGTTTCGTAAAAGTGTTCTGACTTGTCCCGACGGGAGATCTTCATCTCTAAAGAGTCGCTGTGTGGGTTTGATCCATGGCACCTTTGCGAGGCCATAAAGTGCTACGCCTTGTGGTCGAAGTTCCAGCGTCGATTCAATGGTATTAAGAATCTTTCCCACGTCTTGCTTTGGAAGGCCATAGATCAAATCAAAATGAATGGATGGATATCCAATTTCTCGAGCCTGAGAAACGAGGTTGCCTACTAAGGCAGGCGGTTGATTGCGATTGACCAAGCGTTGAACTTCGGGATCAAAATCTTGAACGCCCAGATTAAGTTGTCTAAACCCAAGACGGTGCAACTCCAAGAGATGTTTTTGACTGGCACGACGAGGATCCACTTCGATTGAACCAAAAAATTGATCACTGCATTGCACATCTTCAAGAATCCCTGAGATCAGAAATCGCAGATTTTCGGCAGAAAAGAAGGTGGGAGATCCGCCTCCGATATGAATGCTCTTAAGGGGTCTCTTCAACAAAAGCGGGGATCGCCTTTTGTAAAGATTCCACTCTTTGAGTAAGAGATCTCGATAGGGTTCTTCCCGGTCATGGTCTCGAGTGATCGACACATTGCACGCGCAATAGGTGCAGAGTGATTCACAAAACGGGAGGTGAAGATAGAGTGACCAGGAGCTGCACTCGTCACTCAGAGAGAGGTCCACTGCCTCAAACCATTCAGAAGAGGTGGGTGGCAGTGTCCAAAGGGAGGGGATCGGATAACAGTGGTATCTCGGGACCGGTGAAACGCAAAATTCAAGAGGGTTAGTGTTTAGGTGCACCAAGAACCTCTCGAATCAAAGTGACAAAAGTCCGGACGTTTTCAACCGGAGTGTAGGGCATAACGCCGTGGCCTAGCCCACAGATCCAGCCCGTGGTCTGTTGTTCGCGAAGTTCTTTGATTGGAGTCAACCACTCCAAAAGCGTGTTACGAAAAATATTGGGATCTTGAAGCAAAAGTGATTCATCAAAATTTCCTTGAATGCTGAACGGACTGACCCTCGTGAGAATGGGTATGAGATCCCACCTGTGATCAATTCCCAATCCCGCAAGTTTGTTGAGCGAGTTGAAGTTAAAATAATCGATCTGGGTCTCTCTTGAATAGTAGAGAAGTTTTTTGGGGAACCTATCAGCAAGATTCTTGAGGTACGGTTCAACGTGCTTTCGAAAGAGCCAGGGCGATAGAGCGCCAGCTGCGGGGTCAAAGAGGAGAATGATCTCCGCTCCAGCATTGAGCTGTTGTTCGATGTTCATCTCGAGGAGAGGCATCATAATTTTACAAAAAGAGTGAAACAGAGACAGATCTCGTTTTGAAGCGAACAGAGTTCCCTGATGAGAATTTTCTACCGCAAATGCATAGAGTGTCCAAACTCCTCCGACAAAACCAATAAGACTTTTCGTGGCAGAGAGAAGTTTTCTAGTTTCAGCAACGGCCTCCCTCTGGAACTCAAGGTGTTTGATGGCCTTGTCCGGTGAACGGAGCTTTCCAAGGTTGCCAGCGTTGAGATTCCAGCTCATTTTTGGGCCTTGGTCTGTGTAACTTAACCCAATCCCAAGAGCTTCTAAGGGAAAAAGGAGATCGCTAAACAGTACTGCAACATCAAAGTCAAATTCGACGACTGGAGAGATGGCCGTCTGTGCCGCCAACCTAGGAGTTTTACAAAGCTCAACAAACGAGTGCTTCTTTCTCAAATCCTGATAGGCGGTGTAATAGCGTCCTGCTTGCCTCAGAAGCCAAATTGGTGGAATCCGTTGAGGGATCTTCGCCAGTGCATTTTGAAATCTTTCATTTGCCATACTGATTTACCTCTTTGACGCTTAAGATCAGCTTCATTCTAAGAGGATCATAAAAATCACGCAAGCTTTTCAAAACATCGTCCCATTCTATGAAGAGTGTCGCTCAAAATCAATTCATCATGGGCCCATGAAAGAAAGCCAACCTCATATCCGCTTGGAGCGAGGTAGATTCCCTGCTCTAAGAGAGAATGAAAGAGTTTTGAAAACCGCTCCCGATGGTCAGGTGCAATGTTTCGAATTGAGCGAATCTCTTGATTTTGAGAAAAGTGGATCCAAAAGATCGATCCAAAGTGTGCAACCCTCAGCGGAAGATGGGCCGCTTTGCTCATCCTTTCAATTTCAAGAGAAAAATATTCGCACTTCGTCTCCAGGACACCGTAGAGGTCCAGTGCCTTAGCTTTCTGAAGTGTGGCAAGGCCGGCTCTCATTCCAATGGGATTTGCCGCAAGTGTACCTGCCTGGTAGACGGAACCTTGGGGAGCCATAAGATCCATAAGATCGGCTCGTCCCCCGAAACATCCAACTGGAAATCCTCCTCCAATGATTTTTCCATAAGTTACAAGATCGGGTTCGATATTCAAAAGCTGTGCCATTCCCCCAAGTGCCACACGAAATCCCGAGATCACCTCATCGAGAATGAGGAGTGCACCGATCTTCTTTGCACCTTGAGCAATTCTGTGCAGAAACTCCTTTCTTTGAATCAAAAGACCATAGTTGGCCGGAAGTGGTTCAATGATGACCGCTGCAATTTCATCTCCAAATCGAGAGAGAATCTCATCAAAGGTCTCTTCATCATCCAAGGGCGCCACCAGAGTTTGGCTGGCCACGGCTGGGGAGACCCCTAAACTGTCCAAGGCCGATGCGCCGGCCAACCCACTTCCAGCCTTGACCAGCATCGAATCCACGTGTCCATGGTAGCAACCCTCGAACTTGAGTATCTTATCTCGTCCCGTGGCCGCTCGAGCAAGCCTTAAGGCACTCATGACCGCTTCCGTTCCTGAGCAGACGAAGCGAACCTTCTCCAGCCAATTGACTTCATTCACCAACCATTCGGCAAGTTCCAAAGAGTAAGGATCGCAAGCTCCAAACGTCCAAGCCATCTTCTCCACCTCACGTACAGCCTCGACGACATCTGGATCCCGATGTCCCAAAAGAAGGGGGCCAAAGCTTTGGCAAAAATCAATGTACCTCTTCCCCTCTACGGAGAAGAGATGGGCTCCTTGGGCTCTAGAGAAAAAGAGCGGCGTTCCGCCCACCCCCTTAAAGCCTCTCACGGGGCTGTGGACCCCACCAGGGGCGACCTTGAGGCTTCGCTTAAAATAGTCACTGGAAAGAGTCATTGTAGGTGAACTCCTATCTCTCGGGCTCGTCGAGCGCCATAGGTGATAATGAAAGTTGCTCCCGCTCGACGGTAGACATACCACGTTTCTAGAAGTGCCAACTCAAAATCAAGAGCCCCTCTCTCAGCCAGAAGCTCCAGGCCTGCGTACTCTCCACTTACTTGGTAGGCGCCCACAGGAAGCCCAGTCTGACTTGCAATGGGTCCAATCAGATCCAGAGAGGTCAAACCCGGCTTCACCATCAAAAGGTCTGCCCCCTCATCCTTGCAGCGGATCGAGGAGGCTATGGCATCGCTTCGGTTTCGAACATCAATCTGGTAGGTCTTGCGGTCCCCAAACTGGGGGGCAGATTGAGCTGCGTCTCGAAAGGGACCATAGAATTGGCTGGAAAACTTTGTGCTGTAACTCATAATGGGGACCATCGAAAATCCATTTTCGTCGAGCGTCTGACGAATGGCTTTGACTCTACCATCCATCATATCGCTGGGACTGATCCCATCGGCTCCAGCTTGAGCAAATTTAAGAGCGGCCAAGGAGAGTTCACTCAGTGTGGTTTCAAGATCCAAACTCCCATTGGAATCGAAGAGGCCACAATGCCCATGCGAGGTGGATGAGCAAAGGCAGGTGTCGACCCAGAGGTGAAGTGCAGAACCAAATTGATCCTTGATCCTTGAGATGATCGCTGTTTCTCCGTCACGACGAAACCCGCCGTCAGACTTTTCGTGAGGAATGGCAAAAAGCAAGAAGTGACGAACGCCCTGTTCAAGATCAGCTTCGATGACTCTCAAAGCATCTGAGAGAGTGTTTCTTTGAGCTCCTCTGAGATTGGCAATGGGTTCACTCTTTGAAAGGCGATCCACCACAAAGAGTGGTTGCACCAGATGCGAAGTCGTAAATTCAACTTGGGAGCTCATGTTGCGAAGCCACTGTGTCGCTCGCATGCGATGAAGGCGTTTCACTGGGTCTCTCCTAATGCTAAGGCCTAAATTCGAAAGCAGGTTTCGCGTCAGTCTCTGTATAACAGGTGTCGGGTGAAAATCACCTCGAAAGCATGTTTCACGGGAGTGATCCAACAAATGAAATGGCGCATTATTTTCAATTGACAGGGTTTTGCTCCCGCCGTTATCTTTGGCCCAGTTTTCCAACCCTCAGTAGGCGGTTTTTGCGGCAATGACTTGCGCGGTAAAGAATGGGTCCGGGTTCAGTAGCTTTTGGAGAGTAGGTGCATGATGAAGATGAAGATAGGGGCAGTTGCAGTTGTTCTAACGATCGTTTCGCTCGGGCGATCTGAGGCCAGTGCGAAGAGTTCATTGTGGGTTTATACGTCGATCTACAAAGAGTTCATTCGACCCATCGAAATTGCGTTTGAGGAAGAAAATCCCACAGTGGACGTGCAGGTTTACCAGGCTGGATCAGAAAAGTTGCAGGCAAAATTTGAAGCGGAGCTTTTGGCAAAGAGACCTATGGCGGATGTGATCATGAGCTCAGACCCATTTTGGACCTATGGTTTAAGTCAAAGAGATCTCATCATTCCGCTAAAGAGTGGGAAGAAGTATGAGACCAACTACTACTCAATGATGGTGATGATTGTGCATAAGAGTGTGGAAACCTCAAAGAGGCCCAAGGGCTTTTCAGATCTCACCAAGGGAGAGTTTAGCGGACAGATCCAGATGGGGAGCCCTCTTGAATCAGGAACAACTTTTTCGACCGTGGCCTATTTGAGTCGCAAGTATGGATGGGATTACTTTAAAGCGCTATCCAAGAATCGCATTGGATCGAGCGGTGGAAATTCGGCCGTCATCCAAAAGGTGGAATCGGGAGAGAAGAAGATCGGGATTGTGCTTCTTGAAAATGCCCTGGCGTCGATCAAAAGGGGGAGCCCCATTGAGGTCATCTATCCTGAAGATGGATCGATACCGATTCCCAGTATGCAGGTGGTGACGAAGACATCTGGGCAAAGAGATGTCGCAGAAAAATTTGCCTCATTTGTGATGACGCCGAAGGTTCAAGAGATGCTTAGAAAAGGATACATGTACAGTGTTCGTAAAGAAGTCCCACCGCCAGAAGGGGCTAGGGCTCTTACTGAGATCACCAAGAATACGACTCCTTGGACCGATCAGAACATCGAAGAGGTTTGGAAAGAGGGTCAGAAGATTAAGCAAAATTTCTCAGAGATTGTTCTCGAGTAGTGATTCTTCTTATTCCGTTACTTATCTTTTTTTGGTTTCCGATTGGAGAGCTCTTAAGTCACGTCTCTTGGGCTCAAGTTGAAGAGGTGATTCTCTCTTCGAGCTTCACAAAGGCCCTTCTACAGACATTTTGGTCTGGTGGTTTAGGGGCACTTCTTTCAGTTGTTGTTGCGACCTATTTTGCCCACTTCTTTGCTCAGGCTGAATGGCGAGGACAACGTCTTCAAAGACTCCTATTGCTGATTCCCTATCTCATCCCCAATTTTGTTTTGGCCTCGGCCTATGTGCTTTCATGGAATCCTGCAACGGGGGTGTTAGGAGCGCACTTGCCCCTTCCATTTGCTCTGTACAGCTTGTCCGGACTCTCCTTTGTCTTTGGTGTCGCCCATGTCCCAGTGGCTTTTCTCTTAGTGGAAGATCGAATCAAAAAGATGGACCCAGCACTTTTTGAAGCTGCTCGACTTTCAGGAGCCTCTTCATTTCAAACTTTAAGAAAAATTGAGCTTCCTCTGCTTATGCCCTCTCTGGTCTCGGGATTTGCACTCTGCTTTGCACTGAACATCTCAGCCTTTGCGATTCCTGCTTGGATTGGAGCACCAGAGCGAGTCTTTACGTTGACCTATAAGATTTATCAGACGCTCCAAATGGGTGGTGTTGAGGGTATGACGAAGGCCCCTGTGATTGCCCTCGTGCTTTTTTTGATCTCTCTTCCCTCTTTTGTGATCAATGGTTGGATTCAGAGACGTGAGCAGAAATTTGTGACCGTTGGTGCAAAGCCTTCGGCAAAGGGAGGTTCCTCTTTGCTGAGTCGTCGATCTTTTGTGATCTTTCAGATCTGCTTTTGGAGCTCTCAGCTCGTCTTTTGGATGCTTCCTTTTGCAGCTCAGATCTTATCAACTCTGGTGCCCCCAGGGTGTTTGCAGTTGGAGGGGCTTGCCTGTCTTTCAGAGGTCACTCTTCGCTCCTATCGATATGTTCTCTTTGAATTGAGTGAGACACAAGTTGCCATTGTCACGAGTCTTATCTATGGAGGAGTTGCCGCATTGACGATTGTTTTGATTTCGTTAACCGCTCTGAATGTAGGTTCTACAAAGGTTCAGAGACTGAGGTTTCTTGATTGGATCTTTGCGATACCTCTTGCAACGCCTGGAGCTGTCTTGGCTCTTGCCATGATCGTGACCTATTCTGGGAAATATGGGATCAATCTCTACAATACGGCAGCCATTGCGGTGGTCGCCTATATATTGAAGCACACCTCACTCTGTTTTCAGCCACTTAAAAATGGCTATCTTAATATCTCTCCGACATTATTTGAGGCGGGGAGGGTCTTTGGAGCAACAAAGAGTCAAGTCTGGACTCAGATCAAACTCCCAATACTGCGTTCAGAGATTGTGGGAGGCTTTTTCTTGGTGTTGATTCCTATACTAGGTGAGTTGACGATGAGTATTTTTTTGACCAGTCCGGGCTTTCGCACGATTGGGACCGTCATCTTTGACCTCCAGGATTATGCAGATCATGCCTCGGCGGGTGCGCTATCGGTACTTCTTATGTTGATGATTCTATTTTTGAATGAGTTGGCACGTTGGATCAGTCGTGGTCGTGTAGGATACTGATTGGGAATTTAATTTTGGACAAGTTGTGCGATGAGCGCAAGATTGTTGCAGTCTTGAGGAAGTTGATGAAAGTTTGTTTAAAGGAGTCGAGAGATGTCTTACTTGTCAATCCAAAGATTGTCTAAGACCTTTGATGATACGCCAGTATTGAAGGGACTTCATCTTGAGGTCGCAAAGGGAGAATTTGTCTCTTTGCTTGGCGCATCGGGTTCTGGAAAGACGACGATTCTAAGATGTTTGGCAGGTCTTGAAAGGCCTGACTTTGAGAGTGGTCCCATTGTACTTAATGGAGTTGAACTTTCTCATAAGAGAGTTTTTATGCCGCCAGAAAAGCGAAACCTTGGGTTGGTTTTTCAAAACTATGCGATTTGGCCCCATCTGAACCTGTTTGAGAATGTGGCGTTTCCTCTTCGTGTAAAGAAGGTGGGAGATTCGAGGAAGATTGAGCAAAGGGTGAATGATGTGCTGGAGTTGGTCCAGCTCCAGGAGCTAACTCAGAGATATGGTTATCAGCTCAGTGGGGGACAACAGCAGAGAGTGGCCTTAGCCAGAGCCTTGGTGATGTCGCCAGATCTTTTGCTCTTGGATGAGCCGCTCAGTAATTTGGACGCGATTTTGCGAGAGGAGCTCGGGATTCAAATTCGAAAATTGACCAAAAAATTGGGACTCACGACGATTCTTGTCACCCACGACCAGTCGGAGGCTTTGAGTTTGTCCGATCGTCTTGTTTTGTTGAACTATGGGGAGATTGAGACTCAAGGACGCCCAGAAGAGCTCTATCGAAATCCTCCGACGGAATTTTCCGCGAGATTTCTCTCCAAAGCGCAGGAGATCTTCGATTTGAAGAGGAAGAGGCAACTCTTTTTGCCACGCAACTGGTCTATTTTGGAGGGCGGAGAAGGGATTGCGGTTACAATTGCGTCGAGAATTTTTCTGGGCAGTGAGTATCAATATCTCGCTGAGAACTCACAATACAAATCGCCGATCCTCTTTTACTCACCCCGGAGGATCGAGCAGGATGAGGTCGTTCACCTGCAGTATAGAGAGTGATTTGCATTGTGCTAGATTAATCCATTGGCACATTGTAGGTGCGATTCTTTTGGCTCTTGATGAACTTTTTGATAATGGCAAGCTTTTGCCGGTTCAAGTCTACAAAAAGGGCTCCGGCTTGATAGCGGCGTCCATCTTTTTTGACTCGAACCGGACGGATGAGCAGGGGTATTTCACGATCCGATCCTAATGAGACCTTATAGTATTGGTGGAGTTTGACCTCTCGTGAGCAATGAAATCCAAGCCCGCACAAGCACGATTTCAATCCAGAAGGTCAGATGAAAAAACGGGTGACCGTTACGGATAGATCGGGATTTCAAGATCTCGTAGAAACTTCCAAAACTCATCGACCTTGAGATCCTTTTCAAAACCCAGATCTGGGTTTCAAACAAGTGACTGTTGAACTTGCGTGCCTTGACTGAGTTTTCCTCGCCTAGTTTTGAAAAATGTTCATAGATAATTTCATGAGTTAGAAGACCGGCCTTGCTCGCAGGGCTCATTTGATTCCAAAGTTCCACTCGAATGAGAAATCTTTGGTAATTCCATTTTTGCCGATTTCTATAAGTTTTCCTTATACCTTCGTTGAGCCTCCTCGAGTTAGCGCCTCTGGCTAGCCCTTCGTCGGCCCGCCTCGTATCTGTTTGTTATTCTTTTTCTTTTCTTGTTTCCCCTGGAACGGGACTATCGTGACAAAAATTGGTAGCGGAGGAGGGACTTGAACCCCCGACCCGCGGATTATGATTCCGCTGCTCTAACCAGCTGAGCTACCCCGCCGTAAGGGAGTGGTGCATCTTGGCACACTCATATTTGGAGCGCCAATACTATGATAGATCGGTTGGGCGTGTCAATCCTTCTTGATGTAGGAGGGGGGGCAGAAGTGAGATCTTCGTGAGCTAAGGATTTGGCGGTTGACAAAGAATTTGGCCGTGATTGCAATAGATAGAAACATGGATGATAGGGGGTAGTTAATGAAATTTTTGTCATATCTATTTGTTGCCACGGTGGCCGCATTGGTGGGTTGCTCACCTCAAGGAGAGGAGGGAGTTCTCAGTAGAAAAACAGACGGGGGGAGGCTAGAATCTTTAGGCAACCCCACTGCGGGTCCAGCATTACGGGTTGTTGATGAGATGGGAGTTCCCATTCATAACGCCTCGGTTTTGGTCGGTTTTGCATTGGATGAGCCATTTTCCGGTAATTTCTACACCTCTGATGATAAAGGTGATGTGATTGTCCCTCAGGATTGGGTTTCGGGTTTGCCGGTGACCATTGAGGCGCCCGGGTACCTGAGAGCGACCTTTTATGACCAGTTGCCACAAGGTCAGAGCTTTGCGTTGCGCAGCGCAGATCAGAATGAGTCGATTGAAGTCAAGGGAGATACACGGGGCTATGGAAGGCTTGTCAAAGATGGAGTTCTCGATGTTGGGATCGTCCTTCCCGCAGCGACCCGAGGAGCCTTAATCCAGTTTGACATGTCTTCATTCATCAGTCCGGAGGTGGACATTCTGGACATTATGGGGCAACAGATTGCTCTTCCCAGTAACATCGCCATTCCCAAGCAGACGGAATCCTACATATTTCCAATCACTTTTGATAAGTCGGGATATAGGCTCTTCTTTCGCTCTCGGGGGATCGAACGCGTGATGGCGGTTCACATTCGTTTTCCATTTAAGACTGTGATTGATGGGGTTCGAAATGGTTCTGACATCATCAGTTTGGCCAATGAGTTTCAATTTGTAGGTGGATCTATTAAGGATTTGGAGGTGACTAAGAGTGCAATGCAAGATCTGACGGTGGATGAGATTGCCTTCAATAAGACGATTGGTTTCAATGCGCCGAGATTTTCATCCAACCATTCGCTGTTGACCTTTGGTTTGGTTGAAAAGGAGGGCTATCTCTATCCAACGGACATCAAGAATCCTGTTCCAGGAAAGAAGATCGACCTTCGGGCCTTTGAGACTGCTGGGTCAGCTCAGCGAGTGCTTGCGGTTCTTCGAAAGAAAGCCGAAGGTGATGACATGAAGAACATCAATCTTTCAGAGATGAGCACCATCTTTTATGAGACTCCTTCCAGTGAAGCGGAATTTTTGGACATCATTGAACCTCCAACTTTGAGCTCCAATGGCGAGCTTTCGATGAGTCCGCCAAGATCCGTTAAAGGAGTGGCTGAAGTGGCGACCTATGCCCTCTTATCCGATGTCGAAAAGAAGAAGGCAGACGGAGGGGTGACCGTTGAGATTAAGAGCCGACGATGGGAGTTTTATTCATTGAATTGGCACTCTGATCTTAAAATTCCAATCTGGCCGAGTGAGAGATCGCAAAAGAATGTGCTTCGTTGGGAGATCCTCTATCTAGGAGATTCTAAAGAGGGTCAGTCCGTTGAACTTGGTCCCCAACTATTAGAGAGCGTATCTCATGTATCGAGAAATTCTATCGATTTGTAGTCTGCTTATTTTCTGTGTCTCATGTGTTCAGGGGGATCGTCCGTCGGATGCGGAGGATGGAATCTCCCTCTCTTCCAGGGGACTTCAGAAAATTGTCGTCGTAGCGCCCTTTGACAGGGTTTGGAGGGCCGTTCAGCTTGTGATGGTTGATTATCCCTCCTTACTCAATAGTTCTGATGAGGGAATTGTGGAGACGGACTTCGTTCAGGGTCAAGACATTTGGATTCCCCCTCATCTTCAGGGTGCATCCACTGCGGGACATCGTTACAAACTCTTTGTCTACGTGACGAAAGGGGCACTGCAGGGGAAACCCTCCATCAAAGTGAGTGTGCGTAAAGAGGAGCAGGTCTTGGTCGACTTCTTTTCGACCCCACAGCCTGTGACGAGTGACGGACTTGAAGAACAGGTCATTCTTTATCGAATCAAACGAGAGCTTCAAATCGATGGTGCACTCAGAAAGATGAAGAGCAAGGAAAATGAAAAGGAGCCCCTATCGTAGGGCCAGGCACTATTGCAGTGGGTGTGATGAGTTCCGCCCAATGGAAAGGTAGTAGACCTGAGCATTGGAGCGAGCCCCCATCCTTAATTCAATCCTGTGTTTGTTGGCATTTTGAATCACAGAGTAGGCCTCAAAGGTCGGATGAGATAGAGTTTCATCTTCACTGAGTGAGGTGCCTAGAATGAGGGTGGGTGGATTTTCCATAAGCGGAAGATTGATGTAGAGTCGCTCAAGTTTTCCAAGTGTCTCTGAATCCAAGGTTGTATATTCGGAGATGTAGATTGTGCTCCCATCAAGATCCAGATCGCTGTGTTTGAAGAGATCAAGGTTGAAAAAGAGAAGACGATGGCTCGATTCGTGGATTTCAAGAGCTTTCTTAAGACGCTCATATTGGTTTTCAGAAGAGATGAGGAGAGGAGGGGTCTCCTTACCGCCTGGATCACCTTGGTCCGTGCGGTCGGCTTCAATGAGCCGCCTGACGAGAATGTGGGAGATGGTGTTCATGAGGGTCTTTAATTGATTCAGATTCATGGGCACCTTTTCTTCAACGACGATCAGTCCAAAAAGTGCATCATTGCCACCCACAACAGGAAGGACAAGTCGAGTTCCAAGATAGAGCGGAACTCGATGGTCGATGGCATTCTTAAGGACCGTGGAGTCTATGCGGTCAAAAAGCGGTGAGCCCAGCGGCTCAAAGCTTGCTACACAAGAAAACCGACCTTCAATCCACCCCAAGAAGGTTTCAATCACATTGATCCTACCCGTTTTTTCCATGTTCTTCTCCGTTTTTTTATGGATTGTCTCTTTTGGGATCGGAGCTGCCCGTACGCGCACCTCCTTCTCTAAGGCAAGATGCGTACCGAAATTGGAGGGATGTGATCTTATGGATATGTCGACTTTTTGATCAGTAGGGATGCACCCGGTTTCATTGGCCCCAACTTCCTAATGACACGATATTGTAAAGGTATTTGGGGCGAGAAGGAGTGCGCTGTTGGATTTTTGACATGAGGAGAATCTACCGGGTGATTTTTTCCAAAGGTTCCCAGGCAGTTGAGAGGATAATTTCTACCATCTTTGGACAACTTTGGGCATCAAAGTCAAATGCAGAGGTGTTCAAATTCTCGATTACGATGAGCTGAGGGGTTCAGTCAAACAGCCACTACTTTGCGAGCTTTCGTTTGTCGAGGCCATATTTTTCAACCTTCATGATCAGTCCAGCCCGACTGATACCAAGTTCTTTTGCCAGTTTGGACTTGTTCCAGCCCGTTCGTCGGAGTCCCTCTTTGATCATTGTAAGTTCAAGATCTTCAAGAGCATCTTTGAGCTGTCCGTGAACTCGAGCGCCCTGAATCTTGCTCTTCTCGGTGGATTCAATGATCTTTGCAGACAAAAATTCTGCTGTGATCTTGGTTTCTTGGCCCGATAGAACGACGAGACGTTCTATTTCGTTTTGCAACTCTCGCACGTTTCCAGGCCAAGCGTAGTCGTAAAGCTTCTCCAAGGCTCTTTTCGTCAATACTTTGCGTGGGGCACCTTGGGGTAAAGCTTTGTTGAGAAAAAACTCAGCCAAAAGGGGAATGTCTTCCTTTCGTTCTCTCAGCAACGGCACTCGGATGCTGATCACGTTGAGTCGATAGTAGAGGTCTTCACGAAATGTGCCCTTTTCAACCATCTCACGAAGATTGCGGTTGGTGGCAGCGATGACCCGTACATCCACTTTCTTAGGTTCTACCGCACCCACCGAAAGGAAGGTTCCTTCTTGGAGCACACGAAGCAGTTTCACCTGCATCGTTGGCGAGGTGTCTCCAATTTCATCTAAAAAGAAGGTTCCTCGGTCTGCTATGGCAAAGAGGCCCTTCTTGTCACGTGTTGCACCGGTAAAGGAGCCTCGAACGTGTCCAAAGAGTTCAGATTCAAGAAGGTTGTCATTGAATGCAGAGCAGTTTTGAATGACGAAAGGCTTATCCTTTCTTAGTGAGTTGTAGTGAATCGATTTTGCAATGAGCTCTTTACCAGTTCCGTTTTCCCCCTGAATGAGGATTGTGCTGTCCGCACCTTTGATCTTATTGAGAAGCGAATAGAGCGCCTGCATGGGCTTGGACTTACCGATCATGTTGTCATATTTGTAACGGCTACCGAGTTCTTTGTTGAGTTCTCGAATGCGATCCTCTCGACTTGTGATTTCTAAGTGAAGGGTCACAACTTCTTGAGCAACAAGTTCGATGAGTTCTCTGAAATGGCTTCCAGACTGCTCATCCAAGTATTTGATGTGGGCAAGGGCTTGATCTATGGTTTGAGCATCCACTCCAAATGCGGCCATTCGCTCTCGGATCTCGCTCAACCTTTGAGATCCGGGCTGTTCAAATTCCTTGAGAAAACCTGTGGCGACCACGGTTCCGACGAGGTCATTTTCAATGATGATGGGATAGACAATCATGTCATATCCGGTCAAACCCCAAGTTCGAAGACTGTATCGATTTCCCGATGTGCGGAGATCGTTCAGGGCACGCGAAACCTCTTCGGAGAGACTCTCCTTGGCACTGTCGCGGGCAACGTAACTTGAAACCGCAAGATTTCGAAACTTTCGATCGACATCCATGCTTCGCAGATTTCCTTTGTCATCGGTAAAGAACGTTTCGATGTTCCACCATGATCCCAAGATCTCTTTGAGTTTTCGAATCACATGAATATGTTCGAATTCATCCCAATTGATCATCTTTCACCTCGCTGGTTGATCCTTGTAAATGTCTCCCCGTGGGGCTACACTCTGTACAAAGATTCATCGTCAAAATTCTTTACAGGCTTTAGCTTTTTGTCCAAATTCCTTTAAAATAGGTTTGGACGTTCTAAAGTGAGACGATGAGACTGGGCTTTGGTCCACTACGATTTTGATAAGTTTTTCTTATACCGAGGCGGGCCGACGAAGGGCTAGCCAGAGGCGCTAACTCAAGGAGGCTCAACGAAGGTATAAGGAAAACTTATCAAAATCGATCAAAAAGCGAATTACCGGACAGCCCCTAGATATGTTGGAGCTTATGAAATCGATGATACTCACCTTGCTTTGCCAGGAGTTCACTGTGAGTTCCCTCTTCGAGAATGACCCCTGCGCGGATGACCAGAATGCGGTCCGCCTTCTGGACTGTGGAGAGTCTATGGGCAATGACCAACGCCGTACGTCCCTTGAGAAGCTCTTCGAGACCCTTTTGAACTTCAATCTCACTGGCCGAGTCAAGGGCACTTGTGGCTTCGTCGAGAATCAAAATAGGTGCATCCTTTAAAATGGCTCGAGCAATGCTGACTCTTTGCTTCTCACCCCCAGAGATCAGCCCTCCGCGATCTCCAATTCGAGTCTTATACCCTTGGGGTAGCTTTTCAACGAAGTCGTGTGCATGGGCCAGTTTGGCCGCACGAACCACATCATCAAAGCTCTTGCTAAAGTCCCCCGACAGAATATTTTGTTCGATCGTATCATTAAAGAGAAAGACATCTTGAGTGACAAGTGCAATGTGGGCACGAAGATCCTTAAGACTGAGCTCTCTGATTGAAGTCCCATCAATGCAGATTGAACCCGTTGTTGGGTCAAAAAAGCGCTCAAAAAGTTGCACAAGGGTCGACTTTCCGCTCCCGCTTTCACCGACGAGGGCAACCATCTCACCGCGATGGATCTTAAAGTTGACATCATTCAAAACCAAGGCCTGATCGTAGCGAAACGAGATGTGGTCAAAAGAGATCTCTCGCCAGGAATGAGGAAAGGGTTTTGGATCTTCCACCTCTGGCACCTTTTCAAGATTGTTGAGGATGGCAAGAAGTCGTTCGGCGGCGACTCCCGACTGCTGAAGTTTAATGAAGGCCTCCTGAAGTTTCTTGATGGGCTTTTGCATGTAACCAAGAGCGGCCACAAAGGCCATAAAGACCCCCACGGTGGAGTTGCCATTGATGATCTGATGGCCCATATAGATGCAGATTCCTGCAAAGAGGGCAGCACCCAAGATCTCAGAGATAGGGCCTGCAATCTCCTCACGACTCACAATCTTTTTTCGTGTATCTAGAAAATGGGTGGCCGCTCGATGAAATCTTGAGGTCATTTCACCCTCGAGATTGTAAGATTGAATGATCCGCATCCCATCGAGGCTCTCCTTAACCAAAGCGGTCAAAGATTCCAGCGCCTCCTGGCTCTTGTGGCCATACTTACGTAGACTCTTTGAGATCTGTCGTAAAATTATGCCAAGTATAGGGGCAATCGTGAAGCACACCAGCGAGAGTCTCCAATCTTCGAAAAACATCTTCGCAATCAGAAAGATTGCCAAAAATGGCTCTCGCAGGAGATCTGAAATCATCACGATTCCCGATTGCAAAATGGTCACATCATTTAAAGTCCGACTGAGAAGCCCGCCTGATCCACCTTCGTACCGTCCGTGAAAGGAGAGGTTCAGAGAGACCAGTTTCTCTTTTAAATCCTTTCGGACGTCGGTTGAAATTTGATCCGAAGTGAATCGAATCAGATAGAGGTGAAAGTAGCGTGCGATCCCATTGAAAAAATAGAGCACCATAAATCCAAGGGGGATCACGGTGACAAGCTGAGGGTTTTTGTTGCCAAAGACATCATCAAAAAGATGCTGGATGAGTTGAACGGCCCCCACCTGGCAGAGACTCATGATGATGCCGGTGAAAAGCACCCAGAACATGGATCGCTTGTGATTCTTTAAAAAGGGCCAGAATTGAGTCAGTGTCGCTAACATGTTATTTCGTCACGAAAGAAGGGGTTTTCTGGGAAAGATTGGAGGTAGGACTTCAGGTACCTGCCCGTTACACTTTGTGATGTTCTCATAATCTCCTCGGGTGAACCTTGTGCGACAATCTCTCCGCCCTCTGCTCCCGCTTCGGGTCCAAGATCAACGATGAAATCGGCATGCTGGATCACGTCCAAATTGTGTTCGATCACCACCACATTACCTCCCGCTTCAACCAGACGATCCAACATTTTAAGGAGCAGTTGAACTTCACGAAAATGGAGGCCAGTTGTAGGTTCGTCCATAATGTAGAGGGTCTGCTTCTGATGGCTCTGCAAGAACTCTCGTGCGATTTTAAGTCTTTGAGATTCACCCCCACTCAAAGTTGAAGCCGGTTGCCCAAGCCTCAGGTATTCCAAACCCATCTCTTTCAGTAGAGCAAGGGGTCTTCGAATGTTGGGATAGGGTACAAAAAAACTCATCGCCTCTTCCACAGTTAAGTCGAGAATCTCTGCGATGTTCTTGTTCTTGTAGGTGACTTCAAGAAGTTCCTTTTGAAAACGGCGCCCATCGCAGTGATCGCACGGAATCTTGATGTCATCCATAAAGACCATGTCAATCACTTCATAACCCACGCCTTTACAAACAGGGCATCGACCCCCATCCACATTGAGACTGAAGGTGCCGGGTTCATAGCCGCGCAATGCAGATTCGGGAACTGAGGCCATGATCTCTCGGATCGCGTCGTAGACCTTAAGATAGGTGACCAAATTGCTTCGAGCTGTTTTGCCGATGGGGCTCTGATCGATCAAAAGAACATCTTTGATATGTTCCATTCCAGAGAGGGAACCATAGGGCTGTCCCTTTTTGAAATCGATCTTGAGAAATTGAGCCACAGCGGGATAAAGGGTGTGAGAGATGAGGGTTGACTTTCCTGAGCCGCTCACGCCCGTGATCACCACAAAGCGATTCAGAGGGATCGTAAGATTGACGTTTCTAAGATTGTGGCCGTTGCATTGGTGGAGTTCCAACTTGTATCGATAGGTGTTGAGATCCACCGGTCTTGGCTGTTGGAGGATCTTGGCCTGAAGCTTACGATTGATAAAGGGGGCTGTGTTGGATTTGGGGTGATCGAGGAAACCCGAGGTTGGCCCCGAGTAGATCACCTCGCCCCCAAAGGTTCCTGAGCCAGGTCCCATCTCAATGATCTGATCGGAGTTGCGGATCACATCGTGATCGTGTTCCACCACGACCACGGTGTTGCCAAGCTCCTTAAGTTGTTTAAGGATTTCAATAAGTCGATGACTGTCACGAGGATGAAGTCCCACCGTAGGTTCATCAAGAACGTAGAGTGTCTGTGAAAGACCTGAACCGAGTTGATTGGCCAAATTGAGTCTCTGGTACTCTCCACCGGAGAGAGATTTTGTTGGACGATCCAGCGTCAAGTAGTCCACCCCCACGGCCATCAAGAATCGAAGTCGAGAGAGAATTTGACTCAGAACTTCGCCTGCAATGTGGCTCTCC
The DNA here is from genome assembly GCA_014584465.1 of Pseudomonadota bacterium. Taxonomy (GTDB): domain Bacteria; phylum Bdellovibrionota; class Bdellovibrionia; order Bdellovibrionales; family JACTMU01; genus JACTMU01. The sequence continues at coordinate 19,941 of JACTMU010000024.1, read as the reverse complement.
ATGGGGTTTAGAACCAACTGAGTTAACTTTTCATGGAGGCGCCCAATGGTCATTGCGGAGAGTTTTGAAATCGAATCACCACCGACACAAATGTGTTCGGTGAAAGGCTTCAGGCGTGTCCCATGGCAATCTGAGCACTCCACGCCGCTCTTGTAGCGGGACAAGAAGACTCGAACGTGCATCTTGTACTTTTTTGTCTCTAAGTGTTCGAAATATCCGCGAACTCCGTGGTAACCCTTTGTGCCGTTAAAAATCATTTCACGCTGCTTGTGGGTGAGGTCGAACCATGCCTCACGAAGATTGATGCGACTTTTCTTACAGAACTCAAGAAGAAGCCGTCGCTCCTTTGAAGCGCTTGGCATAGAAAAAGGCTCAATGGCTCCATCGGCAATCGTACGTGAAACATCCGGGATGATCTTGTTCTCATCCAGTTCCAGGCGATTTCCAAAACCGTTGCAGCTGGAACAGGCTCCAATGGGACTATTGAAACTGAAAAGTCTTGAATCGATCGACGGAAAACTGTACCCGCACTGAGAACATGAGAGTTCATCGGCAAGATGAAGCTCCTTTCCGCCTGTCGTAGAGATCAGCGCATGTCCACCTTGAAATTGAGAGTTGAAGTGAACCGAAGCTTGGTAGGCTTGAGCCAAGGAGTCTGCGATTCTCCCCTCTTCATTTTGTGAAAAGGCGAGTCGGTCGATCACCAAATGGAAGGTGCTGGAAGGAAGCCCTTTCTTGAGAAGCTCAGGGTCTTGAAGGTCCTTCATCCCCTCTTCATGAGAGGACCAGATTCTGAGATAACCCTCTTTGAGAAGAAGTGCGTGAAGTCGCTTTCCCTTGGCAACCCGACCAACCTCTGTGATGGGCGCTAAGATGTAGCCTCGATCGCCATCAAGATCACGAAGGATCTGCTGGGTCCCCTCTGAGACGCTCTCCTTTCGAATGGGTGTCTTGTGCGTGGGGCAGTAGGCAATGGCGATCTTTTCATACAGGAGGCGCAAATACTCGATGATCTCGGTTGTGGTTCCAACCGTCGACCGACTCGTTTTCACGCTGTTCTTCTGTTCAATGGCAATTGCAGGAGGAATGTTTTCAACGCCTTCAATGTCAGGTTTAGGTGCCTTGTTGAGAAACTGGCGAGTGTAGGTCGAAAGACTCTCAATGTAACGTCGTTGGCCTTCAGCATAGAGCGTTTCAAACGCAAGAGAGCTCTTCCCCGATCCACTTGGTCCACAAATGATCGTCAATGTTCCCAGTGGAATGTGAACCTCGATGTTCTTTAGGTTGTTTTGATTCACCCCCCAAAGGTGAATGGATTTCATTCGGCAAGGTCCTCTTTGAAAAAGTCGATCGCCTCCTTACGCCTCTCATCCATTTCCATGCCTTGGTGTGGTTCTGTTCCTTCAAGAAAAGCCTGACTGATCACCTCTTCGGAGGTCTTTGAGGAGGCCAGGCGCCCTGTTTCATTGTCAATGTTGGCAAAGACAATCCCCTGAGGAATCGGAAAAGATACAACCGGAAGATTTTCGTGCGCGGCCTTCATGTAGTTAAGCCAAATGGGAAGCGCCGTCTTTCCACCAACTTCACTCTTACCTAAGCTCTTCTCTTCGTCATATCCGACCCAAACTCCCGTCACGATTTGAGGAGTGTAACCGACAAACCATCCGTCGTAGTAGTTGCTGGTAGATCCTGTTTTGGCAGCCACAGGGCGGCCCAGGGCGCGTGCAGCACCACCAGTGCCACCACGATCTTGAACAACACCCATCAAGAGTGAGGTGATCAGGTAGGCTGTGGTGGGTGAAATGAGCTGATCGGGATCTTTGAAAAAGATCTTTGGAACCAAAGATTGGCCATCCTCACCCCCCATTCCATCCTTCTCGTTGGGAGACTGTGGGCCGTCTTCGCGCTCTCTTTCCAGTGTATGTCTTTCGCTCTCCGTTTGCAAATAGGCCAGACGCCTCTTCTCAAAATCGGCATCGATCTGAGCAATCTCCTTTTCAAATCGTTGATCCAAGGAGATCTTTGCCAAAACTTCATTTCCACTCTGGTCTTTGACGGAGTGGATGAGCTTGGGTCGAATGCGTCTTCCCATTCGACCAAATTGGGCAAAGACTTTGGTCACCTCGTAGACGGTGATGCCACTCGATCCCAATGCCAAGGTGAAATCGAGATTGAGAGGGCTGAAGATGCCCAGTCGTCGTGCGTACTGTGCAACCCAATCAATTCCGATGTCCTCGATGATCTTCACGGTAGGGACGTTCATGGATCGAATGAGCGCATTTCGAAAGAGGATGTCACCTGAAAACTTCTTGGAGTGGTTGAGAGGTTTCCATTTCTTAACCACGTCTTCGGTTTCACCATACTCATCAATCTGAGTCTGCTCCTCTTCATAAACGATCGGAGCATCCATGATGGGCGTCGCAGCCGTGTAGTTGTGATCTAGAGCCGAGGCGTAGACAATGGGTTTAAAGGCTGAGCCAGTCTGTCGAATGGCCTGAATCGTGCGATTGAACTCGGAGCGATCAAAATCAAATCCGCCCACCATGGCGATGATCTCCTCGGTCTTTTGGTCAAAGGAGATCAGGGCACCCTCAACGACGGGTTCCTGTTCCAATTCGAGGCCAACATATTGGTTCAACGGGGGCAGATCTTTGGGTGTTTCAAAATTCTTGGGATCCCTCTGCTTCAACTTCGAAAGCTCTTCGTTGATTCGAGATGATGAGAATACTTTTTCCACAACTTTGACCAGAACCACATCGCCGACTTTGAGAGCTTCGGAAGGATTGGAGATCTGATCCTGATCATAACGGACATTTGGGTTGGGCTTTCGCGCCCACTTCATCGATTCAAAATCGATCAATCCCTGAGCCTCGGCAAATTGAACAGCCACAAACCCCCAGGCATCATTGACCTCGGTCACGATGCCACGGGTGATCTCCCCAACATCGACATAATCAGGCAAGGTGCCAAGAGGTTTTCGTTGAGGCTCCTCAGAAGCCCGCGGAGTTTTTGAAATTCGTGAGAAGTCCATAGGACCATGCTGCTTGACGGTTCCATCAGGAAGAACGATTTTAAATTCGATTTTCGATTCCACAAGTTCATTACGGGTGGCGCTCAGAAGCTCAAGTGCTTTCTTCGGATCTTGGATGTGCTCCAACGGGCCTCGATAGCCTTGTCGCTTGTCGACCTCGCGAAGACCTCTGTAGACCTCTTCACGTGCAACGACCTGTTTCTTATAGTCAATCCCCGTGTAGATCTTTAGCCCCTTGTCGAGCACCATCTCTTCGCCCAACTTCTGCACCAAGAGGCCGCGAAGTGTTTCAAGATAAAAGGGGGCAATCTTCTTATAGTCTCGTCGTGTGTAAATCTTCAGTGGTTTCTGGCCGGCCTTCTTGGCTTCTTCTTCAGTGATGGATCCCACAGCTGCCATACGACCCAGAACATAGAGCTGTCGCTCCTTAGCCTTTTGAGGATTGTAGATCGGAGAAAAACGGCTCGGTGCTTGGGGAAGGCCTGCCAAAATCGCAATTTCAGAGAGATCGAGATCCTTAAGTGGTTTGTTGAAGTAACTTTCAGCTGCAAAGGCCACGCCGTAACAGCCCTGCCCGAAGTAGATCTGATTGAGGTAGAGGTAGAGAATCTCCTCTTTAGAAAGGTTCTCCTCCATACGGTAAGCCAACAGGGCCTCTTTGATCTTTCGTGTGTAGGTCTTTTCAGGCGTCAATAGAAGAGACTTTGCGACCTGTTGAGTGATGGTGGAGCCACCCTGAACCTTTCGTCCTGCACGAATGTTGGCAAGGACGGCGCGAAAGATGGCCGTATAGTTAATGCCACCATGTTCAAAAAAGGAGTCATCTTCGGCGGCGACAAAGGCCTGTACGACTTGCTTTGGGATATCTTGGTAGGGGACAAGCTTTCTTCGCTCCCGAAAGTACTCGCCAATCTTAACCCCATCTCGGGAGTAGATCTCACTGACCAGAAGGGGTTTGTAGTCTTCGACCGTAATGAGTTTGGGGAGGTCGGAGGAGACCACCATGAACATCACTGCGGCAAGCGCAACGCCCCCAAAGACAAGGGCCACACCAATGGCTATGATTCGAGTCACCAACTTGCTCAATAGAACCTCTTTGGGGACAAGTCTACACTTGGCTGGGTTGAGACTCAAGGCTCGCTCCTTACTCACCCAACAATCATATAGCGCAAAGCACAATGCTTGATGGTATTGATTCTCTCGCCCTAGAAATCGAGGTGATCTCAAAGCGCCACGTAAAATGAGCGTATGGCAATTGACGCGACAACTCTATGATCTACGAAACAATGAGGAAATCACGGACATCCATTTTGCTTGTTGAACCCCGTCAATCCGGGAAGTCCACCCGGTCGAACGATTTCGAGAGATCTTTGGTCACTACGCAGAGCCTTCAAAGAGGTGCCATTAGGCTGGTGCACTAGAGGCCTCTATTGCTTTGTTTCAACGGTAGAGGTTGCGCCTGATTTCTTCGTGTCGTCTTTGTCTGCGTTCGCTTTCGCCTTAGGTAGAGGAGATAAGTTAAAGATGCGCCGAACATCTGCGTTTTGAGCGAAGGAGTTACACATTCCATAGGGATCGGTCAACGGCGACGACTCTTGTGTTGTGGATGCAGGCGAAGTCGTGGTGTATGATGGCGTATTTGCGGTGTTTTTTGAGTTTAAACTAAGCCCGCAACGGCAAAATGAGTCTACTTCTATAATTTCACTCGTGAAATCGGGTGTGTGGAGCACGGTTGCGATGGCTTTTGAACGTAGTTCATCTTTCTCCTCGCTACCACCGCTATCGACCTCCTCCTCTTCCGAAGCTTGCATCATGCTGGCTCGTTGAAGTTCATATTGATATTGAAATTTAAGTGCCATCCTCTCAGACTCCTTCGATCCCTTCAGCTTCTCAAGCTCCATGGTTGCACTTATAGCCTTCTTTTTTTGGGCAATGTTCAAATCGAGGAACTTCTGAAATTGCTTGGATGCCTCGTTCGTGGTCTCTTTCACAGACTTTTCAGCCTGTCTTAGGCTATTGGCAGCCTCCTGCGACTGCATGGTGGCCAGGGATTTTCTTGCTTGGTACTCTTCATCAAGCGCTTTAAGTTCTACATTTGCTGCGTCGATCTGGGACTTTTGGTTAAACATGCAAGCTTTGTACTCCTGATCATAGATGTTTTTGAGGACTTTGCGTAGATTTGCGATGATTTTTGAACTCACGGGGGTTGTGCCATCTCTTATATTTATAAGCCATTTCTGAGTGTAATTATATGCTTGGAGCTGGCAACCGCTCGAAAATTGGATAATTTGTTGTCGGACCTTGTAGAGTTGTTCTCGCAAATCTCGTCTTTCATCAATCTGATTCTTAGCCATGTCCATGTTGAAGCCAAAAACCTGTGTTCGCATTTCAGAGGCTGCATTCTCCGCAGCTTTGATTTGTCCTTGAGCCTTTTCCTGTCCCTCGAGAAGTTCGTTATCGAGATCGCCCAAAGACTTCTTGCTCTCACGAATGTCGTCATCGATATCAGAAATGGTCTCATCCAAATCTTTGATCTGATCTTGGATCTTTTCGGCCTTCTTCTCCTGACGATCATGAAGTTTTTCAAGCTGTTTTATATTTGCCGGGATAAGTTTATCACATCTATATTGGCTCATCTTAACTCCGATTAAACGCGACATAGTGGTTGGCACTTTTTGAGACACCGACCCGCCAAAAAAACCTCGAGTTTTGGTTCCAAACCCCCTCAAAGCCCTACTTAAGCTTTCTTGTGCATCCTCAATCGAATTCGTCAAATCTTCCTGAATTTCATCATCCTCAAACTCATCATCCTCAATCTCATCTCTATAGAGAGATTCTAGGAAGGTGTAGTAGACGTCACCTGGTTTTGCATCTCTCATAGCCTTATAATTTGGCTCTTTACGTTTCTTGACGTCAGAACAAACCTGCACCTGAACGTGGCAGTCGGTAAGACTGCCAGAAATACCAAGTTCACCGCACGCATCTTTATAACTCTTTTGAGCAGTGCCGAAGGATCCTAAGGCCTCTGAGCACTTCACCATCGAAAACAAATCTTTATTTTTGGCAATTTCTTCCATTTTTTCGAATTTTTCCATGGTAACATCAGTGTTTGAACTTGCGGATGTCTCATCCGAATCCTTCTTGTCATCTTTATCCTTGCCGCCGGAGCGGAACAAGTCGAAAAGTCCGGCAAATAGAGGTCCCTTGGCAGAAGTTTTTTTGGCCTTTACAGGATCGGGATCGGTTTTCGTAGAGGCCGTGCTTGTAGATCCAATAATCCTCTGGGTATCAGCGGGAGGTGCGTAGACGGCCGCAATTGCTTGATACGCATGAGACGCGATCGATAGAGAGAGCATTGCATGTAGACTTTGTTGACGAAGCGGAATCTTGCGAACAGGTGTCCATAAGATCGTCGCGCGAATAGAATTTTTGATTCTGCTAAGTAGGTCGAGCCTCAAAGGGTTTCTATGTTTCATTGCGCCTCCCGATGAAATGTAAGAGCAAGGGGTGTGCCAACGTGAATCCCTTGATCGAGCTCCTAGAGCTCTTGGTTCAAGTCCACTAGGTTTAGGTGAAGTGGATCAAAATGAGACGGGAAAAATGAGACGGGAAAATAAAAAAAAGCTCAAGTGGTAGGACGAAACATAAACCCGTTTTTGTCAAAGTGGGTCGCCATGATAACAACTTTAGGCTTCTCAGATTGTTCGAAACACTGAGCATGCACACCATTGTCAGGGATAGCCCCCAATAATTGGCTTGTAGGGTTTATTTTTCTGTCACCACTTGAAGCCTATAAATAGAATAGCGGAATTGCGTGGCTTCGTCAATTGGAGAGCCCTTTTTGAATCGTCTTAATTCAAAAGTGTGAAATATTTTTGTTTCTAAGAGGATATTCCGAAAGAAGAACTATGAATCTACTTGACATTTGGATTCCAAGGCTCGCCCTTGGGTATGGTCTAATTTGGTATTTGGTCCGCAATCTCACTCTCTATTTTGGCCCTAAAGAGAGTTGGCATTGGACCAACTATTGGACCAACTATCTGCGCCATCATGACCGAAGACTTCACCGATGGTCGATGATCTGTTTGGTTGTTGGCGGACTTTGGACTTTACAGAACCTCCTCTTTTCTTAAGTTCATGAGAAGGCACTTTTTCGGAGCAGATCATTTGCATCTATGTTTTGCAGCATGTCGTTTTGCTTTGATTTGAATAAGAAGGGTGGGCGTTTCTTTGACATCGGTAGACTCCACCATTAGGCTTTTGCCGAAACCTCATTTTTTTAATACCCGGATCTGAAATTAGAAATGGGAAAGCTTGGTGACTCCTTGGAACAGTTAAGTCTTATGGATGACTATCAAAAACAAGACAGTGAGAAAAAGGCCGAGATCTGGTCGATTTCCGATTTGAATCGCGCTGTAAAGTCGCTGCTTGAGGGGCGATTTCAGAACTTTTGGGTGCAGGGTGAGATCTCCAATTTTAAGGCACACAGTTCAGGCCATTTTTACTTTAGCCTCAAGGATGATAAGTCCCAGATTCGGGCTGTGATGTTTCGAGGATTTAACGGTCAGCTGAAGTTTCGTCCGAACGACGGCATGGAGGTTCTCGTTCGTGGTCGACTTTCAGTCTATGAGCCACGAGGCGATTATCAAGTCTTTTGTGAAGTGATGGAGCCCCTTGGAGCAGGAGCGCTTCAATTGGCCTTTGAACAGCTCAAGAGAAAGCTTGAGAGTGAGGGGCTCTTTGACAAATCACGCAAACGTCGATTGCCACGACTGCCCCACCATGTGGCCATTGTGACCTCCCCCACAGGGGCCGCCATTCGAGACATGATTCATGTTTTGGGGCGTCGATTTCGTGGGCTTAAGATCACCGTGATTCCGACCAAGGTTCAAGGCGATCAGGCGCCCGATGAGATTGTTTCAGCTCTTTCGATGGTCGAGAAGATGTCCGACGTCGATGTTGTGATTGTGGGACGCGGAGGGGGCTCGATTGAAGATCTTTGGGCCTTTAACGAAGAGAGGGTGGCGCGAGCGATTGCCGCTTGTTCAAGGCCCACCATTTCAGCTGTGGGCCATGAGGTGGATTTTACAATTGCCGATTTTGTCGCCGATTTGAGGGCGCCCACACCATCAGCGGCCGCAGAAGTTGTGGTTCAAAATCGAGAAGATTTGATTGAGCAACTCAAGGGTTTTCAGAGAACTCTCCGAGTGCTTGTGCAGGGAAAGGTCGATCTTCAAAAAAAGAGTCTGCTTGGGCTTTCTCATCGTCTGATTCATCCGGGGCGGCGGCTTCAAGATCTGCACGTCAGGTGCGATGATCTTTGTGCCCGCATGGAAAGTGGCCTCATGAGAGGACTTAAAGAGAAGAGATCAGAGCTTTTGCGTTTGAGCGGTCTCATGGACTCACTCAGCCCACTCAGGGTTGTGGAGCGAGGATATTCCATCCTGAGCGTTGAAGGATCTGTTTTGCGTTCGACCCGTCAGATCAAGGTTGGATCCGAGGTCGAGTTTCGATTGGGAGAGGGTCGTGGAGTTGCTGTCGTCAAGTCCATCGGTGAATAGAGATTGCTTCATGGAGTTTCGGCCAGGCTGAAGGAGTGCGACGTCGTAAGAAGGAGAGGTAAGCGATTATGGAATTTGAAAAGAAGTTGAACCGTATGAGTGAGATCGTGACCAAGATGGAAGCAGGAGATCTCTCTCTTGATGATTCTTTAAAGCTTTTTGAAGAGGGGATCAAACTGTCCCGTGAATGTCATGCACAATTGGAAGAGGCAGAGCAGAAGGTTCAACTCTTGTTGAAGATCAACGAGAAGGGGGAGCCCGTGACCGAGGACTTTGAGGTATCCTAATCAAGCTCGATCGCAATGGAATTTAGAGCGGTGGGTGGCATTGTGATGATAACTGCAATGACAAATAAAGAGTGGCTTCAACGTTGGTGTTCATTATTGAAGGTGGGTGATCTGACCAAGTTTGTCGATCTGAGTTTTTTTCGTTTCTATCGATTCACCCAGATTTTCATTGTGGTTTTAGGGCTTTCGTTATTTGGATGCCAAGCTCCACAAAAGAGTGCAGATTCGACTTCCCAAAGAGATGGGAAAGGCGCTGTTGAGGAGCCCTCTCAAGCGCCGGAGGTTGAGAAACCACCACCACCTGTCCCGCGCGCCCCTCGAGTGGGGTTGATACTGGGGCCCGGAGGGCTAAAATCTTTTGCCCATCTGGGAATACTGAAAGAGCTCGATCATGCCAAAATTTCGGTCGACATGATCATCGGCCTTGAATGGGGTGCCCTCATTGGGGCACTCTACTCCGTTCAACGACAAGTGCATGAGGCGGAGTGGAAGCTTTTTAAGTTGAAAGAGGAGCACCTCTTTGAAAAGGGTTTTTTCAATCGAAAGAATGAACCGATTGCGATACGGGCGCTGGACCCATTTTTGAAAGAGGCGTTTGAGACGCGAAAGATGACGGAGACCCAAGTGGAGTTTCACTGCCCCAGTCGATCGTTGTTGAGTGGCGTGGTGGTGTGGCAGGACAAGGGGGATCTTCAAGGAGCCATTCGTAGATGTGTTGCCTATCCTCCCTTCTATTCAGGAAGTGGTGGCTGGGTGGCTTCGCCCTTCGCCGTGAAGGAGAGCATCGAAAGGCTCAAAAGCCATGGGATGGACGTGATCGTTTTTGTAAATGTTTTGGAACAGGGTGAATTGTTGAATGATTATGGATCAGCTGTGCTGTGGACCGAGGTGCGAAGTCACATAGGGACTTTCAAAAAAGGTGTTCATGAGTACTCCGGTGTTCACACGAAGGATCTTGGAATTGTAGAGTTTGAGAAGCGAAGAGAGTTCGTACAGATGGGAGAGCGTGCCGGCCGAGATTTGGCGCGACGTCTTGTGAAGAGATACGGTTTGTAGGTTTGACCTGTTGGTCTTAAAAACGATTTGCACTGTACTCGAAGCGATCGTTTTGAGTATAAGGACCACTTGCAGTGCAAAGGAGAAGAAGAGATGCGAAGACCTCAATTTGATATGGCGATCTTTAAGGAGCGAAGAGATCGAGTTGCAAAGAAGATGAAAGAGGGGAGTGCCATGGTGCTTCCTGCAGCGCCTGATGCGATTCGAAATCGAGATGTACGTCACACTTATCGCCAAGAGTCCAATTTTTACTACTTCACTGGCTTTGAAGAGCCAGATTCGATTTTTCTCTTTCGACCTGGGTTTGATCCTGAATATGTTTTGTTTGTTCGACCTCGTGATAAGAATATGGAGATGTGGAATGGTTTTCGCTATGGTCCTGAGGGTGCTGAACGAGAGTTTCATGCTGACAAATCCTACCCAATCGGAGAGTTCGATCAGATTTCGGCAGATCTTCTGAAAGATGTTGACACCGTCTACTATCGTATCAACAACCATGAGTTTGATCCCAAGTTCTTCTCTGTCTTGGAAAGGGTTAAGGCGCGTGCAGGACGAGGAGGGCGTGGTTATCCGTCCATGATCGACCCAGTGAACCTGTATGGCGAGATGCGGCTCCTTAAGACTCCATTTGAAGTCGAGATGATGAAGAGGGCCGCGGCGATCACGGTTGAAGGACATAAGGCCGCGATGAGATTTGTTCGTCCTGGAGTCAATGAGAGAGATGTTCTAGGGGTTTTGACTCAATCTTTTCTTACGGGAACATCGGATCGGCAAGCCTATCCTGCCATTGTTGCTGCAGGAGACCATGCCACAACACTTCACTATGAGTTCAACGATCAGCCTTGCAATGATGGCGATCTTCTCTTGATTGATGCAGGGGCTGAGTATGGTTACTATGCCTCAGACATCACACGAACCTTCCCGATCAATGGAAAGTTCACCAAGGCCCAGGCCAAGCTCTATCAAGGGATTTTGGATGTTCAAAAGAGAATCATCGAGTTCGTGCGACCTGGACGAGCTTTTGAAGAGATTCAAGAAGAGGCCGTCAAGGGGCTTACCAATGTCATGTTGGAACTTGGGATCCTCAATGGGTTTGTCGACAAAGTCATTGAACAGGGTGGGTATAAAAAATACTATCCCCACAACGTCTCTCACTGGTTGGGCATGGATGTTCATGATGTAGGACTCTACAAATTGCCCCAGGGAGTGCGGCGATTGGAACCTGGAATGGTGTTGACGATTGAGCCTGGAATTTACATTCCTAAAGACGACGACAGTGCTCCCAAGGAGTTTCGTGGCATGGGAATTCGAATCGAGGATGATCTTCTGATCACTTCCGAGGGGAGTGAGGTTCTAACTGAAGGTGCACCGAAGGAGATCGCTGAAATTGAAGAGTTGATGAAGAGGTAGCCTCTGGGAAATATTTGGAGAAATTTTGGTTTTGAGCCGGGTGATTCATGGCCCGTGGGTGGATTTGGTCTCAGCGACCCCCTTGAAGTTCTGCCATTTGTGGCAAAGCACTTTGATGTAGCTTGTTGGCCTGAGCTTTTGGGTTTGGGAGTTCAAGAGGAGCTTGTTCCCTTTTGGACTGCAGCTTTTTTGAAGTGGGAGAGCGCCTCTCAAGAAGAACGAGGCATTGCTGGGCGTGAGCTGCTTGAACGACCTGGGTTTCAAGCTTTTCTTAAATTCTTTCAAGATGCAAGTTTACCTACGATCAAGGGACAGATGATAGGACCTGCAACTCTTCTTTGGGCTCTGAGAAAGAGAGACTCTGCACCGAAGGATCTTGCGAAGGTCATTGAGTTTGTGGCGCAGGCCTATCAGTTTCAGGTGGAGCACCTAAGTCCTCTCGCCAGTCGTGTGGTCGTCTCGTTGGATGAACCCTGCGCATTTTTAGTCTCAGAGGCGGGAACTATGTGGGAAGAGGTTTTGAGCGTCATTCGTTACCGCCAATACCACGAGGGGGCAACTGCGCTCCATTGTTGTGGGACTCCAGAGGCGCAGTGGCTCAGTTACGATTGGGATGTGGTTCACTTCGATTTTTTTGAGTTGGTTGGAACGATGGAACGAAATCCTCACCTATGGAAAGATCAGTGGAAGCAATTTTTTTCTGAAGGTCGCTGGTTTGCAGCAGGTCTCTTTAGTGATACGGAGCTCTCCAAGATGGTTTCATCTGAGGATCGCAGTACGACCATTGTGGAGGAGCTGTCGAGGTGGTCGGAGGTGATCGACTTTCAGCAGCTGATGGTCTCTTCATCCTGTGGGCTCAGTGCAAAAAGTGCAGACCAGTTGGCCAAGTCACTGGAACGTTTGGAAGAGGTTCAAGAGTTGGTGCAGAGGAACTTCTTGTGAAAGAGTTCTCTTTTCGCACCCGCCAGGCACAGATCGCTCAGATGAAGAGTGAGGAGTTCGATTTTGTCATCGTTGGTGGAGGCATCAACGGAGCAGGGATCGCTCGAGACAGTGCCAGCCGTGGTTTGAGTGTGGCCTTGGTTGAGGCGAACGATTTTGGATTTGGCACAAGTTCTCGTTCGAGCAAATTGGTTCATGGTGGAATTCGTTATCTAGAAAATCTTGAGTTTCATTTGGTCTTTGAAGCTCTCTCAGAGCGTCGAATTCTTTTTGAGATTGCCCCTCATTTGGTTCATCCGCTTCGGTTTGTCCTTCCGATCTATCGTGACAGCCGTGTTGGGATGTTGAAGATGGGTCTTGGAATGTGGCTCTACGATGCGCTCTCACTCTTTCAAGCCCCTGAACTTCACGAGCGACTGAATCCTAAAGAGACGGTGGAACGACTCCCCATGGTCAAAGAAGAGGGTCTTTTGGGCTCCTATGTCTATTCCGATGCTTATATGGATGATGATCGACTTACGATTGAGACTCTGCGGTCCGCCCATGAGTTGGGAGCCTGTTGTGCAAACTACGTTGAGGCTGTGCGTGGTGAGTTTGATGGTGAAGGATCGTTGAGGGCACTACTTTGTCGAGACAAACTTTCAGGAGAGGAGTTTTGGGTTCGGGCCTCCCATTTTTTAGGAGCTGTAGGGCCTTGGACCGATCAGCTTGGAACAAAGATTTTCGACGGATGGAAACGCCATCTTCGCCCCTCAAAGGGCATTCACATCACTTTGTCTCGCGAGAGACTTCCCCTCTCTCAAGCGATGGTTATGGCCGTGGATCGAGAGAAGAGAATTATATTTGCAATTCCGCGCAACGACATGATTATCATTGGGACCACGGATACCGATTTTTCTAATGATCTCAACTCGGTTTACTCAAGCTGTGACGATATTGATTATCTATTGAAGGTGGTGGGGGAGTACTTTCCTAAGGCAGGGCTGACTGGTGATGACATTGTGATGAGTTACGCTGGTGTTCGACCCTTGGTGGACGATGGTTCTCAAACGGAGAGTGGGACAAGTCGGGAACATTTGATTTTGCGACATCCTCAGAATATGACTCTGGTGATGGGTGGAAAGTACACGACCTATCGAAAGATGTCCGAAGAGACGGTGGACGCGGCTCTTGGAACCCTCTCCCGGTCTCGATTAGGTGCTCTTCGACCCAGCTCCACCAAGAGTTCACTGAACCCACTTTGCACCACCGACAACTTAGCGCGAAGTATTCAAAAGGTTCGAAGGTGGTCCGAAGAGACGGGACTTTCTGGAGAGACTCTCAACTGGTTGGTTCAAAATCATGCGATGGAGGTCGAACCACTTCTAGAGATTTGGGAGAGGCGCAAAAACATTGGCACCTCCATCTGGGCTCTTGAAGCGCTCTTTGCAATACACTTTACGATGTGTCTTCATCTGGTTGATTTCTATCAGCGAAGAACTCATCTTATGCTTGCCTACAAAGGACATGGTCTTGAGTTGCTCAAGGAGCTCGGAGCTCTCTTTGCCTTGGAACTTCAATGGTCCGACTCTGAACTTGTGAGGGAGATCGACCAGGTGAAAGAGCATCTTGCCCTCGAATTGGATTGGCGTAAATGAGGCACTCAGTAAGCATATATTTGGGACGGAGTTTCCTATTCCGTTGATATTATAATTATAAAGATTTGATTACATTCAATAGATGCAATGCATTGATTCTAACACGAAGTTCTGCTCTCGACTATCAGTACGTTACAGCGAGCACTTAAGGTTCGTGCTTTTTTGGAGTGAACGACGATCTCATTTTTATTGAAAGAGAGGAATCTTACCTATGCAGTTAACGACCTTTACGGACTACTCTTTTCGAATTCTCATGTATTTGGGTGAAAAGAAGAGTAAGGCCACGATTGCTGAGATTGCAAAGACCTTTGATGTTTCGTTGAATCACATGGTCAAGGTTGCACATAAGTTGGGGAAAGAGGGTTTTATCCATACGATCAAAGGGCGTGGCGGTGGCATTTTGCTGGTTCGTCCTCCTGACGACATCAAACTGGGGGATGTCGTTCGAAAAAATGAACCCCATATGGATGTGTTGGAGTGCTTCAATAAGGAGACCAATGAGTGCCCTGTGGCTGGCGACTGTCGACTGCGCCAAATTGTAGATGAGGCGATGTGTGGATTTTTGGGAGTGTTGGATCAATACACATTGGCGGATCTTTTGGGGAAGGATCGAAGTCGACTCCCGCAGGTGATGCATGAGAGAGTTCCTGAGGTCTTTCCAAAGCAAAGCGATTGACAAAATAGACGCTCTGTGTCTTAATTTTCCGTCAAACACGATTTAAGAGCCCGAATTGATTTCGGATTTGGACCTTCGAATCAACAACAACTTCGGATCAACAACAAGGAAATGAGTGGGTAAGTCCCATATAGGGCTGCAGAGGGCTCATGTTCGCTGGTACTAGCGCTTCCGCTGACAATCTGGTATGGTCCTAAGCCGATGATTGAAATCTAGGGCGAATCCAAAGAGAGTTTGTAGACCGCCCAGGGTTGAGATTTAAAGAGAGGACTTGATCCAAATGCGACAGGTACCCAAGAAATTGAACTATCTTATCGTCGGTCGTGGGCGACTGGCTCGCCACCTTGGTTTTTACTTCACGACCAAAGGAATTTCGCACACCTTCTGGGATCGATCTCAAAGTCAAAGCGAACTGAAAAAATCAATAAATGGTTGTGATGCCATTTTGCTTGCGATCAGCGACTCTTCTCTATCGGAATTTTTGCAAATGCATGCCGACCTTCTTCAGACGCCTAAATGGGTGGTCCACTTTTCAGGAGCGATGGTCCTGGAGGGTGCTTGGGGAGCTCATCCCCTTATGAGTTTTGGAGAGGGTCTCTATCCAGAATCGGTCTATGAAACGATACCGTTTGTGGTTGAAGAAGATGCTTCTCAGTTTCATAAGATCTTTCCGGAGCTTTCCAATCCCGTCTTTGCCATCTCTCCAGAGAGGAGAGCTTTGTATCATGCTCTTTGTGTGGTGAGTGGGAACTTTACAACTCTTGTCTGGGAAACCATTTTTGAGAGGGCAGAATCGCAACTTGATCTACCACGATCTATTTTTTTTCCTTACATGAAGCAGGTCGTGGCCAATGTTCAGGAGTTTGGAGGCAAAGCTCTCACGGGTCCTTTGGTGAGGGGAGATCGTTCAACCGTGGCATCCAACTTGAACGCTCTAAAGGGCGATCGACTTGCAGATCTTTACTCGCTCATGATGACTTTTTTTGAAGAGAGGAATTCGAGTCAAAAACGTGCGTCTGCACTTAAAATTCGAGGTAACCTATGAATGTTTTAGATTTTCCAAGATTTAAGAAAGAGGGGAACAAGATTACGATGGTGACATCGTATGATTTTTGGTCTGCATCGATCCTGGCTGAAACTGATGTCGATGTTCTGCTGGTGGGTGACAGTCTTTCGATGGTGATCTATGGCCACGGATCGACCCTTCCAGCAACGACCGAGATGATGGTTCGTCATGTGGAGTCTGTTGCAAAGGGTGCGCCTGGCAAATTCATTGTCGCAGATATGCCATTTTTGACCTTTCGAAAGGGCGAAGTGGCAGCCCTTGAGTGTGTGGAAGCTTTGATGCGAGCTGGGGCTCATGCGGTGAAACTGGAAGGGGTTTACGGTCATGAGGATGTGATCACCCACATTGTGCAATCAGGAGTCCCGGTGATGGGTCATTTGGGATTGACGCCCCAATCGATCCATCAGTTTGGAGGATTTAAGGTGCAAGGAAAAAAGAGAGCTGAGCAAGATTCCATTGTGGAACAGGCTAAGCTCCTTGAGGAGTGCGGATGTTTTAGCCTGGTGCTTGAGTGCATTCCCGCTCATCTTGCAAAGACCATCACAGAGAGTGTGGGTATAGCAACCATCGGAATCGGTGCAGGCATCGATGTGGATGGTCAGGTTCTGGTTTTGCAAGATCTGTTGGGAATGAATCGAGCCTTTAGGCCGCGCTTCGTGCGCCAATATCTCAATGGGTCTACAGTTATGGCAGAGGCTGTGACCCATTACATTCAAGATGTCAAGAAGGGAAGATTTCCTTCGGAGGAGGAGTCATATGGAAGTGATACGAGATCTTAACGTTTGGAGAGAACTTCGAAAAGGAGTGAAAGGTGAAGATGTGGGGTGTGTTCCCACGATGGGGGCTCTTCATTTGGGCCACAGGTCACTTCTGGAGAGGTGCCGAAGGGAGAATTCCATTTCGGTTCTTACCATTTTTGTCAATCCGACTCAGTTTGATCAACCACAGGATTTGAAGTCCTACCCAAAAACGTTCGAAGCCGATTGCCAAATGGCTCACGAAGTGGGTATCGATTATATTTTGGCCCCAACTTATGAACAAATTTATGAAGATGGATATCGATTTAAGGTGGTTGAAAAGGAGATCAGTGGTCTTCTGTGTGGTGAACATCGTCCGGGGCACTTTGATGGGGTCTTGACCATCGTGATGAAGCTCCTTCACCTCGTTCAGCCTCGACGAGCCTACTTCGGGGAGAAGGATTTTCAGCAGATGGTATTGATTCAAGATATGGTGAAGGCCTTTTTTATGGATGTCGACATTGTTCCTTGCCCTGTGGTGCGAGAAGAGAGTGGTCTTGCAATGAGTTCTCGAAACCGCCATTTGAGTGAGCAAAATCGAATTTTGGCATCAAATTTGTTTCACCATCTCAGTTCGCTCGATGAGAGCTGCGATCAGGTTAAGGAGAAACTCTCTCGACTTGGTTTTGATGTGGATTACGTTGAGGAGAGGTTTGGACGCCGACTCGGGGCTGTACGACTCTCAGGTGTGAGGCTCATAGATAATGTCCAAGCCTAAACTTCTCTTTTTGATGAGTGGTTCGATTTCTGCGTATAAATCCTGCGCAGTCCTATCCGCTTTGGTTCAAAAGGGGTTTGAAGTTCAAGTCGTGGCGTCTGCCTCGGCGCTTCGATTTGTCGGAGATGTGACGCTTGAGGCACTCAGCCATCGACCTGTTTTGATGAGCAGTTTTGAATCGGGCCATCTCATGGATCACATTCATCTTGTCGATTGGTGTGATGCCGCTGTTCTTTGTCCTGCGACGGCAAGGACGCTGACAGCTCTTGCTCATGGAACTGCAGTGGATCTTTTGGGGGATCTCTTTTTGGCCTTTGATTTTCAAAAGCCCTTTCTGATATTTCCTGCAATGAATGATCGAATGTGGAACCACCCGGCGACCAAGCTCGCGGTTGAGAGACTTTCTAGTTGGGGTTTGAGAGTCTATTCACCTGTTCGGGGTGCTCTTGCCTGTGGCCGAGAGGGAACTGGGCGTTTGATGGAGCCGGAAGATGTAGTTTTTGAGATTGAGGCATCGTTAAGTTCGTTTGAACCTCAGTCGAAGCGAAATGTTTTGATAAGTTCAGGTGGCACTCGTGAATCCATTGATCGTGTTAGATATATTGGTAATGTGAGCACGGGTGAAACTGGAGCCTTTGTGACAGAGGCTCTTTTGAAACGCGGGAATCAAGTAACCCTTTTGTACGGGGAAGGAGCTGCGTTGCCCTGCTCCTTGAGTGAAAGGGAGTCCCTCATTCAAAGAGGGAGATTGAAGCTGGTTTCGTTCTCCCATTCGAGGAGTCTTCAAGGGATTCTCAAGGAGGAGTTGGAGAGAAGTTTGTTTGATGCGGTCATTCATATGGCCGCAGTCAGCGACTATTCCGTCGCGTCGGTAAGCTGTGATGGTGGCTTTAGAGAGATCACAGAAACTGGGAAGATGAGTTCTGAGTTTGAGAGGGTCTCTCTGAACTTGGTACGAAACAACAAGATTCTTCCGTGTCTGCGGGATTATTCTAAGAATCCGGAGATTCGAGTGGTTGGTTTCAAACTCACTTCGGGGGCCAGTGAAGATGAGCGGATCGATGCAGTGAAGAAGATTTTTGAGCGCGGTGGAGTTGATTACGTGGTTCAAAATGATCTTTCCGAGAAAGGGGAGATGAAGCATCGGGCCACTCTTTACGATAGGAATATGAATCGAGTTAGGGAAGCCAGCACCAAGAGTGAGCTGGCTCAGATGTTGGAGGAGGTGCTATGATACTCTGTTTGGATGTCGGAAACAGTCAGATATTTGGTGGGCTCTTTGTGGGGGATGAGATTAAGCTTCGTTTTCGTAAGAGTTCAAAAGATTCTATGAGTTCCGATGAACTGGGAATGTTTCTTCGAGGAGTGATTCGTGAAAATCAGATGGATCCGGATCAGATTGACAAGGTTGCAATCTGTTCGGTCGTACCGGGGATTGACCACTCATTAGGAACAGCTTGCATTAAGTATCTTAAAACAAAGCCCTTTGTACTTCAGGCTGGAGTGCGCACAGGACTTAAGATTCGATATCGAAATCCCATTGAAGTGGGTGCCGATCGCATCGCCAATGCCATTGCGGTCACGCAGATCTATCCTCGCAAGAATGCCGTGATCGTCGATTTTGGAACGGCCACCACATTCTGTGCAGTCACGCGAGACCTTGAATATGAGGGTGGAGCGATCATGCCGGGGCTTCGCCTCTCGATGGAGGCTCTGGAGACTCGAACTGCCAAGCTTCCAGCCGTTGCCATTGTGGCTCCGAAATGCGCGGTCGGTCGATCGACAGTTGAAAGCATCCAGTCGGGACTCTATTATGGGCAGATGGGGATGGTGCGTGAAATGGTCCTACGTATGACCGAAGAGGTTTTTGGGGGAGAGCGCCCACTTGTGATTGGAACGGGGGGGTTTGCCAACCTTTTTGACAAGGAGAAGATTTTTGATATGGTGGTTCCCGACCTTGTTTTAAGAGGGCTCTACCAAGCATTGAAGATGAATTGTTAGATGATGTTTGAAGATAGGAGTAGGTTATGAAGTTAACGGTATTGAAATCCAAAATTCATCGGGCAACAGTGACGGACGCAGACCTTGACTATGAGGGCTCAATTTCGATCGATCCTGCGCTTTGCGATTTGGCCCACTTCCACCAGTATGAGCGTGTGGAGATTTACAATTGCAACAATGGAGCTCGATTTGCCACCTATGTGATATTTGGAAAGAGTGGTGAGATCTGCCTCAATGGGGCGGCAGCACGGCATGTTCATCGAGGTGATACGGTCATCATCGCCTGCTATGCAGAGGTCGATGAGACTGAGGCACCTTCACATAAGCCCCACCTTGTTTATGTGGACAAGGAGAATCGTCCCGTTCCAGCCCCCAAGATCTCAAGGTGACCCTCTGAAATTCGAAGAAGCTGACCTTTTGGCGTTCTTGGCGTTCGGAAGTGCGTGAAAACCTTTGATCTTCAAGTTTGGACTCAGGACAACAAGAGTATAGTCCGTTCATAGTCCGTTCGGAAAATTCTGCGATGCAAATGGCATCATGGCATCGTTCTCCCGTTAGGAACAACGTGTGTCCATCTAATTTACGTCCTCAATCCCTCTTGCAATAATATTCGTCAGCAGAATTGCTTTCACCCTCTGGATCATAGCCTCTCCAGTATGTAACTTGAGAGTACCGAGTTCTCAGCCTATTTTTTAAGCTTTCTTTTTTGCTTCTTCCCGTTCAGTTTGAGCAATAAGAAGCGCGAGATCAATCCACTCT
>JACTMU010000041.1 GCA_014584465.1 Pseudomonadota bacterium | reverse complement strand
CTGAACCTCACAGACAGGAGAAGATATGAATGCACTTCAAATCAATGAACACCTGATTCAGCTTGTAAGAAATGAGAGGAAGATCACAGGAGAAATCCTACAAAATATATCGCTCTTTCAAAAATATTCGGGATTTTTGAAGTTGGATTATCCTTCGATGATGAGCTATTTGACTCGCCACTTAGGCTATTTCGAAAACAGCGCAATGTTTCATGGAAACCAAGAAGCCAAGTGTCAAAAAGCCTGATGCCACATGCTCGCGTTACATCTCAGTTGAGATCAAGAGGTCGGTCTGGGAGAGATCGTCAGGGCGATGCGAGCACAAAAGCCATGAGGGAGTGCGCTGTGGAAGTGAATATCAACTGCAATATGATCACGCCAAACCTCTTGCTCAAGGGGGACTCACTGAGGCTCGTAACATTCGTGTTCTCTGCAGAGTTCACAATTTGAGTGAAGCTTCGAAAATGGGAATCGGATTTGAAACAACCTCCTACTTTCAGAGAGAAAAAATGAGCATTCTGTAGAGGTGCGATATTGAGATGAACGACAGATTTTTTTTCGATGGAACATCGGAGTGGCAATGCTTCCCCGATTCCCTGAGATTTGAACTTGCATTGATGAGGTTTCGCGCCAGGCGCTAAATATGCTTTGACAACCCCTTGGTGGGCGACCAAAATTCCGCTAAAGACAAGAGGGGAGGGCTTATGCAAAGTGTGAAGGCAAAGTTGGATGAGAGCTTTTCAGTGGTCATCATAGGGGGAGGGTCGGCTGGGATTTCGGTCGCGTCTCGTTTGGTTCGGTACCTTGATCCGCGAAAGATCTTGATTGTTGAGCCCTCTGAAAAGCACTACTACCAACCTATGTGGACCCTTGTGGGCGCGGGTCAGGTGCGTAAAGAGACCACAGAGAGAGATGAGTCTCGATTGATCCCCTCTGGAGTTCAATGGATGAAGAAGTTTGTGACAGAGATTCATCCTGAGGAAAATTTTGTGACTCTTGAGGACGGGAGTCAGGTTCGCTACCAGTTTCTTGTGGTGTGCCCCGGAATTCAGCAGGACTGGAATAAAATTCAGGGACTTGAAAAGAGTCTTGGAAGGGGTGGCGTTTGCAGCAACTATGACTACAAATATGTGGATTATACTTGGAAGGTTCTTCAATCCACCATGAAGGGGCGTCTCGTTTTCATGGTGCCACCTATGCCCATTAAGTGTCCTGGAGCTCCCCAAAAGATTATGTGGCTTGCAGAGGATTATTTAAGGGAGAAGGGAGTGCGAAAGAGTTGTGAGATTCACTTTGTTTCGGCTCCTGAAACGATTTTTGGAGTGCCACGGTACAGGGAACCTCTGGAGAGGTTGCTGCGCGAAAGGGGCGTACATGCTGCCTTTGGAAAGAATCTTGTAGGGATCGATGGAGAGAAGAAGATCGCCGAATTTGTAGATCTAAAGTCGGGCGAGAAGATGGCCATGAACTATGATATGCTTCATGTGGTTCCGCCTATGTCGGCACCGGACTTTCTCAAAAAGGGGCCGTTGGTGAATCAGGCAGGCTGGGTCGATGTGGATAAGAATACGTTGCAACACGTGAAGTACCCCAATGTCTTTTCTTTGGGAGATGCATCGTCTGCTCCCTGCTCAAAGACAGGGGCGGCCATAAGGAAGCAGGCCCCCGTGGTTGTTGAGAATTTGATGTCGATGATGAAGAGTGAAGGTCTTCGCGGAGTCTACGATGGATATGCATCGTGTCCATTGGTGACGCGGAAGAATCGATGCATCCTTGCCGAGTTTGGTT
The DNA here is from genome assembly GCA_014584465.1 of Pseudomonadota bacterium. GTDB lineage: Bacteria > Bdellovibrionota > Bdellovibrionia > Bdellovibrionales > JACTMU01 > JACTMU01. The sequence continues at coordinate 22,071 of JACTMU010000041.1, read as the reverse complement.
ATGATGGAAAGATCATGGAGACCTTTCCCTTTGCTCAGAACAAAGAGCGTTGGAGTATGTATCTTCTTAAACGTCACGTTCTTCCAAGAATGTATTGGGATTTTATGCTCAAAGGAAAGGGCTAAAACTATTTCTTACTCTCTTGGATCGTGCTTCGCAAGACTCCTTTAAGGTATTTGGATTGAGATGAGGTTCCTAAAAAGGACTGGAGCTGAGAGTGGATGGCCGGATCGTTGATCAGTGCGCCGAGAGTTCCTTTGCCCGAGTCCACCTTGCTGAGAATGCTGTTCAGATGAGTGAGTGATTTGGAAAGTTGGTCATCTTTAGGGATGATTCGACGCATCTCTTCAATCATCGTTTGAGTTTGAGTCAACGTATCGGTGAGCTTTCCGCTGGCCGTGGAGAGATGGTTAAGGATGGTTGAGACCCGTCCTTCAGAATTGATCGACTTTACAAGGGCATAAAGTTCGTTGATGATGTCAAAAACGCGCGTGACCCCCTCGCCACGGCTGGTGATGACACTCATAAGGTCTGTGCCCTCAAGTGCGAGGAGGGTGCCTCCATCTGGAAGAGGTTTGGAACTTGCGGGTCCAGGTGTAACGTAGACGATCTTGTCACCAAGCGCCCCTTGAGTCTTGATCTCCGCGGTAGAGCCTTCAGTGAGCATGGGATTGTAACTGCTTTCTACTTTGAGAATGGCGATCAGTTCTTTGGTGGTCTCGTCAAATTTAATCTGATCTATGTTGCCGATGACCACCCCTCGTAAAGAGACGACGCTTCCTGGTGCCAAGCCCTGAACCTCCTTAAAATGAACTTTAAGGTCCATATAAGAGGTGAAGAGGACTCGATCTCCTCCAAGAAGAAAAATGGAGGTGATCGTCATAAGAAGTCCAATCGCGACAAAAATTCCAACTCGAATCTCAACTGTACGCCTGTTCTCCATGTTCCTACCTCTTTCTCTGTCTCGCGTTCGTCCCTAGGGACGGTTTCCTTTCAACCACTACTTGATCTCACCTATCATGAACTGATAGATAAGGCTCTCATTTGTTTGTGGAAGGGAGTCGACCCGACACTCTTCCTTAATGATTCCATCCATAAGAAATGCGATGCGGTCACAGACTGCAAGAGCACTTGGCATATCATGGGTCACAAAAACAGAAGTGACTCCACGGCTCTTAAGTCTAAGAACCATCTCCTGAATCCTCTTTGTGTTGTAGGGGTCCAAACCTGCGGTTGCCTCATCATACAACACGACCTCCGGCTCCATGATCATCGCGCGTGCCAACCCCACTCGTTTTTGCATGCCACCAGACAAGCTGGCCGGAAAAAGGTTCTCATTTCCACCGAGGCCAAAATCGTCGAGTTGTCGAAGAATCTTCATATGAATCTCATCTTCCGTCAATGAAGAGTGCTCTCGCAGTGGATAGGCCAAATTGTCAAAGACCGACATAGAGTCAAAAAGGGCGCCCCCTTGAAACACATAGGCCACCTTCTTTCGAATCTCAATCAACTCACGTTCATTGTATCTTGTGATGTCGCGATCATAAAAGAAGATCTGACCTCGATCAGGTTTTTCAAGTCCTATGAGACTACGCAGAATTACGCTCTTTCCTGCACCAGATCCACCAATGAGGCCGAGAACCTCACCCTTCTTGAGGTGGAAGGTCACACCTGAATGAACCCTCTTTGGACCAAAGGATTTCTCAAATGAGAGGACGCGAATTATGTCCATTTTTCGAAAATCCAAAATAGTTTAGTCAAAAAGAAGTCACTGATGAGAATCAGAATTGATGAAGTTACAACCGACCTCGTGGTGGACGAACCAACCCCTTGAGTCCCTCCGGAAACATTCAACCCATAGTAGCAAGCTGTGATCGAGATGATTGCGGCAAAGAAAAAGGTCTTCCCCATTCCTACAAGGTAGTCGTTGAGGAAAACAGTCTGTATGATCTTTTGAAAGTAGTACTTTGGATCGAGGTCAAGCTCCGTGGAGCCAACGATCAAGCTGCCAAAGATACCGACTGCGTTGGCGATCACGGTAAGAAGCGGAAGGGAAAAGATCGTGGCCAGAACGCGAGGGATCACAATCTTCTTAATAGGAGAGGTTCCGAGAGCTCGTATCGCGTCGATCTGTTGTGTTACAGTCATTGAGCCGACCTCTGAAGTGATTCCGGCACCGACTCGAGCGGCAATCATAAGACTCGCAAAGACAGGTCCAAGTTCGCGGACGATCGACAGGGCAACAATCTTTGGTACATAAAGCTTTCCGCCAAACTTCTCAAGGCCAAATCCAAACTGAAGGGCCATGACCATTCCTGTGCTGGCTGCAGTGACAAAAACCAAAATGAACGACCGAGAACCTATCTGGTAAATTTGCTCAACCACCAGTCTGAAGTAGAGAGGTTTGTGAAAAAGTTCTCTAAGCACATTTCGAGTAAGTAGGGTCATCCCTCCGAGAAATTCGAAGAACCTTGTAAAGAGCTCGCCAAAATAGAGGGCGCCTTGCCTGATCATGGTGCTCGAAACTCCTTTGCAAAGGATTGAAAATGGGGGCGGTTTTGAGCAAAATGGTGAGGCAACGAGGCGTAAGTCAGTGTGTAGATGCAGCCCGATTTCTTAAAAATGATCAGATGAACTTGGGTCAGAATCCCGTCAATCGATCCAGAAAGTAACGCATCAATGGCTGCCCTTTGGTTGTACTCAACCCGTTTCTCTTCCAAAACCTTTCCTTGGTCAAGTTCGCCCAACAAATGGAACTTGATCTCGTCGAGGTTTGGATCGGAGGCTCTTGAGCAGTCCGAATAGTAGGAAATGGTCGAGCCCGTCTCTGGATTGCGCCAAACTTGATCGCCCACCTCGCTTTCAAACTCCACAAACGGCGGTGAGGGGGCCACCAAAGTGAGGCCGGTGGCTTTCTTGGCTTTGGATGGTCCAATTCCAACAGATATGCATGACTGTGCCGTCATAACCAAAAGGATAAGGAAGCCGTATCGAGATGCATTTTCCATAAGCATATTCACTCAATCTATCGGATGCCATGTCAAAATCTATAGGAGAGACGTGAGCAACCAAAAAGAAAATGCTGTCACGAGAAGAATTCTTGCAGCAGCGGCACAATATTCAGTCTAGATCTCAACCATTGTCAAGACATTCGGAGTTCGACACAAGGTCACGGGACTCTGTCAAGGATTTGTCGTATTGACGGAAATTCTGGGTCAAGAAGAGCCCATTGTGCTTTCACGTTGGTTAGGGTTTGGCATGTCACGTGCTTTCTAATGATTGTGATGTTGAGCCGGAGGTGTCGAAGTCTATGAAGCATCTTTCTAAACTATTGAGGAGGCTTGGGTTTTTCAAGCGTCCACCGATTGAGGATATTTACATTGACCAAAGTTCAAGTGGAACTGTTGACGCTGTAACTTTGTTGACTCTATTGAAAAGGACCCGGTCGAGTCGAGGAGAGCTCTCTTGCTGAACCCACTTATAAGTGGTCTTAGAAGTTGCCCAGCTCTTGGAGGCATTCTCCTTGTGATGTGGATTTTTGATGCAAATCAAGCCCTCGGTCAGGAGGTGGAGGGTTCCATCTATCAAATTGGTGATGCAACTCACATTGAATTTTCGGGTCGATCAAGCTGGACCTACGAATTAAGAAAGGATGAGTCAACACAAAAGAATATTTTGGTCCTCACCGTCCCGAAACTCTCAGAGGCGACCGTGAAGAAGATGACCCGCTGGGACCGGCGAGCTCAAATCGAGAAGATCGAGATCTCTTCGGTCGAAGGAAGGGTGGAGCACCAGGTTAAGTTTCATCTCAAAGATCATGTGGACAGCTTTGACTATCTTACAGATCAGCCATCACGAATGGTGATTGATTTCTTTGAATCTACGAGCAGTGTTCCTGAGACCAAAACCAAGAAGAAAGTTGCAGAATCGAGCATAGATCAGCTTTCGATCGATCCTGTGAAGATTGTGAAGCTTCCAAAGAAGAGGCCAATGGTGAAGAGAGAGCCTGCAGCAAGTGAAACCATCAATGTTGCTGAAGTGGAAGTTCAAGAGCAATCTGATACATCCAAGAAAGATGAGCAAGATCTGAAGTTTGGCGTGTTTGATGCTGCAGACAAGGATTTTTTGCGTTTTGATATAAAGGATTACGAAATCAACGAACGATCCATTCTCTCAAGTCAACGAAACATCTACATCCACTTTCCAATGCTGAGGCCTGAGTGGAAAGAGCTTGAGGCATTTTTAAGAATCTGGCCTGAATACGAGATCAAAGAGAAAGATGATGAAGAAAACAAAATGGCCCGGTTGCTGCTGACTCTATACAAAAATGAGCGAAACGCATCCTATCTAAAGACACTTGAATTTTTTAATAAGAAGTTTTCCGATACAAAGTACAAAGAGATCATTGATTACATGACCGCTGATATTTACTATCGTCTGTGGAAAGAACAGGGGCGACCCTCTGACTTTCAATCTGCAATCACAAGGTATGATTCCCTCTCTTCGAAATTTCCCAATTCACCATTGGCTGAAAGAACGCTGCTTTTCATCGCCTACTCCTACTATCAAAGAGGGGACCATCTGCGAGCAATCAAGTCATTTCGCCGATTTCTCAGAATCTATTCGGGATCTCAAAAGAAGACCGAGGTCCTACTTGCCATTGCCGATGGGTATCTTCGTTTAAACAAACATGAGGACGCAAAGCAGATGCTCGAAGAGGTGGAAAGGACGTCAACCGATGTTGAAAGCAAAGCTGAGGCCAACTTTCGCTTGGGTGATCTCTACTTCAATCAACGAAAATACAAAGAGGCGATCGAGGCCTACAACCATTCGATAAGATCCTATCGAGCGCAAAAAAATCAATTTCCGAGTGCTCAATTCAATTTGGCCGAGTCTCAATTCTGGATTGGAGATTATCGTTCCTCTTTGGATGCACATAGAAGTTTCCTTCAGGAGTTTCCAGGGCACCGATTCGGCGGCTACTCAATGACACGCATCGGCGAATTGTTTGACATCTTCGGTGCGAACCCTTCGAAGTCCAAAGCGGCCTTTCTAGAGAGTGATTTTCGTTTTGCTGGTGATACCTCGTTGATTTCACGCATACGATTGTTGTCTCTTAAGATCAAGGATGCTCGTCCAAAAGAACTTGAAAAGGATGTGGAAGAGATTCGTAGGCTGGCTCGTGACTCAAACGTCCCGCGAGTCAATGATTTTGCAACAGTTCTCATTGCAGACGGGTTCAAAGAGCGAAAGGAGTTTACTCGAGCTCTGGACGAACTTGTGAACTTCTATCAAAATAATCCGACCTCGATCAATCTCAATGTCATTCAGGCGCGCATTGTCCAAAACATTACAGAGATGTTGAAACATGGAGTTGAAAACAATGATTTCATCTCCGTTTTCAAATGGCACGACAAGTATCGAAACAATTGGTTGAAGGACCAAGATCGAATTGACCTAACTTATCTGTTAGGTCAGGCGTACGAACAGGCGGGCGTTCTACAGAAGGCAGCCGACATCTATCGCCAAACACTCAATCGTCTCTACGCGCTTAGGGGTACCAAAGTAGAAAAGGAGAGGAGTGTCTTCGAAGTGTTGCCACATCCTGATGCACTCAACCTTCGTTTGGCGTCCACCTCATTTGGGTTGGGTCAAGCCTCAAAGGCATTGCAGTATTTGAACCAGATTGAGAGTTTAAGTAATCTCACAGAGTCTGAGAAAGTCGATCGCTCGATCATTCTCTCGGAGATCTCAATGAAATCCAATCGTGTTGAGATGGCGGTGAAAGAGCTGCAAACTCTCGTAGATACGTGGCGAGGACAACCCGAGTTGGTCAGTAAGCCCCACCTAAGGCTCTCGCAGATCTATTTCCAAACTAAAGAGTGGGAAAAATGCAAAACACACCTTCAGTTCATTGAAAATCTCATTCAGGATACAAAGCAGGTTCCAGAAGGCATAGAAGCCTCAGCCTTAGAGCTTCGTGGTGATTTGGAACTGAAACTCAAGAATCAAGCCGACTCGATTAAGTATTATGGCAAGCTTCTTGAGAAGTATGAAGAGAAGATAAATCTTTTTCGAATTCGTTACAAGGTTGGAAAGATTCTATTTGATTCGGGAGACACCCAAAAGGCAGAGAAGACGTGGGATGTGTTGAGAAGCAAAGAGGGGGCTCAGACTTGGATCTCCCTTGCCGACGATCATCTTAAGGAACGGTCGTGGACGAAGGAATACCGCCAGTATCTGGATCGAATTCCGGCGGCTCAAAAGGAGTAAAGGAGACGATCCATGAGAAAAGGAGTTAGATGATGAGTCAAATTACAGACAAGAGTATGAATGCTCTTTCGGCTTCAATGAACTTGCGAAAGCTCAGGCACACCATTCTCTCGAGCAATGTCGCCAATGCGGAGACACCTAACTATCATGCAAAAAAGATGGATTTTGAAGAGTCCTTGGCTCGCGCCCTTGATCTGGAAGGTCTGGGGCAGATGCATGTGAGCCATAAGGACCATTTTCCCATGGGCCAAGGGGCAATTTCGCGTGTGCGTGGTGACATCTATGAAAACCCAGATGTGAATATGAGTAACGATGGAAATACTGTGGATCTCGAGAGGGAAATGGCCGAGATGTCAGAGAATCAATTGATGTATGAAGCTGCTCGGAGACTGATCAACAAGAAGCTTGGGGCCCTCAAATACGCGATCAGCGAAGGAAGGTAAGATCATGGATTTCATGACAGGTATGAGAATCAGTGGAAGTGGGTTGTCGGCTCAACGGCTGAGATTGAATACAATTTCAAGCAACATTGCCAACATCAACACAACCAGAACTCCCGAGGGTGGACCCTATCGGCGTAAGGACGTGATCTTTGAGTCTATGCCTCAAGCACGCAATTTTGGTGAGATTCTGACGAAACCAGAAAACGAAAACCTTCAGAGAGTTCAAGTGACGGATGTTTGGGTGGATCGCGGTGCTCCCCGATTGAAGTATGAACCAGACCATGTGGATGCAAATGAGGATGGATGGGTTGCCTATCCGAACATCAATTTAATGGAAGAGATGACCAATATGATTCAGGCTACAAGGGCTTATGAAGCCAATGTGTCGGCTCTGAAAGCAACGAAGGACATGACGATGAGCGCGTTGGAGATCGGCCGTTAAGGCTATTGAGATAGGAGAACTCTATGGATGGATTGACCATTCGCAACTATGACCAGATGATTCAGTCGGGAAAGCTGCCAAAGGAGACCCAGGTGTCTTCACTTCTGGAACTTCCGAAGAGTTCCTCCTCTGAAGCAGTCAAGAGTTTTTCCGAAGTTCTTAAGGAGTCGATCGAGACAGTCGATCAGCTTCAAAAGAAGTCGGATCATCTCAATCAAGAACTGGCTGCAGGCAAGACCAGCAACATTGAGGAAGTGTTGATGGCTGCGGAAAAGGCAGACATTGCACTTCGTCTCATGGTGCAAGTGAGAAACAAAGTCATCGACGCGTATCAAGAGATTATGAAGATGCAGCTTTAGAAATGAGGGGGTAGATTTTGCGTAAACTGTTTCATAGCTTAATCGTTCAGTTTAAGGGATTTTACAAAACACTCACCCCTGTGAAGCGGGCTTCGATCGTTGGAAGTGGGCTTGCCATATTGGTCACCATCTTTGTGATGATCAACATGATCTCAACAAGTGAGTATCAAGATTTTGTAAAGAATGTACCTGCAGAGCGTCTTCCTTTAATCGTGGAGACACTCAGAAAGAAGAACGTTCCTTTCTCCTTAAGGGATGATGGATCTACGATTGCAATTCCTCGGAACTTGGTACCTGCAATGCAAATGAGCTTGATGGCGGAGTTAGGATCGACAGACATTGGGACTTTGGGTTTTGAGATCTTTGATAAGGAAAATCTGGGAACGACCTCTTATACACAACGAGTGAATTTTCAAAGAGGACTTCAAGGAGAGTTGATTCGTTCGATCAACACCCTCAATGCGGTTAAGAAGTCAAAAGTCATTTTGGCCTTGCCTACAAAGAAGACCTTTCTTGAAGAGGAGGAGAAGGCTTCGGCATCGGTGATCTTGGAGCTTCACCCTGGGAAGACGCTCTCTGATGAGCAGATTCGAGGGGTCATCTTTCTCGTTGCCAATTCGGTCCAGGGTCTCGATCCCGATCGCGTCACAGTGATCAACTCGGACGGACGAGTGATGTCAAAAAACATGTCAGGAAGCATGGGGGAAACGTCGGAGTTTCTCGAGATTCAAACCAAGTTTGAGAAAGAAATGGAAAATCGAGTTGAGTCCATTCTAACCAAAGTTGTAGGAAATGGCAATGTCATTGTTCGAGTCAACGCGAAGCTCAACCCGAGAAACATCAAAACCGTTGAGGAGATCATTGACCCAGACAAAACAGCTCTTCGAAGTACCCAAGCTGAGTCAGAAAACTTGGATGGATCTCGAACAAGTCCCAATGGAATTCCTGGAGCACGAGCCAATCTTCCCGGAGCAGAGACGGGCGGTCAAGTTGGACTGTCTCAAACCGTGAAAAAAGAGCTCACGACATCAAACTACGAGATTCCAAAGACGACGCGCGAGTTCAGTGAACTTGCTGGAGCAGTTGAGCGTCTTTCTGTTGCTGTACTTGTCGATGGTAAGTGGGAGGTTCAGACCAATGCAGATGGAAAGCAAGAAAAGGCTTGGGTCAAGAGAACTCCGGAAGAGTTAACCCAGTATGAAAACATTGTGAGAAATACAATTGGCTTTTCTCAAGAAAGAAATGACTCAATCAAGATTGAGAACATTCAATTTCGAGGAGAGGACTTTGAAGAGGCGGATAAGTTTCTTGAGCAGGTCTATCGAAAGGAGCTCTTCAACTACATCATCAAATGGGCCATGTTGGGTTTTCTCTTTGCTTTGATCTTCTTCGTAATAGTGCGACCATTTATGAGATGGGTGACCGACAGTTTTCAAGAGTCCGTCGAGGACATGCTGCCTAAGACCATTGAAGAGCTTGAGGAGCTTCAGACCATTGACAACAGTCTTCCTGGAATGAGTTCGGCAATGCCCAAACTCAGTGAATCGATCGATCCAAAGAAAGCTGAAAGTGAACTCTTAAAAGAGCGAATTGTAACTTTGATTGAGCAAGATCAAGAAAAGGCAGCAAGTGCATTTGGATTATGGCTTGTAAGAAAGGACAACCAATGAGCAACAAACTTCGAAAGATAGATAATATTGAATATGAGACGCTCAAGAGTTTTGACAAGGCTGCCATTTTGCTAAACTACCTCGGCGCAAATGTCTCAAAGATCTTTTTTGAAAAGATGGATGATGGTGACATTCGAAAGATGATCAATGTGATGGGAAAATTCCGAATTGTACCCGTCGATGTCACAAAAAAAGTTCTTGAGGAATTTTACGAGATGATCAGTGAATCGAACGACTACATCTTTTCATCAAGTCCATCCTCTAAAGAGGCGATCACCGAGGCATTGGGTGAAGATCGTGCCCGAGGAATCTTGGGGCACCTTAATGTTGCAACTCCCGCAGGAAGAAACCTTGAAAGTTTGGAGATGGTCGATGCAAAGTCTTTGGCCAATTTTCTTATCAATGAGCACCCGCAGACAGTGGCGGTGATCTTGGCTCATCTCGAACCTGAAAAGAAAGGGGAGGTGCTCAAACGTCTTCCTGAATCGATGCAGTCGGAAATTGTACTGAGGCTCGCCAATCTTGAACATGTTGCGCCGGAACTGATCGGAGAGGTGGATCGCGTCTTGAAGGCGGAACTTCAAGCGCTTGGAACAGTGGAGCAGGCGACTTTGGGCGGTGTTCAACCGGTTGCAGAGATGTTGAACGTGATGGACAAACATACTGAGACCTCCATCATGTCAAGGTTGGAGGAGCGAGATCCCATATTGGCAGAAGAGATCCGAAAGCTGATGTTCGTGTTCGAGGATATTGTCAAGATTGACGATCGTGGGATTCAGACACTTCTTAAAGAAGTTCAGAACGACAAACTGCTTCTTGCGTTGAAAACTTCTACCGAGGAGATCAAAGAGAAGATCTATCGAAATCTTTCGCAACGGGCGGCAGCGATCTTGCGAGAGGATTTGGCCAACATGGGGCCATCCAAGCTTTCCGATGTCGAGGGCGCGCAGCAAGAGATTGTGAACGTTGCTCGTCGATTGGAAAGCGAAGGAAAGATCTTGATTGCACGAGGAGGTTCGGAAGATGCCCTCGTCTAGTCGTGTGATTAAGGCAGAAGAAAGTGCAGATTGCGTGTTCACCTTTAAGCCCTATGAGATCAAAGATCGGGGGCGAAAAGAGCCCGTTTATGTCGATTCTGAGGAGAGTGGATTTCAGTTGAACCCCTTGGTTTCACAACAACTTGGTTTGGCAGATGCTCAAGCGAGGGAGATTGAAGAAAGAGTGAATAAAGAGGCCATTGAGCGATTGGCAGAGATCCAGGAGAAGGGGTACAAAGAGGCCTATGCTCTTGGAATGGAGGATGGTCGCACGGATGCGTTTCGAGATACTCGGGAGGAGTTGAAGGGTTGCATTGCAAGATTAAACTCGCTGGTTCAGGAGATCCTGAACTTGCGCTCTGAAATGGTGAAGAACAGCGAGAGTGAGATTGTAGAGTTGGTCTACTATTTGTCCAAGCGACTTCTGATGAGGGAGCTTGAGTTGGATCCAGAACTGATCCTAGAAGTGATCAGTCGAACGGTGGATCTAGCGCAAACCGATGAGCAGATCACTGTGCAACTTTCTCATGATGATTTCAATCTTCTAAATGAAATACGAGACAAACTTCAGGCGGAGATCGACAAGCCAGAACGTCTTCACTTGGTAAGTTCACCGTTGATCCAATCCGGGGGGTGCATTGTGGAGACCAACTATGGGTCTATAGATGCAACCATTGAGCAAAGGCTTCAACGTTGTTGGGAGAATTTGAAAGACAAAATGCCACTAAAAAAGTAGGTAGGAATGATGACATCTGAAGTTAGCATGCAGTTAGAGAAATACAAGGAGTCGTTGGAACGAATCAGTCTGACACTCGAGATTGGAAAAGTGACTCAGGTTACGGGTCAGCTCCTATTGGGGTATGTGCCTGGCGCAACTGTGGGAAGTATATGTGAAGTCTATTCTTCCTATGATGACCATTCGTTTGAGGCTGAGGTGATCGGATTTCGGGATCGAAACATTCTGTTAATGCCTCTAGGAGACATGCAAGGTGTTGGTCTTGGAAGTAGAATCGTACTTCAAAAGAGACTTGCAACGATCCAAGTTGGCCCCAGTCTTCTCGGAAGAACCGTGGATGGCATGGGTCGAGTGATGGATGGAAAGGCACCGCTTGCGGTGTCCAAAGAGATTCCAATTTATCAACCTGTGGTCAATCCAATGGTCCGCCCTCCGATTCGAAGATCCATTGATTTAGGGGTGCGGTCGATCAATGGGTTGCTTACGGTGGGAGCCGGACAAAGAATCGGAATCATGGCTGGGTCTGGAGTTGGGAAGTCGGTCCTCTTGGGTTGTCTAAGTCGTTTCACCAGTGCGGATGTCAGTGTCATTGCCTTGATCGGCGAGCGAGGTCGCGAAGTTCGAGAGTTTATTGAGGACAACCTCGGGGAAGAGGGATTGAAGAAATCCGTGCTCGTCGTTGTGACCTCTGACAAGAATCCCTTGGTACGAATGAGGGGAGCTTTTGTCGCTGTTTCAATTGCAGAGTATTTTAGTTCATTAGGCAAAGAGGTCCTGTTTATCATGGATTCAGTGACCCGTTTTGCAATGGCTCAACGAGAGATTGGACTTAATGCGGGTGAACCACCGGCATCCAAAGGTTATACGCCGAGTGTATTTGCTCTTTTGCCCAAATTGTTGGAGCGAGTTGGAACCTTTGAAAACCGTGGGTCCATTACTGGTCTTTTCAGCGTACTCGTCGAGGGCGATGACATGGATGACCCCATTGGCGATGCGGTTCGTTCGATCGTGGACGGGCACATTGTTTTGGATCGACTTCTAGCCCAAAAAGGACACTTCCCAGCCGTAGATGTTCTTCAAAGTACCAGTCGTTTGATGAGAAGCGTGGTCACTGATGAACATCTCGAGGCTGCCAGTTTCATTCGAGAAAATATTGCGGTCTATCGAGAGGCTGAGGATCTTATCAATATAGGTGCCTATCGAGAGGGGTCCAACAGTAAGATTGATCGAGCCATTGAGTTGCACGAATCCATAGATCATTTCTTACGGCAGGGAACGAACGATTCGACCAGCCTTGAAGAGACAGTGATGAGAATGAAGCAAATTGTAGGACCAAGATCGGGCTAAGGTTGAACAATGAAGACAAAGTTTGCCTTTGAGAAACTGATGGAACATCGAAAGAACCTTGAGGAACTTGCAATGCGTGACTATGTGGATGCCCAAGGAAATCTTGACCGAGCCAATAGACTTATGGATCGCTACTACGATTCCATCGAAGAGGGTCGAAATCAGGTCTCCAGTTTGGAAAATCTTGGTGGTAAGATATTAGGACAGTTGGAGCTGATTGAGAGTTTCATCCATGGTCAGAAGCGACGAATTGTGGAGCATCGTGAGCAAGTTCGATCCATCATTCAGGATGTCGAGAAGAAGCACGAAACGCTGATTGAGAGAGCTAGAGAGTACAAGGTTCTTGAGCGATTGAAAGAGAAACAGATGGAGAAGATCAAAAAAGAAAAAAAGAAGAGAGAGATGAAGAGTGTCGATGAGATGGTCGTGATGGGTTTTGGTCGGAGAAAAGGATAGATGGCAAACAGCTACAATCAACATTTTAAAAGAAGGCGAGAGATCTCTAAAGGGAAGAACCTTGTTGTTCGTCGTAAGAAGGGATATGTCCAACATATTGATTTCAAGATGGTCTCTCTTGCGCTCGTGGGATTTGCGTTGAGTGCAGTGGCCTATCTGAACATCGACAAAGTTTCAAGATTGCTTTCGGGAGTGGAGATTCGACCTTCCGCCTCCGCCCGTGCAGAGAGCGCAAAGAGTGTTGGAGCTCCAGAGAAAGAGAGCTCAGAAGGTTCTAAGAAGGCCGAAAAGACGGAGAAAGAGGCCAAAGGGAACAACGAAAGCGCCAGCGGTGAGAGTGCGGACCAAAGCCCTAAAGCGGAATCAAAACAGAACTCCAATAAGGAAGATCAGAGCTATTACACGGACCTCAAGGAGCGCAAAGAGGCGCTGGACCGTCGTCAGGAAGAGCTCGACCGCCGAGAGAAAGAACTTGAGGAGCTCAATCGCCGATTGACATCTAAAATTGCAAATCTAGACAAGAAACGTCGTGAGATAGCTTCACTTCTTGAAAATCGGATTGAAGTCGATGGTCAGAAATTGGGACAACTGGTTGAGATCTACTCAAGTATGAAGTTTGAAAATGCAGCAAAGATCATTGAAACTCTGGACACGGATTTGGCGGTAGCTCTGCTTGGCAAGATGAAAAAGAAGAGCGCAGCTTCCATACTCAATGTCATGGATCCGAAAAAGGCACGTCTGCTATCAGAAAGATATACGGGATACAAATAGTGTTTTGTGCGAGTTGTATCGCCATTTTGGGGGGATATTATGATTGAGGACAAAATTGGTTTTGACTTCATGGAACCATCGTTGACGGAACCTTTGGACAGGACACGTGAACTCGGAGTGGAAAACTCTTTGAAGTTCAAGAGTGTTTTGGGTGACTCCTCACCGCAAGCGATTGCGGTTGATGGGTTGAGTCTCAATCAGGTTGGTGTGCGGCGCCCGATACCTATGAAGTTGGGGTTGGAAGATCGTCAAAATGCCATGAAAGAGTTGCTTGACAAGCTCAATGAAAGAGCAGGTGTGCTTCCAGAAGAGTTTGTGAAGGCCTTTGGGAAGCTTGATTCTGAGCAGCTCAAGTTGCCGCCGAACCAAACCATTGAGGGTGTGATTGAAGAGCTTGGTCTTGAGGGACAAAGAAGGGAAGAGGCGCTCAAGTTGTATGGACAGTTCATTGCAAAGGTGGAAAAGAGTCCAACCAAAGAGAAGAGTGATCCTAACCTTATGCAGCTCGGACTGGGAGGGGCAGCGGCCACTGCGGCCGCGGGGTGGAAGCCCATTCAAGATGTCCCGTCGGGTCCCGCGTCGGGCAATGCGAAGGACGCCATCAGGATCCATGATCAGAAGTTGAACGTCTCGGCAGATTCAATGCAAAATAGAAAAAACCTTTCAACAAACGTTCCTTCGGGACGGCAAGATTTTCAAAAGGGGTTGGTCCGTCCTGAGAACCAAGAGGTTGAGTCCGACGGTCGTGAGTTTTCAGTGAAGGAGTCTTCCATCATGACGTCGCAAATGGGCGAAAGCCTTTCGCAACCGTCGGGACCAAGTGATATGGCAATGAAAGGTGGGGCCCCTCCACCAACATCTCAAATGGTTCAGACAGAGATGTTCGAAAGACGGTCTGGCTATTTGAAAGATGGTGAGAAGCCAGTTGTTGAGGGTGTCGGTGGAGCACGAATCAGGCAAGAGCTCGTCGATGGTGAACGGGTGATGAGTCGCGGAGATCAAGTCGAGTGGGTGGTGGATCCCGAGGGAAAAAGAGTGGTGGTGGCTCCGCGGTCGTTGACCCCCACAGATCCAGAGACGTTTGCACCTTTGGAGCAGAGTTCGAAGGTCTTACCAGGCCCGCAAATGGGGTCACGAGAGATTTTTGAGGGAAGACCCATTGCCCAACCTCTGAAGGGGAGGAGTCGTCAAGATTCGAATGAAAGAGGAGTTGTGGCCTCTGAGATGGTGGGAGTCCCGATTGAGGGAGGTGACGTGGAGGTCAAGGGGTGGGCCCCTAAGGAGTTTTTGCGTAAGCCCGATGGAAGTCCGTTTGAAGGTGCAAAGGTCACACTTTTGCAAGCACAACAGAGCTCTGAGATTCCATTGCATCAGGCTCCTCAGGCTCATGTGCAACAGCTCAACGCATTTGGGCCGAACACAGCTTCGGTTCAAGGAAGAGGTGCCTTTCCAATGCCAGTCGTTTCAAGCGGAGAGCGAGATGAAGCTATTGAAGTTGGTGACAACGTTGAATTTTCCCCCGACTCTGATTTGAAGGGTCAGCAAATGATGGGTCGCTCTGAGCAAAGGGATCTTCAAATTGCAGACAGTGTGACCAAAGCATTTGCCGCGACAAGTGCGGCAAATCGTGAAAGCAGTGTGGATCCCAATGTGAGTGAAGTTGTTCAGCGAGCTCAGATTCTTGCTCGAGGTGGTGGTGGTGAGATGCGCATTCAGCTCAATCCTCCCGATTTGGGACAGGTCAATCTGCGGGTGGTTCTTGAGGGTGGTCAGGTGCAGGTTGAAATGGTGACGGAGACTCAAGAGGCGAAGAAGCTCCTAGAGAAGGGGGTGTCCGAGCTTAAATCTTCCTTGGCGGCACATCGGATCCATCTTGATGATGTCAAGATTGGACTCTCATCCTCAGTCTCTGAAAACATGGAGAGAAACTTTTCAAATCATCAGGATCAGCAACAACGACAGAATGCTCATGATTTTTTGAGTCAGTTTCGAGATGGAAACAACGACCGTCGTGGAGGCATGTTTGAAGATCGAGATCGAAGAGCCTTTGCGGACCATGTAAGGCGTGGACAGGATCGCATGTCGAGTCAGAGTCAGCCCACTTCGCGAACCGGTGGCGGGAAAGGGCGAAAGAGTCAGATTCATTACATTGCGTAAAGTTGATTGATTGCAAGTCTTGTGGAGTGAGTAGAGTCAGTAAAGTCGGGATGGATTGAAAGGAGAACCGAGTGGAGATCAAAACAGGTGCAAGGAACTATTCGACCGAGGCTCAACAGTTGGGACTGAAAGGCGATGGGTCTCACAGGATGAGTGCAACGGATCGAGAGAGAGCTTTTGGTAATGAGGACGTTGGTGATGTGCTCAATCGAATCGCTGATCCCAACTGGGTTGATCCTAAAAAGAAGATTCGCACTTCGGGAGGGGCGGAGCTCAATAAAGATGCATTTTTAAAGCTCATGCTGACTCAAATGAAAAATCAGGATCCAACCAATCCGATGGACAGTCATGATATGGCAGCACAGCTGGCTCAGTTTACATCTCTTGAACAGCTCGTCAACATCAACGACAATCTCAAGGAGATCAAGGAGTCGCAAAAGCCGGCGGCACAGTTTCAAGCATTGAGCTTGATTGGAAAGACGGTCAGTGGAGACTCCTCCAAAGTGATTCACACTGAGGGAACCAAAGGACACCTGTTTGAATTTGAACTCGGAGCTGATGTTGTAAAGTCGACCATTACCGTCAAGGATGGCGATGGAAATGCGGTTCGAACCATTGAAACAGGTGCGATGAAGAAGGGAAAGAATCAGATCACGTGGAATGTGATGTCCGATGACGGGTTGGAGGTTCGACCAGGTGAGTATCAGTTTCTTGTGGATGCACGAGACAGTTCAGGAAGTCGCGTGGTTTCTAAAACCGATTTCGCGGGTCGAATCTCTGGAGTCAATTTCACGCCCACCGGTCCAGTGCTTCTTGTTGGAAAACAGAGCGTGAAACTCGGTGATATTAAAAAGATTGTGGATTCCGAGGTTGAGAGCCGAGAGGCTAAAGGAGCCGGTGAGGTCGTCCAAGAAGTTGATCCGATAAAGAGTGTTGCAACTCCTCCTGTTAAAGACTCTGCTGCAGTCTCAAAGGCACGATCCTCCAATCTTGATCAGATTGGAATGGACAGCGCGATGAAGAATCGACTCGCGAAGGAGACCGGTGTTGGACACTAAATCTTTGCAGACTTGTCGTTGGCCTAGCTCCTTCTTGGACTCTGATCGTGAAATAGAGAAAATCTCTTTGTGGTTTGCTCAAATCGGTGGAGAATGAAGGAGTGTTGAAGAGTCTTTCCGTCAAACCCATTGAGCCATTGAAATCCACTTCAAGTGGATCGTCGCAGAAGATCACTTCGCGTGATCGGAGCGAAGGTGGTGAATTTGCCAAGGCACTCAATGCGCAAGTGGAGCGATCTTCGGTCTCTTCGGAGGCCAGTGGTGGAAAGGGGCTTCGTTTCTCCAATCATGCCATTGATCGGATTCGGTCCCGAGGAATCACGGTCCGTGACAGCGATGTGTTGGCTCTCTCTTCGGCAGTGGAAAAGGCGGCTCAAAAGGGTTCAAAGAATACGTTGGTTTTAGGTGAGAATTCGGCTTGGATTGTCAACGTGGATCAACGAACGGTTGTGACCGTCATGGACAAAGAGATGTTAAAGGAGAATGTATTTACGAACATTGACAGTACCATTGTAATGTGAAGAAAAGAGGGTGCTTAGCACCTGAAATATGAGGGCCGGTCCTCACACGAATGAGTCGAGAGAACTTTTTTGGGTGCGGGGGTCCTCCTTTTTGGTGACCGATCGACTGAGGTCGCCATAGAACAGGAGGTTCTAAATGGGAATTTTGTCTTCTCTTTACACGGGTGTCTCCGGCTTAAGTGCGCAGGGCGAGGCACTCTCGGTGATCGGCGACAACATCGCCAATGCGAACACGGTGGGTTTCAAATCCAGCCGGGCTGAGTTTTCAGACATCTATTCGAAGAGTCTCAAGGGAATTCTAGGTGGCAACCAGATCGGGCGAGGGGTGAAGATTGGAGCGGTCAGCCCCATTCTGGTTCAGGGAAACATCGATGCAACGGAAAAGGCTACGGATCTGGCCATCTCGGGCGAAGGTTACTTTGTTCTCAAGGGAACAGATGGAGTTTCGTTCACCCGCGACGGATCACTTCACTTTGATCGTGAGGGCTACCTTGTCACTAAAGACAATCAAAGAGTTCAGGGTTTTCAAAGTGACGAAAAGGGAAAGATCATCAACAAAGTGGAAGACATTCGATTTCCAAGAGCCCTTGTTCCAGCAAAAGGGACGACTTCGATCAAACTTGAGATGAATCTTGATTCGCGAACTGTCGGAATTAAAAAGTTTGATCCCAAGGACCCTCATGACACATCGGATTACTCCACAGGGGTTGAGCTCTATGACTCTCAAGGGAACAAACACATGGTGACCATGTTTTTCAACAAGACTGCCGACCGAAATTGGGAGTATCGCGGGATGGTCGACGGGAAAGAGGTGACCGGGGGAAAGTCAGGGCAGTACGCCGAAGTCGTAACTGGAAAGTTGAGCTTCACTGTGGATGGGAAATTGGACACAGAGACTGTGACCAAGTCGGCGTTCAACTTCCAAGGTGGAGCCCTTCAGAATCAAACGATCAAAATTGACTTTGGAGATTCCATCACGACCGACAAAGGTAAAGGGATCAATGGGACCAAACAGTATGGTAAAGAGTCGGATCTCATCACTTGGTCACAGGATGGAAGTGCCGCAGGTACGATCACAAGCCTCTCTTTCAATGATGAGGGCATTCTTACTGCCCTCTACAGTAATGGTCAGGCTCAGGACTTAGCCCAGATTGCCATGGCAAAGTTTGAGAATCCCGAAGCTCTGTTCAAAGTAGGTAGCAACCGCCTTAAAGAGGCGCGAGACTCAGGAGAGGCCTCGTTGGGATTTCCTGGATCGTCGGGTCGTGGTCGACTCTTTGCAAAGTCGCTTGAACGATCCACGGTGGATCTGGCCATGGAGTTTGTAAGTCTCATTCAGAATCAGAGAGGATTTCAAGCCAATGCGAAGACCATCACCACCACCGATGAGTTGTTGGTTGAAGTTATTAACTTAAAGAGGTAGTAATCCATTAAGTTGGGCTCGGATCCATTGATCCGAGCCTCGTGTATCGCAGTTCTTTGGGATATCTTATGATCGCTCTAGTTGATGCAAAAAAATCCGGACTTCTTGGTCGCCGGCATTGGCTGAGCAACACTGTTTCAGGAGTGATTGTTGGGGTCGTGGCATTGCCGCTTGCAATGGCATTTGCAATTGCATCGGGTGCAAAGCCCGAACAGGGTCTCTATACCGCCATTGTCGCGGGATTTGTAGTTTCTTGTTTTGGGGGGACTCGATATCAAATCGCGGGTCCAACCGGGGCCTTTGTCGTTCTCCTGTCTTCCGTGACAAAGCAGTATGGGATTGAGGGACTTCAAATTGCCACATTGATGGCCGGATTGATTCTTCTGATGTTTGGATTTACAAAAATGGGTTCCATCATCAAGTTCATACCAGACCCTGTGATTGTTGGGTTTACTGCTGGAATCGGAGTGATCATTTGGGTTGGTCAATGGAAGGACTTTTTTGGACTTCCAGAGGTTTCAGGGGAACATTTTCACATCAAGCTTTGGCATTTGATTCAGACATTTCCAGAAATACACTCGACCACGGCGTTGTTGGCAGGAAGTTCTCTTTCATTGGTCATTTTTGGCCCTCGACTTCCAGGTCTTAAGAGAGTTCCGGGGCCTCTGACCGCTTTGATTGTGGGCACCCTCATGCAGGTCGTTTTTCAGTTTCACGGTGTCCATACGATCGGAACAGCCTTTGGAGGAATTCCTCAAGGGCTTCCTGACTTAAGATTGCCGGCTTTGAGTTGGACCAAGATCATTCCACTCATTGGCCCGGCGTTTGCAATTGCCTTGTTGGGAGCCATTGAGTCACTTCTATCTGCAATTGTGGCAGACGGGATGGCAGGAAGTCGGCACGATTCCAATCAAGAGTTGATCGGTCAAGGAGTTGCCAACGTTCTTGCGCCACTGTTTGGTGGTTTTGCGGCGACCGGTGCGATCGCCCGTACGGCAACGAACATCCGAAATGGAGGAACATCTCCGATCTCTGGATGTGTTCATTCGGTCACGCTCCTGATCGTACTACTCCTTTTGGCACCTTTGGCGGTTCATATTCCATTGGCGACTTTAGCGGCCATACTGTTCGTTGTGGCTTGGAACATGAGTGAGCCTAAGCGTTTTGCAAAAATGGTTCGGCGAGCTCCTCAAGCCGATGTTGTCATTTTGTTGATCACATTTCTTCTTACGATCTTTGCCGATCTGGTCGTGGCGGTCAACATTGGTGTCATCTTGGCGACACTTCACTTTCTACGAAGAATGGCCATGAGTGTGGAGGTGCGGCAAGTGGCTGAAACTGAGTTGATTCAGGAGTTGTCTCACAAGGGATTTGTGAAACTGCCTTCAAATATCTTGATCTTTATGGTGGAAGGTCCATTCTTTTTTGGTGCTGTGGAGAATTTTGAGCGAGCTCTTGCAAACACTCATACAGATCCACAATGTCTGATCATCCGCCTAAAATGGGTCCCTTTCATTGATGCAACAGGAATTCAAGCGCTTGAAGATGTGATCGAAACCCTTCATCGTCGAAAGGTCAACGTCATGTTGTCTGGAGCCAACGAAAGAGTTCTTATGAAGCTTCAAAATGGAGGCATTCTCGATCTCGTAGGATCAAAAAACAACTTTAAGATCTTTGAGGAAGCCCTGAAGGCAGCCTTAGAGCTGAGCGACCGAAGCCGCTCAGCTGCACCACTTCAATGAGACTCAAAGAGGAATCATAGAGATCCATCGAGATTGTCTGTATCCACCGGCGCATTGCCCCCGCACGCCATTTCGGAATTACCAAAATCCTCACAAATGAGATAGGCGTTGACCGATCTTCGATCTTCAGACAGGCCAATGAACTTCTTGGAAAACTCTGCGCCATTTGGCATTGAGATTGAAATCTTGTGAGCTGTGATCTCTCTCCATCCCGTCCATCCATACTCATCACCGGGAGCACAGTGCTCCTCAAGGCTCTTTTCAAGTGAAATCTCAGATGACTTTGTGACGACCAGATCACCTTGATTGAAGACAAAAGGCGTGTCGGTCTGATGGCCGTGCTGATCCCAAAGGCGCTCCGTCAAGGTGATCTGATTTTCAATGTGACCATCGGATGTCTTGACCGTTCCCTCCCCATTGCTGCAGTAAATTTGGAAAAAGGATGCTTTACCTTGGTTGCCCATCAAAGAAATAAAAAGAATTGAAGAAAAAAACTTTAACACAGAGACCTCCTTAAAAAACAATCTGTTTCTAACGAATGATTCTTATCAGTTATTTGCGAAGTGTCAAAGTCTTGATTTGAGATTTTGCAAGAATCTGATTGCACATTTGCAATTTTGGCCATCGTGTAAACGTCCTCGATTGCAATAAGTTGCAATAACAGGATTTCAAAGTGATAATCTTGGTTGCCAAGTTCAGATCAGGGCTTAGAAAGGTCCGATGAGGGAACTCATTATGAAAAAGATGCCGAGCATGCAGGATGGGCTCATTCCAACTATGAATTCCATTGAAATTGCTACCGGGAAGATTTCCTTCAGAGATTCATTTAGAGCACGAAATTCTTTCGGGTCTTTCATTGATCCGTGTTCTTCATTTTTTTGGCGGAGCAGAAGTTGAAGGGGCGATTCGAAAATCGTTTGATCTGCTCAAGCAAGGTGGGAGAATCTATATTGTTACGGCTACACCCTACATTGCAGTCTTTCGATCTCTTGCCACGCGGTTTGAAGAGCGACTGAGTGTTGGTGAGAGATGGCCAGGATACTTTGATGAGGTTCACAAGATTGCACCTCAACTTGCAGAGAGGCTCCCTAAGTCAGTGCATCTGTTCACCCCAGAGACCCTGCGGAGAGAAGTTGAACTCCATGGATTTCGGGTCCTCGTATCTAGGGGCTGTCCGGTAATTCGGGGCTAGCCAGAGGCGCTAACTCGAGGAGGCTCAACGAAGGTATAAGGAAAACTTATAGAAATCGGCAAAAATGGAATTACCGGACAGCCCCTAAATATATTCATGGGCAAGTTTAGGCACTGGTAAACTGCCAAGCTTGTGATTGAGGCTGATTGGAAGGACTTCTAGAAATCATTCAGGTTTGCCCACACAAAAATGTGGACAGCGGACGCGTGGAAAACCCTCCCCTACGAGCCCCAAAAGGGCGGGGGCACGGTCGGGTTTTCTACGCTGCTGCCCACAATTTTTGCGTGGACAAACCACGACGCTTTGTTGATTATCTGCGACGATTTTATAAAGAAATATAGAAATACTTGAGAGTACCGAGTTCTCAGCCTATTTTTTAAGCTTTCTTTTTTGCTTCTTCCAGTTCAGTTTGAGCAATAAGAAGCGCGAGATCAATTTTCTCTT
>JACTMU010000026.1 GCA_014584465.1 Pseudomonadota bacterium | reverse complement strand
TAAGGCATTGCTAGGAATGGCAGGATGATTCGGGACTCGCTCGGATCACGTCATAGCCGCACTCCAGACCAAAAATAGGCTTTGAATGTCCTATCCCCCTTCCAGCCTATAAATGTGCTTTGAATGTGCTATCCCCACTAAGCGGGATTTCATTGTTGCTGACTTCTGCTAGTCCAAATTGTTTCAAGTATCCCGTCAATGCTGACAGAGACTGATTCAGTATCTTCGCAAACCGGGCGCGGCTGATTTCACCATTTTCGTAGGCCACATAAGCAAGACGCACAAACCGGTTGCTGAGGTAGTATGGCGTTTCTGCGCCAGATCGGCTCTCTTGATCCAAGGCTCGGAGTTGATCATCTGCCAATGCTCTTTCAACAAGATTTTGTTCATATCAGCCAATGGATGAGACATTCCTCGATCGAGTGCACATGGAGGAACTATAAATCCAAAAAGATCGTCCACTTTACTCCGAAAAAAGAAACGGCTTGAATGGCAACGCCACCTGAACTAACCTTGAAGGTTATATGGCTAAACGCTTTCTTTTGATACTTTCCGTGGCGACTTTATTTTGTCGACCTAGTTTCGCAAGAATGCCGGATTCCGATTGTGTGGATTGGTTTAAGTCCTCGAAATTAAAAGCGGGTACCAAAGGCTGCGAATTGAAGTGCGCCACTACAATGACCGATATGGGCACCTTTATGTGCCCTGATCAATGTGATCTTTTATGCAAGGCCGACGAAAGCGCAAGTATAGCAGGCAAGTTCATCTATTATCCTGGACTCACGCCCGCCGAAAAGAAATTGGCGGAGAATAATCCCAAAGATGCACTGACTGTTTTCATTCAGAAAACGCGTGCCGAATGGTCGGCGGGCCGCAACTTCCCCGATCAGGGCTTGAATGACGAAAGCGACGCCTTCAGGCATTTTTTGTGGGCCGGACTGCTGACTAAAGAACTTGGCCGAGCTAAGGCCACAGAATTCCTCGAAGCGCACGAGGCCGATCCAGATCAACCTGA
The DNA here is from genome assembly GCA_014584465.1 of Pseudomonadota bacterium. Lineage (GTDB taxonomy): Bacteria > Bdellovibrionota > Bdellovibrionia > Bdellovibrionales > JACTMU01 > JACTMU01. The sequence continues at coordinate 3,958 of JACTMU010000026.1, read as the reverse complement.
AAATGAACGCCGAATGGATCAACAAAACAACAACCGTGGCCAGGCTGCCGCCGAAAAACTAATTGAAGAGAAACGTTGGGACTTAAAAAATCTCGAGTCCAAGGGACTCGACGAATTGCGATCCAAACAACTTCAGGTGCTTAAACCAGGCCTAGCGATACCTCAGGAGCCAAAATGAAAAAATATATTTTAATATCCGTTTTGCTTGGAGTTATTTCAGTTATCGGATTTACCGGCGTGGCCGACTCTTACTTTGCCGCCGACTTCATGAAAGTTTCTGACGCTGAGAAAAAATGGGGCACGCTCACCTTGGGCCCTGAACAATTCAAGGCCGGAGACCTAACTAAACGAGCGCCAATGGCCGTCGATATCGTGAAACGATCACTTTATGTAGGTAAAAGCAGAAAGACAGTACGCCAAGAACTCGGCGACCCGGACAGCTATTTCTTTAGCGATACCATATATGCATATAAAATCATGCCATTCCCAGGTGAAAATAAAGAAATTTGGCACCTTGTTTTCATCCCTGACGATAAGCTTGAAAAGGTCAAAGCGGTCAAAATTCACAAAAAATGCTGCTATAATCTGCCGTTTTAAATTTGGAGAACAATTCCCAGGTGGAGAATACTGAAAAATGAGGCTGGAGAGCCTGGATTCCCATGCGCACGAATTTTGATGCTGAACCGCCCGCCGAACGGCTCGCCAGATGCGCTCCCTCAATATGGAAACACTGATATAAGGTTTTGCCCCAGAACGGCCTAGACGATGGAACGTCTTGCCTATGCGCTCGACTAGGAACTTTCGGATCTTTTTAATAGGCTTCCACAAAGGGGAAGTTCTATGTTTAGATTTGATGTGGACAGAGGAGGATGTAAAATTTCAAAAAGACTCTTATTTAATAATCTTGGGAGAGGACTCATCTTTGCAGGTATTGCCGCCCTTATGGTTATGGGCATCCCGCAGCAGGATGATCCTGGCAATAGCGGGACAGACTGGGCGCGTCGACCCGTTGACGATGTCAGTTGTTTTGATTTCGCCGATGTTCTTACAAATTATGTAAGTCAATAGACTCTTATGGTCGCTATCTTTTAGAGTATCATAATATAGAGCTCATAATTCTCGTTGTACCAGAATTAGAGGACATGGATATTCAAAAATGGGCTACTCAGCTATTTACTCATTGGCAGGTTGGGCAAAAAACCAAGGAGCAGAGGGGAATTCTTGTGCTGGTTTCAATACGCGAGCAACTGGCCAAGATTGAAATTGGTTACGGTCTGGAGGGTGTATTCACCGACTTTTATACATCTCGGATTGAAAGTGAAATGTTCGTTGATTTTGCCAATCAGGGTTTATGGAGGCAGGCCTTTTTGGCCACTGTTGAGAGTTTTGTAGAACATCTCAAAAACACCCGAGATCATACTGTTTCAATGGAGAAAAGGAAAGCAGCAGGCGGCACACTGAATTATTATTCTGGAGGGGCTGGTGCGACAAAGAGGTTTAAATTTGGTTCAAAATTGGGCTCGGATCGGATCATCAAAGGTAACATTCGAGATCATTTCGATGCCCAAAGTTCACCTGAAGAGACTTTCATAAAGTATTATGAATTTTGCTCATGGGATCTGAGCGACTACACAGTTGAACTTTTCTCTCCGCTATCTCAAATGTTTTTTAGATCTTGGCAAACTTCCTCAGGTCAACGTCAGTCAGAAGCTACTGAGATCGAATCTGGGGAATGGCAAATCTTAACGAACGATTATTTTGGGATAGCCATTGCTCCACCCAGCTCACCTGAAGTTTTGAAGAAACAGACAATATATTTTTTCGAAAAGAGCGCAAAAGGTTGGCAAATGGATTTTAATACGCTTACTCGCACAGTCCGTTACGATATGGGATCGAATCCTTATGTTGTTGGGGTAACCAACCCTTATCTTGCATTACTGCTCGATGATTATAATCTAGATAGTTCTTATAGATTGGTTCCGAAAAACACAAGGGATGGTTATCTTGGAATTCATTATTTGGGAAACGGACTCTACGACAAGAAGTTACCAGGAGTTGCAATTGCTCTAGATGAAACAAGAAAAGCAAAAGAAAGTAATTTGAAGACAGGTGACCATATTTTGGCCATCAATGGTAGAGCAGTGTCATCCTACCGAGAGGTGACCCAATTTTTGATAAATGAACATAAAAAAAAGGGGGATCAATTTAGAGTTAAGGTTTTGAGAGATAAAAGGCGGATAGAACTTACCGTCACCGCCCAAGGTCTACCGGACCGGTTTCACCTTCTACGTCGCACTATGAAGCCGCGTACCTGGTTAGGAATCTATTTTGAAGGCACAACTTCTTTTGAGCAAAAAACAGTGTCGGCCTACTCATCCATTACTCATGTTGCTCCTGTGAGTCCTGCGGCAAAAGCGGGTTTACAAGCTGGGGATATAATTGTTTCAATGGATGGAGCAAAGAACATTGTTCCACGCAACATCGTCGATCGGATCGCAGAGTTGTCTGAGGGTGAAGCTGTTAATTTTGAGGTTCTTCGAAACGGTTTCAAACGTATATCAGTTCTAGCGGAAAAAACAACACATCAAGGGTTCTTCTAGAAAAAGCAGGCCACCTGGCATTGAGCACATTATCTCTTGATCAAAAGGTTGAAGTGTTGTAGTTCCAATCGATGTTCAATAACGTTATGTTTCTGCTTTTCATTTGTTCGTTATCATTAGCTTCATGTGCCACAATTGCCTATGTAGATGTGGATTCTAAGCATGATTGTGATTTTGATCCCAATACCTCCTATGAAAGACTTCCGCCACCACCTTTTGTGGAAGAATTTGTCAGTTCAACCGGGAAGATTGTATTTATAGGCGCAGAACATGGCGAAGAGCCTAAAAACACCGGTACGTTTAACTTCATTCGTAATGCGTTTGCTAAAGATAGGATTCGCATAAGTATCGTTGAAGGTCTAGAGCATTTCCGGGGTATATCACCCAAGACCTATTTGCAAGAGTACAGGGAAGGTCACTACCGTTTGGAGGAGCCTGTATTTTTGACTCAAGTTTCAGTCCAAAATGGGGCCGATTTTGTCGGTGGGGAAATTTCCGATAAGGAACTTGTTAAATTGATGGCGCGAATTGGGTTTTCTCAAAAGGATGTAGCAGGATGTTATATCTTGAGGACATTTGAGAATCGCATGGATTCAACCATCAATGCACTAATTCATGACGATCGTTTTCCATATTCGAAAGAATTTCTATCAGAAGAGGAATTTCGAGATTGGTTTATGAATATCACAGGACGTGAACTGCCTGTTGAGCGGGACCCAACATTGAGCCGCCCATTTCAGGGGCGTAAAGATCGTTTACAAACGTTAGTGAATGAGATTACTTGGGCGAGAGATCGGTATCTTGCCAATGTCATACGGGAATCTTTTCAAACTTGGGGCAACGCAGTTGTTGTGTACGGTGCAGGCCATTATCTTGCTCAGAAGTGTTTCATTCAAAAATGGTGGAAAGATTAGGGGTGGTCGCTTGGGGGATAGGACATTCAAAGCCTATTTTTGGATCCTGCCATTCCTAGCAATGCCTTAGGCAGATTTTCAAGGAGATCTGCGACGGAGCCTTCTGTCTAGGTGCCAGGCCCTCGGCGACCTCAATCTCCGGACCTATGGCGCGCTGTCCGAAATGAAGACCATTTTCGTGCAGTAGGGGCACTCAATTGGTGAGGATGGATGAGTGGGGACTTGCAGGGCCTCTGGTTATGGTTCACGCAACGGCCTCTAACTCCACTTTCCAACGTCATCGACCTGAAGAGTCGATCCTCTACAAAGTGATTCAGGAAAATCTTGAGACCTTCCTCAACCTCGGTGCTTCGAATTGAGACATTTTAGAATAAATCGCGCACAATTTCGTCCACCTTTAAGTTTTCGATTGAGTTTAGAGGTACAATGGGAACTCTTCGCTTT
>JACTMU010000049.1 GCA_014584465.1 Pseudomonadota bacterium | reverse complement strand
GTGATAGTTTCATGCTGACCTCCTCGGTATGTGTTTGATGGAGTCAAACTATCGCGGTGTTGAAAACTTCGCTACACCGGTTTATGGAGCGCTCACGATATATGGGGCGGATATGGGAAGAAAATCAACATTAACCGGATCTATGAAACATTAGATATTGATAACTTGCTGCGTGTTTTTAAGGCCATGATTTCCATGAGGTCAATTTAGGAGCGCGGCAACAGTCGGCAAAGGTGATCTTAAGTTTTGATCCGTTTGAGGTCCTTATATTAAATCTGGGGACCTCTTTTCTTTCTCTGAAATCAGCAGAGAAACTATTTCAAATAACAAATAGGGGCAAGTGCCTCTAACCAAAAACAAATTAACAGGAGGATTTATGGATAAAAAGGTATTCATAAGTATTTTATTTTCTACAAGTTTGCTGGTCAGTTGTGCCAGCACAAAGAAGTCTATCTGGTCGGGAATCGGCATAGGAGCTGTTTCAGGCGGTGCGATTTGTTCCGGTGTTTCACATAAGAATCGACAGAAAGGTGCCATTGTTGGCGCATTGTCGGGTGCTCTCATCGGAGGAATTGCAAGTTACTATATTGATCAAGGGTTGAGTAGTCGAGATGAAGAGGTAAGGAGAAAGACGCTCTTTAATCTGGATAAGTTTAATGTCTCGGCTCCAATGAACGGAATTGACGGTAACTACCATGGCCTAACTATGCCAGCAGTTGAAAGTGAGTGGGTGCCAACAAAAGTAGAAGGCAAGAAGCTAGTCGAGGGGCACAAGATTTGGATCATCACCGAGGACGCTCAATGGATTCCTGGTAATGAAATCAAAGCCAAATCAAAGAGGAGAAAAAAGAAGAGTGAAAAATGATGGCAAAGAGAAGAGAGTTTTACTTAGTGAGCGCAATACTGCGCTCACTCTTTGTAAGGTACAGGAGCTTCGGGGGAGCCATTGTACGTTGAATATGTCCGATTTTGTGAATGCAGTTTTAGAAATATTTTTTGAGAAGCACTACAATAAGGAGAAGAAAAGTATTGAGAAACAGTTTTTTGATGAGAAAAAATACCTCAAGAGACTTTTGGCTTCACCTGTAAAGGAAGATCTTGAGGCGTCCCTGCGTAGCTATCTTAAGAAGGTCTCTAGAAGTAAAAGGCAGCAGAAAACGCTAGATGATGATCAATAAGGATGGGTTGAAGGTGCCGCACAGTTTTTCCATTGCGACTAACAACGAACGTGCCATGGTCGTTAACAAATGCGGTCCAGATGGGTGGCTTAGTCAGTTGATTCCGGATCATCTTCTAGGCGTGGATATTTCAAGATCTTGTAACATTCATGATTGGATGGTGGAGAAGGCGAAATCAAAGAGTGAGCTACTGAGTGCTGATTGGGTTTTCCTAGAAAATATGACGCGAGAGGTTGATAAAGCGTCAGGCTCTCCTTTGGGAGCTGGGCTGAGAAGGGCCTTGGCTTATTTGTATTTTGGGGCCGTGCGAGTGTATTCTGGTCTCAAAAGCTTTTAGAGGGATTCTAATATGTGGAAATCATCTGATAAATATATTGTCAGGAAAACCTTGACAGTAAGTAAAATACTTACTATTCTGGGAGGTGAAATTGGTTGAGGACGTTGAAATGTTGAAGACAAAAATACTTAAAGAGGTTGAAAAGGAGATGAAAAGAAGAAAACCGCCTATTTCCCAAGCTCAATTGGGTGAGAGGCTGGGGCTCCAAAGACATTATGTAAACAGTATTTTGAGAGGCAATGAAAAGGGTGTCAGTTTTCAGAGGGTACTTGATATGGCCCACGCTGTAGATTTAACGGTTGAAGTTAAAATAAGTCGAGCAAGGAAATAGGTGCTTGAAAATGACAAAGGGAAGATCTGTAGTAAATGTGGCATTCAAAAACAGTGTAACGAATTTTATACGAAGGGAGTCAGGGTTGAATCAAAGTGCAAGGAGTGCGCTAAGAGAGATAGGGTCGCCCGGTATAAAAAGAAGAAAAAAGAATTTGAACAGTTTCAAGACAACAGAATATCAAAAGTTGTCATGAAAAAGAATGAAGATGTTGACGGAGATAAATTCAGAAGAGATCTTTCGGTAGTTAAGTTAATGCTCGAAAAATTGCTTGTGAATGTGATAATAGAGGAAAAAAATGGAAAAGCTGCTTAAAAGAAAGAAAAATGGAAAAACTAGTCGAAGAAGCAAATCTGTTCTTGAGGGCTGGGCCATTGTTAGAGTTTCAAAGGAAAACTTGGCAACCCATGGTTCGCCTGAGCAGCAATTAAAGACGATTAAGGACTGGGCAAAACATCAAAAGAATAGAACAGGAAAAACTTACAAGATAACTAACTTTATCGTTGAGGATGGTGTTAGCGGGCGTTATCAAAACACCCACAAACGGAAGGACATCCTCTATTTAGCGGAATTGGTTAAGTTAGGCACTATTGATTTTATTGTTGCTGAACGCTTGAATAGAATTTCTCGGGATGAAATCTTAAACTTGCAGCTCATGCGAGATGCTAGAGAAAACGATGTAGAGCTTCATGAGGTCAACTACGGAAAGTTTGATCCACAAGACCGTGGACAACGGATGGGGTGGAAATTTCGCAATATCCAGGCAGGAGAATATAGCGAAGGAGTTTCCGAAGATGTGGCAAGAAAACATCGACAGGCAATGATAAACAACGGGAAAGACGCCTCTCCCTGTCCCATGATAGGACTGGATTCTCATCCAAAGTGGGTGGGTTTGTATAATCCAAACCAAGAGGAACTAAAGATATGGGAAGATATTGCATCAAAATTTGTCGAATTAGATTACAGCAGGGAAGGAACTCTCAAATACTGTAAAGAAAAAGGTTATAAGACAAAAATCTGGTGGACAAAGGAGAAGACCAAGAACGGAGAGATTATCAAGCCAGAGCAAAAAGGTGGAAAGAATTTCGATTGGTTCACCCTTTTGAATATGTTGGGGAACCCTAAAATAAGGGGGTATAATTACTTTTACGACAATTGGAACCAGTTTCCTCAGCTCCAGGATAAGGACGGTTGGGTGAAATGGGAATACTGGCATAGAAGAGAACACGGCGACTTGATTGATCCAGAACTAGTCAAGAAAGTTGATGAGGGTTTGGATAGAATTGAACATCGGTCAAGGGACAACGAATTTTTGCTTTCAGGAGTCGTATTTGCACCAGACGGATCAAGATATGGAGGGGAAGCGGTTAGAAGTGGGGAGTTTTGTTATTATAGGAACAGAAAAAACGGCAAGCGATTCCCGGCAAACCATCTGCATGAATTAGTCTTAACCCGCCTTCGAGAACTGCTGAAGGTGGGCGTCTTGGAAGAGTTGATCGAAAAGATATCAAAGCATCAACATTTTGGATTACCGAAGTTTAAGCAAGAGCGGCGAGACTTGGAGAAGGAAATAGTACGACTAGAAAAGGTAGTAGAGAGGTTCACTGAGTCGCTTAGGAAAAATGTCGTTGAAAATACAGAAAATTTGGCTGAAATTATTGATCTGATGATCAAGGAGAGAGAGAAAGCAAATTCTGAGATAGCAGCTCTGACTCTCAAGCTTGACGAATTGGAGCAAAAGGAACAGCAGTTCAAAGGCAATCTAAAGGGAGACAAGCTAAAGAGATTTATCAGGTTAACGCTAGACAACTTGGATTCTATGCACCCATTGGAGCAAAAACGCTTGATCAAGATAATCATTCCAAGAATTACGATCCATCTTGGAGAAAAAGAGCATACCCTAGAGTTGTTTTACAATTTGGATCTAGACACGCACAATTTGGCTTCCTCCTCTCATTCGAGGAGGGGGTCTCTTCCATTAACCCTATCTTCTGGTGAGAATGTCATCTCACTCTTTGAAAATCCCACCTATTTATCTACTGAATCAGACAAAAACTCCATGCCCCAGGATAGCCGGGGGCTGGAGGACAATAATTGGCCTTTTATCAAGAATGGTCGGCGCGACAGGATTTGAACCTGCGACCCCTACCACCCCAAGGTAGTGCGCTACCAGGCTGCGCCACGCGCCGACATCAAAGAGGGACCCTTCACTTCACATGTGCCACCACAGATGGGGTTCACAAAAAGGCACTTTGGGTCTTTAAGAGACCACCTCAAATTAGAGCGGAGTGACACCCAAATCAAGGAATTTTCGACTTAAGAAAATTTATTCGAAGAGGTGGCGAACTCGGCGAATCTCGTTGGCAAGATCCACAATCTTATTGCGTGCACGATCATAGGCCTCTTGTGCTCTCTTCCAATCCATCTGCTCACTGAGCTCCTGCCGAAACCCCTTGAGCGCCGACCGGGCGCCCTCGATTGAAAATCGATGGGTGTAGAGCAGAGTTCGGATCATGAGCGCCATTTCGATCTCTTTTCGTGTATAAATTCGTTGTCCGTTTGGGGCCTTCTTGGGGCGTAGCGCATCAAATTCACTCTCCCAATAGCGCAAGACGTACTGCTTCACTCCCACGAGGTCGGCCGCCTCCCCGATTTTGAAGGCCATCTTGTTGGGGATGTTCGACATCATCGAAAGAAGCGCCTCTTCAGAGAAAAACTTCTGCGCCTCACTCCCACTCAATCGATCCATTTCCATTTGAGAGAGCTCACTCATCTAAATAACTCTCACTCATCATCATCAGAATATCGGGATGCATCTTCACCATTGAGGATGGCCTTGAGAACTTGGCTCGGTCGAAAGGTCAAGACCCGTCGAGCACTGATCTTAAGTTGCTCTCCCGTCTGTGGGTTCCTGCCGATTCTCTCCTTCTTTTCTCGAACCATAAAGTTTCCAAACCCAGAAATCTTGATTCGCCCCCCGCCTTCGGTCAAGGTCGACTTAAGGGTTGCAAAAACGAGATCCACCAATTCACTTGCCTCTTTCTTAGAAAAGCCAATCTTTTCGTAGACCCGTTCAACCAAATCAGCCTTGGTCATTGTCGTTCTTCCAAAATCCTGAGCTGCCATAAATGGTGTCCTCAAACCGTGAAACCCTTCGCTACAAATTCAAACTCAATGCACCAAAGTCCATAGCGCACCTCAAGAGAGTTTCACCCTCTCAGGCTACCAAGTTATTGAAAGCAATCAAGAAATTTATCTCACGGCAATTGAAAACTTTTGACAAACTCGGTCAATCACCTCTTTTTGAAGTGCCGAAATTTGATCTTCGGTCATCGTCTTTTCAAAGTCTTGATAAAAGAGTCGGTAGGCCAAGCTCCTTCGATCATTTCCCAAATCATCACTCTTAAAGGTGTCAAAGATGTCTACGCGTCTCAGCAATTTCCCACCAGCCTTCTGAATGGCCTCCTGAACCATCCCGGCAGAGATGGTGTTGGGTACGACAAATGCGATATCTCGTTCAACTCCCGGAAACTTTCCAATGGGTGCAGCTTTGACCGCACGAGGCATCCCCACAAAGAGAAGATCCAGATTGATCTCAGCCACAACACACTCTGTTTTGATCTTGAGCCTTTCAGAGAACTCAGGGTGAAGCTTTCCTAGAATTCCAATGTTTCGATTTTCATACTTCAGGTGACTCCACTGGCCGGGATGAAGAAAGCTTGGTGCAACTCCCTCTTTGTTCCATTGAAGACGAGCCCCTCCCATACTTTTCAGAATGTCCCCAAGAGCCGTTTTAACATCAAAAACCAATGGCACTTCCCCTTGAGAGCTCCACAAACCAACTTCGTTCCCCCAGGCAATCAATGCCAACCTTCGAAAATGGCGATAATCACCCTGGTCCTCGGGCTTGTCGACCACAAGGCCCACCTCAAAGAGTCGACCACACAGATTTCCATGTCGGAAGTTGTGAACTACGTTGTGAATCAACCCAGGAAGAAGACTCAACCTCATCTCTGTAAGATCCTCATTGAGTGGATTTCGAAGAGCAATGGGATGTGAGGCCTCCCATCCTAGACCGGCACGCTTAAGACTCTCTTTGGATTGCAAAATGGGTTCGTGCATCGTGGCCGAAACAAACGAGTAGTTGATCGCCTGTGCATATCCCATTTCGCGCGCCAATCGACTGACCTCCCCCTCAAGCAAAAAGGTCAGCTGATCCCTTTGAGGTTCGCCTTTGCTCTCGGGAAGTACTTCAGGAATATTCTCATACCCATTGAGACGCCCAAATTCTTCAACCAAATCTTCCGCTAGAGCAAGGTCCACGCGATAAGGAGGCGGGACAACTTCAAATAGTTGACTGCCAACATCTTGATGAACCTTGCACCCCATGCGCTTCATCCATGTGGTGAAGAGCTCCTCCTCAATCTTATACCCCAACCGCTCCTCGACGAAAGAGAGTGAGATAACGATTTTCTCTTGTACAAAAGGGGATGGATACACATCGTAGGGATCTTTGAAAATCTCTCCTCCAGCCACCTCACAAATGAGCTCACACGCTCGATCGAGGGCACGCAACACCCCTTCAGGATCCACCCCTCGAGCAAAACGATAGGCAGAGTCGGTCTCAATCCCAAATTTTCGGCTCGTTCTTCGAACGGTCGAAGGCAAAAAGTAGGCCGACTCAATAAAGAGATCGACGGTCTCTTCTCGTACCCCGGAATTAAGACTTCCAATAACACCAGCTAAGGCAACAGGCTTTGCTCCATCTCGAATCACCAGCTCTTCACCCGTCAAAGTCAATTCGGTTCCATCCAATGTTACGAACTTCTCTTGATTCTTAGAGAGTTCAACGATGATCTTTGAGTCTTTCAAAAAAGCGGCATCAAAAGCATGAAGCGGCTGCCCGAGCTCCATCATGACAAAGTTGGTGACATCCACAACGTTGTTGATCGATTTCATTCCAATGGAGTTGAGGCGACTTCTTAACCATTCAGGACTTTCACCAATTTTCACACCAGATACAAAGGCACCGGCATAGCGTGGGCAGTGCCTGACTTCTCGAACATCAAGTCCCATCTTCTCACGCGTGGACAGGTTGGAGGTCTTTGCAGGTCGAAAGGAGGTTCGCAGCGCCACCCCAAGAAGACAAGATATCTCGCGCGCGAGCCCATAGTGGCTCAAACAATCCGATCGATTGGGAGTCACTTTAAGTTCAAAGGTCACATCGTCAAGCCCCATGGCCTCGGCAAGCGGTTGGCCCAAGGCCATCTTGCGATCTAGGATTATGATCCCTTCACTCTCATCGGCCAGTCCAAGCTCCTTTTCAGAACAGAGCATTCCGCCAGAGTCCACACCACGAATGCGAGAGTTCTTAATTGTGAAATTACCAGGCAGAACCGCCCCTGGCAGGGCAAGTGCAACACGGTCTCCTACATTGTGGTTCTTTGCCCCACAAACAATTTGGTGGACAATTCCGACTCCCGTAGTGACCTGACACACGGTCAGTCGGTCTGCATCGGGGTGCCGCTCCTTTTGAAGAATCTCACCCACAAGGACATTCTCATAATCCTTTCTTCGAGACTGAATCTCCTCAACTTCAAGACCCGCATGGGTCAGTCGGTTGGCAAGCTCATGGGGACTTGAAAGAAAGTTTGAAACATCAATGTACTCATTGAGCCACTTTAGCGAAATTTTCATACTCGAAATTGCTCCAAAAATCGAAGATCGTTTTCCATAAAGAGACGAATGTCTTCGATGTTGTATTTGATGATGGCCATACGCTCAATTCCTAAACCAAATGCGTAGCCCTGCCACTTTTTTGGGTCAATCCCACAATATGAGAGCACATTGGGATGAACAAGACCACACCCGGCAATCTCAATCCAACCGCTGTGTCCGCACATACGACAACCTTGACCTCCACACCGTGGGCAAGAGCAATCGACCTCAGCAGAAGGCTCGGTGAACGGGAAAAAACTAGGCCGAAATCGAACCTTTACGCTCTGATCAAAAAACGTTCGAGCAAAAAACGAAATGGTCCCCTTAAGATTGGCCATCGAAACCTTTTCATCGATCCAAAGCCCCTCAATTTGATGAAACTGAGGCAGATGGGACATGTCACTGTCGCAACGAAAAACCATTCCGGGTGCGAGGATTCGTAATGGTGGTTTTTCAGACTCCATCGTTCGAATCTGAATGGGACTTGTGTGAGTCCGTAAAACATGGTGCTCATCTATGAAAAAGGTGTCCTGCATGTCTCTGGCCGGGTGATCCTCTGGAAAGTTCAGCGCCTTAAAGTTGTAATCATCACTTTCAATCAGTGGTCCTGTTCGAACCGAAAATCCAAGCCGCTGGAAGATCGATACAATCTCTTGGATGACCAGGGTCACCGGGTGAAGGCGGCCCCGAAAAGCCTTAGGCCCAGGAAGCGTCAAATCGAGCTCTTCGGACTGCACTCGCTCTTCCCACTCCTGACGCTTGAGCTGCTCCTCCTTAGCTGAAAAGGCCGCTTCAAGCTCCTCTTTGAGCTCATTGACCCGTTTCCCAAACAGGGGACGATCCTCCTTTGAGAGCTTTCCCATCTCCCTCATCAACTCAGAAACCTTGCCATGCTTACCCAAGATGCTCACCTTGACCTCGTAGAGTCCTGATGAACTTGTGGTTCGTTCAATGGCACCTATTGCATGAACCCTGATCTCTTCAAACCTATTCTCATCCATATGCACTTGCCTGTCTCTTTTTGACGATCTTTCGGATTGCCGTCTTGCTCTCAAATTTTATATACTTAGCCCATTTAGGCCAAACTGAAAATAGGAAGTGATGAGGATTATGGACAGAAATGACGTGTTGCAAAAGAAAAGATCCGAAGCAGACCTCTCACTCAATGAGGTGGACAATCGACTCTACGACTTTTTCACCAACCATGGCTTTGGTGATTATTCCCACGAGAGACGACGGCAACTGGCCCAGTTTTGCATCACACTTCTTCAACATCAGAAAAAGCAAAATTTAACCCGTTTGACCAAGATCTCGGAGATCGCAATCAAACATTTTATAGACTGCCTCATGATTGCGCGCCTTACCACCCTTCGCTTTCCGTTACTTGATGTAGGAAGTGGAGCTGGTTTTCCTGGGATTCCTCTGAAAATAGAGTTTCCCGATAAACCGATGATTCTTGCTGAAGGGGTTCAAAAGCGAGTCCAATTTCTTAAGGAGGTCCGAAAGGTCTTGGGTCTAAAGAGTCTCGACATTGTAGGAAGAAAGATCGATGCCCAGTTCAATTATCCCGTTGATGGAGTGATCACTCGAGCCGTCGAAGAGATCTCCACGACTCTCGGCAGGGTTTTGGGATCCTTGCGATTAGGGGGTGAGGTCTATCTTATGAAGGGCCCCAACTGCACCGCAGAGATCGACCATGCCAACAAAGCTTGGAAAAACCATTTTGCTCTCAAAGAGGAGATTTGTTATCATCTTCCTGAAACTCAACATGAGCGACGCCTCGTCATTTATACTCGAATCCAAGAGGGTCCTTCGAGTGCAGAATCATGAAAAGAATCGAATCACAAGTGTAGAAAATCCCAAATTTCGATTGTGGTCTTCGCTCTTTGAAAGCCGAGGCATTAAAAAATCTCAGCTCTTCATTGTCTCAGGAGCCAAGGTCATCTCGGAGGTTTTCGAACACAATTGCTCCTGGGTTCGAACGATCCTCCTCCATGAAGAGGACCGAGCAAGTGATCTTGCTCAACGGGCTCTCAGACTGATGCCAGAGTCCATCTTTCTTTTAAGCGCCCCTTTGTTCAAGAGCCTCGATCTCTATGAAACCCGCGCACCACTTTTGATCTGTTCTGTTCCTGAAATTCCTCAGTGGAACGAAGACTCTAAACCTCACGGAATCGAAGTTCTTACCGCTCTCAGTGATCCCATCAATCTAGGCTCTCTGATCCGTACCTGTGTCGCATTTTCAGTCTCAAAGCTGGTGCTACTTAAAGAGTCTGCCCATCCCTTTCTCCCCAAAGTCCTTCGTGGAGCCTCGGGTGCTCAATTTCATATTCCCTTTTTCGAAGGCCCCTCACTCTCAGATCTTTCCCAAGATCTCATTGGTCTTGACGTTAAGGGAGAAGACATTGGCCCTTTCCAATGGCCTCGAAATTTGCGTCTCGTGATGGGTGAAGAGGGGCGAGGTTTGGGAGATCTCAAGCCCACGACGCTGTTGAAGATTCCGATCAGTGCGCAAACGGAGTCCCTCAATGCAACCGTTGCCTCTTCCATAGCTCTTTATCTCTATCGTCAACAACATCAGCTTAAGGGAGCCCCTCATGTCAAACCAACAAATTAAGAGACCCTATTGGCGATTGAAGTATCAAGTGCTCTTGCGATTTGCAGGAGCTTTCGGACTCATGACCACAATCTCTTGTGCCTCCCCACCTCCTCCGCAAACCGACTCCTGCTTAAAAAAGAGAGGCGTGATCGACATTGACCATGAGTTTGTAGCCGCCCGCATTGCATTGGTCGACACATGCAACCACAAGGTGATTTCCACCCACTTTGCCGAACGCAAACCCACTCGTATTACGGCCGTGGATGCTCGACAGACCATCTCCAAAGAATTCATGTCGAGCGCCCTTCGTCTGATCAAACACTACAATCAAGTTTCGCGAGTTTCACATAAGAATCACAACATTCAAGTCATCGTCCGCGGGCCACTGACCAAGAGTCCCAATGTCCTCTCATTTCTTCATAAAATTAGAACGGCCATCAAGGTTTCACCGAAACTCATTAAAGAGAGCGAATTTGGCAAGATCTACCTTCACGCTGCCGCAACCCAAACCTCTTTCAAAATGGAGGAGATCATTTTGTGGTCCATCTCAAACGATGAAATGTGGTTCAGCTACCTTGATGGAGATGAAGCGATCATGCTCAAGAAGGACTTTGGCGCGCTCTCCCTTCAAAAGGAGGCTTTGAGAATCTTGGGACGAGAGTCGACACCCAATCCGATGAATGAAAAAGAGATCACTCAAGTTTATGATTACGCCAAGGAGATCATCGGTGACTGGATGGGCTCTCCCGATCTATCAAAGTTGAAATTTGAACATCGAAAGGTGGTCGGCCTTGGAGACATTCACGGAGTCAGCATCAAGTCACAGACTGCTGCAGATGTCTCTTACAACGAGTTGCAGATTCGAACAGCTCTTAAGGGACGTACAGGACTCCCTGATCAGGCTATAAGTGGCGATGCCCCTCAGATGGCCGTGACCAATTTGATCTTCATTCTTGCCACAATGAAGGGACTTGGCATTTCAGAAGTCGAGCTTGATCAGGTTGGCTTCACATTTGGTCTTCTTACTGATCGCTCGTTGTGGGTTCACTAAATGAAATGCCACCGGGAGGTAGCTTGTGTCTCAATTGACGAGCCCGTTCATATCCTACCAAAATGGACTTTTGCACATTCGAAAACACTCGTTGAGTGAGATTGCAAAGATCCACGGCACCCCTCTTTACGTTTATGATTTGGTCTCTCTAGAGAAGCGTCTCAACGATTATCGCAATGCCTTGGGCTCTGAGGTTGAGATTCGTTATGCAATGAAGGCCAACTCTCATCCGGCGATTCTAGAGATGCTCAAGAAATCCCAGATGGGGGTTGATGCAGGTTCCATTGGGGAACTTAAGAGGGCTCTGGAAGCGAAGTTTCCGCCGCGCAAGATCCTCTATTCAGGAGTTGGGAAAAAAACTTCTGATTTGAGGTTTGCCCTCGAACATCATGTTGAGCTCATCAACGTGGACAGCCTTGGAGAGCTGGAGCGCATTGGACAAATTGTTTCTGAGTTGAACAGATCGGTTTCTGTACTTCTGCGGATCAATCCCGACGTTAAGGCCGAAACTCACCCCTACGTTGCGACGGGATTTCGAGAGAACAAATTTGGCGTGGAACTCGATTTTCTTCCTCAAGCTGTTGAGATCTTACGTCGGTATGGTCAACGACTTAATCTCGAAGGGCTTTCACTCCACATTGGATCGCAACTCACGGATCTCACTCCTCTCCAGTTGGCTGTTGGAAAGCTACGAAAGATTTTCCAGGAGTTGAAAATGGAGGGCTTGGATCTTAAAACGCTGGACGTTGGAGGGGGGCTTGCCATTTCCTACCACAAAGAGCAGAAGGTTCCCTCATTTGAAGATTATGGACGCCTCATTCATGAATCAACGGATGACCTCTCCGTCCAGCTGATTTGTGAACCCGGCCGATCCCTCGTTGGCCCCATTGGTCTCCTTCTTACCGAAGTTCAATACATCAAACTCACCCAGCACAAGAAGTTTGTGATCGTAGACACGGGGATGAACCACCTCCTTCGACCTGCCCTCTATCGCGCCTATCACGAAATCCTTCCAATTCACGAAGAGCCTAACTCTCAACCGAAGCTACTCTATGACGTTGTCGGTCCCATCTGTGAGTCTTCCGACGTTCTTGGCAGAGATCGTCCTTTTGGAAGTGTCAAAGAGCATGATCTTTTGGCCATTTGTGACGTCGGCGCCTATGGCTTTGTGATGGCATCAAGATACAACAGTCATGAGCTACCTCAA
Organism: Pseudomonadota bacterium; assembly: GCA_014584465.1. Classification (GTDB taxonomy): domain Bacteria; phylum Bdellovibrionota; class Bdellovibrionia; order Bdellovibrionales; family JACTMU01; genus JACTMU01. Next base: position 11,353 of record JACTMU010000049.1, on the reverse strand, counting down.
GAGCTCATCCTGACCGATTGAACTAGAATCTCTCTGATTTATCCGAAGATCTGTCTGGAAAGATGAGCCCAAACCCACAGCACTTGCAGGTTTGGGCTCGTGAGAGAGAATCTTACTCCTTCATCACCACAAAGGCGATTGCACCAGAGGAGCATCCCTCGGTATTTGAAACATCGACGACCACGGCATAATGGCCACCGGACTTTACCTGGACTGTTGAAACCGACTCCCCGAGAGGCTTCAATTCGACCACCTCACCAGCCTCATCCAACTCGACCCATGACATTTGAGTCTCAAAATAAGACGGACAACCGATGCTCATTGTGGACGGAGGATAGACATTGAGCTTCTGCGCAGAGCCTGAAGTGAATGTGAAGACCTCCTGCCAACTTGATCGCTTCGAATCGCTGAACTCATAGACGTTGGGAATCTGATTGTTGTAGTCACTTGAGATCTTTAGAGCTCTCTCAGTAGGCTCCATTGAGTCGTTCTCAAAGATGCTAAAGCCTCCAGTGTGATCTCCCTCGATGGTCGTAAATGAAACAGCTCCAGACTGACAACCTTGAGTGTTTGTGACCGTAAGAACAAGGCCATACTTTTTTCCTGCCTCTGCTTGAATGGCCTCACTTCCCGACTGCAGTACAACCCGATAGTCGATCACCTCTTGAGCGTCATTGACTTCGGTCCAGAGAAAGGTGGTCGCAACTGCTGAGTTTGAACAATTAACCGTGATCATCGATGGAGGCTGGAGCGTAAAGATCGTCGTCTCCGTTGGAGCCAGGGTAAAAATCTTCTGCCACTCATTCTTTGCATTGGTAAACTGGAGGGAGTTGGATTTTTGGTTGTCGTAGTCCTTAGAGATCCACAGCTCCACCATATCTTTTTTGTTGAGATCATCCGTAACGCTTGGGTCTTCATTAACTTTAACTTCACACGCAGTCAGTGCAACAACCAGACTTGAAAATAAAAGTAAGTATTTCGTTTTCATCATTGTCTCCTTTGGATACGCCACTTTACTTGCGGCGCATCGCTTGTGGTTTTTAGGTTTTCGTTCTCTCTCTATCTGGGCCCAATCCAATCATCGGGCCCATTCCGTCTGAGGGGCATTATTAAATTGATCAAATTTCGGGAATTATTTGTAAGAAAAGATAAACTGGCTCTCGGTTTAGAACCACTTCACAAGATCAAAACTCATCTGATAGATTTGCTGATGGGAACTCTCTTTGTATATGGCCTGTACCTCGGCCAAAAAGCTCTGAAACAACGATTTGACCCTTTGCTTGCCAACCGAATCCATGACAAAGGTCGCAACGAAACTCTCCTTATCCTCCTCGGCTGTTTGACTGAGCCTCGATTGAAGTTGCGTCTTTATGAGCGACTGGTGAATTCTCATAAGTGGGTGCTCCCTTCCAAAATGAAGAGTCTGCTCTTTGACCTCCACAACTTCAAAGGCTGATCGACCGAGGATGATGGATCCAGCCCTGCTGAGTGTCGCCAAAACGGCTTGAAGCTTCGCGTGAGTGATCCCCAAATGAGAACAAAGCGCCATAGGATTTACTCTAAGAGCCTCAATTTCGAGGGCCACCAATACCAATAGGGCTACTGGATCGATCAGGTAAGACATCTGTCCCGTAATCTCATCTTCTGTCCATTTCTGATAATCGGCTCTCACGACCCGTTTTGAGGAGATCTCTTCGATCTTTCGAATCAGATAATCCCGTCGCTGACTGTCTCGGGTTACGGAGTAAGATCTGAGAAGTTGCAAAAAATCGACCTCATCCACAAGAAACTCCAAAGCCACCGCCACTCGATGAAGTTGATCTTCATTCAGATGTGTTGAATCATCATTGAGCACCTTTGAGAGGTAGGTGTACTGAATGTCAACGGCGTCGGCCAACCAACGCAGAGTGAAGTGGGGCCTCTTTTCCTTAAGCCATCGAATCTGCTCCTTCAATAGCTCCTTATAGTCACGAAATGTGTAGACTCCCTTGCCATTCATTGCAACTTAGCTCCCCTCCTGAGAGGAAACTTTGGAGTCAATTGCTGAGGAGGGGTGTAGGTCAATATCATCTTGATTCCTGTATCTCCCTGTGCCAATACTGCCAAATTTCCTGGGGTCATCTGAAGATAGGCCGAATAAGGACGGTTCGATCCACTCTTTTTAAAGAACGCTGTAGCTCCAATATTCGAGTAGAAGGGACCAATCATAAAGTTGGAAAGACCTCGCTCTTCTCTTGAAAAGACACTCTGCCCCTTCGGCAAATGGATGATTGAAGCAGGATCCCTCGAAAAGACTTGACCACCAAACACCTGCACCGTCAAGTCACCATAAGGTACAGGATCTTCGCCCACTTTCTCCAGTGCCGAAACCGACCACACCCACTGCCCTCCAGAGTCGGCTTTTCTCTCCAAAATCAAACACAGACTGCTTCCTGGTACTCCAAAGAATCCTGGATCAAAGGTGCCACTTCCCACAGGTCCCGGACATACCCCAAATCGTTCGGGCAAAGAAAAGAAGGATTGCACTGGATTCTTAGCATAAAAGTCGACAAAGTTTTTATTCAAGAGTTGATCCAAAAAGACTTCCGACATGATACCAGAACCGGAATGTGAGATGCCAAACAGGTGTCCAAGTTCATGAATCAGAGCATACTGCAAGAGTTTTGGCTGCTGCCACGCCTCCGATACAAGATGACCAGGATTATGGTATGAATGATCCCCACGATCGGAAGCGATGAAGATGATACCCCGTCCACGCATTTGCAAGTCGCAGTATCGTTTACGTAGCGAAACTCCCACATACTTTTGTGGATCAGCCAAGAACTCTACTTCTTTTGGGGTGAGGGTTTGGTATCCAATTCGAAATGCCACCTCGATCCCTTGATCGGATTGTTCACAGGAGGGCATCTCCTCCTCATCAAAATGCCTCTGACCACGTTCTTTCGACTTGCCCTCGCCACTTGGGCACTGACCCACATACACAAACTTTTGAGTCCCAAGCTTAGTAAGGCCCGCTGTGATCGAATGTTTTTGGTCGAGCTCTCTCTTCCAATAGTTGATCGCGGCCTCAATGGTCGTCTCAACGGTTGCTCGATCAGCGGAAACTCCCTCTTCATCAAGGTCGATGCAATACTTAACCTCCTCCACATTCTTCACAAACCAAGGATTGCGGTCCAACTCAAAGAGTTCACCTCCAGAACTCACCCATCCTGCTGCCTGAGCTGAATGAATTACTGCAACGAAAAGACCAAAGATCAAAGCTTGAATCCCATACCTTTGAAACATATTAATCAACACCGACAATTCCCTCCATTTTCAAAAGAGTTGTTCCTGAAAACTTCACCAATACAATCTGTGTAAGTCCACTTTGAAAAGAGGCCAAGTGGACGGTGAGATCACAACTTTGTGATTTACGGTCAAGAAAGTAGCGCGCCTTGACCTCCACCGTGGAGAGCTCCCTACGTTCGCCATTCTTAATATAGGTAAGTCTGGAGGGCTGTGCTCTCTCAAGATCGATTTCGCTCCCACGGTCCACAAAATGGGGAACTGCCTTCAAAAATGGAACGAGCCAATGGTTCCCCACGCTGACATAATCTCCCTTGTGGATAGGAATCGACAAGCCACGGCTGCTATAGATGTAGGCCTGATCCCCCTCACAGTCTTCTAAATAGAATTCGAATCTTCCATGAGAAGGATCATCGTAAGGATCGCAGCTGCACGAACAAAAATCTTCGGTGCAAATCGGAGTGCATCGTGCGCTCTTTGAGGTGAATCGAGCCGACTTTGGGCACTGAAATGCCGTTTCGAAATCATGGCCACCATACCAATAGCGAACTTCACCTAAAACATTTCGTGGATCATTGACCTCCACTGCCAATGCACCTGATGGAGCCACTCCCCACACCAGGACAAACAAAACAAATAACAGCTCATTGATTTGTCGACATCTCATCACATTTTTCCACCTTCTGGCAGGTCCATCGTACACTGTAGACACCAAAGGGCTTTACCACATCGGTTGGAAACTCATACTCCGCCGCAAGCTCCAGCGTTCCATAGTCCGAAGTGAGCGTGCCCAAAACATAGTCTGAGTAGTAGATGGCACGAAAAGAGATCCATTTGTCTAGAATTCCATCATAGATCTTTCGATCTTTTCTACTTTCACATACTCTCGTCCGTGCGCGTGGAAAAAGTTGCGAGCTCTTTCCATCTCGAATGACCTCTTCAATCTTCTCCACCGGCCAACTCTGTGAATCAAAAAGGGCAACATCACACTGAACATTATGGTCTCTACCGCTGGAACCTCCCGAACTCAAATCTGGAAGATCCCCCACGATTTCATTAAACTTCTCTCTAGAAATCGCCTCTCCGTTCACATAATAGGCTTCCGACAAAACATTATCCTTCGAGATCAATACGGACTTAAACACACCTTCAAATCCATTCCCTTTGACCGTGATCTCAGTTGTAATGTTTGCATCCCCAACATTCCTATTTTCAAAACTGGACGGCCCGTCTTGGGGTCCTTGGGACATTTTCAGTCTCATAAAGGTGTCGTTGCGATGCCCTAAAGCGAACTCTCCATGCCTCTGGGATTGGGCCTTCCCAGCCAAATTCAATTTTGAGGTGATCTCAATCTCCACGGGATCACGGTCACTCTGTCGAGGTTTCTGCTTGAATTGGACCGCCAAAACCCCTTCCAGGCGAGCCTCTGTGATGTCACTCTTTTGCTTCATCTCCTCGGTCTTACTCAAATAAGACAACTCGACATCAATTGAAATCGACTCTTGGGTTGCCATCTTCTTGTGAATTTTCGCCCTAAGCTCCAATGGACAGTTGGGCCCACCTATTTCAATGACCCAGGCCTTATCCGAGCTCATTGCAGTCAATGCCATCAATGACTCTTTTGACGTCATCAATCCAATCGGCGGATCCAGCTCATCCGGCAACTTGATTTCACAATGCTCATCATCGATCACCGACTGTATGTCTACAACCTCTTGACGATTGCTCTTCGACATCAAACTCGAATCCGTAGAATTCAAAAGATGGGCCAAAGTTCCAAAGGGCTGAAAAGACCCTTTCGATGTCCCCTTGAAAGTCTGTCCCGCAATAAAGACATTGGCCGTTGAATTGAGAACCTCTCTTGCCGTACCCATCTGCTCTTCAGTAGGCTTTTCATAGGGAGGTTTAGGTGCACCGCCATCATCTTGATTGTCATTTCCGTTCTGACAACCTACCAATGTTAAAGTTAGAATCAATATCCACAAAGATTTCACATGGCCTCCTCTCATCTCTTTTCTAGATGCGTTTAAGCGTTGCTCTACCTTAGTCTGGGTTCTTGAAAAAGTAGATCAAACCGATTTTGGGATGTCAAAGTAAAATGACTGGACCAATCTTTGCAGTGATGATTTCATCTCAAAAAGAGCTCAACCATCCTGGTCTTTAGTCTGACCTACCAAAGACTTGCTTTGACTCATCTCCGTTCATCAATGGAGAATGGACCGACCTACATTCGGAGGCTCAACCATGAATTCCAACAGTGCAAAATTCGTGCGCCGCATGATCCACTTAACCGTTGTCTCCTTATGCTTTGGTCTCTTAAATCCTGCCTACTCTCAATTTGAACCGTGGGTCATCTATGGAGAGGACAACCGCCAGGACATCTATCAAGTTGAGTCCTCTGAACTTCGTGATCTAGCAAAATCGACAGCGGCCATGGTGCAAATCGAAAAGCTCACCTACGAAAAGGATTCAACCATCTCGATCTCTTCAACTGAATTTGGAGTCAATGACAGCCTCTGCTCCGATGAGCCCTTCTTTCATCAACCTGTGGCCGCAGATTGCTCTGGGTTTTTTGTTGGAGAGGATCTTCTTGTCACTGCAGGCCATTGCATCACCTCCACCAAAGAGTGCGCAAACAACGCGTGGGTCTTTGGCTTTGCAATGGCCAGTTCCACAAGACCGATCACCAGAGTGTCAGAAGACCAAGTTTTTCATTGCAAAGAGATCCTCAAGACTCAAGAGAGTGATGCCGACTTTGCCTTAATTCGATTGAACCGCAGACCCGAAAACATCAAACCTCTCAACTTTCGTCGCGAAGGCCAGCTCTATCCGGGTGATCCACTCTTTGTGATTGGCCACCCATCAGGCCTTCCATCCAAACTTGCCGATGGAGCAACCGTTCGCAACTGGAGCAAAGACCGCTCCTATTTCTTGGCCAATCTTGACACCTACGCGGGAAATTCCGGATCTGCGGTCTTCAATGCCACCACCCTCGAAGTTGAGGGGATCTTGGTCCGTGGTGCCACCGATTTCACCTATGACCCCAAAGCAAGTTGCTATCGCTCTGCCCATTGCCTGGACAACGAGTGCGAAGGAGAAGAGATCACCAACATCTCCTACATTGGTCGTGAGATTGAGCGGCAACTGATTATGAACAACTTAACCTCAAGGAAGTTTAATGAAATTGATTGAGAACTCAACTATTGGATCGTTTCGCTATCAACGATACATTTTCAAATCCAACCTATTGCATGATAACATTCATTTAGGATTTCTAAGACCAAACGACTTACAGAATCACACCACTTTCAAGAAGACTCTTTTTATTTTCCACGGCGGAGATGGTGACGACAAGCAATGTGTAGATGCTGGTTTGCCCTTACTCATCGAGCAAACCCTATATGCAAAAATGGTTCTTCAGGAAGTTCAAATTGTATTGCCCTTCATTGATGCAAAATTCTTGTATGGCAATATGTCACGATATTTCATTGAAGAGATCATTCCCTTAGTTAAAAGACAAACCTCTTCTGAAAGAGAGTCTCTTGCTTTATATGGCTATTCTATGGGAGGTCAAGCAGCATTAAATGTCTTCTTCAGATTTACCTCAAATTTCTTTTGTATTGGCGCGTCTTTTCCAACACTTATTACGTTTCATTATGATTCCGAAGGTGAAGTACGTGATTTTTCGTTACGCACCAAAGTCTCTGATCAAAATCTTGAACTTCTCATCTCAAGTTTCAAAAACACATTCCCATCTAAATCTGAGTTTACCCTTTATGACCCCCTCTCACTTGTTAAATCCGTTGACACCAAAACACTTGGCACCAAGAAGATCTATCTTGATGTTGGATCAGAGGACGAATTTGGCCTCCACGAAGGAACTCAAACTCTACACAGTCTACTTAATGAACGGGGAATCTCCCATCAATTCGAATTGATTGAGGGCGGCAGACATGATGCCAGTTTTCTAGCTCAACAGTTTCCTAAGTTTTTACATTTTATGTTGAGTTAGACTTAAGCTAAGCGTCCAACTAGCTTATTTGTGATAGCATTCTCCGTATTTGCCTACGTTTAATAATCCCAATGAGGTTCATTCTTATTCTATCACGGTAGGAAAAAACATGAGATTCTAAACTGATTTTCCAGCCTTTAAGCAAAACACCAGAGTCTACAAATCTTATAACAAGAGCAACCACCAAGCTTGACAAAAGATCTGACGTACATCCAACTTGAGATGCTGAAACACTTGGATCGGTTAATAAATCTTCCACCAAGTTCAGACAGTGGCTAGGAACCAAAGATATCGGAACAATCGTCAAAAGCGCTTTGAGGGGATGACTGATCTCCCTAAGCTCCTCAACCTTGCCATCTAATACTAAGACTGACGAATCACGATAATCATAAGTTTTCCCCCATTGGCAATAGCCCATATCTAGCGCCGACATCAGTGGTTTGCTCTCACTTTTGGCCTGCTCATGAAGTAAGATCTTCATCTGAATTCCAGAATAAGTAGTCACATCCACTGCATCTATTATGAGGTTGGACTCTCGCACCAAGTCCCTAACATTGAATGGCGTTATCCCTTCTGAAATCGTCTTCACCTCAATAAATGGATTGATATTGAGTATTTGTCTCCCGAAAAAGATCGCTTTATTCTCACCAAGATTTTTCAAATAAGCATGTTGCCTATTGAGATTATTCAACTCGTAGCTTCCGTTGTCTGCCAAGGAAAATCTCATTACCCCCAGCCTTGCCAGTGCTTCGACACACGCTCCTCCGGTTGATCCGCAACCCGCCACAAGAATATTCACCTTAGTCAGTTCAGTCTGCACTCTTTTCGATATAAAATATTGATTTCGTGATGTGAACTCATTATAAAACTCACTAAAATTCTTGTACTTATGGCCATATTCACCCTTTGCGAGCACTTGTAACCCCCAATAGAATTCTCTATCTGTTTATCATCGGAAAAGTAAAATTAAACTTAATCTATTTTCTAGATCTTTCTGTGTTGGTGCCACAACGTGAATCATTCTGATATACTTTCTTTAGCCAAATTTTCGTCCATCCCGTCCTTTTTTGAGCCAACCGGGACAACTTGGTCGCTATTGCCTTTCTGATTGGAAATGTGCTAGATTAACCCGTTCTTCTAATTTGATATGGATTCAAATGTGATACGAGAAACTCTAAACAAAGTTTTTGGATTCGAAGCGTTTCGAGGGGACCAGGAGATGGTCATTCAAGGTGCCCTTCAAGGAAACAGTGCGCTGGTCTTGATGCCCACAGGGATGGGAAAGAGTCTCTGCTATCAAATCCCAACATTTCATTTGCCTGGTCTGACGTTGGTCATTTCACCATTGATTGCGTTGATGAAGGACCAAGTCGATCGTGCCGTTCGTCTTGGAATTAAGGCAACTTACATAAACTCCTCTCTCTCAGGCGCAGAACGGAACAAACGATACGCCTCCCTCAGCCGAGGGAGTTATCGACTTCTCTACGTCGCGCCAGAGCGGTTTCGAAAGACCGAGTTTCAGGAGGCGCTTTCTGGTGTTGAAGTTTCGCTGGTCGCAGTGGATGAGGCCCACTGCGTCTCTCAATGGGGTCATGACTTTCGTCCAGATTATAGTCGCATTGGAGAGTTTCGAAAGCTTTTGAAAGATCCAACAACCCTTGCGCTTACAGCTACGGCCACCCCTGATGTGCAAAAAGACATATTGACTCAGTTGGGCCTGCCTTCAACCACTGCGATCTTCTCGTCGGGGATGGAACGCCCCAATCTTGAAGTCTCAATTCACAATGTTTGGGGCGAGGACGAAAAAGTGAGGGCTTTCATTGGACTTCGTTCCCAGGCGCCAGGACCAGCCATAGTCTATTTTGCCCTGATCTCATCGCTTGAATCCTTTTCTAAAGAGCTACGCAAACTCAATGTCGACCACCAGACCTATCATGGACAACTTCCTGCACGCCTCAGAAAGACCTCACAAGAGGCCTTTCTGGCCGGAGATGCCACACTCATGCTTGCAACCCCTGCATTTGGTCTCGGAATTGATAAGCCCGACATCCGAATGATTGTGCATCATGAGATCCCGATCTCACTTGAAGCTTACTACCAAGAGATTGGTCGCGGGGGACGCGATGGAAATCCTTGTCAATGTCACCTTCTCTATGACGAAAATGATCTTTCCACCCAGATGGACTTTATCAAGTGGAACCATCCTGAACCTTCCTTTGTGATGGCCCTCTTTGCCCTTTTGCGCAACCATCCCGAGCGGGTGCAACAAGAGGGTTTGGACTTCTTAAGAGGTCAGATGCACTTTTACAACTCACGAGACTTTCGTATCGAGACTGCTCTCAACCTTCTGGATCGCTGGGGCTGCACCGAGGGTTCTCTCTCTCAAAAGAATCTAAAGCTCATCGAGGCTCCGGACAAAGAGTTCCTTGATCAAACAAAGTATGATACAAACCTCCGGTGTCAACAGGAGAAACTACTCAAGATGGTTGAGCTTACCAAAACCCAAGATTGTCGAATGGTCCTGATCTATCGATATTTTGGCCTACTTACGGATCAGCGGTGTGAAAAATGTGACCGATGTCTTTCCAGATCCTGAAACCGCCGACGACGAGGGGCTCCTTGTGGTTGGAGGCGATCTCTCTTCACCGGTTCTTTTGGAGGCCTACTCCAAAGGCATTTTCCCTTGGCCTTACAAGAATCTTCCTCTTCTCTGGTTCGCCCCCGATCCTAGAGCCGTTTTGGATTTTGAAGATCTTCACCTGCCGCGAAGTCTCATACGATTTCTCAAGAGAACCACTTTAAGTACCAGTCGAGACCAAGCCTTTGACCAGGTGATCGAACTGTGTGCAAAGGTCAAACGCACCGAAAAAGGTACCTGGATCCGAAGTGATATGATCACAGCCTACAAGCGCCTCCATCGAGAGGGGCATGCTCACAGCGTGGAAGTATGGAATCAAGATCGTCTTGTGGGAGGAATCTACGGCGTGTTGATTCATAATGTCTTTAGTGGTGAGAGCATGTTTCATCTTGAAACCAATGCATCAAAGGTCGCACTGCTCGAGATGGTGAAATGGCTTAAAGAACTCGGATCGAAATGGATGGACATTCAGATGCTCACACCACTTCTAAAAAGCCTTGGTGGCAAGACCATACCTCGTAAGGAGTTTACGTTGCGTCTGCACAAGGCTACAAAATAAGATGCCTTGAATTCTTCGTCATCACAAATTTCGTACGCTGCCAGACATTTTGAAAAAGCCCCATCTGAAAGGCCTCATCGATCTTCCTCTCCGTCGAATGGACTCGCCAAAGTTTCCCGGTGAGTAAAAGCTTCTCAAGAATCTCCATGCCTAGCCTTACTCGCTGATCACCAAACTCCTTTTGATGGGCAAAAGCACCGTCCAAATCTTGATCCTCCGCAAGCGAAAGCTCCTTGAGAAAGTTGAGAATTCGAACAGTCACAAACAATGTATAGATGTCGTCTCGTTTAAAATGTTCCGACTCCCAAGCCATCGCCGTAAGTCTTGAAAGAAAAATATCTTTCTCTGTGAGTTTTGGAAACTTTTTAGAAATCGGTGAGTTTGGAGTCAAATAGAAGGGCGATGCTCCAAGCAAAACGGGAAGCCTCGCTTGAAATGCCATTGTTTGTGCCATGCTTTCAAGATCTTCAAACGGGAGTCCCAAGATCTGATAACTTACGATCTTCAAACCAAGGTGATGAGCGTGATTCACAATCTCAACATACTTTTTCGTCGTGTGCGGACGCTTGGTCGCCTCCAACACGAGATCATCCGAGCTCACAAGCGCAACATTCAAATGGGTAAAGTTGGCCGCCTTCATGAGCTCAAGCATCTCCAAATCCAAACTTAGATAGCTAATTCCGTTCATAGCCACAAATTCCATCTCGCCACCCAAATGCTTCGCAGCCAGGGCCCTTAAGAGTTCTTTCATCTCATCTTTATATACAGCCGCGCATAAGTTCGGGGACATAGTTGCAATTTAATTTTAGTTGATTATACTTCTTTGCATGCAACCAAGATTCATTGAACTTCACCATAG
>JACTMU010000100.1:4918-5259 GCA_014584465.1 Pseudomonadota bacterium | reverse complement strand
TTTAAGCATTTTTATATCAATAAGCAGAAGGTTTTTTTGCTTCTCATGCAGGATGATTACAGTCGATTTCTTTGCGGTTATAAGCTCTCTGAGAGTGAGAATATGGATGTGGTGATAGAAGTTTTTGAGGATTGTGTTAATCGATATGGGCGTATGCAAACTCTTATGACCGATGCCGGCAGTGCGTTTTACAGTTGGAATGGGATCAATCGTTTTCAGAGACTCATAGCAGAAGAGTATGGCATAGATCACATCAAAGCAAAATCTCCTCGCTCCAACGGGAAGATCGAGTCGGTGAACAAACAAATCGAAAAAGAGTTGCTTCAAGTCAAAGAGTTTTC
>JACTMU010000100.1:0-4892 GCA_014584465.1 Pseudomonadota bacterium | reverse complement strand
TCTCTATGGTTGGAATAAGCATCCCAAGAAGCAGAGGTCTGAGAATCCCGTGTGGGAGGAAGTTTTGAAAGTGGCTATTGGGAAGATAAAATAAAAAAAGCCTCCTCAGCAGAATCTGTGGGTAATTGGCGGCTCTGACTAGCCCTTCGTCGGCCCGCCTCGGTATAAGAAAAACTTATAGAAATCGATCAAAAAGCGAATTACCGGACAGCCCCTAAGTAGTGTCTGGCGCGAAGTCGGCTTTGGCGCCAGACACTGAGTAAGTGCTATTTGTTAACTCCATTTATGCCGATAAGTTGACGAGCCCAAGTCAAGGGGCGTGCTGACGGTTCTAGGCAGAAATATTGAAAAAATTCTGTCCAGAACCATAGGATGGGAGGAGGCGTTTTGGTGGCATCGGCAAACCAAGCGGCACGAGAGCCCGACCAGAGAAGAACCATTTTCATTTTGGATGATGACCAAGATGTTCGGCGATTGCTAGAGACCAAACTCTCTCACCATTTTCAAGTTGCGACATTTGAGAATCCATCGGCGCTTGTCGATGCATGCAGCAGATGCATTCCTGATGTCATTTTGTTGGACGTGAAAATGCCAAACATAGATGGTTTTGAGGTTCTCTCTCTTTTGCGGCGCCATTTGATTACATCTTCCATTCCTGTAATCAGTATGAGTGCCGATCCATCGCTTGATTTCGATCGGCGCGCGCATGAGCTTGGCGCTATAGGATACCTCAGAAAGCCCTTTCAGATGGATCGCCTCCATCTTGACATTCAGACTATATTGGAGTCCACCCATGAGCGCATTGCTTCCCACGATCACCGTGTTGTGTTCGAGGTCCATTTCAACAACGTCAAGCGAGCAGCTGCTGCCCACAGTTTGATCGAAGCCTCCCTGAATGAGTTCTCAAAGGTTGTCTATCTTGGTTGGAGTCGTGGTGATGATTTTCTTAAAGAGAAGGAAAATGAGTGGATAGAAAGTGAAAAGCTCATCTATCTCCATGTCAAACCAGCTCTTATGCTTAAATTCCCTTATCTCCAAGATCTCTCGCCAGTGATCCAGGATCTTGTCGAGCTCGTGGATTTAAATGGTTATCGAACGCATCTCATTTTTGACGAGATTCGAAACATCTTCAATGTCTATGACCACGAACGATATTTGACTCGAGCCTACATGATGCGAGATCTTCTGAGTTATACGTTTGATCGAGTGACATTTCTAAGTACATTACCAAGTGACCGAAAGCACACGGCTTTTATTCAAAAGATTGCGAGGGTGTTCACCCAGAGAGAGTCGATATGACCGTCAAGAATTTGACAGACTTTCTTGTTGTCGCGATTTTGGGTCTTGGTGCCTTTGTTGTGGCAGCCACATTCTACAGTTATGTTGAGACGCGATGGCAGGCAGAAGGTTGGTACGCAATCATCGTCCAAGCCATGCTCTACTATCTCTCATTTTCGATGTTGCACTCAATGTTGATGGTAAGTTTTTCTTTTTTGGAACACCTCTTTAAGGAAGCGCAAGGAAGGCCATCTTATCACCCTTTCATCTCCGTGATCATTCCATGTTTCAATGAGGAGAAAGTCGTAGCCAAGGCGATTGAGTCGGCCTTAAATCTCAGCTATCCAAACTTTGAGGTCCTTGTTATTGATGATGGTTCGTTGGATATGACCACAGTTGTGGCAAAAAAATATGAGCGTGAGGGGCTCCTTCGAATTCTCTTTCAAAAAAACGCAGGAAAATCCTCAGCTTTGAACCTTGGGATTTCTGAATCTCGAGGAGACTTTGTCCTTTGTGTCGACGCCGACAGTGTGGTTGGAGAAAATGCGCTCATGAATGCCATGCACTACTTCGAGTTGGATTCCAATCTTGGTGCTGTCGCTGGAAATGTGAGAGTCGGCAACAGCAAGTCGCTTCTCTGTAAGTTTCAAAAACTTGAATACATCATCGGACTCAATTTGCACAAACGTGCCCAATCGTTTCTCAATATGGTTGCCATTGTTCCGGGTCCAATAGGAGTCTTTAAGAGAGAGGCCCTTGTAGAGATAGGTGGATACCATTCAGATACATTTGCGGAGGATTGTGATTTGAGCATGAGGTTGCTGCTCAATGGATACAACATCAAATATGCGCCAGATGTCATGGCCTACACGGAGGCACCAGAGGTATTTCTAGATCTGCTGGTTCAACGCTATCGATGGTCTCGAGGAATGATTCAATCCATCGTTAAGAATTTGTATTTTTTGAGGCCATCGAAGTTTTCGATACGAAACTGCGCGGTGCTCCTCTACATGACGATTGAGACGATTTTGATTCCAATGGTCAATTTTCTTTTTGCACTGATTTCAGTTCAACATACGTTGGCTTACTCGCACACCTATCTTTTGGGAATTCATTTCTTGGGCCTTATAGAGTTGGATATGGCAATTGCACTCTATTCACTCTCAACCGAAAGAAATGCGGGTGGGTATTTCTTGCTTTCCTTTCTCAATCGCGTGACCTATGGATTTGCCCTTGAGGTGCTTCGATTTTTCACCATTTTTGATGAACTCTTACGTGTTCCTATGAAGTGGGGTACAATTGAGAGAAAGGGGATGAGCTGAAGTGGATATAAAGAACATCTTCAACATCTTGCTTTTGGGGTTGAGTGTTACAACGATCTTGATCACGTTGGTGTCCTACATCATCTTTCGAATCCGCTATTCCGTCACATATAAGAAGAGCAAGGAGTTGCATCACCTGGATGGCCATTTTTTTAAACGGCATGCGCCACATCTTGAAGAGCAGAACAGGTTGCAAAATCTCAATGGGATGCGTTCTGAAAGTCCGCGAAAGAGACGTCAAAAGGTGGCACTTGTTTTTCTTGTCATCTTTTCTTCGGTTCTCGTTCTTCTTGCGATGGAAAACTACCTCTCCTTTCGCCGAGATCTAGTGGAAAGAACGAGATCGGCAGAGATGTACAGGGAGCTGATTGGCAAGGGTCTTCTAAAAAAGCATACGTTCGACCCACATCTAAGTGATTTCGACTTCAAGGAGTTTACTTCAGTCCATTTTGGGCAAAGACTCGAGGCGCTTGCAACGAAATTAAGATCTCAGCCGCTCAAGATCTATTCTGATAAGGTCAATCGCAGGCGCTCTCTTGCGCACGTCGAAGCCTATTCAAGGTGGATCTCTCTGTTTGAACGTTACAGTTTGGAATACCAGGCGATTGAGAAGTTGGACGAACTCAATCAAGGAGATCTTCTCATTCTGCCTCAGGTTCAGTTTCTAGAGATGGATCAAAAGAGCAAAATCAGAGAGCTTCTTCAAAGTGAGGTTGGGATTTTTGTGACAGGGGCGTTGGGAATCTTCTCAAGTTCGGAAAATGAGGAGATTCCCACTGGTGATGCCTGGTTCAATGAGACCTTCGCCATAGAGTTAGTCCCATCCACCTCCTTGAAGAATCCTACGATTTTTGTATCTGATAGGGCGCCGTGGTGGGAAATTCCTCCAGGTCAGGTGCTTACCTGGTATCCGATCGATGTCAAACGTGAATTTCGAATGGCGACTGCGGAGATGCCGGTAGCCTCAGTTGTGAACTATCGAAATGAGATTCTTCGTGAAGATGGCTTCAATCTCGTGCGAGCTCACCCTATAGATCGAGTTCAGGGGCGAACATTTTGGTCGGGACTTGACCCCCTGGGGCCCGTGGAAGAAGGGTTTCCTAATGGGGGCTACTACGATTCGATGATGCTGTCGGCGCTTGTTTGGATCTCCGGAGTGCCCATGGTCAAGGTTGCAAACTGGAAGCATGGAAAGCGCGCAAGCATGAACGTCTCCATGAACATCAAGGAATCTCATTTGGATATTGCTGCAATTGTAGATGAGATGAGTGAACTGAAGCATCAACTGACTCTTTTTCTTAATTCTGAGGTTGTCAGGAGTTTTCCGGAATTTCTGAAGGATCTAGATTCTGAAATAGAAATTGGGGCGATGACGGGTGAATTTGGACCTGCAAGTCGATTTGATCTCTTTTCAAATTTCTCACGTTTGGAAGAGAGTCGCTTTGCGATTGAAGAGGCCTGGCATCAAGAGGTACGAGGGTTTCGTCCTACCGAAGAGAAGTATGATCGGACGATGCTCAATGCAGCTCATCAAAATCACCTCTCCTACATTTTCGCCGACAATAGGTTTTTGGCATTGGCACCGGTCTGGATTAGCGACGGGAAGATGAGTTTCTTCTCTCGAGTCTACGATGATGATCTCTCCGTTCGAAGAAATCCACTTCTTACAACGCCAGAAAAAATCGGAGAGCACTACCTGGATCAACTCAAAGAGGTGATCTCATTAGGGGGGAACTATCTTTTGAATCTCAATGATCATCTCATGGTGGAACCATTTTATCGTAGGTCAGTTTCGGAGTTCTTGAAAGTGGCTCATAATGAGAATGTTTGGTGTTCAACTTTAGGTCAAATTGAATCTTGGTGGCGGGAACGCGATGAAGTCCATGCCTCCATTTCCATCGGAAAAGATAGAGTCCATCTTGAAATCTCTCATGAAGGAGACCACGATCTTGAAAACGTTGCAGTTTACCTCGATGCTGGGCGAGCCCTGAAAAAGGAGGTCTTCAACAGGGCTCCGAGTTCCATTCAACTTCAAAAGGTAGATCAACATCTTCTTTTAAATATTCCTCGCTTAAGGGGTGGAAAAAAACAATCCTACGAATGGATCATTCAATAACTGAAGTTAACGTGTCTAAATTCAGAGTGAAGTTCAAAGTTGATAAGAACCTGTCAAGTAGAAGGCCGGGGATAGGGCATTCAAAGCACATTTATAGGCTGGAAGGTGGTAATGACGCGAACCAAGTGAGTCCCGAAACATCTTGCCACACCTAGTATGAGTCCTAAATTTTGATG
>JACTMU010000025.1 GCA_014584465.1 Pseudomonadota bacterium | reverse complement strand
TTGGGCGGTGTGAGTGAGTTTGGAATTGAAACCGTGTTGCGCATCGACCATGAGGTGGCTCTTCCACTGGGGCTTCAACATAAGATTCTCTCTGAGGAGGAGTTGGCCTCACAGTTTTCTCTAAAAAATGGAGTTTACATCTATTCTGGAGACCAAAAAACTCCCGGAATGCAGCTCAAATATGGTGATCGAACCTCTTTGGTGACGGTTCAAGAGGGAGCTCTTCAGGAGTCCTATGATCGTCGTGACTATCTTTTGGACATCGTACGCAAGCAGGCGGACTACCTCTATGGAGTCTTTCAAGACCCTTCATTTCTGAGCTCCGTGGACCGCGAACTTGGTCTTCGAGGTGATGATCGAATCAAGGATGATCTTGGTTTTGGGGGGCTTGGAGAGAGCGCAAAGGTGCGTCTTTATGTCAAACAGGTTTCAGACAATGAGAGCCTCATCAGCTACACCTACAGTGTTCGAGCCATTGTCAATCGAAAGATCCTCAAGGCTATGGAAGAGCAGGCAGAAAATCATGGGGATCCAACCGTTGAGATCACCGTGACCCTCCCCAAGCGAGTAGAAGAAGATCTGATCTACCCTAAGAACCGCAATGGCGAACCCCTTCTTAAGATGTGCACAGATCACCACTACACAGGCTTTGGTGACTACTGGTACTTTTTCAAGCCCTTTGATCCCAAATGCAAATCCAAGCTTCAAACACCAAAGTATCAAAAGCTCTATGATTCCAGCGTCAAGATCAAACTTCGCCCTCTGAACGAAGACGAGGTTCATCAAATGGAGAGTGCCACCATCTTTCCAGAATACTCAGAGCTCTACAAAAATGGTGAACTTCGGATCGATGCGTTCATTGGGTATGATGAGGTGAACTGGGGAGATGAGATCAACTTGGAATCTTCCAAAGCACTTGCTGATCAACATAGAGAAGATGTTGCAGCGATCGATTTTGAAGAGACCCTTAAGTTTCTTCAGCGAAAGGGATTTCGCCAAGACAACCATAGATCCAAGCGAGCCTTCACCTACGGATACCATTTGCCCAATGGGGATGATTCGAGCATCCCGATTGACCCCTCGGTGCGATATGAGCCCCTTTCAGAATCAGGTCCTGCAGAGCGCCCTACATTTTCTGGCATCAGCCACTCCATGACACTCTTAAAGACCCTCCAACCCCCAACTCTCTTTGGTAAGAGGCGAACGGTTCAAATTCGTCTCCATCTGGTCGATACCAGCATCACTTCACCCGACACCACTTTTGCTCTTCTTTGGAAAGAGGCTCTTGAAAACTCTCAGGTCATATTTTACGGAGGACACAGTGGACTTGGAGGCAACCTGAATGTCTCAAACCTCAACGAGAGGCACCTGGAGCTTTCGCTATCTCCTTTGAACATGCCTAAGGAGACCTATCAATTGATCTTCTTTGATGGTTGTTCCACCTACGGCTACTACAATCGTCAATACTTCCAACGGCGGTACGACGACCTACGTGCCAGGCACGAAGTTCCTCGACATCATCAATACGGGGCTACAATCCGACTTTGCACGCACCTTGGGAAATCTTTGGGCCTTCATCAAACCCTTTGCCAACTATGAAACGACAAGCTTCAATGAGATCGTGAGATCTTTGGAGCGCTCCAACGGATCTGAAAAGGTTCAGCTCATCCTGAATGGGGAACAGGACAACCCCCAAAGCCTTCGCTCTTTCTGTGGTCAGGGCCTAAACCTTCCAGGGGTCTGCGAAGACTGAAATGGTGAGGGGCACTCTAAAAAAATTACAATCTTTGCGATAAACCTTGCCATTTTTAGGCAACTGTCGTTGATTTGGCCCGATCCGTTTCTTGGATGAAATTTCATGAGCCAGGGATGAAGGGACATCGAAGATTTTATGTTCAAACCTATCTTGAAAACGATGGAAGTGCGACGACTGTTTCAACTCTTATTGGTTGCTCTTCTCACGACTTTACATGCTCATCAGGTCTGGTCTTCTTTGGAACCAAAGGTTGAACTCTCTGAACTGATCCAACGGGGGATTGCAAACCACCCAGAACTGAAGATGAAGGAAAATCGCCTGCGTCTTTCCGAAATTGCCCGTTCATCAAGTTTGCGTAAGCTCTACCTACCCGAAACGACAGCGACACTACGTGGCCTAGATTATGATCCGTGGCGCGGCTCCCTCTTTCAGAGGGGTGAACGCAGTTTTCAGGATTGGAAGTACTCCTTGGGGGTGACCCTAAACTATACGATCTCCACAGGATTTAAAGACCTGAGCGAGTATCAGGCCGACCAGATCGCGACCTTAAAAGAGGAGCGAATGTTTCGAATTGAGCTCGATGAGTACGCTCTCAAGTGTCTGACCGCCCTTTTGGATTATTGGGTCGAACTCAATCAACTGCAAGTTGTGAATGAAGATCTTGATCGAAGCACCAGGATTGTCGAAGCCTCCAAAAAACAGTATGAATCAGGGGTTATTCCTCTTTCTGAGTGGAAGAGAGCCCAAATTGATCACTTAGAGGTCAAGATGAATCTCTCTTCTCAAAAGCAAGAGATCTTGAAACAGGTTGAGACCCTTCGTGAGATATTGGGAAGCGCAGAAAAGGTGAGCCTTCCGGTTGAAGATATGGCTCAAGTCCATGATGAACTTCGTCAGTTTCTGGAGGAGCTGACCGAAAAGAGACACGAGGATTTTTCAGAGCTTCCCGACATTCAACTCAAACGCCTGGCCGTTGAGGAGAGCCAGAAGAGAGTGCGATCCGCAAAGGGTGGATACTTTCCCACAATCACACTCAGCACCGGATATGAGCATCTTTACACAGAGAGTTTTTCTCTGCAGTCAGGAAGTGAAACTGACAATGTCTATATTGGCGCCACAATCACAATCCCTCTTTTCGGAGCCTTGGACACTCATAGCGACGTCCAGCAGTCTCAGATCGGTCTCTCCAACAGCCAAGAAGATCTTCGAAAGACCGAACTTGAAACCACCTCTCGGCTTCAAAGGGTCCGACTCTCCCTGCTTCAAAACTTTGAACGCTTCTCCACTGCGAAAGATCAGTATGAGATGCGAAAGAGTATTTTTAATACGAGTTTTCATCGCTTTTCGCGGGGCCTTGTCTCCCTGCAAGATGCTCTGCTTGACAAAGAGGAGGTCAACAAAACCTTTCTCAAACTGGTCACGGCAGGGCGTCTTTTGCGAGAAGATTACTACACGTACCATCGAATTTTGGGTAAGAAGTTCTACTGAAACTGAGCCCATTTTGAAATGAGGAAATAGAAATGATGATCAGAACGATGATTTGCACGACCATAGCTTTGGTTCACATTGCACTTCCTGAACCCGCATTTGCATCAAACCCAAAGGTCCTTACTGAACCCCTTAAAAAGATCAACCTCTATGAAGTGGCCCATTACTGGGGACGCATTGAGCCTTTGAACTTGGCCCATCTCTACTCTCCAATTCAGGGCATCGTGAAAGAGATCCATGTCAAACCCGGACAGTCTGTGAAGAAGGGGGATCTCGTTGCCGTCGTACAGAGCTCTGAGATAGGCCTTCAGATGAGACCCACTCCGATTCGCTCACCAATTTCAGGACGCCTCTTTGGAACCCACGTCTCCATTCAGTCCCTCGTCAAAAAGGATGCTCACCTCTTTACGGTCTTTGACCCTCTCAACTTCAAAGTAACCCTGCAGGTCACACCTGAGGATTCTAAACACTTAGCTCCTGGTCAGACCCTGCCCCTGTCGATGGATGGAGTGAACCTTGAAAGCGTCGTGCGCTCCATCAGCCCTGAGATTGATCTTACCACGGGGACCATCTCCGTTGAGGTCACCTTCACCCACCCAAACTCTGAAAAGGTTGCACTTAGACCTGGGCAGATCGCTCAAGCCGAGTTTCAATTCAACCACCACGAGGGCTTTTTGCTAAGCAAGAACAACGTTAAGAAACGAATCAATCAACACTTTGTTCAAATTGTAGATCAAGATCACAAAGTTTCTGAGATGATCGTGGAGATTGGTCTAAGACGCGGTGATCAGATGGAAGTTCTTAACAAGGATCTCAAAGAGGGAGATCAACTGATCATCAAAGCCTCCTCGGAACACCTCTTTACAGGGCAAGAGGTTGAACTCTCCGCACCTGGACCCGCAGGGACCTGAACGTCATGAAACATTACATCGAAAGACCGATGGCTCTCACTCTGCTCCTGGCCTTTATTGTGGGCCTGGGAGTTTGGTTCATGTTGAACCTTCCTTTGAAGATGTACCCCAACGTTGTAAAACCTGGATTTCGGGTCAACTTCAACCACTCGGAGATTGTAAATCCTGAGGACTTCTATCGCATCTACGGGGAGAAGATCGAAAAGCAGATTCGCGATCTTGTGGGCATCGAGACGGTTCAGTCCCAATACTCAAGGGGTTGGGGCGGGTATCGGATCGAAGGAAAATGGGATTTTGATGATGAGGTGCTGAAAGAAAAGCTCACCAACATTTTGCTCTCACAGACCGGATCGGACCCAAAGTTCTCCTTTGACATTCGCTCGCAACAGGAACAGGCCTCAGCCGGACTTATGATCTCCGTCAACCACCCCCAGCTGAGCTCAACGGAGTTGACTCAAATTTTGGACCACAACCTCTTTCCCGTTCTCAAGTCGGTGGAAGGGGTGAAGTCCGTTGGTCAGTGGGGATTTCAGTCCGATGAATTCATCTTGCGCTTGGACCGTGAGAAACTTTTGCAGCATGGCCTTAACCCTCAAACTCTTGAATCAAAAATTGTGGCTCATTTGAAAACCCAGGGAATTGGAGCCCTGGTCACTTCATCCACAGATCGCGGCATACGGATCATCGATCCGTCAGAGATTCTCGAGATCTCCAAGATTTTGGAGCTTCCGATCGTCACCGATTTAAGTAAGAATTTTGTATTGAAACTCAAAGACATTGGCCAACTTGAGATCTTTCAAAAGAGACAAAATGACCTCTATCGTCTCAATGGAAAAGAGGCTCAGTTCATCACAGTGAGAATGGATCCGATGGCTGACGTGAAGAAGACCTCCGACGCAGTCATCGACAAACTGACGGAGTTCCGCCAACAAGTTGTAGGATTTGACTTTGGCGTCTTGGTCAACCCCTCTGAGTTTATTGTAAACTCCATAGAAAATCTCATGATCAGCGCTCTAGTGGGTGGAGCCGTTGCCATATTGATCATATGGCTGTTTTTGGGTCAATTCAGCAACACCCTCATCATTGCCATCTCCATCCCATTTTGCATTGTGCTCTCTTTTTCATTGATGGCGGCCTTCGGGCTGACGATCAACATCATCTCACTGGGTGGTATGGCCATTGGGGTGGGGATGATTGTCGATAGCTCCATTGTAACACTTGAAAATCTCTTTCGTCGTCTTGTGGAATCTCCTAAGGAGCCCCGGGTCTCCGTCATCTCATCAGGTACCAGAGAGGTCGTTGTTCCCGTTCTTGCCTCCATTTTGACCTCGATCGCGGTCTTTCTACCCATCGTATTTACTTCATCCTACACCAAGTCGATTTTGGGTGACCTGGCAAAGGTCGTCGTCTTCTTGCTATCTGCGTCCGTCCTCGCAGCTCTGATCCTTGTTCCGGTTTTAGCTTATCATTTTCTTGCTCCATCGAATTTTCACCATTTTGGAACGGTTCAGAGAGTCGCAGGAGATTGGGCGAGTAGGTTTGTGCTCTTGTATCAAAGAAGCCTCTCTTATCTGCTTTGCACACGGACACGCAGCTTGATCCTCGTTGCCTCTTCCTTTGCCGTCTTCTTGGGTTCGCTGACTCTCCTGCCATCGGTTCGAAGAGAGTTGATTGCAACTCCAGAAACTCGACTTCTCGACATCATGATGGAGTTTCCAAACAATGACGATGTGGCGCTGACCAAGAAACATGCAACCGAAATTGAGCAATTTTTAAAGAGTCGAGATGAGGTCATTGCCTATTCGACCTACTTTTGGCAGCCCAGTTTTGGATTCATTACGGCAGAGCTGAAATCGCGAAAGTTTTTTGCTCCCATGAAGGCCCTCATTCAGGAGCATTTTCCAGGAACTGCAGGGGTCAACATCACCCCTCAAAAGTGGGACCCTGGAGCACTTCCAATTCCAACCCCACGTAATCTCAACCTTCACATCAAAGGCCCCAACCCCGAAGAGATCGCCCTCTTTCAGGAGAAGATCAACCAGGTGGTCTCAGCCAACGAAGGACGAAGTCGAACACTCCCCTGGCCAGAGCAGGACAATACGGTCTCCGTAAGCTTCTTCGACTGGGTTAAGAACTCTGACGTGCTCAACTACTTTGTGGAAATTGCCACCCTGGGAGGTCGGCGATCTACTGACATTTTTTATGAAGGCCGCCGCCAAAATCTTCGTTTGGGGACGCTCAATCATCAAACGACGAAGTATTTTGAAGAGCTGGACTACCTCCCCATTCCCTATGACAACCAAATTGTCCCACTTAAAGCCTTAGCTAAAGTTCAGATGGTGAGTGAAAGTCACCTTCCCCTCTACTTCTTAAATGGAATTCAGATGGGGGAAATGGACATCTACATCACGGGCAAAGGCATGGACCTCTCCGAAAGAGAGAAAAAAGAGCACTCTGATAAGATCAAGGAGGCCGTTTCGAAGATCTCTCCACCGGAGAGAACCACCCTCTCTTATGAAGATCCGAACAAAGAGATTACAGAGTCCTACGAAAGCTTCAAGTGGGCACTTATTATAAGTGTCGCTCTTGTATTTCTAATTCTTGCCTTTATGTTTAACTCGTTCAAATATCCAACACTGATTCTCTCGAGCATTCCCCTTTCCCTTATTGGCGTCATTGTCGGGTTGAGGGTGGCCGACAGCACGGTATCTCTGAACTCCATGCTCGGCGTGATTCTTCTCTGTGGTTTGGTGGTCAATAACGGAATCTTGATGATCGACTTTTACTTAAGAAGAAGAGAAGATCCCGTGGAATCCAAAACAAATCCCCTCACACTCATTGTGGAGGTCTCAACCTCACGACTTCGTGCCATCATGATGACCACACTCACAACTCTTTTGGGGGTGGCCCCCATAGCCTTGGCCATCGGCGAAGGTGGTGAAGTTCTTCAACCCATGGGAATCACGATCTTTTTTGGTCTTCTCACATCGACCTTTCTCACTTTGATCATCATCCCGGCACTCATCCGCCTGATCGATCACTGGAAAGTAGAAGCTCTCGAAGCTCCTGCTGGTCGGTTGCAGATTCGCCCATGATCCAACGCCCTTCCGGGTAGAGGACTCCGACAGGACCACGCGCACATTGGCCCATGCACTGGGTTCGAGTGACGCGCACTTCGCCCCATTTTCCCTCTGCCTTAAGAGACTCCTTGAGAGCTTTGGCGGCCTTATCGGTGCCAAAGGCTCCGCACCCCGATCCATCGTCATTTTCATTGCAACATAGAAAGAGCTGTCTTTTTGGAAATGCCATAGAGGTAAATCTATCGAAACCGAACTGAAAGACAAGGGGACAATCTCGAAATTGTTGCCGATGCTGCGACCGTAGAAACTATGGGACTCCTTGATCTTTGCCATTGACAATCTCTCGCCCCTCTGAAAACCTCTATCCAAATAACATACCAAACAGTCGGTATGGACATGGGATTGATTTAACTTATTATTTTCAATGAGTTACGACTGGATGATGAAGGGCAAGGTTTAGAGGGTTATGCTTAGCGATCGCGCCAACACAACCAAAACCAACATCTTTAAGGCGAGCAATTTGCTTTTTCTTAAGAGGACCTACGCTGATGTCACGATGGATCAAATTGCCCAAAAGAGCCAACTCACCAAAGGGGCCCTCTACCACCACTTCACAAGCAAAGAGGATCTCTATTTGGCCATGATGCTCAACGATCTTGAGATGAAACGGCATCTCTTTGAGTCTGCAATCGCCTCGGCAACTGGGTGCCGATCAAAACTTCGTGCACTTACCGAAGCCTTTTTGTCGCTCCCCCCGCAGAGCCGAAATACCATTAAACTTGTTCGGCGAGACATCAACACCTTTGGCGAACCCATTCGCTCCAGGCTCATTGATGCCTACCAAGCCGCTCTTCCAAAATTGGTGGAGGTGATCCTCACGGAAGGCATAGGAGGCGGTGAAATCAAACCCGTTGATGCACGCCTCCTCTCATGGACCTTTGTTTCGGTTGTGGAGTGCACACTGGGTCCCTATGCTGACGCAACACTGGGTGACCCAAGTCAGAAGTTGGATTTTATTCTCGATCTCTTTTTTAATGGAGCAGAACTGTGAGAAAACAGATCGAATTGGATAGCAGATGATGGAGGAGAATTATGAAAAAGATCTTTGATCAGTGGAAGGGAAAATCTCTCGATGAGATTCTTTCTGAATGTCGTGAAGTTGTGGAGGATCCTGAATTCCCGACGGTGCGCAAATGGCGAAGCCAAGGAGGCAAAACCGTTGGACATTTTCAGGTCTATTTCCCAGAGGAGATTGCTCACGCAGCAGGAATGCTTCCTGTAAAGATGCGAGGTGCCCCTGTGGAGCCCACCAGTGCGGATTCTCGATTTGGGTCCTACCTCTGCTCCATCCTTAAGACCTCCCTAGAAGTCACACTCAACAAAAAGGTCGAGCTTGATCTCTTCTTCTCGCACCCCATTTGTGATGCTGCCCGAAATTTGGCAGCAATCTGGGGACGTAATTTCGATTATCCTTGTCAGATTTTGTATCTTCCTCAAAACCCCAACTCATCTCACAGCGTAAGCTACCTAAAGGATGAGTATCAGCGAGTCCGAGAGCTCATTGAATCTACCGTGAAAGTGAAAATCAGTGATGAGAGCCTTCGAAAGTCGATTGAGGTCTTTAACGAAAATCGAAAGTTGATGAGAAACCTCTATGCTCTTAAGAGAGAGACCCCTTGGCTCATCAGCGCAGATGAAGCCTATGTTCTTGTCTCCATTGGCGGCGTCATCCCCCGAGAAGAGCACAATGAACTTCTCAAAGCGGTCCTACCCATGTTTGAAAAGCGCTCGTTTAAGAAAGAGGATCGCCTGCGGGTGGTCTTTGAGGGTGGATTCTGTGAGCAACCGCCTCTGGATTTGATCCGCATGCTTGGAAGAACCTGTTATCTCGTGGACGATGACTTTCTTATAGGAATGAGATGGATTCAGGAAGATGTTCCGGCAGGTGGTAACCCCCTTTTCAATCTTGCAGAAGCCTACATCAACCACTCCTCTTATTCGCCGGTTCAACACGACAACCGAAAACCGAAGGAGAAGATGCTTCTTCAAAGAGTGCGTGATGCAAGGGCCGATGCTGTCGTCGTTGCCGCTGCCAAGATGTGTGAACCAGGTCTTGAAGAACAGGTTTGTTACACCCATACTCTCGATGAGAAGAAGGTCCCCTATTTTGTCACTGAGTTTGAAGAAAATATGACCTCTTTTGAACATCTTGAAATTCAAACAGAGACTTTTTTAGAAAACATTCTCTTTTCCTAAAAGAAAATTGGATTGAACAGGAGTTATGATATGAGTGAAAATACAAAGAAAGATGCAAATGGCAGTGAATTGGTGGGACGAGGCAATCGAGACGGAGCCCAACTCTTTCGAGAGTGGTTTCAATCACTAGGAACCACAGCCGATCAAAGTGGCAACGCAGCCTATGTCTTCGTCATGGGAAGCATGAATGAGGTCCTTAAGACTTTTGATCTCCCAGTGGTATTTCCAGAGATCAACTCACTTCAAACGGCGGTCCGTCGAGTGGCCCACGAATATCTCGAAGAGGCCGAGGACTATGGCTACTCCCCTGACATCTGTGGTTATGTAAAAGCGGACGTCACAACTCAACTTCGCCATGGTGAACACCCTATGGGAAAGATCCCAAAGCCCACACTTGCCGTGCTCACCAATGCCTGCAACACCTACATTAAGTGGGCGGAAATCTGGGAGCGTATGTACCATATTCCTATGTTCACATTGGATGTCCCTGGCACTCGTCAAGCCGATGGACAGACGTGGAGAGGTGACAAGAACTTCGAAAATGATCGCAAGTATGTTCAAGCTCAGATCACGGAACTCATTGAACTTTGTGAAAAGGTGACGGGTAAGAAATTTGATATCGACAAACTTCGAGAAGTTCTTGGATATGCAAACGAAGTCAGCCTTGCGTGGCATCGAGTTTTGGAGCTGAACAAGAGTCGCCCCTCACTCTTTAATGCCTTGACCGATGGAACGATCTACCTCGGAGTGGCCAATGGCTTTCGTGGCACAAAGGAAGGAGCCAAGTATTTCAAAGATCTCGTGGAGGAGATGGAGTATAAGGCAAAGCATGGAATCGGCACTCTCACAGAGGAGCTCTATCGACTCGTTTTTGTGGGTGTTCCCTGCTATCCCATCTTTCGAAGATTCAATGAGCTCTTCACCGAATGGAAAGGGACCTTCATCAATTCGACCTATCTCTGGTTTGCTTCAGGTGGGACCAATCGCGGCTTTCAATATGATTTGAAAAATCCTCTAGAAAGTCTCGCAGAAGGTGTGCTCATCAGTGTCCGTGATGCTATGGACAGCATGTTTCATCAGGATCGCATGCTCAATGACATGATCGACGACTACGGAGTTGATGGAATTGTCTACCATCCCATTAAGAGTTGTCGAACCGTCTCCACCGGGCTTGCCGATAGCCGACGCTATTTAGCAGAAAGGCGCGACATCCCAAGTCTTTTTATTGAATCGGACATGATGGATCGACGTGTGGTTTCTGAAGCGCAGATGAAAAACCGAATTGATGCCTTCTTTGAGGGACTTGAAACCCGCCGGCGAAGTGCCCGGATCAAGAGTTCCAATGAAGTGGTCGCAAATCAGTAATCTCAACAGTGAAAGTGAGAGGAGAATTAAATATGGCATATTCAGCCGGAGTCGATGTTGGATCGACACAAACCAAGGCCATCATCATCAATGAAGATCGCAAGATTGTGGGGCGGGCTCTGATTGATACAGGGGCCAATGTGGTTCTTGCAGCCCAAAATGCTTTTTCCAAAGCATTGGAAGATTCAGGTCTTCGCGATGTCGAAGTGGAGTATGTGGTTGGAACGGGATACGGAAGATATCGAGTCACCTTTGGAAACACCCAGATCACAGAGATCAGCTGCCATGGCCGAGGGGCGGTTCACATGTTTCCTAAAACACGCACTGTGGTCGACATGGGCGGTCAAGATACAAAAGCGATCAAGGTCAGCGCCGAAGGCGAGATTGTCGATTTTTGTATGAATGACAAGTGTGCCGCCGGAACGGGGCGTTTTTTGGGAGCGGCCTCAATGGCTCTCGACATTCCCTTGGGAGAACTTGGTCCGACCGCACTTCAATGGCAAAAACCTGTTCGAATCAGCACCACCTGCACGGTCTTTGCAGAGTCGGAAGTCCTCTCGTGGTTAGGAAAGGGCAAAAAGGTTGAAGACATCCTTTGGGGTGTTCATCAATCGATTGCATCTCGCTCTGCCGCTCTCCTTCGACGTGTTGGAGTTGAAGATGAGATCACCTTTACCGGTGGTGTCACTCGTAACGTCGCCATGGTGAAGGCACTTGAAGAGCGCCTTGAAAAGAAGCTCAATGTGAGCGAGGATTCCCACTTTATGGGAGCTCTTGGTGCTTCACTTTTTGCAATGGACCACATTTTAGCAAGCCGCAATCCAAAAAGTTCGAAGAGTTCCGCAAAGAACTCCAAGGAGGAAAAATGTCAATAACAGCTGGAATTGATGTAGGATCAACTTATACAAAGGCCGTGATCATCAACGAGCGCAGAGAGATTTTGGCAAAGGATCTGCGCCCCACGGGTTTTAAACTCTCTGAAATCTCCAAAACCGTTTATGAGAGTTGCCTTAAGATGGCCAAACTTCAACACAGTGACATCAAGTACGTTGTCGCCACAGGGATTGGAAGACACCAGGTGCTCTTTAAAGATGTGCACGTCACCGATCTCACTGCGGCTGCACGAGGTGCCAAACAGCTCTTTCCTAAAACTCACTCTATCTTGGACATTGGTGGCCAGACCATGAAGGCAAGTCGTCTTGACGATGCCGCCAAGGTGATCTCTTTTCGACTCAACGACAAGTGTGCGGCGGGTACTGGTGCTTTTCTTGAAAAGACGGCTCGCTATATGGGCTTTTCTACCGAAGAGATTGGGCGTCTTTTGACCACATCGAAGGAGCCAGTTCCAATTTCCGGAGTGTGCGCTGTCTTTGCGGAATCTGAAGTGATCAACCACCTTTCTCAGGGTACGCCTCCCTCAGACATTATGCAGGGTGCAATTGAATCTCTTGTGGGGCGGTCGGCTCAATTGATCAAACGTGTGAAGGGTGAACCTGAACACACCATTGTGGGAGGGATTGTCCGTTTTGAAACTCTTGCCTCTTCTCTTCGAGAACAGATGGGAAGTGAAATCAACTGCCCTCCCGCAGACCTCGTTCAATTTGTCGGCGCCTATGGAGCTGCCATCTTGGGATTGATTCGTTTAGAGAAGTTAGGCGGTCAACGTGAACGAGCTTTTGAAGCCGGCGCCTAGTTCTATGGGACTCGGGCCTAAAGAACTTGGCTGTTTTGCCAACAACCCACTGGATATGGGCCCCTCCATCGGAGGGGATCCAAAGTTACTTAAAGAAGGATGGATTCGTCGCCACCTCATCTCTCCTGAACGCGTCGAAGAGTCGCGCGAACTCTACACTGGGATGGGTTACGAGGTGCTCGTCACTCAGCCGCGACCTTCCGACTTTGGAACTCAATGTTCTGCATGCACCCTCGTCGGCTGCAAGGACTACGTGATGATCTACACCCGCAAGAAGGCCTAGAGTATCCATTGGGGAGCTTTGATCTCGAACGTCGTTAAGTGATGTCTTCTGAAAAGATAGAATTCTGCGGAGGTACCGATGCTCGCAAGAAAGATTTTTTCATATCTGTTTATAGTTTTGCATTCAACGGCATTGTGCTGCTGAGCTGACGACCCACTTCATCTGCCGATCTTTCGTCTTTGAGAGGATCATAGCCGTTGGGGCTATTTGCGCTCACCCAATCTAGGAGCTTTTGCCTTCCAAAGGCCTTAGCAAGTCCCATTGCATGATATTGAAGCTTTCGGCATGCCTCCTCATCATGAGAAATTGTTTCATAGCTATAGAAACGAACCTTATCCAAAGTTACCTTTGGGTCAACGCCTTCCATTTTCCACCATGTTTTTTCAAGGTTGAAGTCATTATGCAATCCCAAACCAAATCGATCCTTCTCTGGACCCCAAGATGCAGGCCACTTCCACTTCTCCTCTGGCTGACCGACTTTGAAATAAAGGTGGATGGGACGAACCAACTTCTTGCCGAAATAGTGATCCAGCAACCATCCATTCTAAATTCAAAACATCACTCCATCTCTTGAAAAGACCGCCAAAGTGTTACACCTAATTTGCCGAGAAGACGGAGCCTGGCACTCAAATCCCCAGGTCTACTTCCACTTGATCGAACATCCCATGGAGGGATTTTGATGGGGCGATGGCTCTTGCCCAAGCAGCACAGAATCCATCGCCATCTTGAGCTCCTCCTGAGTCACCTTCGATGGGTCTTTCCAGGAGTCATCAAGGCGTCCACGGTAGGCCAACTTCCGCTCACCATCATAGAGAAAGAAGTCGGGCGTACAAACGGCACCAAACGACTTTGCGACTGACTGGCTTTCATCATAAAGATAGGGAAATCCATACTCCTTTTCACGCCACCTCTTCGTGAGCGATTCAAATGAATCTTCAGGATAGTTTTCGGCATCGTTGGAGCAGATCGCAACAAAGGCAACCCCTTTGGCTCGATAATTTCGGGCCAACTCGATCAGACGATCCTCGATCGCCTGCACATAGGGACAGTGGTTGCAGATGAACATCACCAAAAGCCCCTTCGCCTTGGAAAACGAATCAAGGCTGTATGTATGCCCATCGGTTGCGAGAAGCGAAAACTGGGGGCATGAACTTCCAATTTCAGCTTCGGGTGTGTAGGTAAGTGCCATCAGAGACCTCCTTTGATCCAACTCAACTATCGAGTGCCTAGCGCGAAACCTGTGTCAAAAACCACTTTGCCTAAAAATCTGCGTGAATCCAACCACTACTTTGCTTTCATTCAACCTAGAGTCGGTAAAAGTATCGCTTGTACGACTCAACACTTGATATAGCAGAGTTGACCAGATATTGGTAGCACTTATGCTACTCAGAAAACGCGTTCCCTTTTCAATTACTTCCATTTGCTGCCGATTCCGATTGCTCCAAACACCGCTTAATGGCTCTTGGCGTCCGACTTTGAGTGGGAGGAGTGAAGAATTTTTTCTGTATACGCCAGCATCAGCGTGGAGAAGAGAAAGACCACATGAATGACAACCTGCCATTTTACTTGTTCAGAGTCTTTATTGCTGATGTTGATGAATGACTTCAAAAGATGAATTCCAGAAATACCCACAAGGGCACCTGCTAGCTTTACCTTCAATGTTCCTGCATCGATTTTCTTCAGCCAATCGGGACGATCTTCGTGTTCCTCCAGATGCATTCTGCTTACAAAGGTAGCATATCCTCCAATTATAACCATGATGAGTAGATTCAAAACCATGGAGATATCAACCAACGTAAGGATCCCAAGCATCAGTAACTCTTCTTGGATCTCTCCAACGGTGACACAAAGGTGAATCAACTCTACAACAAATTTATAAGAGTAGAGAACCGCCCCAACAATAAGCCCCAGGTAGATAGGCGCCTGAACCCAACGACTTGAAAAAATAATTCCCTCAAAAAAATTTTCGAGCTTCTTCATATCACTGTACCTCTCACCACACATTCACAATTGGACCGCAGGCAGTACATCTAACTCATAATTTGATCAAAGCAAGTGATAGTCTCAAAGATGATCTTGATGCAACGCCTTGAGCCGAAGACCCAAGGCAGTGCTGGGAATCTGTACATCTTGTCGCTCCCGAATCGAAATGTTCATCTTTTCAAGGCCTCGATCTTAGGCGATTCCCGTGTTTAGCCTCTAGGACCTTGAGGAAGTCTCGCAAGACCCCGTTCCACCATCTCGCGACCTAATGGAGTTGACTGATTCAAGGTACTTTGAGATACCCTATCGTAGTATGGTCAGTGCACGATTCTTTGTAAAGTTGAAGAGATCGCAGTGAGTAAGAGCTGCTGTGAAAGTAAGGCCTTTGAGCTTGAGCAACTCAGGGTAGGTCAAAGAAATGTTCTGCGAACTGTTTTGCTCATAAATGTCCTAATGTTTTTTGTGGAGTTTTTTTCGGGCTGGATCAGTCGGTCCTCAGCTCTTACAGCTGATTCACTTGATATGCTTGGAGATGCACTTGTTTACGGGTTCAGCTTGTATGTTATTAATGAAGGCGCCATTTGGCGTGCGCGAGCAGGGCTTCTAAAAGGGTATATCATGGCGGCTTTTGGATTATTTGTCTTGGCTCAAACAACGATTAGGGCGGTGCTGGCATTTCCTCCAGTGGCTGAAACGATGGGAATCGTGGGTGGACTGGCTCTTGTGGCAAACTTGATTTGCCTTGCTTTGCTGTTTCGGCATCGAAGTGATGATATCAACATGCGGTCTACCTGGATTTGTTCAAGAAATGACATTTTGGCTAACGTGGGCACATTGACTGCATCGCTGCTTGTGGCTGCCACAAACCGCAGCTGGCCGGATACGATTGTAGGATTTACAATTGCCGTGGTCTTTTTGAAGTCATCTTTGAATGTGATTATTGAGTCCAAGAAGGAATTGAAACTGGCTGAGGGTCATTGATGAAAAGAGATCAGCTTATTGTTTTCTTGTGTTGGCTCGTAGCCTCGGTGGCTACACTAGGCAGTCTCTTCTTTAGTGAAGTAATGAGATTTCCACCTTGCGTACTTTGCTGGTATCAGCGTATTGGGATGTATCCCCTGGTATTGATTTTTGCAGTTGGAGCCTTTCAGCCTGCAAGATCTACATTGGCGTTTTCGATGCCCTTAGTCTTAGTGGGATGGCTTATTGCCCTCTATCACAATCTACTTCATTATGGGATCATTCCAGAAAGTGCCTCACCCTGTTTGGAGGGGGTATCGTGCGCCACGGTTTATATTAAT
The DNA here is from genome assembly GCA_014584465.1 of Pseudomonadota bacterium. Classification (GTDB taxonomy): domain Bacteria; phylum Bdellovibrionota; class Bdellovibrionia; order Bdellovibrionales; family JACTMU01; genus JACTMU01. The sequence continues at coordinate 10,999 of JACTMU010000025.1, read as the reverse complement.
TGGATGGGTTTCATAACTATCCCAATGATGTCTTTTACAGGATTTAGCATATTGTTTGGGTTACTGTTGATATTAAAGAGGAATTGTTCGAATGAAAAATAGATTTTCTATTTATACGGTTACTGGAGTTGTACTGTTGATTGCCTTTGCGGTGGCAGCGTTTATGTACAAGGAATCGCACAAAGAGAAACTCAGTTTTCTCGCAACAGAAAAGTCCGAACTGTTTGTTCGAGATCATTCGCCAAGACTAGGAAGTTCAGAAGCACGGGTCGTTTTGACTGAGTTTCTGGACCCAGAGTGCGAAAGCTGTCGTGCTTTTTATCCTTTAGTGAAGTCTTTATTGAAGGAATTTGACGCTAAGGTGCAGCTGGTGGTCCGATATGCTCCTTTTCATCGAAATTCAAAGGTGGCCATCAAAGCATTGGAAGCAGCAAGATTTCAGGGCAAGTATTGGGAGGCGCTAGAACTTTTGTTCTATTACCAGCCTCAATGGGGAGATCACCACAGTCCCAAGCCTGAGCTTATTTTCACGTACCTCTCAGAATTGGATTTGGATATGGAGCAACTTAGATCTGATATGGAGGCACAAAAAATTCAGGCTATCATTGAACAGGATGAACAAGATGGGAAGGTGCTCAACGTCAGAGGGACTCCTACATTTTTTGTAAATGGGATCGAACTGGAGGATTTTAGCGAGTCTGGATTGAACGCGCTTTTGAAGAAAGAGATTGAGAATTCGTATCCGTAGGTACTTGCAAAAAATGGACCTATGGCAATCAAGGAATTGTAGCATCGTTGATGCATAGATCACTCGACGGGCAGTGCGCACCTAAACCCTAAGCTTGAGAGCTGACTGCACCCCAGTGATACGGTGAGGTCTACCTTTTTCAAACACTTCGGATCTGGTGGCGACCTTCATCACTTCTAGACCACTTCTAATTTCAGATCCGGACTCAAATGCAGTTTCCCGCCAGCAGCTATATGCTATGCCAAGAGCGACAACCACTGGGTGAGATCAAATCTCCTTGAGGCTTTACGGCTTGGTAGGGCTCTTTGAGAAGAGTCCAGCGGTTGAGGGCGCCCAACAAATCCGTGCACGCTCGATCACTCATCTCTTTTTCGCCACAACGATTGACGGCGTTTCGCAGCTCATTCCAAAGAGCATCCAGAAACTCAAACCACTTCTCCTCATCAACCTCTCCGATGTGACCCGCTTCGACCACTTCACCTGGGTGGCTCAGGACATTGAGACCGATTCCAATCACCAATCGATGGACCTCGGCGTGTTGAACATTTTCGATCAAAATTCCGGCCACCTTTTTGTCTTGAAGAAAAAGATCATTGGGAGCCTTCAGTGCCCAGGGGCGACTTGGCCAAGTGGCCATCGCGGCCTTAAAGAGCGCAAGCCCCACCATAGGGGAAAAGACAGGCTGAGGTGAGGAGCTCACCTGAAAAGCCCACGAACAGAGCAGACCATCTCCCTCCTCTGGATCAATCCAAGTTGAGTGGTTGCGCCCATAACCACCTGTCTGATGATCGGTTACAAAGAGATAGGCTTCGCCAATTCCTGAGGGTTCAGGAAAATCCTTTGCCACTTTGTTCGTGCTCTCAGTTTCAGGAAAATACCAACTTGGAATTCCTCTTTCACTTGCCCATCGCCTGGTCCATTCACCTATCATAACATCAACTCCTGTTCCTTATGTTTGATCTCATGGTCCTCTTCTCAATCTCAACGCTATCTAAGTCAACTCCCACTCAAATAACATGCTCACATCGGCACAAGGCGCAGAGTGGGTCAAGGCCCCAATGCTGATAAAATCGACTCCAAGATCGGCCACACTTCGCACACGTTCCAAAGTCATGTTGCCACTGGCTTCCGTCTCGATACCCTTTGGGATGATCTTAAGCGCCGCACTCATGAGCTCATTGTCCATATTGTCGAGCAGAACTCTTTCGACCCTCAAATCCACAGCCTCTTGAACCTCATCGATCGAACTCACTTCGACTGTAATGGGCATGCGAAGGCCTCTGACATTAAGTTGATGACGAATCTTTTCAACGGCGGAGGTGATTCCTCCAGAGACACGAATGTGATTTTCTTTCACCAAGATCGCATCACTTAAATTCATACGATGGTTCACCCCTCCACCATGGAGGACTGCCCTCTTATCCCATTTGCGATAGCCGGGCAGGGTCTTGCGTGTGTCAAGAATCTTAGTTTTTGTTCCCTCCAATTCATTGACATAACATCGCGTGAGCGTGGCAACTCCACAAAGATGTCCCAAAAAATTTAGAGCCACCCGCTCACCCTTCAATACAGCAATGAGATCCCCTTTGATGGTGCAAAGTTTAGATCGAGAAAGAACAAAGTCCCCCTCTTTGAAGTGCCAGGCAACCTCAAGCTTCGAATCAGAGGCCTTCAAACTCTCTTCAAAAAGCTCTTTTCCAGAAAAGATGAGGTCCTCTTTGGCAACGACCTGAGCAAACCCCGGGGAGGCTTGGAGCCCCAGCAAATCGGTCGTAAGATCACCTCGCGGAAGATCTTCTTCCACAGCAATGCGTATCATCTCATTCATAGCAATCCTTACAGTTCGGCTTCGTTCTCTTCCTCTCGAAGAAGACGTTCAAGCTCCCCTTGAATCAACCGCTCCGCAATTTGGGGAACGATTTTCTCTACCATGGATTCGATGATCTGACGACACTCTTGCCGCACAATCTCCTCGATTTCTTCACGCCTCAATTGGGGTTGAAATGCGTCAAGATGGGTTGAAATTGACCTATCTTCTGCCTTCAATCGCCCCGAATCATCACCCTGTTCGGGAGAATGCAGCAAAAAGTCACTCTCAGAGATCTTCTCATCTGGTACGACGAAATGGACCTGAGGCTCTTCACTCTCGGCCCCTTCTGGAAGATCGAGACGAAATTGAGAAAGATTTTGAACCTTCCACTCCTCTCCCACCCCATCTGTATCTTTGGAGGACTCTTCGACCTCTTCTGCGAGATCTTCGGCAAAAAGATCGACAGCCCTGGTCGGTTCATCACGCTCATCCCGACCCTCTTCAAAAAGGTCGACTTCACGCGTAGCCTCTTCAGAGTGATCCTCCACCTGCTCAACCCTCTTGAGGTGGCTGAGCGAAACCTGCGCGAACTCCTCTGAAGGGATTTCTGCTAGCTTCTTATGGGCGAAATCTTCGATCGGATCAAAGCTCTCCATCGTCCATGGTTCATCCCCAATCTCGGTGATCTCCTCCTTGGAGCTCTGTCCCTCATCACCACTCAATGCTCCACCCATCGGATGGCTCATAAGTCCCTCAGGGTGCTCCTCAGAGTGCTCCTCAGAGTGCTCCTTATCGGGCTCATCTTCGAATTTCGGTGCCTGAGACGAAAGAGTTCCAAAATCAAAATCGATCTTCAACCCCTCTGGCCCGCCACCATCGTGAACCTCATCAAGCTCAATGGAGCTACCTGAAGAGATCTCCTCAGCCGAAAACTCAAAAGTTGGGACCGAGATGGAGGACGCTGGTGGTGGTGTCCATGAGGCTGGCTCGCCCCCACCTTTGGCAGAGCTCTCCTTCGATTTTGAAGAGGTTGTGGGCCTCTCCTCCTGAAACTCAATATGAGGAAGCTCCAGAAAGGCACTCAAAGGCTGACTTTGAGTCTTTGGTACAAATTTTTGAACTACTTTACGCAGAGATTCAACATCAAAGGGCTTTTCAAGTCGAGCATCGGCGTGGCTCTTCTTGAACTTGCCCTCATCAAAATCGAGAAAGCCACTCCACATCAAAACAACCGGAGTCTTTCCCAAGATGGGATCTTCTTTGATCTCGCGGGAGACCTCATATCCATCACGCTTTTGAAGCAAGATGTCGGTGAAGATGATGTCGGGCTGAAAATCCCGTGCGATTGCAGAGACATCTCCGCCCTGATGAACCGATTTCACCTGGGCTGCATAGTCTTGAAGGGCAAGTTGAAACACCTTCTTGATTGCACTGCTTTCATCTGCCAATAAGACGCGTAAGGCCATATCTGAGTTAACGATCTTTCTTGAAATCAGTCAAGCGGAAGATCTTGTTGCTCCTCCCGAAAAATTGAGGTGTTGTAAGAGCTTATGTTTACGATTGCCAATCGCTACATTGCCAAACTTTTTTTGAGCTATTTCTTTGCGGGCCTGACGGTCTTCACCACCATTTTCTTCATTGTCGACTTTATGTCCACCATGGCTCAGTACCAAACCCCACTTGAAACTCTTGCTGCCTATTATGGCTACTCGCTGCCCTCGGTCATTTACCAGATCATTCCCATGGCTGCGCTCTTGGCCACGATCTTTACGCTCACACAACTTCAAAAGAGCAATGAACTTACCGCCCTCTTCAGTGCGGGGATGAGTCTGGCCAGAGTAAGCTCCCCCATTCTCATACTTGTCGCAATCATCTCATCCTCAACCTTCTTTGCCTCAGACCTTCTTCTCCCCATCTTTGCGCAGAAGAAGAACTTTGTCTATTTTGTGGAGATCACGGGACAGCCAGGACTCTACTCAACCGTTCGCCAAAATAAGATCTGGTACCGCTCCAACCACATTCTCTTTAACATCATGACCCTCAACGCGGAAAAGAAGCAGGCCCAAGAGATCACACTCTACTATTTCGATCCAAATTGGAACTTGATTCAACTCATTTCAGCCGCAGAAGCACAAATCTCAGGGCATCGCTGGAACCTTACCAATGGTGCAATCACCCTCTTTTTAGAGGGTGAAAGTTTTCCTGTGATGACGAAGTTTCGACGCAAGACCATCTCGTTGAATGAAGACATCACCGACGTCCAATCCAATCCCACAGCCTCAGAGGTCATGAGCCTCGATGATCTCAAGAAGTTCATCAACAAGAACAAGGAGGCAGGACTTGATACTGTGCAGTATGAAGTTGATTACCACAGTAAATTCAGTATGGCTCTTACGCCCCTGATTCTCACGCTCCTTGGGATTCCCTTCAGTTTGGGGGGACCCCGTGGAGGTGGGCGCGCACTGAGCATTGGAAAGTGCATTGGAATCGCCTTCATCTACTGGGCAGCGTTGAGCTCCTCGCTCACCCTGGGGCGCCATGGAGTGCTGATTCCCTCGATTTCTGCATGGGCTCCCAATGTCATCATGGGAGTCATTGCAACCCTCTTTCTTCTTCGCATCAAACGATAGCTTGAAAAGATGGTGAAAGTTTCCTAAAAAAGAGATTTGAGAAGGATCCATTGAGTATGGCCATAAAAGAGATTTTAACTTTTCCCAATCCCACGCTTCGTAAGAAGTCTCAGCCGGCTAAATCCGTCACCGACGAGATCAAGTCCCTGGCTCAAGATATGTTGGAGACGATGTACAAGGCTCGAGGAATTGGACTGGCCGCTCCGCAGATCGGAGAGCTTGTTCGTCTCGTTGTGATCGATACGCAAAGCCCCTCAAGATCGAACTTGTCGGAGCTGGATGCCCCTTCTCAAAAAAGGGGAGCCTCTCTATCAAAACTCAGTTTGGAACCAGAGCATGGCGATGGCGATGGCGAAGATGATGAGGATGATGAGGATGACGATTCAGACCGATACACCATGACCCCACTCGAAGAGCGCATCCCTCAACCTCTGATCTTGATCAACCCTGAAATTGTAGAGAAGAGTGGAACGACGAAGATGGATGAGGGGTGTCTCAGCGTTCCGACCTACTATGAAACCGTCACACGCTCCCGCCACATACGAGTTTCTGCACTCAATGAAGACGGTGAACAGATCGAACTCGAAACGGATGGTCTTCTTGCCATTTGCATTCAACATGAGATCGATCACCTGGATGGAAAACTCTTTATCGATCGTTTGAGCACTCTGAAGTCCGAAAAGATCAAGGCCAAGATCAAAAAGTATGGCTACTCGACCTCTTCAAAAGAAAAAGAGAGCGAGGAGCCCCCATTATGAGAAGAATTCTCTTTTTGGGAACGCCGGAGTTTTCACTTCGGCCACTTAAGACTCTTTTGGGTGATCCTGAATTTACAGTTGCAGGTGTGATCACTCAACCCGATCGCCCCAAGGGACGCCACATGAAGCTGCAGCCAAGTCCGGTAAAGAGTTTTTGCCATCAAGAGGGCATCGAGGTGATCAGCCCCGATGATGTCAACCAGGAGGACATCTACAAAAAGATCTACTCCTGGCATGCAGAGTCCGCGGTGGTTGTGGCGTTTGGTCAAATCTTATCGGCAGCCTTCTTTGCACTTTTTCCAAGAGGTTGCGTGAATCTCCATGCGAGCCTTCTTCCACGGTGGCGTGGGGCAGCTCCCATTCAGCGGTCCATCATTGCCGGAGATCACGAGACCGGAATGACCCTGCAAGTCTTGGTCGAGCGTCTCGACGCTGGACCCATCTTGGGCCAACGGCGTTGCCTTATTGATCGAAAAGATAGCCTTGAGCTTGCCGATGAGCTTGCAATCCTGGGGCAAGAGCTTCTCTTGAGTGAGTATAAGGATTACTTGCGTGGACAACTTCACGCCTCTTCCCAAAATGAGGAGGAGGCCACCTACGCCAAGAAGATCAAAAAGGAGGAGGGCGAGATCAAATGGACCCTCTCGGCCCTGCAAATCGATCGCCTTGTGCGAGGCCTTGCAATGGGACCTGGCTGTTGGACCCTCCGAAAGGGTCGTAAACTCAAGATCCATCGATGTGAGACCGCAGATGAGGACTCTTCTTCTCAGAGCCATGCGCCTGGATCGGTCGTTGCGGTGACCAAGGAGAGTTTTCTGATCTCCTGCGGTGATGGATCACTCCTTCGAATTTGGAATGTTCAACCTGAATCCAAATCGTCCATGTCGTCTGCGGAGTATTTACGAGGACAACCTCTATCTCTAGGAGAACAATTTGGCATCATCTCATAAACCTTTTCTTGTGGCACCAAGCCTCCTTTCGTCGGATTTCACCTGTTTGGGTGCAGAGATTGCAACCATACTTGAAGCCGGAGCCGACTGGCTCCACGTCGATGTGATGGATGGCCACTTTGTTCCCAATTTGACCATGGGCCCCCCTGTGGTGGCGTCGATCCGGGCGAAGAGCAATGCCTTTATCGATGCCCACCTCATGATCGAACATCCTGAAAAGCTGGTCCCAGCTTTTGTCAAAGCTGGTGCAAACCTCATCACTCTTCATATTGAAACCCTCAAAGATCCAAAAGAGAATCTACGTCAGGTTCGAGAGCTTGGAGCTCAGGTGGGTATCACGCTCTGTCCACCAACTCCGGTTGAGGAGATTTTGCCACTACTTTCTTTGGTGGATCTGGTTCTCATCATGACGGTTCATCCGGGATTCAGTGGGCAGGGCTTCTTGTCGGACCAAGTCTCAAAGATTGGCATTGTTCGAGAGCGACTGACGGAGATGGGCTCTCATGCCCTGATCGAAGTAGATGGTGGGATCAATGATCAGACGGCTCTTCTTTGCAAGGAGGCCGATGTTTTGGTTGCTGGAAATTTTGTCTTTAAGAACAATCCGGTACAAGCCATACGAACGTTAAAGGCGATTTCCCGATGAAGATCGTCGTTGATGGGAAAAGTGCCAATCTGGATAAAGTGTGGAGCGTGGGTCACTTAAATGCCCCTGTGGAGCTCAGCCCCGAGGCTCGCGAAAAGATGTCGCTTTCTCGAAAGTACATCGAAAGCCGCATTCAAACTGGAGACACCATGTACGGTGTCAATACAGGGTTTGGGCTCTTCAGCGATGTTCGAATCTCTCCATCACAAATTCGTGAACTTCAACAAAACTTGATTCGCTCACATTCTTGCGGAGTTGGTGACCCCTTCACCCCTCCTCAGAGCCGGGCCATCATGTATTTGCGAGCCAACTGCCTGGCAACCGGACACAGTGGAATTCGCCCCGAGGTTGTGGACAAGATCCTTGAGTTTCTCAATTGCGATATCATTCCGGTCATTCCTCAAAAGGGAAGTGTCGGAGCCAGTGGCGATCTTGCCCCCCTCTCTCACCTTGCTCTGGCTCTGATTGGTGAGGGTGAGGTTTGGTACAAGGGAAAACGAGAGAGCGCAGAACAAGCATTGTCCAAGACCAATGTTCAACCTCTCGTTCTTGAGGCTAAAGAGGGTCTCTCACTCATCAATGGATGTCAGGTGATGACGGCAATAGGTCTTTTGAACGCCTACCGCGCTCGTCAGCTGGTTTGGATGGCAGACATCGCTGGAGCCATCACTCTTGAAGGGCTTAAAGGTTCACGAAGGGCCTTTGATCCAATCATCTCGGCTGTGCGCCCCCATCCAGGTGAGGCCAAGACGGCTCGCAATCTTCTCAAAATTTTGGGCGACTCTTCGGTGATCTCAAAGAGCCATGAAAATTGTTCGAGGGTTCAAGACGCCTACTCCCTTCGCTGTATGCCCGCGGTCCATGGTGCTGCAAAGAAGACTTTGCGAGACAGTGTGGAAACTCTTGAGATCGAAGCAAACTCGTCCACGGACAACCCCTTGGTCTTTGCACAGGAGAATAAGATTTTATCTTGTGGGAATTTTCACGGCGAACCCGTGGCCTTCACTCTCGACTTTTTGGCGATTGCCTTAAGTGCCATGGCCTCGATGTCGGAGTGCCGAATTGAAAAACTGATCAACCCCTCGATGAGCAACCTTCCCCCATTTCTTGCAAGTGACGGGGGTCTTCACAGCGGCCATATGATTGTTCAGGTTGCAGCAGCCTCTCTTGTCAGCGAAAACAAGATCCTTTCTCACCCGGCCTCGGTCGACAGCATTCCTACTTCGGCCGACAAAGAGGACCATGTGAGTATGGGCACCATTGCCGCACGAAAATTGGGAGAGGTTGTCTCCAATGCAGAGTTGATTTTTGCGATGGAACTTCTCAGTGGGACCCAGGCGCTGGACCTCCTTAAACCCCTGGAACCCGAAGCCGGCGTCAAAGCCGCCTTTGATAAGGTTCGTGAATTGGTTCCCTTTGCAAAGAAGGATCGTGTCTTTGCAAAAGACATTGAAACCATCAAGAACATGATTGAACGAGACGAAATCCTCCAGAGTGTTACAAAAACCGTAGGAGAGTTGGAATGGTAAAGGCCCCACAGGGAACCAAACTTCACTGCAAGGGGTGGCTGCAGGAGGCCGCCTATCGAATGATTCAAAACAATCTTGACCCTAGCGTTGCCGAAAAACCTGACGAACTGATCGTCTATGGAGGAATCGGGAAGGCGGCTCGCAATTGGAACTGTTACGATCAGATTTTGAAGAACCTTCTTGCGCTTGAGGCTCATGAGACACTCTTGATCCAATCTGGAAAACCCGTCGGCATTGTAGAGACACACCCTGATGCCCCTCGCGTCCTCATCGCCAACTCCAACTTGGTCCCCCATTGGGCCAACTGGGAGACCTTTCATGAGCTCGATCGACGGGGTCTCATGATGTATGGCCAGATGACCGCAGGGTCTTGGATCTACATTGGAAGCCAGGGGATCATTCAAGGGACCTACGAGACCTTTGCTGAAGCTGGTCGTCAACACTTTGGAGGTTCACTGAAGGGGCGGTCGATCGTGACGGCTGGACTTGGTGGTATGGGAGGCGCTCAGCCGCTGGCGGGAGTCTTTGCCGGTGCCGTCGTCCTGGCCGTCGAAGTGGACCGCGAGCGCATCGACCGACGCCTTGAAACACGATTTGTGGATGAGGTGGCGCCCAATCTGGATGAAGCCCTCAAACGAGTTCGCCACTACCAAGCTCAAGGTGTCGCACGCTCGATTGCTCTTGAAGGTAACATGGCCACCATCATCCATGACATCTTGAAAGAGGGATTTGTGCCCGATCTTCTCACGGATCAAACGTCGGCTCACGATCCCCTCAATGGATACATCCCTGAAGGGTACACCATCGCTCAAGCCAAAGAGCTTCGAGACCGTGATCCCAAAGCCTATGTAAAAAGATCCATGGCAGCCATGGCCAAACATGTAGAAGGTATGCTTGCCCTTCAAAAGCGTGGGGCGATCACCTTTGACTACGGAAACAACATTCGTGCTCAGGCCCTTGAGTTTGGAGTCAAGGATGCCTTTGACTTTCCTGGTTTTGTTCCAGCTTACATTCGCCCTCTTTTTTGTCGAGGCAGTGGCCCCTTTCGTTGGGTCGCTCTTTCAGGAGACCCTCGCGACATTCAGGTCACCGACGATGCGCTTCGGGAGTTGTTTCCAGAAAAGAGTTCCCTTTTGAACTGGCTCGACATGGCTGAGGAGAAGATTGCCTTTCAAGGCCTGCCTGCTCGAATCTGTTGGTTGGAGTATGGAGAGCGCGCCAAAGCAGGCGTTTGCTTCAACGAACTGGTTGCCTCGGGCAAAGTCAAGGCCCCCATTGTGATTGGCCGAGACCATCTCGATTGTGGCAGTGTGGCCTCACCCAATCGGGAGACTGAAGGGATGAAAGATGGTTCTGATGCCGTTGCAGATTGGCCCATTCTCAATGCCTTAGTGAACACAGCCTGTGGTGCAACATGGGTGAGTTTTCACCACGGTGGTGGTGTTGGTATGGGCTACAGTCTCCATGCCGGCCAAGTGATCGTCGCTGATGGATCGCCGGAAGCTGCAAGGAGACTCCAACGCGTTCTCACAGCCGATCCCGCCATGGGACTCTTTCGACACATCGACGCTGGCTATGACGACGCCCTTGAGATCGGAAAAGAGCGAGGACTTCATCTTCCCAAAGGCTAGATGATGAATCGATGAAATCTCTAGCTACACTATCTTTCATTTTCGTAGTCCTTGGATGTTCAAGTACCAATCCTACTGCAATGCTCTTGCCCGATGAGCCTGATTTGAAAAACAAGGAAGTACATTTAAATTCGAAGTCTAAGGCGTCTTACAAGGAAGCTCTGATTGATTTTAAGTCTGCTGATGATATCATTGCTTGGATGTGCGCTGGGCGAAGCTCAGCCAAGCTAGCGGGTGAATTCCCGTCAAGGTAGCCCAGAAATGGGGCCTTGTATCGAGTCTTGCAAGCTGGAAGGA
>JACTMU010000098.1 GCA_014584465.1 Pseudomonadota bacterium | reverse complement strand
GAGATCCCTTTTGTCCAAGCGAAAATCCACACGCGTGGCGAATAAGTTATACGATCAACGGGGCCAGACTTGAACACTGGTTTATGGAGCGCTCACTTTGAAACGACCTCCTACTTTCAAAGAGAAAACATGAGTTTTCTGTAGACGTGCGGTTTTGAGATGAACGACAGATTGTTCTTCGATGGAACCTCGGAGTAGCAATGCACCCTCTGACCAGTTGGCACGTTCATGCGTGGGGATTGCGTTCCACTGAGCGCCATTACGCCGATCCTTCTGAATTTCGCTTCGGTGCCAGTTTTGTGGGTTTTCGCGTTGTGAGGATAGCTAAGTAGTTTCTTATTATACCGCATGATCGGTGAAAAGTATTTTGAGGTAAAGAAGAGGGTCATGGACCCAAGGAATTTCAGCCAAGATGCACACGCGTCCAAACTGTTCAAGCGATTTTCGATTTGCGGTGTTGGTTGGCCCCACCATGATCACGCCGAGAGGTTCCATGTTGCGGGATCGAAGGGCTTCAAGTGAGAGAAGGGTGTGGTTGATCGTTCCCAATGTGGAGCGAGCGACAAGGATCACAGGGCAGTTCATAGCCAAGATCAAATCGATCATGAGATCATGTTCGTTGAGCGGTACCAGGAGGCCTCCTGCACCTTCGATCACCAAGGGATCAGAAATCTGCGTCAATGTAGAGAGGATCTGTGTGATGGAGATCTCTTTTTGTTCCAGACGTGCTGACTCATGGGGAGAGAGGGGGGCACGCAACAGGTAGAGTTCAGGAAGCACTCTTTGAGGCGATAGGATCTGGGCGACCAACTGCGAGTCGGTTGGCAAATCCATTCCGCTTTGAATCGGCTTCCAGTAGCGTCGATCAAGTCTCTTTGCCAAAAGAGTGGAGACAAAAGTCTTACCCACCCCCGTATCGGTTCCAGTGATAAAAAGGTGTTGATTCTTTGAGATCAAGATTTTTCTGATCTCCATTTTTCTAGAGCGATGGTTAAAGTTTTAAGTTCTTCATCGGTGTGCTCTGAGGAGAGGGTGATGCGAAGTCTGGCAGTTCCATGAGGGACGCTGGGGTAACGAATGGCCTTGACAAAGATTCCCTGGGCTTTGAAGTTTTGAGCCAAATGCAAGGTGCTTTCGTTGGAACCGACCATCACAGGGACAATGGGGGAGCCGGAGTGCGGAAGTCCCGCTTGCTCAAAGAGTGTTTGAGAATGACTTATACGATCATGAAGCTTTCTCAGATGTTTGGGATTGGTCCTAATCTCTTCTAAGGCAAATCGCGCATGAGCAATAAGAAGAGGTGGAGGTGTTGTGGAAAAGATGAAACTTCGTGCTCGGTTGATGAGGTAGTCTCTTAGGTGTTGGTTGCGACAGCAGACAAAGGCCCCATATCCACCTAGAGCCTTTCCACATGTGTGAATCGAGATGAGATTCTCATAGGGAAATTCATGGCTCAATCCAAGTCCATGGTGGCCCAGAGTCCCGGTGGCATGAGCTTCATCGAGAACCAGCGTTGCTCCATAGTCCATCGCAACTTTACAAAGATCGGAGAGAGGAGCCTGGTCGCCATTCATACTGAAGAGAGATTCGGTGATGATCACGCGATGTCGTTTTCGAGAACATCTCAACAATGAGGTCAAATGTTCGACATCATTGTGAGAAAAGATCTCCAAATGGCCTTTAGCCAGTCGAAGTCCATCAATGATGCTTGCATGGTTATATTCGTCGGAAAAAAAAACTGTATCCTCTCCGCAGTGAGCTCTCTGAGGCCACTGTCAATAGGTCCCATGCTAGGTATGGCAAGATGATTTGGGGCTCGCTCGGATCACGTCATAGCCGTACTCCAGGCCAAAAATAGGCTTTGAATGTCCTATCCCCAATGTCATCTCAGTTTTTTTGAAATTAATTTGTGCTTTTTAAGTTTTCTCGTCAGAATTTGTTCTGACGAAGTAGCGAGACAGTTTAAGTCGTCTTGGCATTACGTTTTTTCGGCCGTTGCCATGGCTGTAGCTTGGGGACGCGAGCATATGGACTTGTCCAATGTTACAGCGATTGGTGTAGATGAAATCAACTCGCGCTTAAACTGCTGTTTACTTTTATTGAGATCGTCCATCATTGTGTTTCCGCCTCTGTTACGACGAAATTGCCGTCACAAAAAAAAAGAATCCACCAACTAAAAAAATCTTATTTTTGTTGGGAAGCGTGTTCCGGAGGGTCGATGATTTCCATAATCTGGTTGAGGAGCTTTGAATAGCGCGTACTTTTTGACTTGAAGGTTTCGGGATCGAGATTGGGAAATCGCTTGCGAACCATATCAGGAATCGAAATTTCCTCCTCAACATGCCATTTCAAAACCCGAATAGCTTCACTAAGGCCGTCTGCATCTGTGTTGGTTAAATATCCCTTCTGATTCTTGATCCCTGCCGCTTTAAGCAATCGAATTGCTTCATTCAATGAGGTTCCAGTAGGGATGACAGCGTATTGTGTTTCGTCCAGATCAAGGCTTGGATCACCAACGCACACCACAGGTTGGTGGTATTTTTTATCCCAAAATAATCCTATGGGCGGTTCTTGCCTTGGGCCAATTTTCGTAGGTGGAATAGAGGCATGTCGGCTTAAAGTATTTCGATATTCCATGGCCTCTTCAAAGGCTGCCACATTTTCAAATAGGGACTTCGGCTCAAAATCAAGTTGGACCTGCCAATCTTTCTCGAACTGGGCAAGCAACGATTTATCCGGTCCAACCTCATAGTATTTCAAAGTGGAGGCCAATTTATCCATATCATCAATAAAAGGCTTGTAGCTTTCTAATAAGGCGACACGTACACGCTTTTTTTCAGATGAGGAACTCGCCGCACATGCGTTTCCAAAATCCAGATTCTGCCATTCTGAAACCATCACTCACTCCTGTGCCGTCGGTTACTACAAGTTGGTAGCAATGTCACCGTGCGGGATCAACAGAAGTTGATAAAACCGAGTGTTGATGGATAATTTAAGCCATGGCCCGACCTTCAAAATTTGATCTGAAATACTGCGACCAACTCATTAAGCATTGCTCCCAAGGGTACAGATTTGAGTCTTTCGTACACAAAATTGGGGTGAGCGAACGCACCCTCAGAAACTGGAAAGACAATTATTCGGTGTTTGCTGAAGCTCACGACCAGGCGAAATCTGCCGGGCTTCACTTCTTTGAGAAACTACTCGTCCAGTCTTTAACTGGCAGACGAAAAGCCAACTCAAAACAATCGGCTTCGCTATTGATCTTCACCCTTAAAACCAGATTCTCGGTAATTTATGGTCAACCAATGTCTTCACAGCAAAACACACCAGTTGCTGATCCACCTGGCACATTCGAGTTCAAAGGCCGTAAAGTCACAGTGGCTGAACTGCATGGCGAGGAACTGGCCGAGGCAGAAAGATACCTTGATCAAAAGATCAAAGATGTAGAGGCACGGATTAAACGGATTAGGTCACCCAACCCATTTTTTGAAAATTAAGCTCTTTTTAATAGGCGGAAAAAACTCAGAAGCTCACTAAAGATCGAGCGGTCTGGCAGCCACCGAAGGCTGTGAACTGAAGTCATCCGATTCTCGGACATTCTCATCAGAATTGAAGCCGATTTGAAATTGTCCCATCACTTGAAATCGAAATTGCTTGCTGCCGTCACCCAATGTTTCAACAACACCAACAGGTTTGCACTGAAAACCTGAAGCCCAACTTTGCATCTGAGATTCTTCAGCAAGAATCCCATCCACAAGCTGGTCAACTTCTTGCTGGGTCAATTTATTATTGTCGGTGACTGTAAACTCGTATAGTTTCATAGCCTTGTCTTATAGCACAAAAGGCATCAAACCAGCAAAGAGATTGGAGTCAAAATTTGCCTTCCTTAACCAAGGAGCAACGGCTTGAAAAGAGGGGCGATCTCTCATCCTACCTAATCCATCTAACCCGCACAGGGAGATGGAAACGCTGGAAGGATATTTATAAGCTACCTCAGGATGATTTTCCAACCATCGACGCCAAACAAGCCTTGGAAGACATTCTTAGTAGCCAAAAAATTGAAGCCAGAACACCGTATGGTTACTTCAACCTAAAGGTCCCTTATCAGCGCGGCAATCAAACCCTCAACCAGAACTCCCAGGTTCAAAGATCCTGGCTGCTTTGTGTATGCTTTACTGAAACCCCAATCGACCATGTTTATCTTCAGACCCTCAATATCCAGGGACGTCAGCTCCATTTTCAATCCTACGGCCTTGCATTTTCAGAGAACGTAGTCCGTGGCAAAGGGGGAAATCCAATTTTTTACGTTGATACGACAAACCAAAGCATCCGTGCCTCCTTGGATGCGATCCCCACCTCATTAATTTGTCAGAACATGCGACCCATGATGCCTTTTATCGAGGGGTTTGGCCCTCCCTGGTTTCCAGGAAATAATCCCAGTGATTTTCGCTGGGAACGAGAATGGCGAGTGGTCGGCAACTTTGATTTCCAATTCAGTGACATCGCCTACGGCATTTGTTCTGAGAACGAAATTCCCCACTTTGAAACCTTAACTGGCAACACAGTCCCATTCGTTGATCCCACTCAACATATGGAGCTAGTGAAGATGAAACTCCGGTCTTACCCGAAGCTCGCCAATCTTAAATAATTTAATGTGAAGAAAAAATCACTGGAATCGTCGTAGTCTCACTATTGCCAAGATTGTTAAGTATCCCCTCAAAACCGTAAGACGTTATATACTGATTAAGATCGAGGAAAGAAGCGTATTCTCTCAAATCGTCAAAAGTTCCGTCCTCGTCGCTATGAAACAACCTACCAACGACGGCAGCACCAAGAAGGTGTGGATCCTTGGGTTGTAAAGACTGAAACAGTTGAAGCTTGGCGAGATGAAAGAACTTGATCTCAGGATAGGCTGAATACACGTCACGAAGAAGCATCCAAGCAAATGATTCAGCCACGGACTCATTATGCACTCCATTGGCGTGAACAACCAGTGTTCCAGTAGCTGACTCCCATTCAACATTCCGGTTTGTTTCGCCATGAAAAACATGCCCATACTCATGGGCCAACAATTCAACTAAATCCGCCGGTCCCCAGGCATTAGAAATGTAGATTTTGGAACTCGGCTGGAAAGCTCCAACTGTCCCATAGGGACTGCCTTTTAGGATCTTTTCAACCTCAGGTCCCAGTGCTGTGAACGGTATATCGCTGTTGGGATCTATTTCTTGAGCGAGTGTAGCGTATTTTTCCAACACAGGAGTGACCTGGAATATTTCAAGTTCAGAATCAGAAAAACCCCAACCATATCCATCAAATTCAATACGAGTTGCTATGTGAAATTCCGGACGTTTATAAGTTGGCCCAACAGCCTGCACCACCAGATCCTCAAGACTAAAAAACGCGCCATCAACTAAGAGCCATTTTTCAGTCCAGAAAAACGTCATCAGGTTTTCAGTAAAAGTCGCCCACTCACTTTTTGATAGATCATATTGAATACACACCTGACCGTTATGAGTGATCTGTAAAAACCGATCTCTCACGGCTCCGTTCGTCGTGTTCAATACCTTCTGAACAAAGGCACATTGAAGGGGACGATTTTTATACATTCCGGAAGCTGGGTAAAAGGCACTGAGAACAATTTCTTTGAAATCCGTATGCTCTGTAACGGTTGGCCAAAATAGATTCGGCACTTGAGATTTTACGTCTGCCATCTCGTCGGCCAAAAAAGTAGAGAAGGTGTCCTTTCCACCTTGTGTCATTTCCCACTTATCGCCCTCATCAAAGCGAATGTGCATATCAGAGGTCTGAGCGTGGGCGATCACGACGAGAAACGGCATAGCCAAGACAAGACGACTAAGACTAAATATATTCAGAAACATAGATTCCCCCCTTAAAGCGTAGCGTCGCTTTTATCGTACATGGCCTTGATGAGCAAGGTTGCAATCCGTCATCTTGCCGTCAGTTGGTTTGTTGGAGCTTAGCGCCCCAGAGTACATCTGAACAGGTATAACTAAATTTTTATAAAAAATCTAGAAGAGTTTGGTGTTTTCTCGATCCTCGCTTTGCCTCTCAAGAACCAGAAGCCTTTTAAATCGGGGTCCTCGGAGTTGAAAGATCAGTGCGCTTCTTCCCCATCGGCGGAGGCAAAGCGCACCAATTGTAGAGTGGGTGGCAAACTGTTGAGCCACCACATCGAACGCCAAGTCCACAACAAGTCCATGTATACTCCGTTGCGGTGGAAGTTTCTGCTCCATTATAGATTGGCCAAGCATGACCAACATCATAGTAAGACGAACCCCGTCCAGATCCATCGTAAAGCACCTGACCAACAGTAGAGGAGTTACAAGAGTATGTGCCCGTAACGGCTGTACAACTACAAGTTCCTGTGGGTCGACATCCGCCACTCACAAGGCCAGTATTTACCCATTTATATGTACGATCACTGTGAGCGCTCCATAAACCGGTGTGGCGAGGTTTCCAGCACTGCGATAGCCTGACTCCAGTAAAACACGATGACATCAGAGGAGGTCAGTATGAGCTTATCACCAGCAAAGCGAATCGAGAAAGAAGCTTATTGACAAGAACAGTTAACTGCATACCAGGGATTCGGCGGAACTATCGCGGAATATTGTAGAGAAAATGGACTATCGATTGAGGCTTTTTATTATTGGAAGAGAAAACTTGGCGTGGGCAGCAGCTTCATCTCATCTTTTTTGAAATTAATTTGTGCTTTTTAAGTTTTCTCGTCAGAATTTGTTCTGAACAACAACGAGGGAAGCATCACAATGCAACTGAATGTGAAGACTGATCCACAGTGTGATGAGATTTCTCAGTCAGAACTTGCTTTGATCATTGACGGAAGTCGCTACAGCATTGAGAAAAAAGTGATGTCCTATCGATTATG
>JACTMU010000040.1 GCA_014584465.1 Pseudomonadota bacterium | reverse complement strand
GGCGTTGCGCTTGGTGTTTCTGGATTTCACTTAAACCAAGAGGCCGTTAGAGGTATCGCTCATACGATTCAATCCTTGAGTTCGGTTTCCCCGGCGCCTATCGATCCTGCCCATGGGTGATGGGCTTCCTTATTTCACGCTCCCGACTTAAAACAATGTATAGCAAATTATGGCCGTTTTTGGTAGAATCGAACTTGCCTAAAAAACCTAAGTCATTTCAATATCTTCTGCGCGAAGGAGGAAGGTGTTGCTGTCATATGAAACACAACAGGTAGTCTATATTATTTTGTCACAGATCCTTTCTAAGGGTATTCGTCTTATGAATCGAGATTAGATTGAGAAGGTCGAAATCCCAGTAAGAGGTCATCTGATAGGAAGATTGGAGATCTGCTCTTCAAGTTCAATCCTGAACATCGATTTTCCAAGCGCACCAACAAAGCGACAGCGAGGTTCGTCGCTAATACAACGCATTGAAGTCCTCTCTGCGGTCAGCTTTTCCTCCTCAGTAAATCGTGTTATAGAGTCCATCCCATAAAGAAAAGCGCTTTATTCGCCCTATACCTACTCTCTTGAACTTCGTTCTCTTTAGGAGAACACTTTGTTCACTAAATGCTTGTAGGAAGCATTCTTCCTTGATAAGCCCTTTTGTATTGTCAAGGGGATTTGGTGAATTTAGCTCAGCAAGGATATAAAGACTATCGCGCCTACCTTAAAGGGTTGTTGCTGGAGAGAAAGAGAGTTAACCCTAGTTACTCGCTGAGGGCCTTTGCCAGAGATCTTAGGATGAGTCCGCCTCGGCTCAGTGAAGTGATTAACGGTAAAAAAGGCTTATCGATTGGTGCGGCCATTAAGATCTCTGGAGCGTTGGGACATAACGAATCGGAAACGGATTTTTTTTGTGACTGGGTTCAATGTTCTGATGCCCGTTCACCTGAAGCAAGACGAATCGCCCAAATTCGGATGCAAAAATACAATTACGTGGACGAATTCGAGTCTCTAAAAGAAGATCTCTTTAGTTTAATTTCTGATTGGTATCACTATGGGATTCTTGAGCTCACCTTTGTGCGAGGTTTTCGAAGTAATAGTGCTTGGATTGCGAAAAAACTTGGGATCAGCGAATTGGAGGCTGATGAGGCCATCAAAAGATTGCTTCGTATGGGTTTGCTGAAAAAGGAAGATGATCGGTTCATAAAAGTCTCTAAGAATTACACTACGACCTTTGATGTGCCTTCGGTTGCAATCCGGAAGTTCAACGAGCAAATGCTCGCTAAAGCGGTAATTGCACTGCAGACCCATGCGGTAGATGAAAGAGATTTTAGTACAATCACCATGGCGACAGATCCCAGTAAACTGGTTATTGCAAAAGAGATGATTCGTAAGTTTAGAAGAAATCTATCCAAAGAGTTAGAAACAGGAGATCGCTCAGAGCTTTATTGCTTTTCGGCTCAACTTTTTCGACTGAGCAAAAGATGAAAGGACTACGATGAAGAATATGGGTAAAATTAGAACTTTATTTTTTGATTTTTGCCTCCTAGCTTTCTCCGTATTATTGGTGAGCTGTGGTAAATCGGATGGTGGAGGCACGGCATCGACCGATGTTAATATTCCAGGAGGGAACATCGCTGGCTTAGGTGGAGAGACTCAAAATGGCGGTTACGGGGTTAAAATTGGCGACCGGATCTTTTCTTTAGATTTGGTCTTACGCGGTGTCCATGAAAATCCCTATCTCTCTGAAAGCATTCAAAAAACATTGAACCCTGACGAGGAGGCATTGATTACGAAGGCTTTTGAATCGGTGGTCGATCGCAACGTCATTGAGATCATTGTAGATAAGCTCTCTGACTTTCGACAACGGACAGGTGAGCTTGGCATCGCCTATCCCGTTCGCCATTTTCTAGATACGATCGAAGCGCACTATTGGCTTAGAGTCCCAAGTTTGGACTGTTTGGATGTCAAAGATGATGCATCGCCAATTGCCGAGAAAGTCCAGGTTGCTTACCGAGAACAGATGTGGGTTCGCCTATGTAAGGGATTCTCTTCGCTCGATGACGGGAATCAGGCGGCCCTACTGATTCATGAAATCATTTATGCTTCCTTGAAAACAAAATCATTGACCACCGAACTGGTGGGTTTGTTGTTCAGTCCCGATTTTCGAGATTTTCAGCAATCTGCTCAAAACGAGTTTAGATATTTGACCCATGAATTACGCCATAGTTCTAAAGATTTTCCTGCTGATTTCTTTTTCGTTTCCAAGCTCTCTTCTATCGCAGAAGAAGTTTCGGTGATCTTACGCGATCTGGATCGCCAGGCTTCGTACTGTTTCGGTTTTGGGAGTGCCGATTCATCATCCTTTATTTTGTGGAAAATTCCGTCATCAGACGAGTGTATTATTGGAGAACACTTTTCCCTTGATTTTATTGAGCTCCAAAGCGATCAGGAGGGTTTTCTCAGCGAAAGAGCCCAATATCCAATCGGTGAAGTGGAAGGGGCAGGGAACCTTCGATCACTTTGCACCGGAGCTTATCAGGGTCTCTGTAGTTTTTATCTCACTCCTAATTTTGACATCAATTTTATGATGCCTTTGGATGCCGACCCTGATTCACTTCAGGACGCCATGAGAGCGGGTGCCAAAGAACGATTTCGTTTATTGGTGTCTTGTGGGATGGGGATCAATTCAACAGATTCCAGAGGGTTTACACCGCTCATCTTGGCCCTAAACATGCACAGTCGAGATTATCTGGAGCTCTTGCTGAGTGCGGGCGCCGACCCAAATCTCGGAAAGTATCAAGGGGATTCTCCATTGGTACTTGCGTTTAGGATAATGCCGGAGGTTGCTGCGGATTTGGTGAAAGCAGGCGCAAACCCCAACACCTCGTTTGGGAACACTCCAATCCTTTCAGAAGCTTACTTGAAAGGGTATCGAGAACTGGTTGAGCAGCTTTTGCTTTCCGGGGCTAGCCCGGACGTATCTGTGAGGTCGATTCCTTTGATTGGATTGGCGGTGAAGAACCAAGATCTTGCACTTGTGGGTTTGTTGATTCGAAGTCATGCCGATCTCAATGTCGATTTCTATCTTGAAAACATGCCCCACCACTCTCCGCTAACGCTTGCCTTGAAGTCAGGATTTAACGACATTGCGAAATTGCTGGTGGAGGGCGGTGCTGACATTTCAAGAACAGTCTCCCAGGTTCAAGTTCCGAATTTTGAACCATTTCTTCTTGCTATTGAGTTTAGTAACGATGAGGTTGTCTCTCTTTTTATAAGAAAGGGGGCAGATCTGAATCGAGAGGTGTCGTGTCAAGTTACACCCCTGATCCATGCGATTAAAAGCAATAGAAATTCTATTGTTTCCCTGTTGCTGGAGGCCGAGGCTAGGATTGATCAAGAAACCTCGTGTGGGGTGCGCGCTCTTCAAGTGGCATTGGAGGTCAAGAGCGTTTCGTTGGTTGACCTTTTGATTCAGAAGGGCGTTGACTTAAATTTTAGGCCAAGAATCGGAAGTGTAGGCCAACCGATGTCTCTTTTGTTGTATTCTATAAGTCGTTCCAACCTTGATTGTTTCAGAAGATTAGTTAGCGCCGGGGTTGCGGTTCGAGGTGAAGACATGCTTCTCTTTAATGCCATTCGGGTCGATAAATCTGCAATAGCAAAATATATAATTGAAGAAATGAATCCCATATTGGATCAACTCGATCAGGTGGAGAGGGAATCGCCACTGACTAAAGCTATTCTCAAAGATAATGAAGATATAGTCCGATTATTGCTCGCGCGGGGAGCAAGTCCTAATTTTGCGGGTCCGCTGGTCACCGCAAGTTTACACGGGAAAGAGGCAATGGTTGACATTCTTCTAACGGCTCCGGAACTTGATATTGAGCAGAGACGGATTGTCTTTATACCTGAAATGGTTGATGCTACCGCGCTATTTGCTTCCGTAAGAGAAGACCACCCAGGGACATTACGTAGGCTTTGTCATGCTGGGGCCAATGCGAATCTTCACTTTAATGAGGAGACACCTCTTACCTTTGCAATTGGCCGTCTAAAGACCGAACTTGTCAAGTTACTAGTGGAAGAATGCGGTGGTGACGTCAATTATAGCGCTAGTAAATCCTATGGGCCCGAGCCGCTGAGTAAAGCCCTATCCATCGGCAACCTTGCTATGATTCGTTATCTTTTAGAAAAGAACGCTGATCCAAACGGTCGAGTTTATCATACAACGCCACTTTTGGAGGCCATTGAAAATAAGAGTCTCGAACAGGTTAAGCTGCTTCTTGAATTTCGGGCGGACCCGAATCTTTCGCGACCGATACGCCCTCTGCGCAGAGCTCGAGAACTAGGGCATGCAAAGATCATCGAGGCCCTCATTGAAGCGGGTGCACAAGATCAATGATCATTGATCTCGCGCAAAGCACGTTCTTTGGGGATAGGACATTCAAAGCCTATTTTTGGCCTGGAGTACGGCTATGACGTGATCCGAGCGAGTCCCGAATCATCCTGCCATACCTAGAGGCGGAAGCCCCACGGCCACCTTCTCTACGGCTGCTCTCTGGACCCACCTGTAAAATTTTTGAAGGGCTTTGGTTCCCCCAAAGATCAAACCAAGTGCGATTGCGATCTCAATGATTGATTTTACCATTTCAAGTCTCCTTTCATTCTATTTGATTTCAGATCTTGTCCCGCCAACGAGTATAAATCTGTTGGACGGTGACGTGATGCCATTTAACTTCACCTCGACGGTTCTTAAATCCAGCTCGAACGAGTTCGTGTGCAGTCCCTCGAGCAGTCAGTTGATCAGACCTCATCATATTGACGACAAACCGACAGAGTTTGAGTTCAGATTTGTTCGCCACAAGTTTTCCGTTTTTGACCTGGTACCCATAAGGGGGATTGTGATGTCGATAATTGCTGGAGTTGGTCTTACGTCCTTTTGGAGATTTCGGACCGATGCCAAGTTGCTTGATTCTTGCAACGATCACCGACTTCGAAACACTGAAACGAGAGGCGATCTGAGCGGCTGAAAGACCATTTTCAAGGTAGAGAGAGCGGATTTCCTTAAGTTCGTTGTCTCTCAGTAAAATTGACCCACCTATTCTCGCTAAAATTGACCCACCCCTTTCAGCCTGTTGATACTTAAATTTGCATTTGCACAAAATGCAG
>JACTMU010000081.1 GCA_014584465.1 Pseudomonadota bacterium | reverse complement strand
GTTCAGTGAAGGATATGATACGAAGATATGCATGAGAGCCGTATGAGAGGAAAACCTCATGTACGGAATCGACGGGGGGCTACTGGATAAGCAATGCGAGGCCAGGGCCTACCCTACCTATATTATAGGCTGGTTGCACATTTCAACGTACAATTCCTAATGAAAACTTGCGTTGTTGGCAAGATTATAGTACTATAAAATGTACTAAACTGCAGCATATAGTACTTTAGGAGGTACATTGAAGGTGGCGAAATGGGATCAAATAATGACAGCAGAGGCCTCGTCCACTTTGCAGGAAGTTGGCAGGCTTATTCAACTTGCACGAAAACGTAGAAAAATGAGTTCAGCTGAAATTGGTCGTCGGGTCGGAGTTGACCGACGAACAATTGCACACCTGGAATCGGGTCATCCTGGAGTTTCAATTGGTGTGTTTATGCAAATGCTAAGCGTTCTCAATCTTACTGCTGGGTTTGGTGAAGCACTTAAGCCTGAATATGATCTCGAGGCAATTGCAGTGGAATTAAGACGAGCTCGCAAAAAAGGTAAGACGTCGAAGAAGATCTCAGCATCAGAGGTTAACTTCTGATGCTCAAGCAGCTCTATGTCTTCGTCTATTTATCTGATACATGGGTGCCTTGCGGACTACTAAAATATATTGAAGCTGGTCGTAACTCGACGAGCAGTTTTAGATACGGTCGTAAATATCTCGATCGCTCCAACGCTATTGCAATTGATCCCGTGCAACTACCACTCACTGATACTACCCACGAAACGTTCGATGGCTTTCAAGTCTTCAATGGAATCCGCGATGCCGGCCCCGATAGATGGGGAAGATATCTGCTAGAAAAGAAGTTCGCACGAGCACTCAGCGAGATCGAATACATTGCAGCCTCTGGTGACGATCGGGTAGGTGCGCTTGCGTTCTCCTGCAAAATCGAAGAGGGCGTTGGAGTATACCAGCCGGATGGAATCTTTCATACTCGCGTGCACGCGCCAAGGTTGAACCTCGATGATTGTCTTGGTGCGGTTGACGATGTGATCGCTTCAATTGAGACGGAGAGGTTGCGCGAGTTTCTTAATTATGGACCTTCCCTAGGAGGAGCAAGACCGAAAGCCGCAGTAGTTTGGAAAAACAAACCATTCCTAGCTAAATTTTCGACTTCGCTCGATACGAAAAACGAATCTCTTATTGAGTACGCAACGATGAGCCTTGCAAAAAAAGCAGGACTCAATGTTCCAGTCATTGAGCTTCATCAAATCGATGGAAGAAGCGTTTACCTGATTGAAAGATTTGATCGAAATGAAAAAACACGTATTCCCTTCATTTCTGGCCTTACGATCACAGGAAGTCATGAAAGCGACTTTGCTTCTTGGAGTTACTTCTCTTTGGTGGATGCCATTATAAAGTATTCACCAGATCCGGAGCATGATCTTGAAGAGCTTTTTCGACGACTCGTTTTCAATATCGCCGTGTACAACAATGATGATCATTTACGCAATTTTGGTTTCCTCCATTCGGAGAATAATTTCTGGAGCCTCTCACCGCTTTACGACGTTGTTCCCGCTATCATTCACACCGAAACTTATGCGCTAGCGATGACTTTTGGTTCTGAAGGCAAAAAGGCTTCCTATGCGAACGCTCTTTCGATGTCGGGCCGCTTTAGGCTTTCGGACCAAAGGGCACGCGAAATTGTGGGGCAAATCAAAGATTCGGTTGCCGTATGGAGAGTGCATTTTAAAGAGGTGAGTGTTAAAGAGAACGAGATTAAAATGCTCGAGAACAGTTTTCGAGTAAAGGAATAGCTCAATAGGTTTGCATAATTAAAGGGACATAGTTGCAATTTGAGTTTCTATCAATCTCGATGCCGTTCATGACCCTGTTTTTAAAATCTAGAATAGATCGTACTCTTAGTCAAATGCGTTTTGTTAATGATATTCTGAACGCCAACCGCCTTAACGTGCGCACTTAAGATTTCTCGAAAGGCTTCCATATCGCCCTCTTCCATTGCCTCCGTAAGTGCATGGCGAATTTTGTCGCGATCTCGAAGAAATTTATCGGGGTCATGGGGAACACTTTCCACACCTTTTTTAAGTTTTACAATAGGGGCATTACTCATTGAGGATGTTTTTCGCTTTTTTGATGTCGCGGTCTTGCCCATTTTTATCTCCACCCAGTATCAGGGTTAGTTCTGTTTTGCCCGTTCGGGCGTAATAAATCCGATTGCCGTTGTTAAATTTCAGCTCCCACAGTCCATCGCTGAGATCTCTGACACTTCCGAAATGACCTTCGTCTGCGATCCGCTTAAGCCTTGCTTCAATTTGACCGGCTTCCTTTAGCCTCAGTCCCTCAAACCATTTTACATATCCGGACAACTTCCTGAGACTCCACGTCATCGACCTAAGGTACGATATAATGGACTAAATGGCAAGAGAAAAAGTATGATATAATGGACCGATCCTTAATCACGTTAAAATTAAGTGGCGTCTCCGATCCTCCTCCACTCTGGAGCCAATGAAGACATGACCTCAAAACTATGAGGGTAAAAGTGGAAGGTGGCTCGCGAACCATACTCTCCCCCAAAGCTGCCATCAGGGTGAATGAAATGGCCTGCAAAAGCGATAGCCACTTTGAGTGGGTCCACCACAGATGGGTCCTGGGACTTCTGGAAATACTTGGCTAAAAACGAAATCGTCGCAGTCAAATAACCATGGATCACACCCCTCATACTCATAAAACCAACCTTCTGGATCCTGCCAGGAAAGAAGCTCAAAAACTTTTCTTTGAGCGGGTAATAATCATCGCAGGAGCCGTCGCGATGGGCTGGCAACTTGTTTCAAGATAAGACATCTTATTCGTTTGAAACTGGATATGAATCAGATTGAGAGGGGTTAAAGGCATTTGCTCGACAGTAACCAAACTATTTAATACAATTTAAGGGTGTGAGATTGTAGGTCCTTGGTAATGGCAAGGGCACTGGCAATTGAAACTTTATAACTTGATTTTGCGCAATAGGAATGTTTGGTGAGCAGATTGAGTTTTAGTCCATTTGGATTCAGTCTTGTGGAGATGATGGTCGCTGTGGCCATTATTGGCATTGCCGTTGCGATTGCCATGCCCACGATGCCCCGTTTTGGTGCCGATCAGAGGCTTGGGGCCGTTGCTTATGATCTTTCCCTTCGCATTCGCGAACTTCGAAGTCAGGCTGTCTCGGGTGAGCGCGGTCTTCGACGAACACCTGGCAACATCGGCCTTTTGTTTCCCAAATCCTCTCTCGTTTTAAAAAGGGGTGTTGATTCTTCATCAAGATCTGGGGTCGTCGATGCTTCCGTCTCAGATCGAAATGAAGTTCCCCAAGCTTCAGAGGAACTTAAATTCAGTAGTCTCTATGGTGAGAGCTACTATCTGGATCTCGGAAAAGGTCGAACGAGGTTGAATCTCACGTTTGGGGGTGATGGCGTTGTTCAATGGGCCTGCACCCCCTCATGCTCTGGGAGTCAGTATATATCATTGGCAGTGCGTTCGGTTCAGTCCGCCAAGTGTTATGTGGTTCAGATCAGTGGCGTGGGGCTCGTCTCCTCCTATTTGAGCAGTGGAGGCCCCTGTGCTCCATAGAAATGAAGGAAGGTGTTTAGCTCAAAATGATCACGGATTCTCACTCCTTGAAGTTCTAGCATCGCTGGCTGTGGTCATGTTGACTCTCTCGGGTTCTATCGCGGTCTACATGAACCTTTCGAGCGCGACACGTTACTCTCGAGACATGGGAGAGGGGATTGCAATTGCCCAAAGTCAATTGGAATCTTTTTTGGTTCAACTTAAGAAGGGCACAGCGCCCAACTGCAGAAATAACAGCTATTATCCAACAACGGGATGTCCATCCATTTTCCGAGCGACGGAGTGCAATCTCATCAAATCGACAGGAAATCAGAGTTACACTGTTTTTGTCGACTACAAAACGGGAATCACAAGTGATGTGACGGTAGTGAAAGTTTACAGTTGTTGGAGTGGATCGGGTCGAAATGGCAAGGTGGAAATCTCTAGCTCATTGAGACAGGAGTGAAAATGGTTTCTAAGCAAGGGTTTTCTTTGATCGAGCTGACGCTTGCACTCTCCATTTCTAGTGTTGTGGCTCTTGGACTCTTTTACGTCGTGGGACATCAATTGAGGGGATACAAAGGTCAACGAGCGGTGACCCAGATTCAAGAT
Organism: Pseudomonadota bacterium; assembly: GCA_014584465.1. GTDB lineage: Bacteria > Bdellovibrionota > Bdellovibrionia > Bdellovibrionales > JACTMU01 > JACTMU01. Next base: position 81,623 of record JACTMU010000081.1, on the reverse strand, counting down.
AGCCTTCGAGTTGCGATGGAGTTCATAAAGAGAGATCTTTCAATGGCAGGATATGGCATTGGCAAGGAGGATGCCCTTCACTTCTATGATGCGTCCACTAGGATTCATGGAGTCTCGTTGCAACCATCCAAACCAACAAAGGGCTCCTATTTTTTCAATAATCTGCTGGTATCACGTGCGTTTGGAAGTTCCTTTTCCATCACTCAGTACAGTGGCCCTAGTACTCTTGCAGGATCTGGGACACTTCAACTTTGTGACAATGTAAAATCGAGTTTCAGTGGAACAGGTCTCTATGCGAACTATGCTTATGCTTCTCTGGTAGATCAATATTCAAGAGATTATGCGGTCATTGAAATTCCTGTGAACAACATTCGAACGGTAACATGTGCAAATACCACAGCGTGTGGAACCGCCACTTGCACCAGCATTTCCTTCAAAGTGGTCGATCCCCAAAATGCAACACGAGGAGCGGGCGTTTGGCTTGGCAGTTCGTCATGGAAGACGGACTTTACCTCAGGGTCTCTTTTTGGGGACTTTCGAACTGTTGCCTACTACGTCTCTTCGAGTTCGTCTGCAACCTGGAATGATCCAGATCAGGGGTCGATTTTGTGGCGCAATGACGGGGTTTCTCCTGCTTCAGCACTTCTTGAAGGGGTTGAAGGTCTTCAAGTTGACTTTGAGCACCTTGATTCCAATTCTGTGATCACGAGTTGTTCAACGGGAACGGCAACCTCCACTTCTTATGCACAGGTCCATCTGACGGGCAAGCGAGGATGTGGTTTGAAGAGCCGTCATGCCTTTGTAAGCCTGGTTGCAAAGAGTGCGAGAGCAGATCAGATATTGCCATCTTATCCGATGATCACCATATCATCCGAGATTCAAAATGGCACTTCTCAGTGCTATCCCTATGCATTGATGGTGGGTCCCTCTTCGTGCAGTGCCAGTTCGGATGGGTATCGTAGGCGGGCATTGACAAGTCATGTCTATGTAAGAAATCTCGCGTGGAGGGATCGTGAATGAGTGACAGAGCAGAGAGGGAAACAAAAAGTGGGGTGTGGTGGCATGGGAATCTCGGTGTAAAGCCTTTCTTGAATCAGAGAGGATCCACTCTTGTTTTGCTCTCATTCGTCCTATCTACCTTGACGGGAGTTGGAATCTTTTACGGTTTGAGCCAAGCGACCGACTTCAATATTTTAGGCAATGAACGAAGAATGTTTTTATCTGATGCCGCCATTGAGTTTGCGATTGATGAGATTGCATCATTTTATGACACTCAATTGGCATCCCTTCCCGAAAATGCAAAAGAAAATGGCGCAAAGGGGCCCGTCAGGAATATATCTCTACAAACAGGTCTCTGCACCAGGAAATTCGACCTTTTCAAGTATCTATCGACACCACTCTTATAAATAGGGGCTGTCCGGTAATTCGCTTTTTGATCGATTTCTATAAGTTTTGGGCTAGCCAGAGGCGCTAACTCGAGGAGGCTCAACGAAGGTATAAGGAAAACTTATAGAAATCGGCAAAAATGGAATTACCGGACAGCCCCTAAATACAACATTGATTTCATTCGATCTGTATCCACCACAGGGGAGAGCATCAATCGAACAAAGAACATAATCTATGAGATCAATGTGGATCTCTATGATGCCGTTTCAAATCAAATTGTAAGGACTGGGACAGCACAATTTACAAGATTGGTTCCCGCAAGGGAGGGAGCGTACTATGAAGAGGAAGCAAAGAGATAGGACCGCAGTCGGTGTGGATCGTATCTTTATTGGTGTGTGGATTTGTCTCTTATCAGTGAAATTCACATCGCTTTCTGCTCAGGGAGGGAGTCAGTTTGATCCGATCTATCGAGATGAAATTGACGCTCTCTATTGTGGACTGCCTAAGCCAGTGGTTCTTTTGGATCTTGACCATACCTGCAGCATGGGCACCGTAAACTCCAGTGATGATCCCTGCAGCCGAACGGAGGAGATGTTGCTTGTTCTGTTGGGAAAGGACGCAAAATCCAGCAACGGAGGGCCGGTCTCTTGTCAACCGAACAAAGGTAATTCCCCTTTGCAAGTACCTTCCACAGGCTTTCTTTCAACCTTTGACAACTACGTGGATTTTGCAGCCTATTTCTACAATGGGATGTGTCTCAGGACCTGGTCCCACGACTCTGGGAACAATATCTCCTTTAATGAGTGTGAGGGATCTCCCCTAGGGACGAATGTCAAATATGGAGCTACATTGAAGAACAACATTCGAAGAATGGAAAACAGCACTGTGCCCGACCAACACGACACTGGACATGGAAGGAGGTGGCAGAGGCAGTGCAACACCCCCATGACTCGATCGATTCTTACTGCCGCAAAGACTCTAGATAATGCCCTTGGAAGCAACACGATCCCTCGGTGCACAAACTACTCGATCATCACCTTAGGGGACGGTCGTTCCACCCCCGAAAAGCAGAAGTCACAAAGCGGACCAAGCACGACCTTTGCCAATGGTCGATCTGTAAGCTGTTCGAGTGACATTGAGAATCCTTCTTGTGCGGCGAAGAGCATTGCGGATCCTTCCAACAAGGTCCTATCAAGGTGGGCGACCAATGTGCCAACCATCACCATCCATGGAATCGGTTTTGATCTCACCAGCGGAAATAACCATACAAAGGCCGCCGCGGCCTTTGCGGATATGGAATCTGTGCAGACTCAGAATGGAGCCTTTTCATCCAATCGTGCCATGAGTGTTCTTGCCGATGAGCCTATGGCCCTCTTTCAGGCATTTACTCATATCTCTCTCATATCGCTCAATAACAATATTCCACGCACGCAAGTGTCTTGGGCCAACCCCATTCTTGTGACCTCGGACTCCAAGTACAACGACAATGTGATCTACGAATCGGTGCTTGGAAGGCCTCTGACTCCCGGAGTGTGGACGGGCAACATCCGAAAGTACTGTTTTAAAGGAGACACGAACTGTTACTTGAAGACCACCCCTGGTGGCACGTCCACCATGAATTCGGGTCGAAAGGATCTCTGGTCCAATGCGAACGCAACCAGTATTGATGTTGGAGGGATGGGTCCAGTTTTGAAGAGCAATTTGGGAAGGCGAAATGTCTTTACCTGGGTCAATGGCTCTGGGTATTCGGTGGCGACCTCTTCCTCACCGAGCTCGTTCTATTCGTTGACGGGCTCGATCTTTTCGAATCGTCCCTACAATGCGATCCACTACTCCCTTGGTCTCAACTACATGTCCACGGCCTCTTCTTCATGGAGTCGATGGCCCCTGGGGGCGCCGTTTCACTCTTCAGGAGTTCTTTTAAAGTATAAGACAGGGTCCTACATTGCATTTGGTTCAAGTGATGGGATGCTTCATCTTGTGAACGATGCCGATCCAAAGATTCATTTGGGTCTGATTCCCTATGATCTGGTCGCGTTTTTGGATGAGTTCTTTTGGCAACCAACAGAGGTGGAGTTTGCCGGTGAGGGGGCAACGGACCCCTATGCAGTGACAACTCCGGCACGAAAGGTTCGATATGGAGTTGACGGAGATGTCGTTCTTCTTCATCACGACAACTCTCCAGAAAATGGGGTGATTGACAGTGGGGAAAAGGCTTGGCTTGTCTTTGGCCTGGGGCGTGGGGGCGAGTCTTATTATGCTATGAATGTCTCGTCTGGGATTCCTGCAACTCCCAGCAAAAGAATTCTTCCGGTTGTGGCGATGAACTATCCAAGGGTGACCACAAAGAGCTATGCAAGTTCACTTAAAAATTACCATTTTGGGGCATTGAGACAGACATGGGCGAGTCCAACCTTCTCTTCGATCAACGAGAGAAGCAGCGGCGATCGAGACATTGCCTTTGTGGGTTCAGGCCACGATCCCTACTATGATCGAGATACCAACAAGAGTGGCAATGACATTACAATGCCCAGAGAGGGTGGAACGGATCGGGGCCACATCAAAGGTCCCCCCATCTATCTTTCGGATACGACAACCTACTCCTGTTCCAATGCTTTAAGCCAAGATGGTGTTACGGGGACCACCAATCAGGAGCGAAAGTTCTGTGCAGGCGACTTTTACGATTCTCGGCGAAGCTCCAATGATGGAAAGAGAGGGAGACCCTATGCTGGTTATCCATGGTACAAGGATCCAGAAGAGCATTGGAAGCGTGGACAGTCGGCTTGTGGAAGTGACCCCTCTGAAAGCGGATACCAGTCGTTGAACTGCAGCCGAACCAGTTCCAACGATTGCAATTGTGAGACCTGTTCAAGATCCTATCGGTGCAACTGTACGACGAGTTGTCCTAAGAAGGGACCCTGTTCAACAAGTTGCAGGACTTGCACTGACTATTGGACCTGCAACTGCAAGAGTCGCACTCACACATGTGATCTCTTTCAGTATGACTATTTTTATGATGAACCCGAAGCTGGCGCAGATCCTGATGATGACTCAAGTCAAGGTGGCACCACAAAACGTTTCAAGCTGACCATTTCAGATGTTTACGCTTACAAAGTGGACTTCTCCTACTTGGACATTGGATCGGGCGATCGAGTTATCATCACCGACGAAATGGGACGAGAGGTGTGGAAAAAGGACGGATACACGACCAGCAACTCCTCAACGGGTTGGTTCTATGCAGAGGGCTTTACGCTCAAACTCATCACCGATGGTAACAATTCAGACAAACACAGTCAGGACTACACACGATGGGGCAAGGGAATCAAGATCAACGACATTCATGTCAAAAAGAAATTGGACAAGAGTACGGTCAGTTGGGAGAGTTTGGGACCTTCCATCTTCATATTGGATTTAGGGCCTGAAAATGGTGCTGTTCCCGGTTCAACTAACAATTCACTCAACACCACACCTTCAAATGATCAGGTTTATCTTCGGTTCACCCGCAATTGTGAGGGGCTTTCAAAATGTTATGATCGGAACACATACCCAGATCTCAAATACATGAAATACCCGATCTCTGCAAAGGTCTCTGTGGTCGAAAAGTTGGGCCATTTCTCGCGGGCCTATGTGGGCGATGAAGGGGGGCAAATCTGGAGGGTGACCTACGATCAAGCAGCCAAAACTTGGGAGGTCAAACGAGTCTTCAAGATCAATGACTTTTCGAGTGAAATCGCAACGACCAGTGTGAAGAAGATCACAACTCCTGTTGAGGTTGCGGTGGGTGATTGTGTCGGCGGTGGAGAGTCCTATGCAGTCTATTTTGGGACAGGTGATCCCCAGCGTCCGGCAGACTCCATGAATGATGTTATAGGTATGTTTGTGGACGATTTCGAAATGACGAAATCGGACAGTTCCTATTCTGCCTCATCCGCCACTACCTATTCCGAGACAACGCCCTACACCTTGAGCAAACTCCAAGAGATCAAAAGGACAGCAAAGCCAGAGTTCTCTTCTGGCAGCACATATAAGGGTTGGAAGATCTCGGATCTGATCAATCAGGTTCCGACGAGGGATCCAGCAGGTCAAGCGGTATCAAACTATTCAACACCGAGCTCGAGCAAGCTTCTGAGAGGACCTCGGGTCATCGACAACAAAGTCTACTTTAAGATCTTCGATACTTTTGGAAAATGTGAACCGGGAAGTACGGCGGCCACTGCATGCTCCTCCAATGCAAACACTCGCAACAAGCTGATTGTGAGAGAGTTTTGCAGTGGAAACGAAAGTTCTCTTTTAGATCTCGGGAGTTCCACAAGCGTAGGAACAGACATCATCACGCATTGGGATCAGGGTGAATCGACGATCTTTGTAGATGGTTATCTTCTTACAACCAAGAACCACAAACTCCAGAGGTCCTTCATCAAGAAATAGTGCGTGGCACGAAATAGGGCTTGAATGTAGCCAAAGAAAAACTCAAAGCCGAAAAGGAGGCTCTTGTGAAGAGTCCAAAAAAATAGCCCAAACTGAGGGGCCAAAAACCGGGAAACCAAAGTTGCTAAAAACTGGCTAGTTTTCTACGCCCTAGTACAGATCCATCTTAATACGTTTCATTTTCAAACGTGTCATAATGAGAGACATTGATCAATCTCCTGCTGCTGCTGACGATGATGGTGGTGGCGGCAACTTCCACGTGCCAGACATAGTGCTTATATAAACATAGCTGTTATCAGCTCTTACCTTTATAGACTGGATGGCGAACATTGTTCCAAAAGTATTCCGGGTTATATTTGTCCATGTATTTCCGCCATCCACAGATCGAAAAACACCATTAGATATGCCTTTCTGGCCCACTCTTGTTCCTGCATAGACGATATTTGCATTGTTGGGGTCTGTTGCCACTGTTTTTACATTAATCTCGCCGAACTGGTCTTTTTCGATGCCATCATTGTGATTTTTCAACACCACCGTACCGCCACTGGCAGTTGTTCTATCTATTATGTAAATCCCTTTCCCCCGTACAGCTGCATAAATTCGGTCTGCATTCGTAGGAGATACAGCCATTTGAGAGATGGAAGTTCCGGAAGGAAGGTTCAGTGAGGGATATGGCGTGGTCCATGTGATCCCGGCATTAATAGATTTATAGATGGTGCTTCCACTATAGGAATAGACTATATTCCCATTTCCCCAAAATACTGAAGCAACGGTTCTTCCAAGGGTTGCAAAATCCCTGTCGACCTGTATGTTGGTAAATTTATAGTTTCCAGCATATACGATATTTTTATTTTGCGGATGAAACTCAATGAATTTGAAAAACGCCGTTGCATCTTCAGTCGTAGTCCAATTTGCTCCTGCATCCCTTGATATGGCTATTATTTGTGCGGTACTAGAATTGTTTGACTGTCCAACTGCTTGAACAATGATATCTCCATACATAGCTGCCGCCGCAGTTGCTCTTCTATTGTTGTATTTCACCGTTGCTCTCGATGTAAAGGTGTCTTCGTTATCCTCTGTCACCATACTGCCCCAATCTGCGTGAGTGTAAACCGCACGATGATAGTTGGTCGAATCCCAACCAATAGCGCTGGAACTGTCATGAACCCCTCCACCTGTGCCAGTGTAGCCTGTGTTGGAATACTTCCATGATTCGCCTCCATTCATGGTTTTGCATACGGTGTCTCCCCAACCTACTACCAATGCAATATCTTCTTCCTGAGGGTGAAAAACAATGGGGGAGAGAGTATCCATGGTGCCAAACAAATTCTCTGTCCAACCGTGCAAGGAACCTGCCACCCACGCATCTCCGATTTGATAATCCATTGTAGAGGTCTGTGTCCAATTTGTTCCTCCATTGCTTGTATAATACAAGTATTTTCCAAATATTTGACCGAATGTAACTATCAGCCTATTCGGATTAACCGGACTCATTGCTATAAACTTGGTAAGTCCGGCTGTATTATTTTTAATGGGAGAAACTAATGTGCGAGTGAAACGCAATCCGCCGTCTGTGGACTTCCAGACACCATTCGTTCCGGCAGCAAGATACATTACGTCCGGGGTATTAGGATTAATCACAAGTTGATACACTACGCCTAAAGGAAGGCCTGCTCCTATCTTGGTAACCGTAGCGTTCCCACCATTATCCACAACCTTATACAGCCCATTGGAAGAGGATACGAACAAAATAGCATTATCTTTCGGATGAACACTTATGTTCGTTAAATTTAAAGTATTTAATATTTTTGTGCCACCAGATGTCATCAGAAAATTCCATGTATTTCCATCGTCTACTGATTTTAAGATGCCGGTATTACTTGGCGCCGCGTACATATTACTTCCAGCAAAAACAATATGAGCGCCACCCGAATTTTTTCTGACAAATTCCGTATTTTTTATTAATGTCCAGTTGTTTCCGCCATTTGTAGTTCTGAATATTCCCTGTACAACATCTGGAGCTGGCGTCCATCCTATGTTTGAAATATTACCGCCAGCAATGTAAACAATATCTGGATTTGTTGGATGAATAACTACAGAGATCCCACCCGTCGCTCCAATTCCATTAGATTTTAAATGCCAACTTGTGCCGCCATCAGTACTTTTCCATACCCTGGTTGTATCGGTGACAAAATATGCGATATTGGGATCAGATGGCGCATAGGTAAGACCAAATATCATCTGACCCCCTTCACCTCCCAATAATCCTGCCGCTTTCTGAACTTGCGTTCTTTTTACTACTTGTTGCCACTGATTTTCATAAGGTGAGTTGTTACCATTGCCAGGAGGTACCACAGGGATCTCATTTTCATCGGGAGGGGGTGTTGGACCACCATTATCTCCAGGTGGGCCTTCGACGACCATCGGATCAGAGTCATTCACATCTCCCTCATTGTCATCAGAAGTCCCAGGAAGCTCGTTACCATCGCTGCCTATCGATGAACAATTTTCTTCGCAAAGAGAGTCACTTGTTCTGTTGGCGGAATGCAATGCAGTTAGTGTTCCCCCACAGTTCTGATAAGACACTAACAGTAAAAGTAACGAGAATATTGTAGAGAGTGGCACAACGAAAGATCTTTGACACATTATGTGAACCATAAACTCTCCTTAGGCCCTATATTCATGCTGCACTTCAGACTTGAGAATTAACATGATTTTCAGAATTAAATTTCATTTTTTAAGAACAAACGCGAAGTAGACGAAAAAACGAACAGACGATGGTTCCTGAATAAGACTAACACAAGGATGGATGCAGTTCAAATTTACTATTGAAGCTGTCTCAAGTTGAATCACGAATCTCTCTCTGAGTTAGCGTCTCTGGCTAGCTCTTCGTCACCTCGCCTCGGTATAAGAAAAACTATCAAAATCAATCAAAAAGCGAATTGCCGGACAGCCCCTAGTTAGGGGCTGTCCGGTAATTCCATTTTTGCCGATTTCTATAAGTTTTCCTTAGAGTTAGCGCCTCTGGCTAGCCCTTCGTCGGCCCGCCTCGGTATAAGAAAAACTTATCAAAATCGATCAAAAAGCGAATTACCGGACAGCCCCTAGTTATTGTGAGCTTGGGCCGTACTGAAAACGCAAGCAGCGCTGAGCTTGGAGATTTAGTTTCGTATTTTAGGTCTGAAGTTGATAGGATTTCCAATCGTAAGACGATCATAACAGACCACTGCACCGTGGATGTAGAGATCGATGGTTCAGACATTTTTTTCGGAATCACCGTTAAGGGGGTTGACATCAGATTGATGAGCCAAAGTGGTTGGTTTAGTTTCAGTTCCTATGAGTTTGTGAGTACATTGAATGCGTTTCATGATGAAATGGTTTTGTCTCCACCAAAAGAATATTCGAATCCTTACCTGATAGACTTCAATTCGCGTGAAATCTATATTCACGATCAAACGGACGGAACCAATCAATATGCTTTGAATTTTCATCGCAAAAGAGGGCGCATTACAGGAATCACCTACGCGATCGGACAAGATCGAAATCCACAGCACATCGGTTTTAGTTCGACAAAAAATCGAATCGTCGAGTTTAGTACGGATGGGAAATTGTGGTCTCATCAGATCGACTGTGGCAATGTCGCTGAACCCGATCTGGAATTTTCCGATCTCGAATAGACCCTAGATTTTACTCCGGAAGATCACAAAGCACTGATTCCAGACCTAGTGGCTCAATCATGGCGGTTTCAGTTTGAGTCTCGTTTTGAATCGAGACGAATCATATTCGATCAGGCCAGCTTTTTTCGTTTCAATTGGAATCAGTAAGAATTGATTTGATGGAGTTTTCCTTTGGTCTGATCTACAATTTAAGGAGGTCTGCATAACATAAGGAGAACAACCCATGGTGGGACGTTTATTGCGAGAAATAGTGTTAGGATCATGTCTGCGTGTTTGTACATTTCTGGTGACACTCACCACACTCTTGGTGTTGGGATGTTCACGAAAAGAAGATGGAAACAGCAGTACGATCACCTTTCAGATTGATCGAACATTAAGTCAAAAAGTAGGAGCTCTCGCCGTTCCCTCGGGGTACGAGCTAGGCCACATCGTGATCAACGTTCAGGCTTCAGATATGGAAAAGGTTCTTTGGAGTTGGGATGCCGACTGCGGGAGTCAATGTTACAAACTTCCACCGCCGGACATCTCTCTTGAAGTTACATCGGGGTCCAATCGATTGATTCAATATCTGGGAGTTTACGAAGATCGCACTTCAGGAGCCAAGAGTCTCTACTTTGTCTATGGAGATACGACCGTGACGCTTTATCCAGGTTCACAGAGCGTTGATCTGGTCGCAAGTGTCTATGGAGGCTCGTCTCAAATTGGAAAAGAGGTCCATGTAGCGGGTCAATATGTGGAGAGTGTGGAAAATGGTGTGGGAAAGGGTCCGACAGGTAAAGTGGCTGTTGAGTTTACTCCACCGAATGGACGGCCCACGATGACACTCTTTTACTCAGAGATCTTCAATGGATGGATCGAACTCTTTGGTTTGGAGGCCATCGCCTTTCAATATCGACTTGTGTCTAACAACCAAATCCTCTTTTCGGATGTCCGAACAACGTCGCTGGATGCTCAGGTCTCTTCGAAGTTCTTGAAGGTGGGAGTGCCTCAGAACTACTGGATCTATGAGGGATCGGGTTCCTATCGTCAAGGCGACGGAGGAACTCTCTATTTTGGTTTCTTTGGTCCGGCCGTAGACAAGTTCAGTGGGAAAGCCTGCTACAACGAGAGTGCCTCCACCATTTCCTATCTCTATCGGGACAGCACAGGGACTCAACCCATGAATTGGTCTTTGTCCCCAAGTTCAATGGACGTCTACTTGGCTGGCGGCGGTGTCGCGCAGAGTTCGTGCGGTCAAGAGAGCGAGTTTTCAAATAAGATCACATTTGATCCCTCATCCCTTCGCAATGGGCTTTGGAGTGCAAGCGGATTCAAGGGTCCTTTTAAAAGAGAATCTCAAACATTTTCGATTTCCGGCGGTGGCTGTTACGACAGCAGCGGCAGTTATGCTTCGGGCTGCTATGATTCGACTCGCAGTGAGTATGAGATCAAGTGGAGCTATCTCCCCAACGCCTTTGCCAATACGGGAGCGCTTTCTGGTGTGACCCTCTTTATGAGAGAGGAGGACACGTGCAGTTCAGGTTGCAGTGACCATGAGATTAGGTCAAAAAATGGAGATGGCTATCGCTGTGATGAACTCGAGTACTTGGGTTTCGTTCAAGTGAAGGACTTTGGGCCCACCGATCCCCCAACTCATCGGGCTGCATACACCCTTGGCGCCAACAGGCAGCTCAATTCCATACTCTGCCCTTACAAAAATGAAAACGGAGCGAAGAAGTACTACACCATGGGCGCACGCGTAGAGGGACTTTACAACTACAGCTACAACAGTGGCGGTGGCAGCACAACAGATGGTGGGACTTCAAAGTATCTCTACTTTACAGGGAACACAACAACTGCAACCGACAGCTGCACATCTTACACCATCAACACCTCCGCATCAGTCAGTGCTGCCACCACGATCTCTCTTTCAGGGGCAGGCAGTGGGGCCTTTTATTCAGGAAGCTCATGTTCCACAGGCCAGACGATCACATCGGTTTCAATACCCGCCTCCACATCGAGCGCGACCTTTTATTACAAAACTGCATCAAGTGGAACGGTCTACTTTGCCGCTTCTGCAACCGCCGGTGACACCTACTTTTCCTCGGTGCAGTCTTATCCCGTCACCGTGACTGGAGGAAATAACGCCGGTGGAGGCACGAATACTTTGGGATTTACTTCGCCTGCGAGTTCAAGCATGGTCTCTTCGGGGGACAGCCTCACTGGTTCTTGTGATTTCAATTATTCGACTCTTTCAATACAAATTGATGCCAATGCAGCCACCAGCATTGCATGCACCTCAGGTGCATGGTCGACCACATTTTCTGTATTGACAGGTTTTTCCTCCGTGACCAGTTCCTTCACCGTTTCTATTTCTCAAAATGGCGTGACCCAATATCGAAACTTTACGAAAAGTGGAGGGAACAGTTACACCCTCTCATTTTCAACTCTTCCAAGTTCAATTACGGCCGGTACCTGCTCAGGACCATATTACATTTCCTCATCGTCCAACACCACTACGGCAACTGCAATCCAAGTTTCTCAGTCAAGTTATGGTGCCTATTTGACGGGAAGTTTCTATTCAACTTCGGACTGTTCCTCGACGGCTCTAACGACCATAAGTGTTTCGATTCCTGCCAGCACGAACACTGCGGGTGCATTCTACTATAAAAACAGTACAGGTTCTGCCTCTTCAATTAAATTGAATGCATCAGTTTCCACTGGGGATACTCGGTTTGCATCAATCGTCGATTTCTACCGTTCCATTGAGGTCTCAGGGTCTCTCTCCTTTTCGGGAAGTCAATCAATCTCGACCAACAGTTGCGTTGCCTACAGCCTGTACAGTTCTGCGTCTGTGGTTGCCACAACGACCGTGGCTCTTTCTGCAGGTTTGGGTTCATTCTATGGTGATTCCACCTGCACTGGCACCGCGATCACCTCGGTCACGTTTTCAACGAGCTCTTCGGGGGTAGGATTTTATTACAAGTCCGGGACTGCAGGAGCCACCTCTTTTGGTGCGACCGTGAGCAGTGGGGATCCTTTGTCATTGGCAAATACCTATACGGTGTCGATTGTTTCACTTGGATTTACTTCGCCAGCCAGTTCAGCCACCGTGCTGGCATTAGACACCCTGAGTGGGTACTGTGATTCTGCCTTTTCATCGGTGTCCGTTAAAATAGGGACCAACACAGCATCCACCCCTAGTTGCGCTTCGGGTGCATGGTCCACTGGCTTTTCATCCCTAGCTGGATTTAGTTTGATGGGTGTCAATGGCACATTCACTGTCTATATCACTCAAAACGGAGTGACGCTGTATCGTAATTTTTCTCGAGGGAGTGACGGCAGTCTTTCGATGACCATTTCTGGGTCGTCGCTGCCATCCGGGTCCTGCAGTACGGCCATCACATTGAACAGTTCAATCGCTGTGAATTCGGACACCACGATCAGTCTCTCAGGAGCAGGTGTGAATGGAAATTTCTATTCCGATTCAGCATGCAGCCCGGGCAGCATCATCTCTTCGCTCACATTACTTTCAGGAAACTCTTCTGCATCCTTTTACTATCAATCGACAACTCCTCAGTGCCCTAGTCTTCAAGCAAGTCGAGTTTCTGGGGATGTTCTGTCGTCGGCTACGGTTTCAATGTCGGTTTATCAGCCAAGCGCTGTCTTTGAACCCTCGGTGATCTATAGCGGCGGAGAAGCTAGCTACGCGGGTCAAGTAAAACGTGATGTTTACAAAACAACAGATAAGGGGTTCACCTGGTCGACCGTTGGCTGCCTTCCCACACCTGTCTACGGTCATGGAATGGTTCATTTGACCAATGAACTCATCAGCATCGGAGGTTACTCTGGATCGTCATTTGTCAGTGCAGTGAATGTCTCAACAGATGGTGGAGCCACATGGAGTGAGCGCAGCACCTTGCCTGCGTCAGCTGGGAAGATGTTTGCGGGTGTGGTTGTGTACAAAGGTGCAATCTACGTGATTGGTGGAACCAATGGTTCGGTGGTGAATACAGTGTTTAGAAGCGTGGACAATGGATACACGTGGACTCAGGAAAGCAATCTTTTGATGGGTGTTCAGAGTGCAGGAGTGGCGATCCATAACTTTGGCGACGGTTCCAAAATTTATCTTCTAGGGGGTATGCCCAATTCGGGTTGGTCAATGACTGCCTATGAATTTGACGGAACCTCTTGGCAAACATTGGGGACTTTGCCTGGGGCTCAGGCTTGGACCACAGCGTTCTCGGCTTTCAATAAACTTTGGTTCATTGGGGGATATAGCGGGACAAGCGTCTTGGATGTGATCAATAGTTATGATGGGGCTTCATGGACGACCGCAGGGACACCATTTAATTATACGACCTTTCGGACCCAATTCATTTCGCTTGAAAGTGAAATTTTGGCGCTTGGGCAAGGAGCATTTTCGGGATCTTATGGGAGTGAAGTGTTGTCATCCTATGATGGTCTCTTTTGGAACTCACGAGGAGTCTTGCCGGAAGGGCGCGCCGGAGGGGCAGCTTTGGCAGTCACTGAACCGTGCCCACCCAATTTTTTGAAAGTGGGGGGCAATGTTGACCTTAGTACAACGAGCTTTTGCGTCGCACAATATGAGATGAAAGATGTTTCAAGCGTTGCATCTTCCATTCCTAATGGACTTCCGTGGACGAACATCAATATGTCTCTGGCAAAATCGCAGTGCCAGGCCCTCGGTGCAGGTTTTGATCTGATCAGCAACCAAGAGTGGATGACCATTGCGCGAGAAATTGAAAGCGAACCTCTCAATTGGAGTGGGGGTATGGTGGGTACCGGGAAATTATCACGTGGAGTGGCTGCGATTACAAGTTGGGGGGATATTTGGAGCAACACCGCGCCGTTAGGTTCTGCAGACAATGCATGTTTGTTCAATACGGGCGCAAACAGCTGTCTTTCAACCGGGACTCATGATTTTAAGCGAACTCATGAACTCTCAGAGGGTGGCGTCATTTGGGATTTTTCAGGAAACGTGAATGAGTGGGTGGACTGGTATCCACCCTCTTGTACAGCGGGAACGGCAGGTTGGTATGAATTTCCCGGTGTGACGTGTGGACTCGCCTCGACTCACTTTCAACCGCTCACTTCAGGCGCCAATTCCTTCGTGAACGCCGGTATGGTTTACCTACCAGTGACCGCCCAAACGGGCGCCTTTCGAGGCGGTGCATTCAGTTCGAGCTATTCGGCCGGTATCTACAGCCTGAATTTAGGCAATTCTGATACGATCGCCGACTCCACAATAGGATTTCGTTGTGTCAAACGGCCAGCGCCATAATTTGTGGCTTTGCAATCGAAGGCGAGGTCATATCGGTTCGCTGGACGCGTCATTTGATTTAAGAAGTTCAAAAATCTGTTGTCAGTGTGCGTAAGGTTCCGTAGCCTTAAGTCAAGAGGGGTCAAAAAAGTCGAGTTTTAACAAGATTTTAAGACTCTAAATGGGTTTGACCGACTTGAATGGATGGCACTGACAGATTTACACTGGACGTAGGATACGACGTAGATCAGGCAACTAAGGATTGGGATGAATAAGGTCGCTTCAAAGAACCAGATCATCGCGGGGCTCGACATTGGTACCAACAAGGTCGCCTTGGTCATTGGGCTTCAGACACCGACAGGCGTGGACATTGTGGGAGTTGGGGTTTGCCCAAGTCAAGGAATGCGTCAAGGCGTCGTGGTCAACATTGAGGCCATGATTGAGTCGGTTCGTAAGGCCCGCGAAGAGGCTGAGCTGATGGCAGGTTACACCCTTCAAGAGGCGTGGGTCAGTGTTTCAGGGGCCCACATTCGCTCCTTTGATTCCAAAGGGATGGTGGCAATAAAAAATCGTGAGGTTACAGCTCAAGATGTGGAACGGGTCATTGAGGCGGCCAAGCTCGTGGCCGTTCCAGGGGATCGCGAGGTGATTCACGTGCTTCCTCGCGAGTTCATAGTGGATGAGCAGTCGGGGATTTGTGACCCAGTGGGAATGTCCGGGGTGCGTCTGGAGTCTTTGGTTCACATTGTGACTGGGGGACACACCCCTCTTCAAAACGCAGTGAAGTGTGCGGAGCTCGCAGGACTTAAAGTTTGCGGGCTTGTTCTTCAGCCCCTCGCCTCTTCGCTCGCGGTTCTCAGTGAGGATGAGAGAAACCTAGGTGTGGCCGTAGTGGACATGGGTGGAGGCACCTGTGATACGATCATCTACTCACAAGGAAGTGTTTCATTTACCTCGGTGCTCTTGGTTGGTGGTCATCACTTTACTCATGATGTGGCGGTGGGACTTCGAACTCCTCAGGCCAATGCAGAAAAGCTCAAGCGTAAATTTGGATGTGCCCTTTCCACACTTGTGAACGATCAAGAGACCATTGAGGTTGAGGGTGTCGGTGGGAGAAAGGTTCGCACTGTTTTTCGTCGTCACCTTTGTGACATCATTGAACCTCGGGCCGAGGAGACTCTCAATTTGATCCACAATGAACTTCAAAAGAGCGGAATGATTCCTCTGCTTGGATCTGGTGTGGTCCTTACTGGTGGAGCCAGCGATCTCGATGGACTGATTGAGATGGCGGACTTTGTCTTCGATGTTCCTGTCCGAAGGGGCGTGCCAGTCGGTGTAGGAGGACTTACGGACATTATTGGCAGTCCCGCCTATACGACCGCGGTGGGTTTGATTCTCTATGGATTGGAGCAACAAAAATTTAGAACTCATCACAGACCCACACAGCGATTGGGTTCAACTTCTGTTTCGGGCCCTGTTTCGCGATGGTCCCGCAGGATTAAGGATCTTTTTACGGGAGCCTTAGGTGGGTAATTGGTTTGAGACTCAAAAAAAGGAAGGGTGATTTATGTTTGAGCTAGAAGAGCAGATCCATGCTGGTGCAAACATCAAAGTTGTCGGTGTTGGGGGTGGTGGAAGCAACGCTGTAGACACGATGATCTCCTGTAAGCTTATGGGAGTTGATTTCATTGTGGCAAATACAGATCGACAGGCGCTTCTGGCTGCCCGTGCTCCGCATAAGTTGCAGCTTGGCTCTGAGTTGACGAAGGGGCTAGGGGCTGGTGCAAACCCAGAGACTGGCCGTCGTTCTGCCATTGAATCTTACAATGAGATCGTTGAGGCCCTTGAGGGCGCAGACATGGTCTTTGTGACCGCTGGAATGGGTGGTGGTACAGGAACGGGTGGAGCACCTGTTGTGGCCAAGATTGCGCGTGAACTGGGAGCCCTTACGATTGGTGTTGTGACTCGCCCCTTTAAGTTTGAGGGGAAAAAACGTCAACGACAGGCCAACTCTGGAGTCTTAGATCTTAAAGAAAATGTGGACACCTTAATTGTGATTCCCAATCAGAAATTGCTCTCGATTTCTGGTGAGCGGACTCCCCTTTTGGAAACTTTCAAAAAGGCCGATGAGGTTCTATTGCAAGCTGTAAAGGGGATTTCGGATCTGATCAACATACGTGGACTTATCAACCTTGATTTTGCAGATATTCGAACGGTCATGGCGGCTCAAGGGATGGCCCTCATGGGTGCAGGTTGCGCCACAGGGGAGAATCGAGCTGTTGAGGCTGCAACTGCTGCGATCTCTTCGCCACTTCTTGAAAATGTCTCTATTGAAGGTGCGACAGGAATCATCATCAACATTACCGGTGGCCCTGACCTAAGTCTCTTTGAGGTCAATGAGGCTTCGACTCTCATCACAGAGGCAGCCCACGAAGATGCCGAGATCATCTTTGGTGCCGTGGTTGACGAGAAGATGGGAGATGAGGTTCGAGTCACCGTGATTGCGACAGGGTTTGGACAGGAGCTTCAAACGCCCATCCTGGAATCGGTTGTGGGTGTGCGGACCAATTCTGAGGTGTTGTCCGACACCTCTTACTCTGTCTCTTCTCCTCATGTTCGAGAGGGACAACATCGACAGGTGGAATATGCTTATGAAGCCAGGGAGGTGGCTGCAGCTCGCCCCCAGGAGATGGTATTCAATCGCACGGAGTCCTACTATGAAAAGGTGGAGGATCGGGGTGCCCCAATGACTGCAACTCCTGCTTCAACTCCCTCTGCTGTTGGGTTTGATAAGCCGATCGTCAATGAAAAGCCACTTCCCGTCGACATGCTGCTTGCAAAGGCAAGAGCCTACCGGGAGTCGCAGATTGAGACCCAAAGTTCTCAAAGTTCTCAAAGTTCTCAAAGTTCTCAAAGCTCTCAAGGTTCTCAGGGTTACCAGGGTTACCCAAGCTCGCATGGCGTGCAGAGCTCACAAAATGTGCAAAGTCCACAGAATGGTCAAAATGTTCAGGGCGCGCGCCGCCCGCCACACAATGAACCAGAACAGTTGACGATGAATTTTGAGTCGGCCGAGTGTGAGCTCGAACGAGCTCGAAAGATGGCAAGAGATATCGTTCAACCTCCATTTGATTTGCAAGAGTTGGAGATTCCTGCCTACATTCGTCGTCGACAGGCCGAGAATAAAGCCCAAGATCCCAAAAAATAGTGGGCGTATTGGTCCTGAGAGAGGCCTATTTTGTCTCGGATCTTCATCTCAAATCTCCCGATGAAGAGAAGTGTTTGGTCTTCTTGCGCTTCTTGCGAGATCTCCCAGACCTTGAACAACATGGAGCTGTCGGACTTTTCTTGGTAGGCGATCTCTTTGACCTATGGGTAGGCGCTCACTCTTACTTTATTCTTCAATGGCAACCACTCATCGAAGAGCTCAGGAATGTTCAATCAAAGGGTTATCGAGTGATCTACTTTGAAGGGAACCATGATCTCTACTTAGAGCGATATTGGAGAGATCAGCTGAACTTTGAGGTTCACTGTGAACCGACCTATTTTCAGATATCAGATCAGACGGTAAGGGTTGAGCATGGTGATCTTATGGATCCGACGGACCATGGGTATCGCTTCTTAAAATGGTTACTGCATCAGGGTGTTGTTCGATGGGTGATTGAACATTTGCCAGGTTCCATTGTTGCGATGTTTGGACGGCGGGCGAGTCGATTGAGTCGAGGGTACACGACACAGATGAGGAGCTTGTCGGATCAAGAATTTCGAAGAAATTTGGATTCATATATAAGATGTGTTTATCAACAGAGGGCCTTTGATTGGATTGTGACGGGGCACTGCCATATTGAGGATGACTCTTCAACTGATGTGAGAGAAAGAGTGGTTCGCTCTTTGAATTTAGGTTGGTGGAATGACTCCTACAACGTCGTTCATCTGCGCTCTTGCAAAGCCAATTGGATCAATTTGAAACCAGGTTAGAGTTTAGGGACTCCCAAAAAGGTACCGATTTGTACGAAAAGAGCACCATTGTGCGAGGATGACGCACAAGGCTGTCTGCCTGGATTGCATTAGAAAAATTTTGGTCTGGCATAAGTTTTGCTTACTATTGAAAGAAAGAGGGGACTTTTGTCTTTACAACAACAAAAGAGTCGCTTTCTTGAAGTGCACCTTCGGGGAAGAGGCAAATAAAAAGGGGGGGTATGATGAAGCAACGAAGGTTGCCGTTTTTCTCCATTTTGCTTGTGGCGCTTGTTGCCGTGGCAAGTGGGATCTACGGTACTGAAAGGGTGGGCCTAGGTTCAAAGACCGTGGCAGAGACATCGACCGATTTTGAAGTTTTGGATCTTCAAAATGGACTTCAGCTTGAAGTTGATGAGAACGATTTGGAGGTTACTTATGGGGAGTATGTTCGCATACCGATCCATCTCAACCAATATCCAAGAGGTAACGTTTCTTGGGAGATTGTAGAGGCAGAGCTACCCAATGGTCTTGAGACCGAAGATGTATCACAGAGTGAATTTGTCATTTCAGGATATGTTGCCTTTACCGGGACGTGGTGTTTTACACTTGCCGCAACGGAGAGTTCAACTGGGGATACCGGCTATCGTGAAATTTGTCTTTTTGGAAATGACAATCCAGAGTTGAACCACCCGCGATTTGAGACCCCATCCTATCTAAGAGCTCAGGAGATTTCAGACTACTTTACTGAAGTTGTTTCTGTGGAATCACTCGATGGACGTCCAGTCACGCTCTACATTGAAAGAGGAAATGTTCCTGAAGATGTGAGTTTTGACGTTGAGGGCTCTAGCACAGTTGTAGCAAGTGGTTGGGTATCGCAAGAGGGTCGTTACTACTTTGTGGTGAATGCCATCGATGATTTTGATCGTGAAACTTCAAGACAATTTCAGTTTCACGTCTATCGAAAGGTTCATGATTGTGGACCAAATGAATACTTCGATACTAATCTCAATCGATGTGTTCCGGATCCCATCGACAGTTGTCCGTCGGGAACTTACTACGATCCTGAGCTTGACCGTTGCATTAGTTATCCCATCGAGTCGCACTGCCCAAATGGATATTATCGGGACTATGCAGGCCACTGTGTGCCCTATCGCCGAATTTGTCCCATCGGATGGCACTACTCGCGCTATGAGAATCGATGTTTGCCAAACTGGCCGACGCATTACTGTCCCATCGGTTACAAATACAACTACTATCTTGAAGTTTGTGTTCGCGATACATGGTATGGATGTCCTTGGGGATACCATTGGGATTACAGCCGTCTACGATGTGTAAGGCACGATTGGGATCGTCGTGATTGTCGATTTGATGAGAGATGGAGTGATCATCAGCATCGATGTATCCCGCGAGATCGAGTCTGTGGGCCCGGAACACACTGGGACCGACATAGAGATCGTTGTGAACCCAATCGCCCGGATCATAGATGTCCTTCAGGGCACTGGTGGTCACGAAGTAAGCAAAGATGTGTGCATAAACCTGATGAACCACGACCAATGCCAATGCCACCTGGGCCAATGCCAATGCCGATGCCAATGCCACCCGGGCCAATGCCAATGCCAATGCCACCCGGGCCAATGCCAATGCCAATGCCACCCGGGCCAATGCCGATGCCAATGCCACCCGGGCCAATGCCAATGCCAATACCACCCGGGCCAATGCCAATGCCAATGCCACCCGGGCCAATGCCAATGCCAATGCCAATACCACCCGGGCCAATGCCAATACCACCCGGGCCAATGCCAATACCACCCGGGCCAATGCCAATGCCAATGCCACCCGGGCCAATGCCGATGCCAATGGATCCAGGAGGACCGATGGGCATGGGCGGTATGAGCGGCAGTGGAGGTATGGGCGGAATGGGAATGGGAATGGTCCTCGGAACTGATTTCGATTCCGATGGAGGTATCATCCCGCCCGAAGTTGAGTAGTTTCCACACTGTGGATCTACCTCGTGGACTTGGAACGAGGGAAGTTTTCGGAGGTGCAGATTGAACCTGCGCCTCCAGTTTGCAGAAGGCGTAGCTCAAACTACGCTTCCAGTTTGCAGAAGGCGTAGCTCAAGCTACGCCTTTTCTATTTTCAACCCAGTTCTGATATTGGTAATGGCCTGGAGGTGCAAATGGGACCAAATTCTCTGGCATATTCCTTGCTGTGGGGTTGAGAAAAAGGGAGTTTTGTCCCTGGCGGAATCGTGCTACGCCGCTCCTCAATTGCTCATCTGAATCTAAATCGAATCACAAGTGCTATGGCACTTGATGAGAGATGATCGTTTTTGATTGGGCAGTGAGGTGTCTGAGTGCGCGGTGATTGAAACATTGGGTCACTAAGTGATCGAAAAAAAGGGGGGGTTATGAGGGTGAAAAGGGGATGGCGACTTTTGGCCATCTTAATGGTAACGTGTACGGCACTCTTGGCGAGTGTTTATCACATCCGAACGTTGAGTTTTGGCTCCAAGACTGTTGCCGAGACTTCGACAGATTTTCGAACGTTGGATTTTCGAAATGAGCTTCAAATTGAAGTGGACGATCGCGACCTCGAGGTGACTTATGGTGAGTACTCGAGAATTCAATTTCATTTGAATGAGTTGCCTGAGGGTTATGTTTTGTGGGAGATTTCAGAAGCTGAACTTCCTGCGGGTCTGGAGACCGAGGAGATCGCGCCATCTGCCTTTGTCATATCGGGGTATCCATCGTTTACAGGAACTTGGTGTTTTGTGCTCACGGCAAGTGAGAGGTCAAGTTCTCGAGTGGCCCATCGAGAGATTTGTCTTTATGGAAATGACAATCCACAGATCAACCATCCTCGATTTGAGACTCCATCTTATTTGAAGGCTCAAGAGCTGTCTGAGTATTTTAGTGAGAACATCTACTTGGAGTTGCTTGATGAATCCAGTGTCCAATTGGCTGCCCATAGGGGCAATATTCCCGTAGATGTATCCATCGAGATTGTGGACTCTACGACAGCTCAAATCAGCGGTTGGATTGCGGAAGAGGGAAAATATCATTTTGTGATCCATGCAATCGATGATGAAGAACGTGAAACTTCGAGACAATTTCAGTTTCAAGTTTTTCGTCATGAACAGGATTGTTCTGCCAATGAATACTACGATCGAGAATTGAACCGATGTGTGCCTGATCCGATCGACTCGTGCCCAGAGGGGACCTACTATGATCCGGAGTTGGATCAGTGTCTCTCCTACCCCGTTGTACCCGAGTGTCCAATTGGATATTATCGAGATTATGCGGGTCATTGTGTTCCATATCAGCGAATATGTCCTATCGGATGGCACTATTCACGTTATGAGCACCGATGTTTGCCCAATTGGCCAATCCATTACTGCCCTGCAGGGTACAGCTACAATTATCGACTGCAGACGTGTGTTCGGGATGGTTGGTTCCGATGTCCCTGGGGTTACCACTGGGATTTTGGTCGATTTCGTTGCGATCGCAACGATTGGGGACCACGAGATTGTCGTTTTGACGAGAGATGGAGCGATCACTACCATCGATGCGTTCCCCGAGGAGTGGAGTGCGGGCGAGGGACACATTGGGATCGACACTCAGGCAGGTGCGAGGTAGATCGTCCCAACCCACGTTGCCCTGTCGGCCACTGGTGGTCGAGCAGCAAACAGCGTTGTGTTCATAAACCTGATGAACCTCGTCCAATGCCAATGCCACCAATGCCAATGGATCCAACACCAGGGCCAATGCCGATGGATCCAACACCAGGGCCAATGCCGATGGATCCAACACAACACCAGGGCCAATGCCGATGGATCCAACACCAGGGCCAATGCCGATGGATCCAACACCAGGGCCAATGCCGATGGATCCAACACCAGGGCCAATGCCAATGGATCCCACACCAGGGCCAATGCCAATGGATCCCACACCAGGGCCAATGCCAATGGATCCCACACCAGGGCCAATGCCAATGGACCCCACACCAGGGCCAGGGCCAATGGAGCCCACGCCTAATCCCACACCAGGACCAGGGCCAATGGAACCAGGAGGCGGCGGCGGTAGCGGCGGCGGCGGCGGCGGCGGCGGTAGCGGCGGCGGCGGCGGCGGGATGGGCGGCGGCGGTAGCGGCGGCGGCGGCGGAATGGGCGGCGGCGGTGGCGGCGGCGGCATGAGCGGCGGCGGCATGGGCATGGGAATGGGAATGGGCAACAGCGACGATTTGGATTCGATGGATGTTGTGCCCCCAGTGATTGAACGTTAAATAGAACTGCCCATTGAGAGCCAACAAAAAGGGTGCAGGAGATCTCCTGTGCCCTTTTTCTTGCCAGCTCCATTCAATACAATCTAAAAGAGGTCATGAGATTCGAGATCGATCGATATGACTACGTAAGGCGCAAGTTTTATCTCTCTTTGACTCGAAACGAAGGAGAGAGACTTCTTTGCGCGGGTGCCACCTCGACGTCGCGAAGTCCGTGGAAGCTGGCCCACGAAAAGGACTCACTCTTTGTTGTCCATAAGGATAAGGATCTGGTCATTGCTCACTTCGGTCTGAAGATCGAGCCCTTTGGTTTCTCCTCAAAGTACGTCTTTATTCACAAATCGGTGATATTGAAAGACGCCTATTTGAATCTCAATGAGCTGCGGTACTTCATCACCTATGATCTCTTGGGTCGTTTTGAGGAGACGCCTTGTTTGGTGACCTCGAATAATTTTCGTTCCGTCTCTTCCATTGAGGCAGAGATCAGCCAAGGCCGTCTGATGGTTGGCCTCTTTTGGATTTCTGGGTTTGCACTCAAACATGAGCGTAGAGGTTACCTGTGGAAGGATCTATCCCACATCATCTCTGGTTTGCCAATCGTACCACTTGAAGAAAAGTCACTCCACCAAGATTCCATATTTCGGGAGAAGATTCGCACCCAATCTGTATTTCGCGCTCTTGTTGAGCCGAAGTTTGCCGGGCCTGATTCACTCCTGAGTCTGTGGTACGTTGAATAGGTGATCTTCGATGATTTCATTTTTGAAGAGAATCTCTCAAGCCTTAAGGCCAGAAACTCCAACCATTTATTTTAGTTGAATTCAAAAGAGTTCTGCAGACTCCATTTCTTGCATATCCTTAACTTAAAGCCCGGATCTGGGTACAGAAAAAAGAGGGGGATATGGAGTGAAACGAATTTATGATCAACAAACAACGCTGTATGGAACTGTTTTGCTTCTTTGCTTGATCTGCGTATGGGGGTGTCAGAAGTCTGCAAGTCCAGTGGCTTTGACGGACGCAAAGCTCAAGAAGAGTTATTCGCTTGGCATGCAGGTCAGTACGAATTTGAAGGCACAAGGACTTCCCATAGAAACCGAGGCTTTCCTTCTGGGTTTTAGAGATGAGCGCGAGGGTGTAAAGAGTCGGCTGAGTGAGGAGGATCAGAAGAACCTTATGGCCGAGATCCAACAGGATATGGCTAAGATTGGTCAGGAGCGGGCCAAAGAAGAAAAGGAGAATTGGGAGAAGCTGGGTGCAAAGAACAAGGAGGAGAGTGAGAAGTTCCTTGCCACCAATAAGACCAAGCAGGGAGTTACGGTTCTTCCAAGTGGTCTTCAGTATGAAGTGATCAAAGCAGGTGAGGGTCTGGCACCAACTTTGGATGAGAGAGTTGTGGTCAACTATCGCGGGTTTCTTTTGAACGGTCAGGAGTTTGATAGCTCCTTTAAGCGGGGTTCATCAGCAACACTTCCCCTCAATGCAGTCATTCCAGGGCTTGCTGAAGCCCTCATGCAGATGAAGGAGGGAGCGCGTTGGAAGCTCTACATACCTCCACACCTTGGCTATGGCGAAAAAGGGGTGCCTCCAACCGTGGGCCCCAATGAGACTTTAATATTCGATTTGGAACTTGTTGCGATTGCAAAGAGATGATAAGAAACTTGGATTGAATATTTTACACGGTGAGTTTTTTCGATGAGAATTTTAATTTCCAATGATGATGGAATCCATGCTCACGGCATCCTTGAGCTGGCAAAGGCCCTAGAGTCGATTGCAGAGGTGACGGTTGTGGCTCCTCACCGTGAGCGCTCCACAGCAGGGCACTGTTTGACATTGCATAAACCACTTCGCATCTACGAGACTCGACCCCGTTATTTTGCAGTAACAGGGACTCCTGCTGATTGCATCTACATAGGGGCTCAGCACATCATGAAAGAGCCTCCCGATCTGATCGTCTCTGGAATCAATCGAGGTGCCAATTTAGCTACGGATACCTTTTATTCAGGGACCGTGGCGGCAGCTCGTGAGGGTTTCCTCTTTGGAATTACGAGCATCGCTGTGAGTCTCTGTATTTTTCGACCTCGAAATATTGAGGGTGAGGTCAGTGATGATGATCATCGTGAACCTCCCCACTGGGGAACTGCCACCTCTTTTATGACGAAGTTCTTACCTGAGGTGCTTAAGAGGGGTCAAAAGGGGAGAGCAGAACTCATCAATGTCAATGTGCCCAATCTTCCAAATGAGAAGATCAATGGGGTTCGCGTGGGCCACATTGGTATGCGGCACTATGACAAAGAGATTGTTGAGTGTGTTGATCCACGCAACAAAAGATACTACTGGATAGGCGGAGCGTATAAGGATTTCGATAAGATCCCTGGGAGCGATTGTCTTCACGTTGATGATGGCTACATCTCGGTGGTCCCACTCAAGACGGATGTGACCGATTATGATCAGATCACCTCGCTTCGAAACTGGGTTGAAAACGAGTAATTTCTTCAGAGTCTGATTTTTTGATCGTCCTGGCGAACGGTTCGTGGTAGAGGTTTTCTCCGGTGAGGCCTCCAGTCTGTTTCGAAAATTCTGCGATACAACTTGTTTGGTCTTTCCGATCAGATGGAACAAAGGTCTCCTCTGTGGATCTCTGTTTTATCTGGCAAGGTAACCCTCTGTAATAGGTGTCGCAGAATTTTCGAGACGGACTGTATGTTTTGCTTAGGACGCTGCTTGAGCGTCTGAAAATCCGAGACTCTTTGAGGGGGAGATATGTCGTTCAGAGAAATGTTCCAATTTTGTGTGCTTTTAACGATTTTGGGTTGTCAAACCAAAGAGGTTGAAAAGATCACCACACGAGTTCAAGATATTCCTGAGTACTCCAGTCTGAAGGATATGGACTCGGCTCCCGAAAAGATCAAGGCTCGTTCCGCAGCAATCATGAAGATCGGAGACACTCATGGGAGCAGCGGGACGGCTTTCTTTGTCAATGATCAGGGCTTGCTTATGACCAACAACCATGTGCTGGGTGCAGAAAACTGCGCTCGTACCGGTTGTTTTGCCGAGTTGACTCGAGGACTTGAGGTTGGCTTAAAATATCAAGAACCGGAGCTGGTCTTTGCAGTCCCCCTTTTGGTGGATGTTCAACTTGATATGGCGCTCTTTCAGATCAAAAACGTTACTGATAACGGAGGGGGTGACAGAAAAGTTGGATCTACTTACACTTCACCCTACCACCTCACTTTTCGTTCGGCCTCTGCACAATCTCTTGTTGGGGAGAAGATGTACATTGTAGGCCATCCTGTTGGTGCGCTTAAGAAATGGATTGAGGGAGAGGGGCTCAGCTCCAGTGGCAATTGGGTCTTATCCGATCACTTCGTTCTTCCAGGTAACAGTGGTTCTCCTGTTCTCGATGTCGATGGCAAAATCGTAGGGCTTCTCCATAGGACCACCCGAGGTACAGAAACCATCACAAAGGACAATGTTCAGGCGACCTCCTTTTTCTCTGCATCTCAGGCGATTTTGGAAGCTGCTGGAATCACAGACTTCGGAGCGGACACCTCGATCACGATTCTTCAATCAAAGCTGAGACCGAAGAGTGCAGATCATCTTTTGGTGATGAAGAACCTTGAAGAGGTCACTCGCGAGGAGTTTGGCGAGTATCAAGAGCTCTTTCTGGGTGCAGGACACACGCCCAAGTTTGACCTAGAGTCCTACGCAGACCTCTTCTCTGAAGGTTGTGATCAGGAGTTGGAGAGGGTTAACTATTCGGATGTCGATGCACACTATTCTGCATTGGTGAAAAAGTGTCTGGCCGTGATCGAATGGATTTCATGTGATCGACACTCATCTCCTTGGAATTCATCAAAATCGGGAGACCCAAAGTGGTGTCCGAGTGAAACAAAACGAAATGAGTGGATCGAACGGTCTGGCAAAATTATGAATCGCCTCAGAGATCTCAATCGGGGGGACTCTCTACGAGGCCAGATCTATGTCGAACTGCTCTCGACCTTCACCAATCGATCGGGCGTTGATCTCGTCAACAGTTTCGTTCAAGAGGCTCATCCACCCATAACGATTCCACTTGCTCTTTTGAAGATTCGAGTTTCAAGAGAAAGACGTGATCTCTTTATCGATTCTACCGACTTGCCCACCTACATTAAAAACTATCGAAACATCAAGCACTTTGAACGCGAATATTTGAACCTGATCGTGGCGATGGTTGGTCTGTATAATTTGAACAAGATGGATAGCGAGACGATTCGTCTCACGTTGATTGAGGCGCTTCAAAGTTCAGAAGTGACGCTATTGCAAAAACTCTGGATCGAGGTCTTGGCCTTTCGATTCGGCATGCTTTAAATTATGGCGTGAGACTCAGCACTTTTCGTTCGAGGTCAGGAGCTTTTGATTTTGGGAGTCTTCTCGCACTTGCACTTTTCAAGTTCATCTTTGATTCGGTTGGCAAGTTCGGTGAGGTGTTGAAACTGATCCTGAGAACGAAGTTGAAATGGTTGATATTTACCTTCGAGAAGTTCATCGAGGTATTTTTCAAATGCATAGAGTGGGCCCGCGATCTGGTGGGAGAGAACTCGACCAAGAAGAAACATGATGATGGTGATCGTGGCGCTGATCACCCCGACGGTGATCAAGAAAGGCGCAACGAACTGTGTCAATATGCGTTCATTGTGACCGACGAGGTCGATGATGGTCACTCGTAGGAATGTGTAGGCATAGGTGGCTGAGATCACGGAGAATCCAAAGGCTGCGCCCATCAATATAAAGCAATACCTCAACTGAAAGCGAGGATTGACCCAATAGGTTCGTCGAACATTGTAGGAGGGCCAGAGAACCTCGCGCTCCTTGATCAAGGCAAATACAATCATCCCATAGCCGACCCACTGAAGGGCATCCGCAAGATTGAAGGCGGGTGTAGAAAACTCTCGTGTGCCGATCAGTAGAAAATCTACGACCTTTCCCCACACAATTCGATCGGTCACGTTTCCAAGAATGCCACCGATCATGATGGACATTCCCGTACGCAGAGTGAGCGACTTGATGGGTAGGAGAAACTGAATGATTCCATATGATAGCAGCAAGAATGCGCCTCCAGTGGAAAGTGAAACCACACGGAGAACTGGAGGGAGATCCGAGAAGAGGCCAAGTATAGCCCCCGGATTGTAGTGCAGAGTAAGGCCAAAGATGCCGTGAAACTTCACTCCACTTAAACTTAGTGCCCACTGCTTTGTCAGGCGATCCAAAACCCACACCCCAATGAGAGGTAAAATCACAATAAACCAATCTCGCTTTTTCATGATTCTATATTAGCAGGAACTTTCTATTTGGATACCTGAGCTAAGGGCGAGAAATCACCATTCATCGGGGGAATGTAGTTCTTGACGCGGCGGTGAACAACGGCAACTTGAGTGTTGTACCATAGTGGAATGATGGGAAGATCGTCCATAATGGTGGATTGGACCTTGGAATAGTGTTGAATGCGTTCGGTCGTGCGGTCGATCTTGAGCCCCTCCTCAAGGAGGCGATCCAAATTCACATTTTTGTAGCTCCCTCGATTTCTTCCTGGTGGGAGTTCGGATTGGTGAAATGCAATCCTATAGATGTCGGGATCTGTGGCGCCAACCCATCTCATGGTGGCAAGTTGAAACTGTCCCTTCTTGACATCATCATAGAATGTTCCCCATTCATAACTTTGAAGTTTGATCTTGATTCCAAGTTTTTCCAACTGGTTGACGAGGATCTTTCCATTTTCTACAGCGTCTTGTGAGTTTGATGTCTTTAAAGTGAATTCGCTTCCCTCAAAACCTAAATTTCGAATGAGTTCTCGACCTTTTTCAAGATCGAAAGGCAAGTTCTTAAGATTTGAGTCAAAGTAGGGGTTTCCTGGTGTGAGAATCGAGGTTGCTGGTGTTGCAAGTCCTTCAAGTTTGTATTGAATGATCTCCTCGCGGTGAATGGCATGGGCAAGAGCCTGTCGAAGTTTCAACTGAGAAAGCTTCGGATCATTGAGATTGACCAATATGTAACTCATGGCAAGTCCCGGGCTCTTGTGGACCACGAGGTCACTGTTGGTGGATAGGGAGGGGATCTTTGATGGAGGAAGTTCAGATTGAGCAATGTCGATGTCCCCCTTGAGGACCTTAAGGTACCTTGTATTGTCATCCTTGATGATCTTAAAGACGACTCGTTCCATCTTAGGTGTGAGAACGGGATGATCCTTTCGTGCTTCGAGAAGTATCTCGTTGGCTGTCTGACTCTTGAGAACGAAACTTCCTGATCCAATGGGCTGGACGGAAAAATCGGCTTTCTCAGATAAGACTCTCTGAGAAAGAAGTTTGACGGGAGTCAGATCGGTGAGAAGAGTTGCGGAAAATTGCGAGAGTTTGAGTTTGACGATGAAATGATGGTCATCAGTCTCGTCGGAGACTTCGATCTCCTTGATGGGTTCAAGTGAGGAGCGAAAGGGGGAGCTTTCCGACTGATACTGCTTGAAGGTGAAAAGGAGATCCTCTTTAGTGAGGGGAAAACCATTCGAAAAGGAGATGCCCGGACGCAGATGAAAGGTGTAGAGAAGATCCTTGTACTCCCAAGAAGATGCCGCGTCACCAACAATCTTGAGATCAGGGCCGAGACGAACCAAAGAGTTAAAGAGAAGGTGAGAGATTCTCATGCCATTTGCATCGGTGGCAAACCTAGGATCCAGGGTGCTGGGTGGCGCACTGAGAGCAACATAAAGAGTTTTGTCATCACCAGCGGATTTTTTGGAACAACTTAGAACACCCAGATGAGATGCCACGATCAGCAGAGAAAGAAGGAAAAAGTTTTTCAAACCCATGAGAGCTCCTTAGAACCTAAAACTACTTGATCACGAGCGGAGGATCTAGGAAAATCAATGTTGCGATGTTTAAATCTTGTGCAACATGGTTCTCAGTTTTGTGGTGGAAGTGGAAGTTGATTTTGAGCGCTCTTTTGCTCATTTCCCTCATTTCCCTCTCGGCTCCTTCTCAGTTGCGCGGCGAGGAGCTGGGCCTTCTCACTTTCGACACAGATACAGAGAGGACGTCCGACGATTTTGCACGGACCTCTTTTCGAGTTCGTCAACAAAATCATCGTCGCAATCTCCTTTGGCCCTATCCAGAAGAGATGGGGTCTGCGTGGGACTGGGGATATCAAGTTGATTACCACACAGGTCAAGTTGTGGGTGAGAACTTTAGCGGATTTGCTCTTACGGGGCTGTTAGGTCGAAAGTTCTCCCCTTCACTGTATTTGGAGGGGAGGTATGGTGCCCATCAGTTGTTCAATCATAAGGAGAGAGACTTTGAAGTTCAGCCCACCTATGCAGCAGAGCTCTTCTATCTCTGGAAAGATCTTCTCTCGGTGCGTGCAGAGATTAAGCGAGATTTCCTCTATCATGAGATGGTGCTTCCGGGTGGTTTGATCAACAAGCTTAAATCGACGGACCTTCTGATGACCGCAGGGGCAAGGTGGATTGAAAAAATTCGTACCCAGGCGATATTGAAGATGAGGCAGTTTTCCGATTCAAATTCCATGCAACAGATCGATCTCTCAGCAGCCTATGGAATCTTCACAGGGGATCTTTGGTTGTGGACGGGAGTTGGTTTTGAACAGCTGGGTTTTGGCCATTTGGAAAGCAGTTACTGGTCCCCTTCTCAATTTCAGACCTTTGGACCTCGCGTAGAGTTTGCGGCTCCAATCTACGGAAAGTGGTCCACATCAGTAGGACTCAATGTAAATCGATGGATCGACCGTGATCAAGGCGTTGAGGGGTGGGGGCACTATGGATCAGCAAGATTGCAGTATGAGAGGCGAGAGGAGACTCACTTCGCATTGAAGGTGACCCATCTTCAATCCAACCAAGGTGGTTCTGCTTGGAACTCTCAATCATTGGGATTTGACTTCACAACGTTTTTTTGATTCTCGGAGATTTGAGAAAGAGTTTGATCGAATCAGCTAACACTATGTAGGGGCTGTCCGGTAATTCGCTTTTTGATCGATTTTGATACGAAGGGCTAGCCAGAGGCGCTAACTCGAGGAGGCTCAACGAAGGTATAAGGAAAACTTATAGAAATCGGCAAAAATGGAATTGCCGGACAGCCCCTATGTAGTCACTTCTTGTCGATTTTGAAGTATCGCTCGTAGACATCTTCATCGAGATTTTGAAGTTCAAGCAGAGAGGGTTTTTTCTCGTCCACTGGGGCGGAGTGGTAAAGATCGGAGACCACAGCTGAATTGACCTCCGAAACTGTCTTAGCGCCTTGCGAGACCATCTTTTCGTAGAGTTGGGGGTCATAGGTTTTGATGTCGGTCAAAGTGGTTATGGCTGCCTTCTCTTCCAACTTGGCGATGCTCTCTTTGACATCGGGGTTGAGAGATTCGAGTTCTGAGGGGTCGTTCTTGATGAAGGTCTCCGATTGAATGCCAATGAGGTCTTGCTGTGAAGCACGCTCAAGTCGGACCTTGGGGATCTTCTTCTTGTCTTTCTCCATGGCTTCGATTCGAGCATGAAACCCCTTCTCGATCAGGACGGGTTTGCTTTTGCTCTTTCGAGGTTTCACTTCGACATAACCTCTCAAAACCGAAATCTTAGATCTCTTCTCACTTGGGGAGTGTCGAATGTAAAAGTCCGTCCCCCGCACACCCGCCACAGCTGTAGGAGTTTTTATTTTAAGTCGGTTTCGAGGACCACTTTTGGAAATCACAGATCGAATTCGGCCATACATAAGATCCAAAACGGGGGGAGCACTCTTTTTCTGACCAGCTTCACCATCTTTAGAGGTAAGGCGATAGGTGGTCGCTGGTCCTACGATGAACTGATCACCATCAGGAAAGACAATGCGAGCTTTGCCATTGGGGCCGGTGTGCACAACGTCCCTGACTCCCACTTTGGTTCCGATCTTGCCTTGTTTGAGTCGATAGTGTTGATCGTTGAAGAGAACAAAGGGGCCCACGCCTTGAGGCTGTACCTGAGGTTCTGTGTAGATCTCCACATGGCCCTTCGTCATGGTCAGGACTCCTTGGCTCGCCAAGAGTCTTCTTGAGGAGAAAAGAGCGAGCAACAAAAAAAAGGCTATGTTAAAGACCAGAATCCATTTCCTGTAACTAGACACCATCTCAAACTCCAGCGAAGATATCTCATAATCTTATGTTTGAGTTACATTCTATCAGAAAAACTTTTTTGGGAAAGATAAAAGATCGAGCGTCGAGCGCGACTTCACGTGGTGGAATCATTCTCGACGTCTTAAGGATACAATTCTTGGCTCTTCTCATCTCAAGTCAGAGTCATGCAACGGGTGAACTCCTCTATCCTGAACTTCATGTTTCTCCCAGCGCAAGTGATCGATTGAGAATGGAATCCGAAGCGGAGGCAAAGAGCAATTGGAGCCGCCACTCTGCCATTCAGGTTTCAGGAGTCATGACACTCGTCAGTGGCCTCTACGCCAATGCCAACATGCCCGAAAAAGATGGAGAGACAGCCTTAAACGACGCCCGTTGGGCGAGCAAAGGTGGAATTGCAGTCGGCCTCTTTTGGGTTGGTCTTACAACCGCGTTGGCGGCGGGCTATGAACCCTATCAAGATGGTTATAAGGCGCTACGAAATCTCAAAGTAAAAAAGGGTGAATCCAAGATGGCTCGTGAACTTTTGCGAGAGCGAATGGCCGAAGAGGCACTTGGAAAGCCTGCAGGACTTGCGGATCGATTGACTCTCTTGTCGATCGTCACCAACTTGGGAGCCTCCATCTACATCATGACCACCACGGGCTTGGAGGGGCAGGTTCTAGCAGGTTTCTCTGCAATGGCTGCCTTTAGCCCTCTGATCTTCCCTCACCATTGGAGTGAAGTCTACTATCAACACGAAACTTACAAGAAACGAATTTATGGTCCTGTCTCCTCGCTCGGATTCCTGCCCATTCGAAATTCGGCAGGAAGAGTTGCTCCAGCCCTGATGGTCTCACTTCAATTCTGACTTCGCCGAATTCACCATAAGTGTTCCTTATACCTTCGTTGAGCCTCCTTGAGTTAGCGCCTCTGGCTGGCCCTTCGTCGGTCCGCCTCGGTATAAGAAAAACTTATCAAAATCGATCAAAAAGCGAATTACCGGACAGCCCCTATGTAGGAGTTAGCGCCTCTGGCTAGCCCTTCGTCGGCCCGCCTCGGTATAAGAAAAACTTATCAAAATCGATCAAAAAGCGAATTACCGGACAGCCCCTATGTAAATTCACTCGAAAGCAGGTTTCGCGCCAGGCACTACGTGTGTCGGTTTGCGGCTCTGAGAGGCCATCTTCGTGGCAAATCGTAGGGCGCTCTTCTTGTCGAGTCCAAGACCAGTCTCAGAAATTGCATAGAGGTATGCTGGAATGAAGTTTGAAAGGGCTGCAGGATGATAGCGTACAATCTCTTCACTCAGTTTCAAAGCTTCGCTGGTGGGAAGGTCCGCACCACCTTTGGCGGTCAAATAGTTGAATGCAAAGATGAAGTGATAGGCCACCTTTTGGCCAGTATGGGCGCCTTCGGCGGCGATTCGCTGAGCCAGTTGAGCGCAAAGGGGTGTGGGTAGATCCAAGGTCTTGTCACTGGTGCAGAATTTGATGATCGTTTGAAAGTCCGAAAAGGCATCTTGAGCCGGCCCATCAAAGTCAATGGAGAGAGATCTTGCAACTTTCAGAGATTGAGAGAGATCAAGGTCGAGACCATTGGCAGAGAAGAGGCTCATGAAAATCTCCGAGAAGACCTCAAAGGTCTCGTTGTCTCTTTGAGCCAGTGACTTAGATAGAGTCATGGCTTCACTGATGTTGACTCCGGCCTTTCGAAGAAGTCGATAGGAGCTGATGAACCGTTGGGCGGCATCCGTGCAGCCTGAGGAGACCTCTTCAGCGACCGTCGTTGAGTTGTAAGGAGCCACGGCAAATTCTGGATCATCACGTAAGAATTCAAGAGTCGTGATGAACTCTTTGGAGGATTGACATAAAGATTGGTCCTTTGAGGCCTCCACCAACTCTTCCGGAAGTTGAAATCTTCGCTCATTTTTGGCCTTGGACTTGTCATCACCCATTTCCCTCTTGGTTTCATTTTGAGCGCAACCAAAAGAGGCCCAAACAAGAAAGATGATGACAAGAACGTCATAGACTCTAGAAAATTGTCGACTTAGAACTTTCATTGCGCGCCTCCTTGTTGGTTCTTCTTCTCTGGGTCCCTTGTGTTGTCGTGAGGACTCAATGGTGCAACATCATTGTAAAAGCTTGTTTCCAACTTTTCGATGAGATTCGGTGCCCTTTTTCTCCACTCTAGGATTTCTTGGCAATTCGACACGGATTTAAGATTCTGGATTTCGTTGTTAAATTCTTTAAAATAGGGGATATCTTTTGAAAGGGGACGAAGCTGTGTTGCTGCGGAGGAGTTCGATGTCAGATCTTTAAGGTCACTCAAGAGGGACCAGCGATCGTAGGCTTTCTGAAGAGTTGATTGGGCGTGATCAAGAGATTGAATGAGTTCTTGCTGAGTCTCTTTGCAATTGATGAGTTTGAATCGGCACCCCTTAGGGTCTTCTTGACTGATCACATAATTGAATTTCTCCGGATCCAGTTGTTCCGGGAGAAGATACTCCATGAACTCTTTGAAGGTAAAGCCGTCATTTTCAGGGTCCTTGAGTCCTGATTGACGACGTTGGAGCCTCGATAGAATTGGATTGGTGGCAGTCAATCCGGTCTCTAGCTCTTTGCGCAGCTGTGCACAAAAGAGTTCCGATACCGCATCGAAGTCGAAGGCCTTGGGGATCAAACTGCTGGGTAAAACAGTGGTGCTATATTGTTTCCCCATGCAGTTGCTGCGGAAGGTCTCAAACTCTCTAAATTTCGCAAGAGGGTCATTCATGCGGACGTATGGGCCGATATTCGGATTCGAAGAATAAGCCATTGTCTCTGGAAATTTTAAAGACGTTCCATCAGCTTTGGGATGGGTGAAACTGAGAACATATCGATCCGTATCCTTATCATTTGAAAATCTAATCTCCTTTAAGGAACGGTCCCTTGGGTTTTGTCCGAAATATTGTTCTAAGCTCATGCACGAAGCAAATTGAGTATCTTGTGGTTTGGGTGAGAGGGGTGTGCTTTGGCTCTTTGCTTCCCCAGAAGATTTGAATCT
The DNA here is from genome assembly GCA_014584465.1 of Pseudomonadota bacterium. Classification (GTDB taxonomy): domain Bacteria; phylum Bdellovibrionota; class Bdellovibrionia; order Bdellovibrionales; family JACTMU01; genus JACTMU01. The sequence continues at coordinate 46,469 of JACTMU010000081.1, read as the reverse complement.
CTCGGAAAGAGTCGTAAGTTGATCGCAGGTGAGGGTTCTCCAGGCTGGTTCTGGTGGCAATCTGGAGCGTGACCTCTCTTCTTTGAGGGAGTCGATTTTCGCCTTGAACGAGTTAAGTTGAGAGTCGAGTCTCCCGCTTCTTGTGAGGAATTCAATGAATTCGTCGCGTTCGCTAGGTACGGAATCTTTAGTTGGTGGAGGCACCTGTGTCTCCGAGAGATCGCGCAACTCATCGAGTCCTTTTTCAGTTTTTGTTAGGATCTTGTCAAAAGTTTCAAAGATATGCACTTGTCGATTCTGATTTTCTTTCGAGTCGAATACTCCACTCCAGAAAGTCGCCGAGGTTGAAGTTGATGGACGCCATGTGGTTTTAAAGTTACTTAGTTCCTTTTCAAATGATTTTATGATTGTTTTATCCTTGCACGGACCAGATGCAGGTTCACTCACTATTTCTTGGACTTGAGAATGAAGTTCGAAAGAGTAGGCTAGTATCGACAAGAAAAGTGTCAATGAGACCCGGTGCATGAACTCTTTCCAGTTGGGTTTGGAGGCATTTGATCCTTTGAACTCGAAAATGAGGTCACCTCCAGTTTAGAGGATTTTAGCTTGTTAGACCAGTTGTCAGTTCCATCAACCGAGATTATAGTCGAGAGTGTAAGAGCAAAGTGGAATTGGTGAGGGGAGGATCTGCCTCCAAAGTCACAATCGATAGAGTTGTTTGAGGTGAGCGATGCACGAGAGTTCGATGATGAGAGGTTTGGCTCAGAGGATTCGGGAAGTTCTTGAGGAGGAAGGCGGGACGAAGGTCAAGAAGGTATGGATTCGCCTGGGCGCGCTCTCTCAAATTTCTGCAGACCATTTTCGAGAGCATTTCGAGATGTTTGCGGACCTCGAAGAGGCTCGGAGCTATCTTAAGGGGGCTGAGCTTGTGATTGACGAGGAGAGTGATCTCTTCTCAACCAAAGCCCAGGGGATAACGGTTGAACGAGTCGAGGTTGAGTTTGGTTGAAGAGACGCCCATTCGTCTCATGGTGCATGTCAATGGCATTGTTCAAGGAGTCGGTTTTCGACCCTACGTCTTTCGTCTGGCCTGTGAATTTGGTCTTCAGGGTCGAGTTTGGAATCATGCTGGTGGAGTGGAGATCGAAGTGGAAGGATCTGAGAGAGAGATCCGTAAGTTTGTTGAGGCACTTCAAGGGCGTCTACCCCATCCGGCAAGGATCGATGAGATTGAGACTCAAAATCTCCCCTTTTTGGGGTACCAGGATTTTCAAGTTGATCTAAGTTCAAAGTCCCCATCGCAAGAGATTTTGGTCACGGTGATGCCCGATCTTGCAACTTGTGATCTCTGCCTGAGTGAATTCAATGATCCTCTGAACCGACGTTATAGATACCCCTTCATCAACTGCACTCAATGCGGTCCTAGGTACTCCATTGTGGAGTCTCTGCCCTATGATCGTCCCTCTACGACGATGAAGAGTTTTAGGATGTGTGATGAATGTCAACGGGAGTATGATGACCCCAGAGATCGGAGATTTCATGCGCAACCCAACGCATGTTTTCAATGTGGACCCCATCTGGCATTTCACTTTACAGGAAAGGAGAGCTCATCGGACCGGGCGTTGGAATTTGCGGTTCAACTTCTTAAAGAGGGTGGAATTTTGGCACTTAAAGGAGTTGGTGGATTTCAACTTCTGGTGGATGCCACAAATGAAAGGAGTGTTCTTGAACTGCGAAGAAGAAAACGTCGTAGGTTGAAACCCTTTGCGGTGATGATGTCTCAGATCGAGTTGGTTTCACAGCACTGCTGTTTGAACCACAAAGAGAGAGCGTTGTTGCAATCGCCTGAGGCTCCGATTGTTCTTTTAAGAAGAGATGCTAGCAGTTTGAGGAATCGATCGCTTGCCCAGAGTGTGGCTCCAGACAATCCCTATCTTGGAGTGATGCTCCCCTATTCACCCCTTCATCATCTTTTGATGAGGGAGTTTTGTGAGGTTCCATTGATTGCCACAAGTGGGAATCTCTCGGAGGAGCCCATTTGCATCGATGAGAGAGAGGCCAAAGAGGCGCTCTCCTCATTGGCAGATGGTTTTCTCATTCACAATCGACCGATTTTTCGTCCCATGGATGATTCTGTGGTTCAGGTTGTGGGAGGAAAGACCATGCTGATTCGCCGTGCACGAGGTTATGCTCCTCTTCCGATCGGTCGATCTCTCATTTCAGCGATGCGATCTGGGGCCCCCTCTGAAAAGAGAAGAGACCCATCTTTTCTGGCCCTTGGGGGTGAGCTCAAAAACGCCGTTGCCATTCTCAAGCGAGATGAGGTGGTGATGAGTCAACACATTGGAGATCTCGGTCATCGAAAGACGCTTCACCGTTTTGAGTCTGAAGTTCGCTCTCTATTGAATCTATACGAAATGGATCCAGAATCTGTTCTTTGTGATCTCCATCCCGATTACCACGGAACTCTTTGGGGTGATCGTCACTACTCTTCTTGTCTTGTGGGTGTGCAGCACCACAGGGCTCACATTTACTCATGCTTTGCTGAGAGCGGGCAAACGTGGCCATGCAAGGATGACCACGGACTTGGTATCTGTTGGGATGGCACAGGTTGGGGTGATGACGGCACAATATGGGGCGGGGAGTTCTTTCGATTTTCTGAAGATCACTCTCTGCAGCCCCTTCTGCATTTTAGGCCATTTCCCTTATTGGGAGGTGAGCAAGCTGTTCGTGAACCACAGCGAATTGCTTTGGCGTTGCTGTATGAATTTTTAGGAGACGCTCTTTTTGGCAGGTTGAAGTCCATTTCGCTCTTTTCTCATTTAACTGAAGATGAGCGTAAGTGGTACAGATCGATGTTGAAAGGGGGGTCCACAAAGCTCGTGCAATGCCGAAGTGTGGGTAGGCTCTTTGATGGGGTCTCCTCCATCTTGGGCTTTTCAGGAGGTGTGGAATTTGAAGCTCAGGCGGCCATACAATTAGAACACCTGGCTGAGCGTGCGATCGATAACTTGGAGACCTTCGATCCCCAAGGTGCCCCAAGATATCGCTTTTTGATGGACGAAGGGCGGAGCGAAATTCTTTGGGGTCCAGTTGTCGGTGAGATTTTAAGTGATTTGGAATGCGGATGTTTGGTCCAGGAGATCTCATTGAAGTTTCATGTTGGATTGGCTCATCTGATCTTGGAGATTGCCCGAAGGGAGAAGTCCAAAGCAGTCTTTCTCAGTGGCGGAGTTTTTCAAAATAGGCTCCTTATTGAATTTGCAAAAGTCCTCTTTGATCAAGAGAGGATCAAACTCTATTGGCAACACCAAATTCCACCAAATGATGGGGGAATTGCGTTAGGTCAAATCATTGCTCAAATTGGAGAGATTTGACAACCGGTTTGGGACTCACGCATAATGGGCCGATGAAAAGAAGCAAGGAATACACACCGAAAACCATTTTTGAACCATTTAAAATTCGTTCCGTCGAACCCCTACCGATATTGAGTCGTGATCGTAGGTTGAAGGCCATTGAAGAGGCTAATTACAATCTCTTTCGACTTTCGGCAGATGATGTGACCTTTGATCTTTTGACCGACAGCGGGACCAGCGCAATGTCCTGTTACCAGTGGGCCGGAATCATTGTAGGAGATGAGGCTTACGCTGGTTCGCGAAGTTTTCGACGCTTTGAGGAGACGATCCAGAAGTTGACGGGAATGGGTCAGGTGATTCCCACACATCAAGGGCGATCGGCGGAAGCGCTTTTGATGCAGACACTTGTTCAGCCAGGACAGGTTGTGGTTGGGAATACACACTTTGATACAACTCGGGCCAACATTGAGGCCGTCGGTGCAGAGGCAGTCGATCTACCTTGTAAGGAGAGTCGTGAATCGAAGGCAGAAGCGCCCTTTAAGGGGAATGTCGATTGCAGTAGGTTGAAAGAGTACCTAATGAAGCATCCGCGTGAGGTGGCCCTAATCATTATGACCATCACCAACAACTCAGTGGGCGGGCAACCCGTATCCATGTCCAACTTGAAAGAGGTTCGTGATCTTGCCGACCAGTTTCGGGTTCCTCTTTACATCGATGCGGCTCGTTTTGCAGAGAACTCCTATTTTATTAAAAAACGTGAGTCGGGATTTGACGACAAGAGTGTGCGTACGATTGCTCATGAAATCTTTTCACTTGCCGATGGGGTTTTGATGAGCGCAAAGAAGGATGCTTTTGGCAACATCGGAGGGTTTTTGGCGCTTCGAAGTGAATCGGTTGCCGAACAGATTCGTACCTCTATGGTGATCACCGAGGGGTTTCCTACCTATGGAGGGCTTGCAGGACGAGATCTCGAAGCCCTCGCCATTGGACTTGACGAGATTTTAGATGAGAACTACCTCTCCTATCGAATTCGCTCAACGGCCTACTTTGGAGAGGGTCTTGAACGGGCTGGATTTCAAATTGTCAAACCTGTTGGCGGGCATGCGGTCTACGTCGACGCCGGAGCCACACTCCCACACATTCCCGTGCTGCAATACCCTGCACAGGCTCTTGCAGTGGCACTTTATGAGGAGATCGGCATTCGGGGTGTGGAAGTGGGGACGGTGATGCTTGGTCACGTTGATCCATCTACGGGAAAGGAGACGCCAGCACCTCAGGAGTTGTTGCGACTTGCAATTCCACGAAGGGTTTATACTCAAAGCCATGTGGATTATATGATTGAGATGGCCACACAGATCACTCAGGATCTCGATAAGTTGGGTGGCTATGAGTTGACCTATCAGGCGCCGGTGTTGCGCCATTTTACAGCGCGGTTTCGCAAACTCTGAAATCCGTCAATTGCTTAGAAATTCCAGAAATCTTTTGGTTGCTTGGCCTCGGTGAGAGAGTCTGTTCTTCTCGGCAAAGTCGATCTCCGCCAAAGTTTGAGATCGTCCCTCCGGAATAAAGACGTCGTCATATCCAAACCCACCCTTTCCCTTCTGGGCCAGGGAAATCTCTCCTTTGAGAGACCCTTCAAAGAGATACTCTTTGCCATCGGGGCTAATGGCAATCATGAAGCAGCGAAAAGCTGCCGTACGATTCTTTGGCGATCGCAACTGCAACATTTTTAAAAGTTTTGCTGTATTCTCTGCGCTCGTTGCTTTAGGTCCTGCATATCTGGCCGAGTGGACTCCGGGGATTCCGTTAAGGCCATCGACTTCGAGTCCGGAGTCTTCACCGATCACCCAACTCTGGGGTTTCAATGCCTTCAGCGAGCGTGCCTTGATCTCGGCATTTTCCTTGAATGTTGCACCGGTCTCTTCAGGGGGGGCATAGTAATCAAGCTCTCTTTGTGAATGGACCTTATCAAATTTGCCCTTCAATAGAGATTCAAACTCTTTAAGCTTACCAGAATTTCCAGTGGCGATCCAAATTTCCATCATTCAGCCCGATTTCGATCTTAAGGTCTTAAAAATTCCGCCCAAATGGGAGCTTTGAATTTCGAAGATGCTTTCGCATCCTTTACGTCCTAAGGCAATCAACTCATGGAGTTCTTCCGTCGTGAAGGGGTGTCCTTCGGCAGTTCCCTGAATTTCCGCAAATCGTTGTGAGGGAAAGAGTGTGACGATGTTCATGTCCGTATCGGCTTGGGAGTCCTCTTCATAGCAGAGGTCCAGCAGTGGCTTTCCTCGAACAATTCCCACACTGACTGCAGCTACGGCACTTTTGAGTGGCAATGACTTGATTTCCCCTCGGACCATGAGCTCTTCAAGAGCCAGCGCCATCGCCACAAATCCTCCACTGACCGCCAAAGTTCGCGTGCCACCATCGGCTTGCAAAACGTCGCAATCCACAATGATCTGTTTTTCTCCTAAAGCCTTAAGATCCACGGCGGCTCTCAGACTGCGTCCGATCAAGCGAGAAATCTCGTGAGTTCGGCCGCTGCCAGCGGCACGATCGCGTTTGATTCGATCATGAGTGGAGCGAGGGAGCATCCCATATTCGGCAGTGACCCATCCTTGCCCGCTTCCCTGAAGCCATTTCGGAACAGGAGACTCCACACTGGCAGTGCAAAAGAGACGGGTCGCACCGGCCTCAATGAGAACGCTGCCTTCGGCGTATCGAGAGGCTCTCGGAATGATACGGATTTCTCGAAGTTCATCAAATTTTCGTCCATCGTCACGCATGGACCCAATGTAGAGGAGTTTAGGGTTCGTTGTCCAATCTTTCTTTGAACTTTTTTACCCCTTCGTAGAGGTGTTGGGCCATGGCCATTTGAATGTTGCGATCCGCAAGCTTGCGCGCTTCACGTTCGTGGCTGATGAATCCAAGTTCAATCAGAATCGAAGGAATCTCCAGGTGTGTAATAAGAAAGAAGGGAGCTTGACGCAGAGGAAGGGTCCTTACCTGAATGGGACCTTGCCAAGAGAGGACGAGATCCTCTCCAAGGTTTGCACTTTGTCGCGTGCGAAAGTTTCTGGCAAGGTCACTGATGATGGCCAAGACATCCGATTTTGGTGCTCTCTCGGCAATTGCGGCCACGTCGACCATTTGGTTTTCTCGATTGGCCATGAATTGCGACTCCTCATCCGGCGGGAGTTGATTTTGAAAGTAAAATTCCACTCCATGGGCCTTAGGATTTGCTGAGGCGTTGACATGAACACTGAGAAAGAGCCCTCGTTCAAGTCCTTGTGCAAACTGAGCTCGCTCTTCAAGTGTAAGTTCCATGTCACGGTGCCGGGTCAGGCGAGGTTCAAACTCACTGTCAGCTTCTAAGAGTTTTGTGAGGTGGCGGCTGACGGAGAGGACAATGTCGGCTTCACGGAGGTTTCCACGAGTGGCCCCACCATCGCTTCCTCCATGTCCTGGGTCAACGATGACAGGGAAGCGATGCCCTGCTGCTCCAGAAGAGGCCCAATAGAGGAGTATGAAAAGAGAGGTGATAAGAGACTTCAACATGATCCCCTTTTTAGATCGACGACCAAAGTGGCTGCAGTGCCAAGCTTTTCTCTATCCTATCGTGAACTGTGGAAGCTTGCATGTTTGGAGAAAAAAACCAATCCAAGGTGGAAGAAAAAAAAGCGACCTGGAGGGGGGTAGGGGGACCAGGTCGCCAAGGGGGGTTATGCTATAGAACAGTAGCAAACAAGATGCCACATCGCAGCATTTTTTGAATTCCTTGTTTCACCCTGAGATCGAGCTGAGTGAAGATGGGCTCCATTCTGGGACGATGAAGAGTTCACTGTGGAGTTGAGTTGGGGGCGGATGGACAAGTTTTGCTATGGTGAAAGGCTGAATTTAGCCAACCTATTGAATTTAAAGGATAATTGTCAGTGTAAATGTTTCCTACACTCTCATCTAGAAGTGTCAACTTTTGTCTGGTTCCCAGCCAGGCAATCTCGTCTCCCTGGTGTTCATGGCAGCGTCTATGCCTGATGATGCCAATGGATACGGTGGTCAATTCAGTTTTGGTTCCAAAGGTCCGATAAGAGAACTGGTCTGTAGTGGATATGAGTTGGCCGGGTCAGCTTTGATGCACTCTCACGTGCGATGAGCTGCTATGAGCTTGGGGTTGCTCAGCAAAGATGGATTTGCCGACCAGCCCCCGAAACAATGGTGCACCACAAGGAGCAATTATGGGTTTGCCGCTTTGGAATCAAATAGAGATTGGGGAAAGTTTCCATCTAGGGAGTCTGATGTTGAGGCCTTTGAGGAGAGTGATCCGAATCAATTCTTTAACATCTACGGCTCAGCTGTTCGTGGTCACAGCTTCCCTCCTGTTCACTGGGATCTGCCTTGCTGATCCTAATGAGTTTGACGACGACCTTTTGCAAGTGGAAGAGGCGATCATCGATTCTGAGGAGGCTCAAGCGGCGGCCGAAGATGCCAAGCGTGAGGCAGCGGAAGAAAGGGAGAGGGCCCTTAAAGAGAAGAAGGCCGCCCTTTTGAAGGAGAGGGCCGCAAAGGAAGAGGCCACTCGAGCTATCAAGCAAGAAGAGATTCACATTTCGGCGAAAAATCAGGCTGAGAAGGAGATCTCCGCAGCAAAGGCAAAACAGGTTCAAGCAAAGCGAAAGATTGTCAATGCCCAAGATAAGGAGCAGAAGGCTTTAGCTGCCCGCCAACAGGCTGTGCAGGAGAAGGAGAAGGTCATCACGGAAACTGGGGTTCTCGTCGGAGAGGCTCAGAAGTGGGATGAAAAGGCAAGCAGTGCGAAGCGGGAGATGGAACTTAAAGCGGCTGAGCTCAAAAGAGCGAAAGAGGAGCGTCGCTTAGCTGAAGAGAGTCTTAAGAGGAAAAAGAAAGAGGCTGAGATCGAAACTCAAAAGAAGAATGCGTTTACAAAAAAGACCCAAGGCGAAATCGCAAAGACCAAAGCTGAGACAGAAAAGCTGAAACAAGAGATACGAAAATATGATGAGATGATCCGAAAAGGTAACTTTGAAAAAGAGCAAGTCTCTAATGAGTTGAAATATCAAAAACAAAAGAAGATGACTGCAAAGGCAGAGCTTGATGCCAAGGTCACTGAGTATGATGTGGCGAAGATTCAAAGTGAGAATCAGAGAGATCGATACAAGTCCAAGTCCGGGAGAACACCTGCCAATTTTTCCTCAGCGTCGTTTTCTTCACGACCGCTGCGACGGGATTGTCGTCTCAAAGATCGAAAGAATCAGGGGCAGAAGCTTTTCAAGAAGGGAACTCAAGTGAGAATTCAGCACTACAACAGCCGATTCTACCGAGTTGATAATGGAAAGAACTCTTCAGATTTCTTTATGGACCGCTCCTGCTTTTAGGTGCCAGGTTCCAATTGCTGGACGCGTATCGTTGCAACGATGGAGAAAATCACTAGAAGAGAGAATTAGCTCGAATTTAACTCGCCGTTTCCAGCATTCGGAACCTGGCACCTATTTCACTTCGAAGCTTTCTGTGGGGCACCACTCGGATTCGGTCTCAGAGGAGAGAGCTTTAACTCGCCAATAGATGATTCCTTTAGGAGGTGGCTGTTTCACCAAGAAGGAGTTGGATCTCGATTTTCCACTGAAGAGGAGTGTTGAAAAATCCTTCGTCTGTGACATCTCCACAGAGTAAACCGAGGCTCCAGGAACTTTGTTCCATGTGAGTATCAGTAGATTCGGAAGATGGGGAGTGATAATGAACGGCTCTTCATTTCTTGGAGAAGCGATTCGTGGGTGTGGCATTCCCAATTTTTGACTGAAATGAAACCTGTTGACCGAAGAAAAGGGCGCAAGGGGTTGCTTGAGCTTATTCAAAGGTCTCACACGCCAAAAGTGAGATCCATTGATCTTGGGTACGTAGTCAAACCATGAGCTTTCGGTAAGGTGACGAACAGGAGTTCCAAAATCATCTGATCTGGACACTTCAACTTCGTATTGATCGGGGACGAAGGTTTTATTCCACTCAATTCGTACGGGATCCACATTTTTCCTAAGATGATCCGTTGAGGCCAGGAGGCGCTGAATGGTCTCGTCGGTCTTTTTTGCAATCAGTTCGTGAGTCAAAAGTTTGATCGGTACAGAGTTGCTAAAGGGTCCTCTCTTTCGCTCACTTCTCAGACCTTGAACGCGGAAGAAATATCGCCCAGGTCTTGCTTCACTCCATTGATACTCATTTGAGTCAATGATCTTTCGAAGAAGGGGCTCTTCGAAGGATTCGGTGGAGGATATTTCGATTTGATATCTTTTGACATAACTCAGTTCAGACCAACTGAACCTAGGGGGCTTTTTCAGAGGACTTCCGACCTTAGGTTCTACAAGGTCATCGTCAACCAGCAGTCGATCATGATCAAAAGCCTCTACGAGTGGCGCTCCCCAGGTTGGAGACTGAACTTCAATCTTTCCCAATTCACTGAAATGACCGGGGTCGTTGTCCCAATCAACGGCGCGAACACGCCAGTAGAAACGACCCTGTGAAGGAGCCTGCCATATGTGTCCAGTCTCGCGAGACACAAGCCGCTTCACCGGCTCATTGAAGGTCTCATTTGGAGAGATCTGAATCTCATACCTCTTAGCTTCTTCAATGGAGGACCACCTTAGGGCGGCGTGACCTGCTGTTGTCGATGTGGCTTCTTCTTCATGATCATAAGGGAGCAGAATTTTAAGCTCTCGATTCTGGATCACAGGTGCTGGTGCCAAATCTTTGACAACACGGATGGCTTTAGTAGAGCTATAGTGTCCGGGTTGATCTAAGATGTCAACGGCATGGACGCGCCAATAGTAGTTGCCTGGTTGAACTTGATCCCAGTTGAACTCAGTACGGGCAACGCTCTTTCTTGTAAGAATTCGGTCGAACTCTTTTCGATCGGAGAGTTCAAAGAGATAGTGGCTGGCATCGGGAATCGTAGACCATTGAAACTGAGGAGAAGCACTGTTCAGTTTCCGAAGAACTTTGAGGTCTTCATCTTCGCCTGAGACTTCATACTTGTAGCGAACTTTGAAGAGCTCCACGTTGGAAAGTTTTGGACCCGTGAGAGGTTTATCCATTAGTTTTTCAACAACATGAAATGATGCGACTTTGGACCAACTGTGGTTCGTTCCAGGCTTAGGGTCATTGTAACGAACCCGCCAATAGTACGATCCTTGTTCGAGGGCCTTAGTTCTCATTGGGGCAGCGTTGGCGATGTAGGATTCGGTTCCAATACCAAAGTCCTCTGACTTTGAGATTTCAACATCGAATCTGCCCCAGCCATTATCTTCAGCCCAGTTTAAAGAAATTGGAATTCGAAGACCAGAGTGGTCATTGGCTCTGAATTGTTTTCGATGGATGGGAATTACAATTTCAACATCGTCCTTTGGAGAGACGGGTCTGGGTGGACTCTTAGAAAGGAGGTGAAATCGAGACGTAGAATTACGAAGAACAACCTTCGTGGTCTTTTTGTCAGATTCAATGATCCGCCAATGAAGAAGTCCTCGTTGGTTTGCAAGACGTGCCTGGACCGCCTCACCTTCAAGGCTCTTTTTGAAGACCAGGTTCTTAAAGTCACCATCTTTTGCCACTTCAAGACGAACCTTTTCAGAGGGTTTTGAACTGCGCCACTTAAATTCAACAGGGGCATCTTCCTCCTGCCAAAGTCGAGCTCCTTCGGCGGGCACTATGAGTTCAATGTCGAGTTCCTTGACTTGTCCGAGATCGCCGCTCTTATTCACGTCTGTATATTGATTCTTTGAGAGCTCCACCGTTTTGTTTTTGGCAGCAACTTTGGCTTTCCCTGAAACAACATTGATTCCAACGCCACTCTTGCCAGTGGTGTCAATCTTGAATGTGGCCTTGTCCCCACTGATCTCAGTGGTTTGACCAGCGTGAGAAACCTTGAGTTTTTGACTTTGATTTACTTTTCCGAGGAAGGAACCGTAGCGAACATCAAGTACAAACTCATCGGACTGCACTCCCTTTCGGAGAACGATGAGGCTCTTCGGAGCGACTTCAAGCACAATGCCACTGCTGAGCTCGACACTGGCTTCGGATTGTTCTCCCGTAAAGAGACTGTCTTCTTCGAAGACAGGATCCTCTTCGCGCACCGGCATCCAATAGAAAGCTCGTTTGTATTTTCGACGAACATCCGATTGGTAGCTTGAGATCTTCCCGACCGCATCAGTTGCACTGTACTGTCTCTCGCCGATATGAAAAAGCCACCGATCATCGAGAACAAGGTAGACCGATGCCACGAAGATCACAAATGAGATCCCAACGATCAAGTAGTCTAAGTTCTCTCTTTCCTCTTTCACCACTATCTATATCGTACGTTTTGACCTAGGAATTGACTGGCCTGAGGTCGATCTTGAGGGCGGTCCTTAGCTGAGTCCTGCCATTTCTGGACCTAGCGGCAGCTCATTGCCCGTGGCGTTGCCTCCGATAAGACAAGCATGACAGAACAGAGGGTGAAGTTTCCTATTCGATTCAAGTTGATTCTAACGCTTACAGTGATTCCACTGGTGACACTTTCTCTCTACCTAGCTCTTGCGGTCGATCTGTTCAAGAAAGACAAGATTGCCTATGTGTTGGATTCGAGTGTCACGACCACAAGGGCCATTGCAGCACAAGTTCACTCAAACATTGGTTCAATCTTGTCTTCCATGCAGCCCATATTTGAGGGTTTTGATCTGAACGAGACAAAATTTGATCACATCTCTCAGTCACTTTTTCAGAAGGAGAGTCGTTTCTCAATGATTGTGGTTTTTGATCTAAGTAGCTCCACAATGCCGAAAAAATCCGCGTTTCTTCAAAAAAGTGTGGCAGCTGATGCCTATCTTACGAGCTATCGTGCCTATGTAGAACAGATACTTACTCGTATCAATCAAGAAAACCTGCTCATTCTTCCCATTGACAACGGATCCAACGACATCTTGGTGGGTGTCAAGCACCATGTGCAATCTGCTCAAAAGCACTGGGTTTTCATCTCGGTAGTTCAAGATACAACCCTTTTTGAAATCTTTCATCAGTCGGACATCTATACGAAGTATCTCTTTGGTCCCAACGGTGAGACTTTGATGGGCCCAAAGGATCGAGATGTCAATTTGACCTCCATTGTGGCTCAAGAGTTCGGGTCCTTTAAAGGGGAATATTCAAATGAGGGGACCAAAGAGGTTCGAACTTCGAAGGGGTCTGAGTTTCTCGCCTCTTACGCAAAAGTTGGTGTTGGGGAGCTTACAGTAACTTCATTTGTGGAGCGTGGAGCCGCGCTTGCAGCCGTTCAGTCCCTGTTGATCAAGTCCATTCTCTTTTTTGTCGCTCTGATCTCTGCAACTGTCATCGTGAGTGTCTTTGCCTCTCAGAAGATGACAAGTGCCTTACGGCAGCTCTACCTTGCAACTAAAAAGATCTCCCATGGAGATTTTGACATTAAAGTCTTAGCAACTTCAAAGGATGAGGTTGGAAGTCTTGCTCAAGGATTCAACAAGATGGCAGTTGAGGTCTCTCGGCTTATGAGTGAGACAGCTGAAAAGGCAAGGATGGAGAATGAACTTAAGACAGCGCAGGTGGTCCAGGAAAACCTTCTTCCGCCACCTTCCTCTGACCTTGGCGCAGTACATATTTCAGGCTTCTTCGAGCCAGCCAGTGAAATTGGTGGTGATTGGTGGCATTACAGTGAAATTGGTGATCGCATCTTCTTTTGGATTGGGGACGCCACGGGACATGGTGCTCCTGCGGCCCTCATCACAAGTGCCGCGAAATCTGCTTCGGCGATTGTGGAGTGTTTTCCGGACATTACCCCTGCCAAAGCTCTGTTTCTTATGAATCGTGCCATCTATGAGACGTCTAAATCTCGCTTTATGATGACGTTTTTTCTCGGTGCAATTGACAAGCAAACCGGAGTATTGACCTACTCAAATGCGAGTCATGATCCACCTTACCTGTTGAGAGCTTCAGATGAGCCCTTAAAGAAGAAGGATATTGTGCTATTAAACGAGGTCAACAATCCGAGATTGGGACAGCAGCGTGATGTCAACTTCTTGGAAACTACCATTAATTTGTGTGAAGGTGACTCCATCGCTCTTTATACAGATGGTGTTCTTGATTTGCAAAACAAGTCGGGAGAGTCATGGGGTGAACGCCGATTCATCAAGTCCTTGCTGGGAGCAGTCTCTGCAAAGGGAAATTCGACCACCGTGGTTGAAACTGTAAAGAACGAAGCATTTGCTTTTAGAGAGGATGCGCCTCTCAATGACGATTTTACAATCTTTCTCTGCCGATTTGAAGGCTTAGAGAAAGCTTCATAGTGAAAAGGTGAAAACCATGAGAGTTTTTCATCGTGCTCGAGGTGATCGAGGAAGAAAGAGGAGGAAGTAATGGCAGTATTTCAAGTACAAAAAAAAGTGGACGGTGATCTAGTTCATTTCGAATTTTCTGGGAGTCTTGACGAAGATGCAAAACTGCCTGTGATCACTGAGAAGATTCGTGAGGTGCATATTGATCTTAGACAACTCAAGACAATCAACTCCTGTGGAATACGAGAGTGGGTCAAGTGGATACAGCCACTGTCCCAGACCTATGAGGTTCATTTCCATTGCTGTCCAAAGATTGTGATTGATCAGGTCAATATGGTTTCTGGTTTCCTTCCGAAGAATGTGTATGTTGAATCGTTCTATGTTCCCTACTACTGTGAGGAGAACGATGCGGATCGATCCATTCTTTTGGAGAGAGAGAGAGACTTTCGTCAACCGATGGGGTCGAATCCAGGCTTTGTCAATTTTCAGGAGACCATGACCTTTGATGATGTCGGTGGCGAATATGAAATTGATGTAATCTCCGCAAAGTACTTTAAATTTCTGAAAGTATCGTAGGTGTATGAGTAACAAAAATGCTGTAAAAATATTGGTTGCAGAGGATGATGAGGGTCTTGGATCCTCCCTTTGTGAGGCTGTATCTCGGCATGGATACACCACCCTTTATGCGACCAATGCTCAGGAGGCGCTGACGCTGGTACGGACCCAAGCGGTTCAGGGTGCCATCATTGATTGCATGCTTCCTAAGATGAATGGGGTTGAGTTGTCTTTGAAAATAGAAGAGCAACTTGGCCACAAGTTACCAACGGTGCTTATCAGTGGGATTTTTAAAGATCGAAGTTTTGTGCGAGATGCGTTGAAACAATCAAATGCTCTCACATTTCTTAGCAAGCCTTTTGAAGTTAAAGAGATATTGGATGTCTTGGATCAGACTTTTGACAGGAAGGAGGAGGTGATTCAAGATGCAATTTATACGATCATCAGTAATAACAAACCCACAAAAAGAGAGATCATAAAGTCCATTGAGGGTCTAGAGAGAGTTCACGGGTTTGAACTCCCGCTCATATATGCCTTTTTGGTTCACGCAAAAGCCGGAGGGCATCTGAATATTGTGAACGAAAAGGGGGAAGTTTCTGGTATTTCGTTTGGTGAAGGAACAGTTGTTCATGTCGATATCAAGGATGAACGGAGTTTTCTAGGACAACTTCTTGTGGAACAGGGATACGTTTCTCATTCAGATCTTGTGGATTTTACTTTTGAGGCAAGTCAACTGCCCTTGGGTGAGCGGCTGATTCAGGCAAATCTTCTCAGTCCCCATGCGGTTCCTATAGCATTGGCTGAGCAGATGGCCATTCGACTTGGGAGAATTGTTTTGGACACAACCTATCAGATGAATTTTTCACCAACCAAGATTGAGCCGAAGGTCCCATGCATCAGTGAGATGGCGTTTACCTCCTATCTTCATGATTGGATCAATTCAAAGATCTCAACAGTGTGGTTTCGATCCTTTTTCCGTTCGTGGCTCGATCACAGGATTGATGCAGGACCTCAGTTTGAAAAAGTGCACTCATTGTGGGCCAGTCCTGTGTTATCCCAAATGGAAGGAGTTCGGGATCTCGTCTCTTCAGGTACTACAATTCAATCTCTGATTGATATGGGTCAATATTCTGAGGACCTCATCTACAAATCGGTCTACTTACTGTTAGCTAAGAGATTCGTTGTCTTTAGTGATAATGTTTCAAAGGTGGATTATAGAAATCATTTGGCGCGTGTGAAGAAGTTAACTCAAGATGTTGAAGGAAAGAATCATTTCGAGATTTTCGAAATACTGGGAATCAATCGGAATGCTCGTGAACATGAGATTCACAAGGCCTACCGGGAGATATCAAAGTTCCTACACCCCGATAAGATAGTTGGAGCACCAAAAGAGGTTCAAGAGTTGACTGGAAATATCTTTGCGAAAGTTACAGCTGCATACAAAGTCATTACCAATCCAGAGCAAAGGGCAAAGTACATTGATGAGCTTGGTGCAAAAGAGGCAAAATCTCAAATGAAATATGAAGGCATTTTGGATCAAGGGAAGGACTTTTTGAAGAAAGGCAGGATTCAAGAAGCTTTACAATGTTTTAGCGACGCCGAGAAGGTTATGGAATCAACATCTGAACTCAAATTGCTCTTGTTGTGGATCAAGATGAAGGGGATTAAAGAGGGTCAGATGAACAGCGTATTGAGCGACTCCATTGAAAAGGAGTTGTCGGCGATTCCTCCTGAGGATCGACATGCAGCCGTCTACTACTTTGTCAAGGGTCTCTACAAAAGGCTTGTGGGCGATTATGAGTTGGCGCGTAGAAATTTTGAGCTTGCAATCAGCGATGATCCCTCAATGATTGAGGCAAAAAGAGAGCTGAACTTGATCACTCTTAAAAGTTCACAAGAGGGGACTCGGACAGGAATTACATCAATCTTTAATAGTATTGTGAAAAGATTTGGAAGCTAGCGATGAGTTATGCTGTCTTTGATAACTTCCTTGATGCCGTCGTTGTGATTGATCGTAATTTAAGGGTTTGGTACGCAAATGTGGCTGCAGGAGCGCTTTTTGAGGTAAGTATAAGAAGACTTAGAGATGGAAAGGTTTTAAGTGAGATCGCAACCTTTGATCCGGAACTGTTTGAGGACGTGAGCGAACTGTGGGCCATCAAAGAAGCCTCTCCATATCGAGAGGTCCATTTTGATTCTATGTCAGGGAAGTCTGGAGATGTCAGGGTCTCCTTTCAGTTGGATAGGGGATCGGACGGGAATGATCCTATGTGGATCATGTACGTCCGAGATGTTACTCTGGAACGGCAGCTTCAGGATAAGTACCTTGCGGAGCTTCAACACAAGGATGACCTGATCGTTGATCTAAGATCGGCTCAGATGCAACTTGAAGACTATTCAAAAAATTTGGAAAAGAAGGTCCAAGAGCGAACGCTTGAACTGGAAAATTTAAATAATCTCCTAAAGGCCATGATCAACAGTCTTTCTGAGGGTTTCTTTATCTTCAATCGGTCTGGAATCTGCTTGTCGACTTATTCAAAAGCCTGTGAAAGGCTTCTTGAAGGGTCACCAGCACGACAGAATATCAGTGATGTTTTACGGATACCAATTGAAGAGAAAGCGACATTTTATGATTGGTGCAAGACACTCTTTGCTGAACCTCTTCCGTTTGAGGATTTGGTTCCACTAGGTCCATCAAAGTTTTGCCATTCTGAAAACAAACAGATTCGGCTTGAATACCATCCGATGCGGTTGGTAGATGATTCTGTCAGTGCGGTTGTGGTGGTGGTCAAAGATGAGACTGCGGAGTTTGAGGCCAAGCAAGAGGCCGAAAGAGAGAGAAGTTTCGCTCGACGAATTGTTCGACTGGCAAAGAACAAGCGCCACTTCCTTACGTTTTTGAACGATGCAAAAAAGATCGTTGCTTCTGCTGTTGCCGAACTTGATCTGTTTTTGTCTTCTGACTCTAGGAGTGAGGGGTTTGGTTTGGAGTCCCTGTTTCGGGCGGCTCACACACTCAAAGGCGGTGCTGCGACCTTTGATTTGGATGAAGTGGTGGCTCTGTGTCACAGGTGTGAGGAGCAGCTTGCAACGTTGAAGAATCAAGGACCTCAATCTAAGGTCGAGCCAGTATCGCAATTGAGGTCCGACTTTTTACAGGTCAACTCACTTTTGCGAAGCTTTGTTCATGGAAATAGGGACATTCTGGGGGTGGAGTTTGAAGATGGTGAGAAGACTGTAAGTGTGGATTCCCATGCTTTGATGCAATTCTGTGCTGAGGTTAAGGAACTGGATCCGAGTCTGAGGATCTATCAGAGGTCTTTGAACCTCTTTTTTAGAGAACCGATTGAAAGATTCATTCGAGAATTTGAATCCGCGATCTCTGAGTTGGCACAGAAGCTTGGAAAGAGAGTCTCCTCAATGCGCGTTGTCGGGGGCAATCTAATGATTTTTCCTACCCCCTACGAAGAGTTCTTCTCTTCGTTGATTCACCTCTTTCGAAACATTGTGGATCATGGGATTGAGACTCCTGAGGTAAGGGAGAAGCTGGGAAAGAGTCCGGAGGGTCATGTTGAGGTCGCGATCTCACTTTTCGGAAAGGGTTTGAAGCGGCAGATTCGAATTGAGATTGAAGATGACGGTGCAGGGGTTGATCCCAAACGTGTGAAAGAGAAGCTAAAGAGCCAGGGGAACTTGGCGTGTGAAACTGAGTCTGAGCATCAATTGATTCAACATGTATTTGACAGCCACTTTTCAACTCGCGGAGAGGTCACCCAGATATCGGGTAGGGGAATCGGGATGGATGCAATTAAGGTGGCTGTGAACAAGTTGGGCGGGACGGTCGAGATCTTCTCTACAGTCCAAAAAGGGACTCGATTGGTGGTTGAGCTTCCCTACCTTGAGTGGGAGCCTGCACGAGAACAAGCAGCCTGAGACCCGGATCCCAAAATTAAAAATGGAGATAAATTTAGCAATGTGAAAAGAACTCAGCACGTGTTTCAGGGGAAGTACGAAACTCTCCCCGCAGGTCGTTGGTGGTCGTTGTACTGTTGATGTCTTCCACACCTCGTGAAACCACACAGTAGTGTTTGGCGTTGATATGAACGGCAACATTCTCTGTCTCCAAAACATAAACAAGACAGTCGGCAATCTGCTTGGTCAGTCTCTCTTGAACCTGAGGACGACGAGAGAAGTATTTGGCAATTCGATTGATCTTGGAGAGTCCAATGACCTTTTTGTTTGGTATGTAGGCGATGGTCGCCTTTCCACTGATCGTCACAAAGTGATGTTCACAAGTGGACATGATTCCAATTTCACGGACTACGACCATTTGGTCATATTCCATATCATTGTCGATGACCGTCAGATCGGGGAAACTCTCTTTGTTGAGTCCAGAGAAGAGTTCGCTTACAAACATCTTTGCCACACGCTCAGGGCTCTGACGAAGGCTTTCATTTGTGAGATCCAGGCCTAGAATCTCCATGATCTTTCGAAAGTGTTCCGTGATCTGTTCAATCTTCTCATCCTCGCTGCGCCCATTGGGAATCACAGGAGTGGCCCGTACATGAGAGAGAATTTCTTCAGGTGAAAAACGATATTTCTTTGCCATGGAGACCCCTATAAGCTAGGTTCAGCACTTAAGTCCAATGTGGTTGAGTGCATCATCGAGTCGCATTGGATCAAACGCCATTCATACCATGCAGACGACTGGATTGTGGCACTAGCTGTAACTTGAGGAAGTAAGAGATGCAAGAAGAACAGGGAAGAAAAAGAATCACTTTGAAATTAGGATCTTTTCGGTTTCACTCAATTTCCACCGGAACCTTTGCACTTGATGGTGGGGCCATGTTTGGCACCGTTCCAAAGACAATGTGGAATCGCCAGCAGCCGGCCGATGAGTTCAACCGCATTTTAATGGAAGCCAGGGCACTGTTGATCGTGGACGAGAGTTCACGTGGTGGTCGGCGAATTCTTGTAGATACAGGCGTAGGTTCCCATTTTGTGGAAAAGTATGGTGAAAAGGTAGGGGCCAAGTTTGGTGAGATCTACAAGATCGATCAGGAGAGGACATTGGAAGGGTCCTTGCGAGCGGTTGGCCTCACTGTGGATGAGATTACCGATGTCATTCTTACCCATCTTCACTTTGATCATGCCGGTGGGGCAACGACCTGGAAAGATGGAAGATTAAGGCCATCGTTTCCAAGAGCCACCTACTATTTACAGCAGGAACACTTAGAGACAGCTCAAAACCCCAACGTCAGGGAAAGGGCGAGCTTCTTTGCTGCCAATTATCAGCCCCTAATGGACGCGGGGCAGCTTCAGATTCTAAAGGGTCCTCAGGAGAACCTTTTGCCCCACATCTCACTTTCCGTCTCCTATGGACACACGCAAGCGATGCAGCTGGTTCATTTTCATCATGATGGGGGTGAGGTTATCTATTGTGCAGATCTCATACCGACCGCCAGTCATGTGCGTCGGGCCTGGATTATGGGGTATGATCTTCAACCTCTTGTGATCATTGAAGAGAAGGAGAGAGTTTTAAAAGGAGCCTCCTCGCGGGGCTCCTATCTCTTTTTTGAGCATGATCCCTATTGTGAAGTGGCTAAGATTGTGGAAGAGAAGGGGGATTTTAGGATCGAAGAGCCCCTGTTTCTTAAGTAGGGGCTGTCCGGTAATTCGCTTTTTGATCGATTTCTATAAGTTTTTCTTATACCGAGGGCTAGCCAGAGGCGCTAACTCGAGGAGGCTCAACGAAGGTATAAGGAAAACTTATAGAAATCGGCAAAAATGGAATTACCGGACAGCCCCTAAGTAGTGCCACAAAAACAGGGTCCAAAAACAGGGACTGACGAGGAGGAGAGTTCCATTGGATTTACAACGAAGAGAGAGAGTCGAACGACTAAAAGAGTTATTAAAGAAGAAGATTCTTGTTCTTGATGGAGCGATGGGCACGGCCCTTCAATGCACCCAATTGTCCGAGGAGGATTTTGGGGGTGCACAGTATGAGGGTTGCAACGAGCACTTGGTTTTGACTCGCCCAGAGATTGTGGAGAACATTCATCGAACCTATTTGAGGGCAGGCAGTGACATCATTGAAACCAACACCTTTGGGGGTACCTCACTGGTGCTTGGTGAGTTTGACCTTAGTGACCGAGCCTATGAGATCAACTTTGGAGCCGCTCAACTTGCTCGAAGGGCTGCGGATGCCATCTCGACCAGCGACGCTCCTCGCTTTGTGGCAGGTTCTATGGGGCCAACGACAAAATCTCTGAGTGTCACGGGAGGGGCTACCTTTGAAGAGCTCTCTCGGGAGTTCTACTTTCAGTCTAAGGCGCTGGTTGAAGGCGGAGTGGACTACCTTCTCATAGAGACCTCCCAGGACAGTCGTAACATCAAGGCCGCACTCAATGGAATCGATCGGCTCTTTGCGGAAATTGGAGACGAAGTTCCAATTGCGATTTCAGGGACCATCGAAGCGATGGGGACGATGCTTGCAGGTCAATCGGTAGAAGCCTTCGTGGCCTCCTTTTCACATCGAGATCTTCTTTATATTGGGCTCAATTGTGCGACAGGTCCCGATTTCATGACCGACCACATTCGATCTTTGTCGATGCTTTCCCCTTTCCCTGTGGCCTGCGTTCCTAATGCAGGTTTACCCGATGAGGATGGGAACTATCTTGAAACCCCCGCCATGATTGCCCGCGTGCTCAGTCGTTTTGCCAAGAGTGGATGGGTGAATCTCTTGGGGGGGTGTTGTGGAACCAGAGCGGATCATATTGAAGCCATAGCAGAGGTTGCAAAGCAATTTTCGCCAAGACCGCTCAATCAGGGAAACCGAGGGAGTTTTCTTTCAGGAGTTGATTTTCTTGAGGTGGACGATGATCATCGTCCTCTCCTTGTGGGTGAACGGACCAACGTGATCGGGAGCAAGAAGTTTAAGGATTTGATTTGTGATGAGAAGTTCGACGAGGCTGCGGAGATAGCAAAGTCTCAAGCCAAAAAAGGGGCTCACATCATCGATGTCTGTCTGGCCAATCCCGATAGGGATGAGCTCAAAGACACAGAGGAGTTCTTAAAGCAGGTCGTGAAGAAGGTCAGAGCTCCTCTGATGATCGATTCCACAGATGAACAGGTGATTCAAAGAGCTTTAACTTATTGTCAGGGAAAATCGATCATCAATTCGATCAATCTGGAAGATGGTGAAGAGAGGTTTTCCAAGATTGTGCCTCTTGCGCGAAAGTATGGCGCGGCCCTCGTGGTGGGGACAATTGATGATGACCCTCAACAGGGGATGGCGATTGGTCGAGAAAGAAAACTCGCCGTGGCGGAAAGGAGTTTTGAACTCTTAACATCAAAGTATCAGGTGCCACCCGAGGACATCTATTGGGACCCATTGGTCTTTCCTTGTGCAACGGGTGATGCACAGTACATCGGATCCGCCGTGGAGACCATTGAAGGATTGAGGCTCATCAAAGAGAGGTTTTCTCAGACGAAGTCGGTTCTTGGGATTTCCAATGTGAGCTTTGGTCTACCTCCTGCCGGGCGTGAAGTATTGAATTCGGTCTTTCTCTATCACTGCGTCCAAGCGGGGCTTGATCTTGCAATCGTCAATACCGAGAAGCTTGTGAGGTACTCTTCGATCAGCAAAGAGGAGCTTCAACTTGCTGAAGACCTTCTGTTTCATCGAGGCACAGATCCAATCGGTACATTCACTGCCTATTTTCGCCAGAAGACGGGGGGACATCAAAAGAGAACCAATGAAGAGTCACTTTCACTGGAACAGAGGTTGGCAAACTGTGTGGTCGAGGGATCCAAAGAGGGTTTGATTGCAGATTTGAATCTTGCCTTGAAAAATTATGCGCCATTGGACATCATCAACGGTCCGTTGATGGATGGCATGAATGAGGTGGGCAAGCTTTTCAATCAGAACAAGTTGATTGTGGCTGAGGTCCTTCAGTCCGCTGAGGTGATGAAGGCTTCTGTGGATCATTTGAATCAATTTATGACAAAAAACGAAGCTGCAACTCGAGGGAAAATGCTTCTTGCGACCGTGAAGGGTGATGTTCATGACATCGGAAAGAATTTGGTGGACATCATTCTCTCCAACAATGGTTTTGAGGTGATTGATTTAGGGATCAAAGTTGCTCCAGAGACTCTCGTTGAAGGAGTTCGAAAACATTCACCTCACATTGTGGGGCTTTCGGGTCTTCTTGTGAAATCGGCCCACCAGATGATCGCAACAGCTCAAGATTTAAGTCAGGCTCAAATACGAATCCCCATGATGGTGGGGGGAGCCGCGTTGACCGCGAAATTTACCGAGACACGAATTTCTCCATCCTATCAGGGCTCTTGTCTCTACGCAAAGGATGCCATGACGGCTCTAGATCTTGCCAAGCAGCTGATGGAGAGTGGGGACTTGGCGGCCTCGGAGACCACCTCTTCAAAACCCACGGAAGAGCTTGCCGCGTCGGAAATCAAGGTGGAGTTGAGCGAGCAGAACCGCCAGCGTGCTTTGACGGTCCCTGTGGTGTCTTCGCCACCTGAACCGAGCGACTATGACGAACACATTCTCCACAACACTCCGATTGACCTGATTTGGAAGTTCATCAACCCACAGATGCTTTATGGAAGGCATTTGGGAATCAAAGGGAGCATCGTCAAGAAGCTTGCAGAAATAGGTCATAACCAGAAGCGAAAAGAGGAGTTGTTGAAAGAGGCGCCAAAGGCTGTAGAGATTTGGAGCTTAACTCAATCCGTAATGAAGGAGTACAGAAACACAACTTTTATGAAGCCAGCGGCAATCTATCGCCATTTTCCAGCTTGGAGCGACGGCAACAAGATTCATCTCTATGAAAATCCGCGGCGTTTGAATCAGGCGATCTCTACCTTTGAATTTCGACGTCAGAGAGATGGAGAGCAGCTTTGTCTCTCCGACTACATTAACCCTCGAGGTGCACCCATCGACAACGTTGCTTTTTTTGTGGTGAGTGTTGGGGTCGGAGTCGCGAGCGAGGCCATGAGGCTGCGACAAAAAGGGGAGTATTTGAAGTCGATCATTCTGCAGGTGTTGGCCATTGAGTCGGCCGAGGCCTATGCAGAGTACATTCATGCTCTCATACGGAAGTTCTGGAATATTTCAGATTCACCAGAGTTCACGATGACCGATCTCTTTCGTGCCAACTATCAGGGAAGACGGTTCTCCTTTGGGTACCCTGCATGTCCCGATTTGGAGCATCAGAAAATTCTCTTTGAGCTCTTGAAGCCTGAGCGTATTGGCGTGGAGCTGACCGAGGGCTACATGATGGATCCGGAAGCCAGTGTTTCCGCTCTTGTCTTTCATCACAAGGATTCCAAATACTTTGCAGTCTAACGACCGTTTATTTTAAGGGTTGTGAAACTTTCCTCATGCGATGTTGCCGGATCCCATTGATGTTCCAAAATGGAATGCGGCGCTTGAAGAGAGAGATGAGATGATGACTATTCGAATTTCCACATTTGAGGTCTTTTCGACCTATTTCTTGTTCTTTTTGAATCAGGCGGATTGGGGAGAGTGTTGACCCTCTATGAAACTCTCCAAGGCACAATATAGCAGGGCGCAACAACGCTTGAGAGAGTTTTGAGATGCGATATTGTGAATGTCACCAAAAGACTTGCCTTCTTTCATCTGCATTGCGATAAATGTTGGAAGTATGAGAGATTTCGGTTACCAGATTGATCAAAAGATCACCGACGTGATGCGGGAAAATTCCTTTACGGTTTCAGCAGAGATCATTCCGCCGCGAAATGGGGCTGAGCAGAGTCAGCTGCTTGAAGGAATTGAGGGGCTCGTCTCTTCAGGAAGTCAGTTTCTTGCAGTGACTAAGGGGGCTGGTGGAAGTCTTCGTGGAGGAAGTCTGCCCATTGCACAAACCATTAAGGACCATTTTCGAGTTCCTTGTATTGCCCACTTCACTTGTCGAGACTTGCTGCCGCAGGAGGTGGAAAATCAGTTGATGGATCATCATCTCTTTGGCATTCGTAACATACTTGCACTTCGAGGTGATCCTCCCTCGGGCCAACCCCATTGGAAAGCCAGAGAGGGTTGCTACAACTATGCGTATGAGTTGATTCATCAAATTGCTCAGCTCAATCGAGGGATCTATCTTAAGAGGGATGGAGAGACCAAAGAGTCCAAGGTTCAAGAGGCCACAGATTTTTGCATTGGGGCCGCGGTCTATCCAGAACACGCCAACCCTAGAGAGCGCGTCGATTTTCTTAAGAGAAAGATTGACGTCGGAGCTGAGTTTGCAATCACTCAGATGGTTTTTGATCCCGACGTTTACGGAGACTTCTTAGAGGAGTCGGGTTCTTTTCA
Source organism: Pseudomonadota bacterium (assembly GCA_014584465.1). GTDB lineage: Bacteria > Bdellovibrionota > Bdellovibrionia > Bdellovibrionales > JACTMU01 > JACTMU01. The sequence goes on along the minus strand of JACTMU010000081.1, from coordinate 21,879 downwards.
AATCCCCGTGTTGCCTGGAACTCGGCTATTGACCTCTCGTGAACAGGCACTTCGAATGGGTCAACGTTTTTCAGTTAAGATCCCAGACTGGATGTTGAAGGCACTTCCTGAAAAACACTCACCGGAAGAACAAAATCGGGTGATGGATCTGTTTTTAACCTACGTGGAGAAGCTTCGCCAGCGGGGTGCACCGGGAATTCACCTCTTTGTCCTTTCGGGAATGAATTTGGCAAGGAGTTTCATACAAACATTGAAAAGCAACATGGAGTGACCGAGCATGCCAAAGCAGACCATCGTGAAACGTCTGATTTTACCTATCGAAAGCTTTATGGCGATGGAGACTTCTGGCGGGATCGTTTTGATCATTTGCACGATCGTGGCGATGACCTGGGCGAACAGTCCTTGGAGCGAGAGCTATTTTCACCTCATTCATCTTCCAATTTCACTCAAGATTGGCGGTTATGAACTCTCCAAAAGTCTTCTTCATTGGATCAACGATGGTCTGATGGCGGTCTTCTTTTTTATGGTGGGCATGGAGATCAAGTATGAGCTTGTCTCTGGTGAGCTCTCCGTTCCTCGAAAGGCCGCGATGCCGCTCTTTGGAGCACTTGGTGGAATGGTGGCTCCGGCGCTGATCTACTTTTCTCTCAATCCTTCAGGTCCAAGTGAGCCTGGGTGGGGGATCCCAATGGCGACGGACATTGCCTTTGCCGTAGGAGTCTTGACCCTTTTGGGTCGAAGAGTTCCCTTTGCATTGAAGATCTTTTTGTTGGCCCTTGCGATCGTCGATGATTTGGGTGCTGTGTTGGTCATTGCCTTCTTCTATACGAGTGAAATTTCTGGACGCGCTCTTGGAATGGCGGGGCTCTTTTTAATCTTGATCTACCTGGCCAGGTTGGTGGGAATTCGAAGGTTCCTTGTCTACTTCTGTTTGGGAGTTGGGGCGTGGTTAGGGGTTTTGAAGTCGGGAATCCACGCTACGATTGCAGGAGTGCTATTGGGTTTTTTGACTCCCACAAGGCCATGGTACTCCAAAGAAGAGGTTGCGGAAGAGGTGGAGAGATCCTCGCAGGATTTGACCCGCTCGATTCGTCAGCAAGACAGTGAGAAACCTGGCGAACTTCATCCTGACTCCAAGGGGCATCTTGAGTCTTTACGATATCTCGTTCTCAATGCGGAGTCTCCACTGGATCGCTTGATTCACATCTTGCACCCCTGGGTGAGTTTTTTCATTATGCCGGTCTTTGCTCTGGTCAATGCAGGGGTTCAGATCCCTTCAACGGGTTTGCCAGACTTGACCCATAACTCTATTTTTCTTGGGATTGCCCTTGGCCTCTTTTTGGGGAAACCCATAGGAATTTTTGCAGCCTGTTGGGTTGGAGTTAGATTAAAACTTGGGCAACTTCCCTCTCAGATAAAGTGGCGTCATATTTTTGGGGCCGGCGTGCTTGGAGGCATTGGCTTTACCATGGCGCTCTTTGTAAGCAGTCTTGCCCTTTCTCCCGACTTGGAGGTCTACTCAAAGTTAGGAATTCTTGCCGGATCCATTTTGTCGGCGATATTAGGTCTCATCTTTTTGCGGTTAGTTACGAAATAAGTGGGTTGAAATAGACATCATAACACGATAAGCAAATATCTTGCTGTTTCATGGCACGAAATGAATCTTAGGGGTGGTTAGCTCAGGTGGATAGAGCATCAGCCTTCTAAGCTGAGGGTCAGAGGTTCGAGTCCTCTACCACCCAAACTTTAGAGACACAATTCCGCTCTTTACCCAAATCTGGTCAGAACGAAAATTCGAAGCTGACAAGAGTTCAGTATCACCAAAATTAAATGATTCCCTCTCGCTCGGTCCACCTTGGGTCTTCCAAAATGGCTCGACCAACGGCAGCAAGTGAGAAGTGGCCCAATTCGAGAGCCCTATCGACATAGAGTCCGGAGCTGATTCCTCCAACTCCGATCACGGGAAGTTGAACAATTTTCTGGATGGCATGGGCATCTTCGACAAGGTAGCCTTCTCCGGCCTTTTCTTGGGGGCGTCGCCATCCTCCTATGCCCGAAGAGACATTGAGAATGTCCACGCCACGCTGCTCAAGTTCCTTTGCAAGCCATTGAGAGTCAGGCAGCGTAATGCCTCCTTCGTAGTAGTCTTGAGCTGCCATTCGCACAGAGAGAACACCCTGGGGGTGAGCAGATTTGATTTTTTCTACAATTTCAAGGAGCATGCGCGCACGATTTGCTCGGTCTCCACCATAACCATCTTGCCGCTGATTGGTGACGGGTGAAATCCATTGGTTTAAGCCATAACCATGGGCACTGTGAAGCTCTACGAGGTCGAAGCCTGCGCGCCAAGCTCGATCTGCTGCACGAACAAAAGAGTTTTGAAACTCCTCAATCTCATTGGGTAAGAGTGGTCGGGGAGTTTCGAGAACGTTATCTTTTACAGGGATCGCAATTGCGCTGGGCCCCATGAGATCTTGACCCGTCAGGGATGTGGATGATTTTCCACCACAATGAACGAGCTGCAAGGCGGCAAGCGCCCCAGACTTCTTGATGACCCGAGCAATCCTCTGAAGACCCTCAATGTGCTGGTCAGAGGAGACTCCCAACTGATGGGACTCTCCTCGACCAGATCGGTCGACGTAGGTGTATTCCACAAAGAGAATTGCAACCTTAGCCTGGCACAATCTCTGGTAGTGTTGGAGCGTCCTCTCTGTCGCAAATCCATCCAGGTCGGCGGTTTGAGATGCCATAGCCGGAATGACAATTCGATTTCGAAGAAGATGCCCCGACTTAAGAATGAGAGAGGAGTTTCGATGAATCATATGCGAAGTCCTTACCACACGGAATTCCCTTGGTCATCTGGGTTTTGGGTCTTTCGTTTATCGTCTTTCGTCTGACAAAATGCCAGCTGTGGCCAATTTTCAATGAACAGCCGCTGGCAGAGCCAAAGTCGGGATCTCCGCCGGCTGTGTGGTGAAATCCCTAGGTTTGATGGTATCTTAGATCTTGTGATGAACATGAGTTTTGAGGGAGTTTCCCTCGTAGTTGATGATGACGATGATTTGCGAGAGATTCTCGTGGAAATGCTGATTGAGTTTGGGTTGAAGGTGGATGAGGCGAGCTCAGGTGAAGAGGGTCTTATGAGACTCAGGCAAAAGCCCTACGATTATGTGATGAGTGATATGAAGATGTTCGGGATGTCTGGGATCGAGTTCCTCAAGGAGGCCCGAAAGATCAATTTGTGTGGGGATGCAAAGTACCTCCTTATATCTGGCAGTGCCATCGTGATGGGAAATCAATCACCGGCGGAGTTGGGTGCAGATGAAATTTTGTCCAAGCCATTTTTTCGAGAAGATGTCTGTAAGATACTTCTGGATGTAAATCATCGAATCAAGAAAAGGATCGCCTAGGAGGGATCATTGTGGAGAATTTAAAGGAACTTAAGAAGGGTGAAGTTCTTTTTAAGGAGGGGCAGGTCGTTGAGAGCTTCTACCTAGTAAAATCGGGTCGATTTTCGCTCTATCAAGAACGCTCGGGGCACCGGGTTGAAGTGGCCAATGTCGTGGCAGGTCAGGTATTGGGAGAACATGGGTTGTATCAGCAATCCAAAAGCCTCTTCACTGCCGAATCCGCGGTGCCTTCGGTCGTCCTCGAGGTATCCTTTAAGGTACTGAAACCCAGAGTCGAAGGCTCTGATGCGCTGATGAAGCTTTTTCTAAAGGGAGTGATGGGACTGCTTCATGATTCCCGCGGTCAAGTTCGTTCGATGAAGTTGGAGATGGACAACAGCCCTTGTCCACAGAAGATGGTTGCGCGCGTCTTTGGTCTGATTGGTGTTCTTGGGAATCACTTTGGAAAGCGGGAAGCCGACAGTGTCGCGGTTTCGTGGAACTCCCTTCGTGTCTATGGATATCGGATGTTTCTCGAAACCGTGGATCGCATTCGAGGGGCTTTGGATCTGCTTCAAAAATTGGGTTATGTGGAGTTTCAATTTTCGCAAACCGAAGAGGGAGAGAGCGTTCTTGACGTGATCAAAATCAAGGACCCTCAGTTCATTGAAGGGTTTGCCGATTTTTATCAATTTCATTTTTACAAATCCGGCCCCAACGAAATCATCCATGTGGATCCAATGGCCATGACTCTTGCAAAGGCTCTCGTAGAGCTTAGCGAAGGGCTCGCACCAGATTTTAAAGGGGCCACCCAGCTGCCTTACGAGCAGCTTCTTTCTGATCTCAAAGCCCGCTATCGCATTGATCTCAAGGCAACGCATTTGGATCTCTTGGAGAAAAAGGGGTTACTCGTTCAGCGAAAGAGTCAGGACAAGGGTCTATTGCTCTCCATTGATCGTCAAGAGTTTGCCAAGGTCAGTGCCTATTGGCAGATCATCCATGAAATCGACCAGTGGAATGCCAAGGGGTTTGTAGATCTTGAAGAGAAAAAATCGGATGAGAAGAGTGGAGGCGCATGCATCTGCCCCGACTGCCAGGTGGAATTTACGGAGGGACAAAAATTCTGCGGCAATTGCGGATTCAAATTGGTTGCGTAATTGCCATCTCACGATTATTGTTGTCGTAACATTGGGACCAGATTTTTGGACAGCTCGGAGGAAGTTCTTAGGCACCCCGTGCAGAGGAGGAATCTATGAAGGTTTCGGGAACGATGACAAAAGAGGTGGTGGTGGTAGACCCAGAATCAAGTTTGGTCGAGGCCTCCCAGCTCATGTCCGATTTGGGGTGTAGGCACCTTCCGGTAGTCCAAGATGGTGAACTCGTAGGTCTTCTTTCGGATCGAGACATTCAGCGCGCGGTTCAGGTGGCCATGGTTGACCCCGAGGATCAGAGGCCCGTTGCCTTTGGTTTGGAACAAAACTGGCAGGTGAAGGATTACATGTCCCTTGAGGTTGAAACCATTGAGCCTCAAGCAGAACTTATTGATGTTGTAAATTGCATTGTCGATCACAAAGTAGGAGCCGTGGTGGTGACCGAGGCCTCTTCGAAGAAAGTTGTGGGAATCATTACTGAGACGGATCTACTTGTGGTCCTTAAGCGACTTTTGTTGCACGAAGATGATGGTGGACTCCACTTTAACAAACTTGCGATCAAGTTGGGGTTGGGGAAGGTTGCGGACCTCTTAAGTCAATCTGGCATCTAGTCACTTTTCATGAAAGCATCGTCGTGGTCTCCGATTCAGTGTGGTGATGTGGTCGATGTGGTCGCACCGGGCTCCAGATGTTCAAACGACGAACTTGAAAAGAGTGTCGAAGCATTGAAGCGATGGGGGCTTCAGGTGCGTGTGCCTCGAAACCTCTTCAGGGGGAGAGGTCTCTGTTCCAATAGCGATCCCGTGCGAATGCAACATTTGAAAGAGGCCCTCCTTTCACCTGAAAGTCGACTTGTATGGGCGATTCGTGGAGGGTATGGATCCATACGATTGCTCCCCTCGTTGAGCCGATGGAAACGACCATCACAAACGAAGATTTTTTTAGGTTACAGTGATGTTACATCGATTCACCTCTTTCTCAATCAGCGCTGGGGTTGGCCGACCCTTCATGGTCCACTTCTTGAAAGATTGGGGAAAGAGTCTGGTTTGGATCCATCGGTGAAGAGAGTTCTCTTTGGAAATTTGGATCAAGTGACTTACAGGTTAAAACCTTTGAATATGGCGGCTCGACGTCCTCGGGCCGTGAAGGGCGAGATTTACGGAGGGAACCTCACTGTGGTTCAGTCAACTTTGGGAACTCCATGGCAGATTCATGGAGAGGGTCAGATCCTCTTTTTTGAAGATATTGGAGAGCGAGGATACCGTGTGGATCGGATGCTCGTGCAGATGGAGCAGGCTGGAATATTTCGTCGTGCTCGAGCCATTCTCTTCGGTCAGTTTTCGGGAGGAGAGGAGAAGGATGGAAAGAAGTTGTGGCCAAAAGTGTTGCGTGAATTTGCAAAGACAAGCTCGGTCCCTGTTCTCTCCGGAGTTCCTTCTGGACACGGAAGAGTTCAAAAACCACTTCCTTTACGAACATTCACAGAGCTTCATTTAGGTGAAGATCCCTATGTTGTCGTTGACACAGGAGTGAAATGAATCCTCTAGAACGCAAGCTTCATTCAGCCCTATTGCCTGCAATCGAAGGAGTGACTCCAGGGGTCACCCTTCAAGTCCATCTGCGCGGGAGGCTTCGAGCGGATCTTCAAATTGGCAAGTGCTATCGCTTTTATGATTGGGCCTCGCTCACAAAGATCGTCTTTACTGTGAGTCAAATGATGAGGGCTTTTGAAGAGAAAAGAGTGGATCTCAATAAAACTGTTGTGAACTATCTTCCTGACTTTCCCTCGCCGAAGGTTAAGATCGTTCATCTTTTGACCCATACCGCCGGTTTTGAACCAACTTATCCATTTTATTTAGAATTGAAGCGGCAACAACCCCTCTTTTCTTGGAGAGAGCTTCGTGGGCTCCTGTTTGAGCGGACCTCTCCTAAAATTTCATCTCAATCGGTCTACTCATGTCTTGGTTTTTTGACCCTTGGACTGATTCTTCAAGAGGTCAATGAGGAATCTCTTTCTGACCTCTGGAAGAGTTTCAGTCGTAAGCTGGGTCTTGAGGAGACCCATTTTCATCGTCACAATCGCCCTGTCTATGATCGGAAACTCTATGCACCAACCTCCTACTCTTCATGGCGAAGCAAGATCCTTCAGGGTGAGGTCGACGATGACAATGCGTGGGCTTTGGGCGGGGTCTCAACCAATGCGGGGCTCTTTGGGCCGATCGAGGACCTCTCACGCTGGGGGCTGGAGCTGCGCAAAGGTTTTGTCTTAGGAAAACGAAGTCGGTTGGGGAGTCCATCGACGGTTCGTAAGTTTTGTCGACGTGCAACTGAACGAAAAGTAGGCGATTGGGCGCTGGGCTTCATGCTCCCGTCTAAAGATTTTTCGAGCAGTGGTCGACTCTTCTCTCTTCGATCCGTGGGGCATACTGGATTTACGGGAACCTCGCTTTGGCTTGACCCCAAAAGAGACCTTCTTGTGACCATTCTCTCCAATCGTGTCCATCCAGATCGTGAAAACACCTCTTTTCGTGCTCTCCGCCCCATCATCCACAACCTGATCGCAACCAGTCTCAAATGAGGGGAGTGGCACGAACTGCAGCAAGTTGTGTCGTAGAAATTTTCGAAGTAGAGTGTTGCAAGAGTAAGATTGCCCTCATAGAGTTTTGTGGATGGGCTGCGGTAACACATCAAAGCGACAGGTTGGGGTAGAAGAACGATGGAAGAACTCAAACGGGGAGCCCATATTCATCTGATGGGCATTTGTGGCACGGCGATGGCAAGTCTTGCAGGTTTGCTCAAGGAGCAGGGGTATCAGATTTCCGGAAGTGATCAAAATGTCTACCCTCCCATGTCGGATGTTTTGCGGGGTCTTGGGATTTCAATTCTAAATGGGTATCGAGCCGAAAATTTGGAGCCGCGACCCGATTTGGTCATTGTGGGGAATGTCATCTCTCGAAGCAATGAAGAGGCCAAGGCGCTTCTTGAGTCCAACATTGCCTACACGAGTCTTCCGAAGGCCCTTGAACGCTTCGTTTTGAATCGCACAGAGAACATTGTGGTGGCGGGCACACACGGTAAATCGACGACGACGGCCATGATGGCTTGGGTTGCCACTCAGTGTGGTCATCGTCCTGGTTACATGGTGGGTGGCGTTCCAAAGAACCTTGGTCGATCTTTTGAAATTCCTCATGGGAGATACTTTGTCATTGAGGGTGATGAGTATGACACGGCCTTCTTCGATAAGGTGCCAAAGTTTATCTACTACCGCCCAAAGTATCTCATCTTAGGAAGTATTGAGTTCGATCATGCCGATATCTACAAGGATCTCGATGCGGTATTAAGAGCATTTGAGATGGCGATCGAGCGAGTCCCCCAAGATGGTGTGATTGTGGCCCGTCATGGTGATCCAAATGTCGCCTCGGTTTTGCAGAAGGCTGTGGCACCCATTGTGACCTTTGGGTGGGAGAGTGGAGATTATCATGCGAGAAATTGGAGACCTCAATCGGGAGAGTTTGATGTTATGGGGCGGGGGGCACATCTTGGTCGTTGCAAGCTCAATGTGATCGGGCGATACAATGTGCTCAACAGTTTGGCAGCTCTGGCGCTCGCCTCTGAACTCAAGTGGGATTGGAAAGAGGCGGTAGGGGCTATAGAGAGCTTTCAGGGTGTGAAGCGTCGACAAGAGATCATCGGTGCCTACCAGGGCATCACCATTATGGAGGACTTTGCCCACCATCCTACCGCGGTGGAGTTGACCATTGAGGCTCTCAAAGAGCGCTATCCTCAATCTAAGATCTTGGCCATCTTTGAGCCCCGTTCGGCAACTTCAAGGAGAAATGTCTTTCAAAATGAGTACCGAAGGGCCTTCTCAAAAGCAGACTTTGTTCTTATTTCAAAACCATTTGACCAGACGAAGATAGCCGAAGGAGAAAGATTTTCATCGGACCGACTCGTGGAGGAGCTTCGAACGGATGGGGTTTCGGCATGGGTGACCTCATCGAACGAGGAGATCCTGAATTTGCTTCGCAAGCACGGGCGATCTGGTGATGTTGCCGCTGTGATGAGCAATGGCGGCTTTGATGGTCTCTATAAGAGTCTTGTGGGGTAGGTGTGGGGAGACTGCGACGATGGACGATCACCATTCTGCTCGGAGGAGTATTGTTGGTGGCTCTTCTTGCAGGAGTTGTCTATGGTGCCTTTCGATACATTCAGACCGAGGGGGCATTTCAGAAGGCGATGGAGATTGTATCTGGCCTTCCCCAAAGTGGATCCCTGGGGTTGAAGGAGCTCCATTCGGACTCAGGAAGGCTCTACCCTGCTTTCGAAGTTCGCGGGTTAAAGATTAAAATTGAGAGTGAAGAGGGGAGAGAGGTTGATCTTGAAATTGATGAGATGCGCCTTGAGTATGATCTTCTTAAGCTTCTTGCCAAGAGCATCGTCATTCAAAGGGGCTCCATCCAAGGAGTTCGTCTTGATGGACGCATGGTTGCCAAAGTCGATTCAGAGAGTGAGGAATCCTCATTTCAAACCGTAACGGAGTTTGTTCAACCTTATCAAGGTATACTTGCCGAGTTGCCTGTGAATCTCTTGGTTCAAAACTTAAATGTAACCGATTTGAACGCTTCGTTGGAGATGGTGGTTTCAGGAGGGAATCAAAACTCTTCACTCATAAAAATCGCAAGAGGTCATTTGGAGTTGAATCAGGTTGAGGCAGGTCACGATCAGTTCCTCTTGGGATCGATGAAGCTTCGTCTTCCTCAAGAAGATCCTCTTCTTTTTCATTCCACAAAGCGGGGAGAGAGGCTCGATCGGGAAATCTCCGGAGAGTTCATAAGTTCTTTACAAGTTAATTTCGGAAAGAGCGAGCGTGCGGATTTGAATGTGAAGGCGCATCAGGTGGAGCTGCGGGAGTTGAATCATCGACGTCGACTCGACTCTCTGGATTTACAGTTGGGTGCCAAGAATTATCGAAGGGATTCTTTTGAAGTTGAGATTGAGCTCAAGATCGATCGCTACTCCGATCTCGGTCCATTCTTGCAGCCGATTGGACTGCAATCCAAAGCTGTGGTTCAGCTCGACCAAAGACTTCGCAAAAGGGAACTCCATGGGGATCTCTCCGTGGAGGGAGAGATTTCAAATCTTCCTGAGGAGCTGAGTTTTTTGAAAAAGACAAGATGGAGAGTGGCAGCTGAAGGAAATGAACTGAAGCGCCTCACTCTTGAGTCGGAGGAGAACAGAATTGATTTGAAGATTGGATCCATGGAATTTGGCGAAACGAATCTCCATTTTATGGGAGATTGTGATGTGAAGATAAACCACGAGATCCTCAGAGAGTTTTCAAAGTTCTTTTTAAGTGACGAGGTTCAGATGAAAGCTCATCTGGATCTTTCCTTAGTTTTTCCAAAAGAGCGGGGCGATGGGATCGATGGTTCTCGTTTGACGGTGCAAGCCTCATTGGAGCTACCTCCTCTTCAGTACAGTGGAAAGGGGACTCTGCAAGGAGCCTCTTTGGATGTTGAAATCGAGAGCGACTCCCTTTTTCAATCTCCTTGGAACATTCATCTCAAAAGCGATGCAAAGGGGCTTCATCTGGATCGGGAACTTTCGCGACTCTTGGGGAGCCCCCAAGAGATGGGAGACCTCTTTGTGGAGATGAGACTGGTGGGCTCTCCCGAATCTCAGTGGCGGTTGGAGCAACTGAGGAGCCACCTCAAATCGGGATGGTTGGGGGTGGACCTTTCAGGGACTATGGGAGGAGATGGGGGGTGGTTTCAGTCGGAAGGAACTCTCACACTGAAGCTGCCCGAGGGAGCCATCCGTCCAAATGGAGTGAAGCTTTGGGGAACCCTTCATGTGCCCTGGCAAGTTTCACTTGAAAGGTCGGGAGCTCTAAGTGTTGCAGGAAACGTTGGATTTGATCGATTTCATTTGGCAACAAAAAAGTGGGAGCTGCGCGGATTGAAGGGGATGGTTCCGTTTCAGGAGAGACTCCAAAAGAGCTCGGGTTCATCTCATGATGTGGCCAAGAGCGGATATATTTTTCCCTACATTGCTCCGGTCAATGTCTTTGAAAAAGTTGACTTTTTTCGAGTTCAACCTCTTTTAAATCAAAGGGATCAGCTTTCAGTTGATCTGATTCGCTTTGAAGAGAAGAGCTACGGTCCCTTTGGAGGTGCCTTTTCATTGAACCAGAATATGTTGACGATTCACTCATTTGATCTGGTTTTAGGTGGAGGTTCGATGAGTGGGAGTCTCTATTTGGATCTCTACCCAAAGAAGTACCAGGTTGGTCTGCTGGCGCGATTTTCTGACATCAAACTCAATGATGTTCTACCCGATCGAATCAAGAAGATTCATGGAAGTGAGGATCGCAGAGTTGCCGGTCGAAGCGCATGGGTCCTTAATTTGAGCGAGTCGATGGCCAGTGGTCGGACGGACCTTTATGAAATAGGGGCCGATCAGTTGATCACCCTCTTCAATATTGTGGATCCAGAGTTTGAAGATGTTCAGATCAACAAGATGCGAAAGGCGTTGTCACTGGCCAATCCGATCTTGGTTAAGATTCAGGTCGAAAATGGGTTTATGAATCTCTTTTTGAAGCTGGCGGGTGCAGTTCGTCTCGATTTTGAGGTTCGAGCTGTTCCAATTTCAACACTGCTTGCGGCAGCTCTCAAGGAGCGCATGATTGAGTGAACTTTACTTGGTGCTTGGCGAGAAACCTCATTTCGCGCCAGACACTAAACAGCGTAGGAGGATCATATGAAACTCTTTTGTCTTTTATCAGCTTGTGCCGCATCCGTTTTGTCTGGGTGTGCGCCTGCCGTTTATGTGATTGATCGCCATACGATTCATGAGGAGGAGGCTTCAGGAGATTGGCCCGATCTTTACGACGCATTTTTGATCAAAGAGAAACGCAAGGGGGTGACCTTCTTTCAAAGACAAGAGGTTGACTCCTCTCAAAAGAGAAGTTGGAATGTGTTGAATGGTGATTTCACAAATGAGTAGGCAGCTTCAGCAAGGCACCATGATTCTGGTGTCCGTGATTTTGCAACTGTCGATTTGGATCGATTTGCCCTCTGCTCATGCGGGTGGTGGGGCCTCAATCTCCTCAGTCTCTGTGCTCCATCAGCCCACCAAAGTGACGGTGGGTCCCTTTGACAACCATCAGGGAGATGTGAGTCGTGATGGTCAGTGGCTGGCATTCACCCGAACCGTCGACTTGGCACCTCACATCTTTCTGCAGGATCTCACCACAGGCCGAGAGAAGGCGCTTTTTGATCTCTCCGTCGATGGCAATCAACCTCGCTTCGGGCAAGATGGATCGAGACTCCTCTTTGTCTCTTTTGAGAGGAGCTCACGAGGAGAGTTGTGTTGGATTACCCTGGCAAAGGTCGAAGAGACCCATTGCATTCCTGAGCACGGGAAGACCATTCTCTCGCCCTTTTGGGTCGATTCTCAAACCGTAGGGTATTTGGCACGTGATCCCTTTGGTGAGGATTCAGAGCTTGTCTTCTTTAGCCTGGATCGACCTGAGCGTCGAGTGATTCGAAGGGGGAAGATCTGGGCCCCCTCGATGGCTGAAGGTGGGCGCTACATCGTCGCTTTTGAGGATCAAACCATCCATGGAGAGTTGAGACGAACCATGTTCTTGTTGGATCGACACTCTTTAAAGCAGAAAGAGCTTCCATGGGACCTTCCAGGAATTTCGGGATTTGCAGCGATCGATGACCACGAGGAGTATCTCTACTTCAGCCACTACTTCAATGATACCAATCGTGATCGTCTCATTGATGGCCACGATCACAGTGTTCTTTTCCGCTCAAAACTTTCAGATCTTTGGACGGACCAATTGAGGATGCCCGAACAGCTCACTTCGGCAGAGCTGGACTGTAATTTTCCAAGTCCGAAAGGGGCCTATCTCTATACGAGCTGCGCGTTTGAGGGCTCGTTGGACATCTATCGACTTCCTCGAGAGGGTATGATCCCTAAAGAGTGGGGTTTAGAAAAACTTCGCCGTGGCTATGAGACCTTGCGCTCTTATCAAGACCGCGTGTTGATGAGCAACGTCCTTCGGCATCGCCACTGTGATCAAAGTGGATTTAAAACCTTTGTGGATCTTTTGAGCAATCACCTCTTTTCTCAGGAGTATTTTGCCTCAGTCTATTATGTTCAGAGAATTTTGAACCATTTGAGTGACTCACAAAATGGTGGTCAGGATCACGAATTCTGGTTGCTCTTTCTGACCTATTTACACTCCGAAGAGATTCGCCATGAGCGGGATCAAGGGCATCTTTCATTCAAAAGTGCTCGACACATCTCGGGTCTTCTTCGAAGAACCGAAAACCTTAAATTGCGATCACAGCAAAACAGTGGGATGAAATCTCTGGTGTTGGGTCACCTTTATGAGGTCATGGAGCGTCCTCAAAGTGCCCACCGCATATGGGTCCAAACCAGGGTCGAAGTGATGTCCAGCCCCATAGAGCACCATCTCCATTTTGAACTTGCGCATAAGCTCTTTCTCTCTAAAAAATTGGATCGAAAGAGCCTTTGGTCGACCTATTTGCAAATGGCCAACAGTTCCGTGCTCTCTCACGAGACGAGGATCTACTATGCATTTAGGCTTCTTGAAGAGATGGAGGCCATGTTGTCACGAAGGAAAGATCGCGTGCAGCAGATTGAACTTTTCTTGTCTGAGAAGGTCAAAACTCAAAAGAAGATGGACTCCGGGACTCGCGCTCTTCTGGAGGCGGAACTTTGGGTTTTGAAATTGATGGGAGCTTCAGACAGCGAGAAGGGGGCCAACTATTCAGAACATGTCAAGATGGTCAATGTGCATCGAGGAGACTATTTCCTCAGTAAAGCGATCTACATTCGTGCGATCACCCAATTCATTAAGAGCGACAATTATAAGTATGCCCAGTTTGTCACGACCAACTGGTTGAGATTTGCTGAGCCCGAAGACTCAGAGTACATCTACGCTCGTGAACAGTATCGGTCCTCGGAGATTGAGCGCGGCTATTGGACTCTAGGAGAAGGACGGTATCAGACTTCATCGGGCCATTTTTATGGAGCCCTCTCTCTAACCGATGACCTTGAATCTCACTACAGTTTTTTGGTCTCCAAGCAACTTGAGGGAAAGCTTGCTCAAGTTGGAAGCCTCTATGAGAACTTAAAAAAGCGAGGAGTCATCGGTGAGAGCCTTGCCTTTGCTGAGTCCGTCATCGAGCTTCTCAGTTTGGAAGAAAAGGGTAAGAGTAGAGATCCATCCACGATGGATGGAATTCTTAAGAGAGTGGAATCGATCCAGGGAGCTCAGACCTCTTCAACTTGGCATCTGCTTCTCGGGTATCTCTACTTGGAAAAGTTTTTTCTTCAAGACAAAGAGGTCCTTGATCTTTCTCATCGTCACTTAATGTTGGCTCTTGATCTGGGTCGAAATAATGTTCGTGTCAAAGCCACGGCTCTGATGAATCTTGCTCTTCTTCACCAGAGGGCAGGGAACCACTCTATGGCCAACCGCTTTTTTTCCCAAAGACGGGAGCTGGGTTTTGACCATTTTGAGGAGTTCCAAAGATTTTCATGGTTCTTTGCCCGTTCCCTCTACTATGCAGATCTTTCGAAGGAGGCCCTTAAGGTCTTAAGTGAGAGCGTGCCAGATCCATCTTCCTCTTTTCATCGAGCATGGCTGGAGAAACAAGGATTTTATGCGACGGTGGCTCAGGACTTCGAGGAGGCCCACAGGATTTATGTGACTCTTCGAAAATATGAAAACCTTTTGGATGAATGGACACGCATCAAAGTCCTCTACAATCACGGGTATGCGCTCTTTAAATTGAAGAGAGGCGAGCAAGCCAGCTCTATCTTTAAGGAGGTTCTTCGACAGCTCGAATCCCGAAGCGATGGAAAGAGTGATCGGTTGAAGTTGCATCTCTTGGGATTTTTGTCCCAATTGGAAGGTGCAGAGCTCGCCATCAAATTCAAAGAGGAGCGAGAGAGTCTCTTTGTCAAAGTGGGCTCGGATTTGGATCGTGTCTCAATGAAGCGGGAGTGGTGGTTTGAAAGTCGTATTAAGAACCAGATTCAGTTGGCCAAACTCTATCTTGGAAAGAGCGATCTGGCCAAGAGCAAAGAGTCTCTGTCAGCCTCTCTTCTTCTTGCCACCGAGATGGCCGAGGAGAGCGGCGAACATTTGAGTCGTCCCATATTTGAGGCCCTCTCGGGATACTATCTTGCGCTCGTCGAGGAACGTGCTGATGCTCCCTCTTCACAAGCCTCTGAGCTCTTGTCGAAGACGCTCAGAGAATACGAAAGACTGGGTGAAGGAGACGCCACAGTTGCATACCGATGGCTTTCGCTTCAGGTGCTCAAAAAGGCGAATGAAATAAAGTCCCCTTCGGGGAGGTCCATGTCCGGCTCCTCTCCGTTTGGGGAGCTTCTCGCCTCTTCCAACATGAAGTTCTTGGAGGCCACCGATCCCGCGCTGGCCGAAAAGATCCGATCTCGATGCCTGCACCTCGTCCACTAGGCTGCCTCCTTTGCACCAGCTGCAGCCAATCGTTTAGCGAGAGATCTCTTCAGATCGTCTTTTTGCCTCATGTTGTGAAATCAGACCGCCAATTATTCACGGATTCTGCTTTAGACTATCTGTTGTCAAAAACTGTTTTGCCCAAAAAACCACCCGAGTCCAGCCGCTACTTTGCTTCCGCCTACGAAAGACTTACAACTTTCACGCAACCAAGAGGCCGTTTAAGTATCGCTCATACGACTCAAGACATTGTTTGTGCCTTAATTTAGGGTAATTGCTTTTGACTAATTGCCCTGAGTTATATATCTTCCGATCAGATTTCTTCGAATTTGTAAGGTGAAATATGAAAGCGAATCAGATTTTAAAAAATATGTCCTGGACTGATCTTCAAAGTAAGTTTGGTCCCCGCATCCTTGGGCGGGGAGAATCCTATTTTAAGAGTAAACGAGTTACAAATTTAAGAACCTGTTCTGAAGGTCTGTTAGCGGATGTTCAAGGATCAGAAAGATAC
This sequence comes from Pseudomonadota bacterium, assembly GCA_014584465.1. Classification (GTDB taxonomy): domain Bacteria; phylum Bdellovibrionota; class Bdellovibrionia; order Bdellovibrionales; family JACTMU01; genus JACTMU01. The sequence continues at coordinate 6,303 of JACTMU010000081.1, read as the reverse complement.
GTCACCCTAGTTTCTTTTCCCAAGAAGAGAGAAAAAGGTATCTCTACTGATTGCACTTGCTCCTATGGTTCTGGCTGCAAACACGCTGTTGCTGTGATTTTGGCCTACGTTGATTGTGTCAAGAAAAAGAGAACCGTTCCTGAGGCCAAACCTAGTGACTCAGGTCTTAAACTTTTAAAAGATGGCCCACGACAAGACGATCTAGAAGACGATTTTGATGATGACTCTGATTATGATGATGACGATCTATTCTCCGAGCCAAAACGATCAAAAAAAGGTACCAAATCTGCTGCAACTCGCTCTACAAAGTCAGATCCCAGACAAGACATTTTGGAATATCTGGATAAGCACAGTAAAGGTGAATTAGTTGAGATGATCATGCAGATGTCTCTAGCCCATTCCGATTTACGACAAGATCTTTTGGATCGCTCAAGACTCTCAAGTGGCAAAACAAAACAAATCGTTTCAAGCATCCGCAAGGAAATCTTGGCAATCATGTCGGAACCTGCATGGCACAACCACTGGTCTGGTGAGGGAAATTTAGGAGATTTCAGTCGAGTTACAAAGAATCTTCAAAACTTGTTAAATCAGGGCGATTATGATGCTGTAGTGGATGTGATGAAGTTCCTTTTGAAGAAAGCTGCTTCTTATGTTGAGTCTTGTGATGATGACGGCGACTCCGCCGCTCAATTGGGTTCTTGTCTAGAAATTGGTTTTAAAGCTCTGAGGAAATGCTCTTGGAGTCCATTTGACAAATTGCTTATTGCTCTGGAAGCTGAGATTGCGAGATTACTCTGTAATTTTGCTTCTGAAGCAGGAAGAGTTTTTATCTTGTCCAAGTTTAACTTCTTTCCAGGATTTGCTGGAAGCCGCTATTAAAACAAAAAATAAAGATGAGATACGCGCTTGGGCTTTAAATTATTTGTTCACTGGGAAAGCCCCAGCCAAAGGTGCTTTAAAGGAGGCCTTTCAGCCCAGGGAAAGGTATTTCAAAAAAGAGTTTCCTGATTATGAAGTTTTGATTGATATTGCAGAGAAAGAAAAACGTATCGAGGATCTTTGGTCTCTTTATAAAGAAGCAGCGAAAGAGAAGAGATATTTACAAGCTCATATCCAAGTAGCAAGTGCAATTAAGAATTTATACCCGGATGAATCTATTAAGATTTGGTGTTCGTTGGCAGAAAACCAAATTGCACAGACCAGCCCCTCAGCTTATATAACAGCCGTTTCATACTTGAAGGAAGCAAAGAAGCTCTATCAAAAAACAAAACGGGAAAGAGAGTGGTCTCAATACATTGCTGGCCTTAGTGAAGAAAATAAAAGAAAACCTCGGTTCATTAAAGAGCTCCGATGTCTAACGGGCGAGAAACTTTTGTAGAGTGTGCAGAAGTAATAAGATTTCCTTTGGGAATGATTACCAGGAGACAAATTCCATCTGAATGAGACTTACAATAACATGGGCACTGCTTACTACAACCTCAAGAAATACAAAGAAGCCAAAGAGGTTTGGGAAAAGGGATTGGTCTTTATGCCCACGGATTTGATGGTGAAGAAAAACCTATTTGAGTTCATTTATGATAATCCCGATGTGCCACAGGATTTACGGCAAGTCAGTCCTTTCATAGAGAAATTCCTGAGACGATAATTTGTAAGTGGACTCACAAACTTCAAGATTTCATATTTAGTATAATCTTTCTATTAATAAATTTTCGAAGCTCCTCGGTCCAAAGCACTAAACTTGCAACAGCTCCGATGGCAAAGAACGTCTTTGAATCAATTGGCACTGTATGAAAGAATTGACTCAAAGGCGGCCAATAAACCACGGCTAAGTGAAGTATATTGCCCAACACAAGACCGCCGATGAGCCATAAATTCCTGAATAAATCCCAAGAAAAGACTGAATGAAGAGCAGAACGACAATTGAGTACATTAAACCATTGGCAGACGGCAAGAACTGTGAACGTTTCCGTTTGCACTTGTGCGGTTGGCGTTCCCTGGGAGGTGCGAAATGCGAACCATCCAAAAGTTGAGACAACTGAGGCCAGTACCATCAGCGGCATTCGTGACAAGAGAGCACGATCTAAAAGTGGCTGATTAACAGGAATCGGAGGCCTTTGCATCTCATCCCCCTCTGCTGGTTCCATAATCAGATTTACAGTCAATGTACCTTCAGTCACGATATTGATCCAGAGGATTTGCACAGCCGCCAGAGGTATTGGGTAACCAAGGATTAGAGCAAGAAAAAGCACAATAACTTCATCTATTGAAGTCACAAATAAAAATAAAATAAGCTTCTTGATATTTTGATAAACAAGACGTCCTTCAGAAACTGCAGCGACAATCGTTGAGAAATTATCATCCGTAATTACAATTTTTGCCGCCTCTTTTGCGACCTCAGTTCCGGTAATCCCCATGGCAACGCCAACATTTGCGCAGACTAAAGCCGGAGCATCGTTAACCCCATCTCCGGTCATCGCCACAACATTTCCCTTTCTCTGGTAGGCCTCTACGATTCGCAACTTCTGAGCAGGATGAACCCTGGCAAAAACACTGATGTGATCTATTTTTTCATCGAGAGAGGAGTCAGAAAGAAGATCAAGCTCTTGGCCGTCGATTGCCAGGTCATTGTTTTGACTAATTCCAAGGGCCTTTGCTATGGCAAGTCCTGTTGCCTTATGATCGCCTGTCACCATGACAGGTCTGATTCCCGCACGTTGACATTCGCGAACGGATGCGGCCACCTCTTCTCTGGGTGGGTCCATTTCACCAATCACTCCTATTAAAGTGACCTTTTGAGAAAAGGGTGTGAAGCCTTTTGATCCATCAATGTAAGCATCTTGAACAAAGCCCACAGCCAAAAGGCGCAGAGCTGAATCGGCCATTTTACCTGCTACTGCCTGTGTCTTAAGATGTAGGCTCTCGTCGAATGGCTTTATGTAACCATCGTGATAAACGGAGCCACATAGTTCTAGTAAAACTTCTGGTGCGCCTTTGAGGTAAACAACACTCTTTCCATCTATCGTATGTTGAGTTGCCATCATTTTTGTATCTGAGCCGAAAGGAAGTTCGGCGGTTCTAGGATACTTACTGCGAACAGAAGCAGGATCTAACCCGCCTTTAGCTGCCAATGTAAGGAGTGCTCCCTCTGTTGGATCACCGATCATCTTCCACAGAGGGTTTGAAGCATCAGGGCCAAGCAGTTGAGAGTCATTACACAAAACACATGCTTCAAACAATTTCTGTAATGTTTTGTCGCCATTAGGTGTCAGCCTATACTCGCGCTCCATAAAATAACCTTCTGGCGTGTAGCCAACGCCTGTCACAGCAACTTCCCTTTGACCTGCCGGGAGATAGATTGCAGTGACGGCCATTTCATTTCGCGTAAGGGTTCCGGTCTTATCGGTACAAATAACTGTCGTTGCGCCAAGAGTTTCAACAGCAGCAAGACGCCTAACGACGGTCCCTCTGCGTGCCATTCGTTGAACGCCAACAGCCAGTGCAATCGTCATTGCCACAGGCAATCCTTCCGGCACCAAGGAAACCATTTGACTGATCGCGATCATAAATATCTGCGCGAATGGAATCCCACGTAAAAATCCAAGTCCGATGACAAGAAAAAATACACTTACGGCGGCGACGACGAGATATCTACCGAATTGTTGAATACGAAGTTCAAGTTGAGTTTTTGGTTGTATTGTGGTCGTCGCGAGATGGGCAATTTTACCAATCTCATTGTCAATTCCTGTCGCAACTACAACTGCGAGTCCTCGGCCAGAGGTAATATAGGTGCCCGCAAAAATCATATTCTGACGATCAGCTAGTGGTGTACTGTCAGCAAGCTTCGAGATCGATTTAATAACGGGAAGTGATTCACCTGTTAGTGCTGCTTCTGCAACGGCAATGGTGGATGCTTCAATAAGTCTTGCGTCAGCAGGTACGGCGTCGCCAGAACTAAGAACAAGGACATCCCCTGGCACAATTTGACTCGCTTCGATGATCTGCTCTTGGCCTCCACGCAAGACTCTAGTTTTTAGTTTTGATAATCGTCTAAGGGCTTCTAACGACTGCTCCGCACGCCCCTCTTGGTATGCTCCAATTAGAGCGTTTAAAAGCAAAACGACAAGGATGACGATTGAATCACGAGCTTCGCCAATAAAGAAAGCAATGGCCGCTGCCACAAGCAGGAGGTAGATGAGCGGACTTAAAAATTGATGGAGAAAAATAGACAAAAGAGTGCGTCGTTTGGGCTCGGGCAACTCATTTAAACCAAACTGCTGCAGATGCTCCCTTGCGACTTCATACGCAAGCCCGTACTCCATATTAGATTTTAGTCTCCTGACGACCTCATCAGGTTCAAGCGAGTGCCAAGCAATCTTTTTGTTCATAACAGCGTCTCCACTGACAAAATGTCTCAGGGGCATGGTAAATCTGTCCAAATACGCAAGGTCAACTTCGCACTCAACGCGCCTAAAGCCATTGCTACCCCATACTAACAGGGAGTATGCCAGTGGCCTCGATCTTGCAACTGCCTTTCATAACGCTATGGAGCTAAAAAAGAAGCACTAAGCAGGGTTCCCGGGTTGTTCGTTCACCTGAAGTTATTCGAGTTCACAAAATACTTGGTCAATTAGAAGGCGTAGAGAGAATGATCGACTCTCAACGACCGTACCAGCAAATCATACAGGAGGTACATGCAGCGATCTCAGGCTTAACAAGTCTCAAGGTCGAAAGTTTGAAACGTCATTTGAATGAATGTCTTTCCGAATCTGCGTAAGCTGACTTTACACTTAATTGTTACGCGTGGCGCCCAGTCTTTTAGGTTCCCAACCTGTGTGATACCCGATATTAGAATCCTAGATCGTGGCTGACAGGAAAGGTGCAATGATAAGAAAATGGCTTGGTCCTTATGCGATAATTCTTTTTACCCATTCGTCGATGCTTTATGCTCAAGAACCTTCATCCATTCCAAGCCGATCTCTTAAGCCGATTGCGGTAGAAGAGATCACATCGGACAAAAAGATCGAACGACGATTGAGCGAAATACTTGCAGCAGTAGGTAATTATGATCATGTGAAAGTCCAAGTCCTCTCTGGGGTCGTAATTTTGTCAGGCATAGTCGATGAGGACCACCAGATTGAATGGGTGGGAGATTTAGCTTCGCGGCTAGATGGTGTAGTGGCTGTTCAAAATCAAATCACGAGCCACACAAAGAAGATTTTTGACCTCACTCTCGCTCGTGAAGAGATAGGGCGGCTCACAGAAATGGCAATGCACCACCTTCCTACGATTGTTTTGGCGCTCGTTGTTCTTATTCTCTTTTTCTTGATTTTTTTTATCGTATTTCTTGGAATTCGAAGAGTGTTTGCGGCCCGGATTTCGAGTCTTTTGCTCTTGAATGTAATAGCTAAAGCGCTCGCAATTCCCGTGTTGTTAGTGGGACTCTATTTGGCATTAAAAATTTCAGGCCTCACGGGACTAGCCTTCACGATTATGGGTGGAACTGGTCTCTTTGGTTTGGTACTTGGTCTGGGATTAAAAAATATTTTTGAAGACTATGCTGCGAGTATTTTTCTAAGTGTAAAAAAACCTTTTCGCCCGAGCGATTGGGTGACTATTGGAAATGTCGAAGGCATCGTCCAACAGGTGACTTCGCGCTCCACTTTGATTATGGATTTTACGGGAAACCACGTTCTTATCCCGAACAGTTTAGTTTACAGTAGCATAATTATCAACAAGACTGCCAATCCGAAAATGCGTGGAGATTTTGTATTTGGTATCGATTATAGTGACTCCATAGAAGAAGCGCAAATCACAGTGTTAGAACTATTGAGGCAAAGTCAACTGGTCCTCAAGGATCCGGAGCCATGGGTTCTAGTGGATGAACTTGGAGGGTCAGCAGTCAATCTCAGGGTTTACTTTTGGCTCAATGTTCGCGAGGTCAGCCTCTTTAAGGTTTCGAGCTATTTGCTTCTGGAAGTAAAAAGGATTCTTCTCGCCAAAGGTTTTCGATTTCCCGATCCACACCGTGAGGTTGTTTTCACCAATCGATTAGAAATCGGGCGTGAAGCGATTTCTAATGCCAAGCAACAAATTGAGCCTGTGACTAGCAAAACTCCTAAGATTGATGAAGTTCGAGCGGAAGCTTCTGAGCTAAATCGGCAAGCGCGCGAGTCCGATCTTCCCGATCAAGGAGAAGATGTTTTCTAGGTAGGGGCTGTCCGGTAATTCGCTTTTTGATCGATTTTGATAAGTTTTTCTTATACCGAGGCGGGCCGACGAAGGGCTAGCCAGAGGCGCTAACTC
>JACTMU010000034.1 GCA_014584465.1 Pseudomonadota bacterium | reverse complement strand
TCTGCATTTTGTGCAAATGCAAATTTAAGTATCAACAGGCTGAAAGGGGTGGGTCAATTTTAGCGAGAACAGGTGGGTCAATTTTACTGAGAGACAACGACCAATAACAATGGCATTTTTTTTTGTAGATAAATTTGGAGTTGACGTGCCATATGGTGACGAATGGAGGTTCGTTCAACTTCTCGAAAAATATTATTCTGACGATTTAACATTTTCAGATTTATGGGCAATCCATAATGAGCACATTATCCTTTTTCCAAAATTAGTTAAATTGTCCATTGCTAGTCTCACCTCATATAGCTCTCGAGCAGAAATGAAATTTTTAGTATTCCTATTTTGCTCAATTCTATTGATTCTTACTATGAAGTCAAAAGACGAATTTAACTTTGAAATAAAAGCAATCCCGATTTGGTTTGTTCCTGTCCCTTTCCTAGTACTAAGCTGGATGCACTTTGAGAATATGTTGACTGGCTTTCAAATTACTTTTGTTATGCCTTTAGTATTTTCTATAATAAGCTTGCATCTGATTGACAGAATACCTAACGCATCGGACACGAAAACGAAATACGCACTTTTCATAATTTCCATATTTTCCGCTATTGTTGCGTCCTATTCCACTTCATCGGGACTATTTGTTTGGATAAGTGGCCTTTTGATGTTCTTGATTATAGTATTTGCCCATCCAGATAGTATCTTAAAAAGATTCATGATTATTTGGTCTATACTCGGTCTAATGACAATAGGAATTTATCTAAATACCAGTTTTTCAAAAATGATTGAGGTACAACGAGCATCGAATACACCGTTGGAATATTTGCAGTTCTTTCTAGCAATGGTTGGCGCAATGGTTTCGAATAGCCACAAAATCGCTATCTTGTTTGGAGCTATATGTCTAATCCTATGTATGATAAATCTTGTTTTTATACTCCGTAAGAAAAAGATTAACGACAACAGATTCTTTCTTTCAATTTCGTCATATTCATTGGCCGTTTTAGCTGCAATAACATTTAGCAGAACACACTTCGGGATAGATTTTGCTTTTGCATCACGTTACATGATCATTTCTCTTTTGTTTGTTTTTTCGATATATTTTTTGTCCTTAAAGTTATCTAATAATAAGCCATTTTTTTCTTCGAGTATTAAATATGCAATGTTTTTAGTTTTTATCTACATAAGTTATTCTAAGTACACATATGCTCAATTTATTGGTTGGAATCTCAGAAATACATATGGTCAGTTCGCCCAATCTATTCTTGATCTTAAGGAAAATGATACTGATTTTAGAGACCTTTATAGTAGTAAATATACAAATGAAGAGCTACAGAGAATCATACATTTTTTGAAAAGAAATAATCTTAATGTTTTTAAAGCAGACTAACTTGTACGCACACCATGATTTAAGAAATCCCGAGACTCAAGCCTCATGACTTCCTAAATTAAGAAGATTATGTGGCTACGTTGACTCGCCAAAATATTTCTCAATGCTGGAGCCAAACTTCAGAGGCCTCAAATGTGCAAGTCATATCTCTCATGTGAGCCAGACTGGCAACAGATCCCTCTTTTCTATTTTCTTTTCCCTATGAAGAAAAGACCCTCCACTGGTACAAGTCGAAAAAACCGAACAAATCGATCCAACAAACAAAAAAATCCCACAATTAAATTATCTTTTTTCTTCCTCAAGTCAAAATTTGGACCATAGACGCTATCTGAGACCCTTCTCAAAAACGTCATACCACGTCCCCAATGCTTTACTTTAAACCCCGCTTTCAATAACTGAGGGATGTCGCCCGATCGGATACATTCAAACGTCCACCCACTTCGATCATATTCATTATAGAACCTATCACATCTTTTTTCCGCACCATAATCCTGATGATTAAGCCTATACTTTTTTGGCAAGAACAAAAAAAGAAGGGCCAATAACAATCTCTGTCTACGAAATAGAAACATCCCACTCTTACAAATCGGTTCATAAACAACAAACTCGCCATCCGGCTTTAATGCATTACTAACACTTAAAAATAACTTTTCTAATTCGACAAAGTGGTGTAGCGAGGCAACCGCAACTATAAGATCATAGGGCTTATCAAATTTCTTCTGATTGATATCGCCAACAATTGGCTGCAGGTTATAGCCAAGAGCCTGGGCTCGCTTTGTTGCCTGACGAATTAGGTTTTCATTCAAATCGATACAATCCCACTGATAATCACGGACAAAACCCTGTGCAATCTCCATCTCAACTGCACATGGGCCTGAACCTATGGACAAAATCGAGGTAAAATTTCTCGAATTTACAAATTTTCTCACATACTCCCACAAATCAGACCCCTTGTATGCCGAAAGCCTCCTCTCAAGAATCAAATATCGAATTACAAAGTCATTGTTCGGTGCCACTTCGTTGCCTGTTTCGACATCTCTCGGCTTATTGTCAAAAGTCCAATTCTCATTTAGAACCCTCTGCTCATAGGAAACACTTGTTCGCTCAAAATCTGCAATATTCGAAATTTTCACAGGTTGACTGTGGTCTCTCAAGATACGTCTATAAAATTTTACAAGATTACCTAAAACCAGTTTCATAACCTAGTATCTCGGAATTGTAATTGTAGGACGTGATTTTGAACTAATCTTCTTAAAAACATAAAAGTTATAAAATTCGGTATCATAACCTTCTATGGTTTTTCCATTACCGGAGTCACCTGGTGCACCCGCATTGAAAAGTAGTTTACCCTGACACCCAAAAGATTCGAAAAGATCCATGAGACTTTTCTCACCAATAGCAAACCAGTAAGTCATATCTCCAGCATACACTTCTGGCATATATTTAATATATCCACTTGAAGATTCTTCTTTAAGAACTACAGTCGCCACGATGGCCTCACCGCCAACTCGCAATAGCTCAGAAGTTCTTCGAATCATCGATACAAAATCACTTTCATGATACAAACACCCACAATTCAAAACTACATCAAAAAACTCATTATAAGAGCTTGGAATATCCTGCCAAAACCATTGCCTGAAATCGATATCAGTCCTATATATTGAGTTGAGAAATTGGGTCTGATAAAAGAACCCGGAGGGCTCAATCGCCATGTAGTACTCTGGCTTCTTGAGATTCAAGAAAAATGACTGATAACCAGACATACATCCTATCTCAAGACATTTTTTCCCCGCCAAAGTATCAAATATCCTTCCCAACGTTGCCCTGACGGTATCTCTCTCATTCCAAAAACCGCCCACAACATAGTCTTCCCCAAGCCAAAATGGACCCTGCATAATCCGACGAACTTTTTTCAAGTTCATATCGATTACCTTCCGATCTGAAGCTGTATATTTAACTGTGGGGATTTGATCCGAAAAAATCTCGCAGTACTCTTTAGAATAAGACGGATATTTCTCAGACAGCTTCCAAATATCTCTCTGAACCCAGTCCATATCTGAAAAATATTTTTCCGCCCTCTCATCAAAATTCATTTGAGTTAAAGTTTTAGTAGTAACTCGCCTGTCATCATTTTTCTCTACTTCAATCTTCACAATCTTACCTCACATCCTTACTGTCCATCTCTGACAAAAACATCACACCCGTTTTCTAACCTATTATTCATGCCATTCATAATATCCAAAAGTTTAGTCTGTTCAACAACCTCTCTAAATCTTATCTTCGAAGTAGATTCATTACAAAAAGCTATTGCACCAACCGAATCCGGATTCAACCCAGAAATAAAATCCTTCAATGTTTGCTGCTCAATCCACTCAGGTGCTGCCAATCCTTTCCTTTTCGAATAGTAGTGGATCAAGGAATTCCAATCAATCCCAAAAACCAACACAATGTCTTCTTCAAAAGTATTATCATTAATATAGGTTGCCTCACTAGGAGGCATGGTACGATCAACTCTCATATAACGATCAAAATAGTTTTCATAAAAACGCGCAACTGAAAACCCAACGATCACAGAAAAAAATGCCAAAGAGATCCAAATGCCTCTTTTCTCCTTTAAAACGACTAAAATGCTGGCTATCGCTACCAACGCAAAAATACCATTTGCGTAGGGATAATAGTTGTGAACAAAATGCAAGTTCGTAAACACCATTGGGACACCCAAAAAGAAAATTACACATCCTGCAAACAACCCTCGTAATTTGTGCCCCCATAAGTAAATAAGTCCAACAACAAGAATCAAAAATCCAGCCTCTATCCCGATCAAATCAACAAATGTTCTTTGCAGATATTGGAACCATGCTGAAACATCGATCTTTTGACTAATTGTGCCGAAATTCCAACGCTTCAAACCTGCCGAGGTTAGTCTACTTGTGATGGCATTTGCCATCTTAACTTTATCAGTATGATGGACCCATGCCAAAAGACTACCTATCGAAATAATAATATAAGCTCCCGCATGCAAAAACATTGAGGTTAGACCAATATCGGTTTTCCTTCTGGATTCAACCCAGTAGATCACCAAAGAAGCTCCTAAGCACGAGAGTCCTGTTGTAACCTTTACAAGTAGCCCCATACAAATCAATATTAGCGAGCAGAAATACAGTATCTTATTGTCTCGCGAGAGCCACTGCAAAAAAAATACTATACTTAAAAGAGATAAGCCCAGAGCTGTCGACTCAATCATCACGGTTCTCCCCCAATAAAGATAAAGAGGCGAAACCGCAACCAATGAAACCAGGTAGAGCGCTAAGGTCTTATTTTTCAAGAAAATAGCCCCAAAATACAAAAGGCTCAACATTACAACCATCTGAAAAAATATTCCTACGATTCTAAGCGAAACGACTAAAGGTACCCCGGAAACATCCGCTATCACCTTCCCTAGATATTGATAGATCGGAAACTCAAAAGGAACCTGATAAGGTTCCCCCAATACTGGTGTCTGATAATGAAAAATGGATTCAGCACTATTCAAATAGAAACTCGTTATGGCAGTTTGGCTTTGCCTAAAATGGTGCTCCTCCACCAAATTATTTGAGATTCCAAAAGACATCACAAAAAGCTGAAAGCTAAGTATCGCAACAATGATAGTCCAAAAAAAAGCTTCCCGCCGTAGAATCATTTTATTAGCTAAGGCGTTTTGTTATTGGAGCCACTTTACCAAAGAACTGCTGCCTGAGCGCATAAAAATACCATCGAAGATACTTAGGCAGCCATCGCCAAAGTCTAAACCTGGATCCCCCGAGGGTACGGTCAGTCCAGGAGGTTGGAACCTCTAAAACATTTCTGCCACCAAAATGGGACTTAATTACGATTTCCATACCCAATTCAAAACCACCCCTGCTCTCTATTGTTATAGTTTCAAAAATTTCTCTCCGGTATAGCTTGAAACTATTGGTTACATCTCTAGTTGGGATGCTTGTAAACCAATATAAACTCAAGCCAGCCAATTTTGAAAGCGATCTCTTAAGAAATGGACCCCCAACCTGGCTACCTTCAGGCATATAACGTGACCCACAAATGACATCGCCATTAAATCTCGTGGCCGCTCGATACATCTCATCTATTACAGAGGGCGGATCAGAGAGGTCAGCCATTGTAACTACTACGAATTCCGCATTACTAAGCTTCAACCCCGTCTTTATAGCCCCGAGAACTCCACCACCAAAAATATTCTTAAAGTAACAGACATTAATACCTTGTTCCTTTTCAACACTCCTAGCAACTGGCAATGTGTTATCTTCATCAAAGTCATATACTATATTGATCTTAAACGGTATCGTAACTTCCTTCGCAATTCTTGTCATCGCCTGCTTAATGTTCAACGCTTCATTATAAACAGGAATAACAATATCAACTTCTGCAGCCACAACTAAATTCCACCGATTTTGATTTGTGCTTCAACCCAAGGGACAACCTCTTCCAAAATCTCTTCAAGTGAGGTCTCAGCTGTAAAACCCAAAATGTCTCGCGCTTTGGACACATCGGGAACTCGTTTTTGAACATCATATCTAAAAGGCCTGTCACATTCATATCTAAATTTTACATCTGGTTTGAGTCTCTTCCATATTGTTTCTGCTAGCTCTAAAACCGAAGTGGACACCGCGGTAGACAGATTAAAATCTTCATTAACCGCACGGGGGTGCTCCAAACAAATTCGAATGCCCCGCGCAAGATCACCAGCATAGGTATAATGTCTTATTTGGTTCCCATCGCCCAAAATTCGAAGAGGATCCTGCCCCTTTATGATCTTCTGAATCAGGTCTGGCACGACGTGACTCATCGCAAGCTTAACATTGCCAGAGTAAACCTCAGAATCACAAATCGCCCTTTTCTCACCAACACCAACGCAGTTAAATGGTCGAATTATAGTGTAAGGCAAACCATATTGTTCAAATGCCCCTTGCGCATAATACTCACAAGCCAATTTTTGAAACCCATAGGTACTCAAAGGAGGAGGACATTTTCTTTCATCGCCTTCGCACGTTGGAAATCGATCGGCAGATTCATAGACCATACTGGAACTTAAAATATTGATCTTTTTTAGCCCGCGATTCTTGAATCCCCATATTGCTGCATCAAATGTAGATGCCATAATCCGTTCATTTTCGGCCATCAGATCATACGCAAACTCGTGAAAATAGGAAATTCCACCAATCATTGCTGCTGAGGCGAGCACTTGGTCACAATCTGCTACAAGCTCTCGCAACTGGCCGACATTCTTAGCATCCCCCTCAATAAAATGATACTTTGGATGACTATCATATGATTTTTGTATCTTCCCATATTTGGAAAAGTTGTCGATACCAACCACTTCATGGCCGTTGTTGAGCAGCTCCTCTACAACGTAACCACAAATAAAACCCGCCGAACCTGTCACCAAGATTTTCATACGTGTTCCCTATTTTAATCTATTGCCAAATTGAAACCATTGAATTCCCGTATCTCTATACGCCATGTCGTATGATCGGACAACCCTCAATATGGGGTTAATGCGCTCTGCATCGATCACTGACGCTAGTTGTTGTTGCCAAATCTTCAATTGATGCTACTTTAACGACTCTTCATTACAGACTGCGCTTCGCAGCACGACCGCTCCTGCTTTGGACAACAGGTCTGTGGCCTTAGGGGTTTGTTGGTTTTTTGGGGCTCACGTGATTGTTTTGGTTTGTACAATTTTGCTCACCTCTATCATCACCTCGCGTATCCCTGTTTTTCGTGAGAGATTTGGCGCGACCACTACCTGGAGAATTAAAAGTATCCTTTTCCCTCTTTTGTTCCTGCTTCTTTTTTTCTCCTTTCAACGATTTGAACTAGAAAGCCGCGTTGCTGATGGAATGCGCGCAGCGGCAATGGGTGTGGCAAGTGTGTTCCCAAAGCGTGCCAGTTCTTTCTCATGTAATGCAGAATCTATCCACCCACCTTCAGAATATACTTTCGAGACGAATTTGATCCTTTGCCCTAGCATAAATCCATCCTCGAGACTTTCTGAAGCTCTGTTGGGCGGCTTATTAGGCATAGTTCAAAAGTTTTTTAGCATTGAAGTATACTTAGCCGTAATTTGCCTAGGAATGTTGATCATTTCGATCGTGATCTTAACCATGGCCTATTTATTTACTAAAGATTTCAGTTCATCGATTTTGTATGCCGCCATTGTGACAAGTATATTTTTGTCCTTAGCGATGGCCTTGAGGAACTCTAGTGGCTGGGATGAATTATTTGTCAACTTGATGCATTCTTTTAATTTTGCACAATTTGGCTCGTTTTCGTATCGTGTTCATCCTCCAACTGAAGGTACCGTGGACTTCCTCCCCTATTTTCTCGTTGGCCTGTTAGGAAAAGTTGGAGCCGTGCGCTCAATTGATGCAATTCTTATCTTAACCCTTTTAGGAAACGTACTAGTGATTGTAAGCGGAACTATACTGACGTTCCTCTGTTGCAGGAGCAAAATGGCATCTGCAGCTGTGGCCTTAATCTTGGGTCTTTTACCAAGTTTGTGGAATGTTGGCGCCACAGGATTCACTGCTGGAATATTTACTGGTCTTATTCTAGTAGCCTTTTGCCTGTATCAATCGGGAAAGATAAAGTCCAGTTATGCTGTGTTTTCAATTTTGACTCTAGTAAGGACTGAAGGCTCTTTGTTTCTTTTGGTGTGGGCTGGAATTCAGCTGATCTCCGCTTTATTGAGTAATCACAAAGATAAGGGAAAGATTTTGCGTTCTATTTCCTCTAGCCTTATTGTTGCGAGCGTACCATTTCTTATAACGCTCCTAGTGCGTTATTTCTATTTTGGCTATCCGGTGCCAAACCCTATCACTTTTAAAAATACCTCATTTGATATTCACTATATGATAGGTGGTTTTGTTAAATTGATGAATGAAATGATTTTTACGAATTTGGATTTGATACTTGGAACCTTAGCCATGATGCTCTTTCTTCTATGGAAGAATAAGCTAAGCCAATTCAAGATTCTGCTAACTATGACAAGCGCAACTTTCATATTTGTTTTGCCCTATTTCATTGGTGGTGGCGATTGGTTTCCTCAGAATTGGACGCGTTATATTATGCCTTTAATCCCGGTTTCTGTTGTCTGCGCATATGCGGCAATAACTCTCTTGCTCAAGCATAAGCTTGAAGGATCCAAAGGCGCTAAAGGTCTAATTGCCTTTTCCTACTGTAGCCTTGCATTTTTCTTTTTCTTTCGAGCGCCTTTATCCCAGGAAAACCTTTTGAGCACATCAATCGACACGGCAAAAAGAGCGCCAGTTCTTTGGACTCGCATTGATAGTCTTTCACAGATGGGCTTATTTTTAAAATCTTTTCTCCCCTCAGAATCAATTATTGCGTCTCCTGAGGAAGCTACCATCATGTACTTTGCAGAACGAAGTCCCTTAGGACTCTTAGGCACAACAACTCCCTCAATTGCACAGACCCCATTAGATCCATTCAATTCAAATCCTGGATTTGCGGATGGAATGCATAGAAAGCGAAATCCGAACCCGATAAAAGATGAAAGACCTGAAGTGATTGTATTATGGGAACCGGCAATGGAACACAATATCGATTTGTCTGCTAAGTCTTCTATTGAAAAAGTTCAGGAATTTAGCTCTAATTTTCTGAGTCAGGCGATGATTGAGATTGGCGCCTATAGAGCCGGCTCTGCTCGCTTTTTAGTTGAAGCAGGCTATCAACACAATGTTGTTTTTATTAACAACTATTCGTTCTCATTTTGGCTTCACAAGAAAGCGGCTGCCGGTTTTGAATCCTTTCTTCTCAAGAACAGTCCCACAATAGCGTCCATTTACCCTCGAAACATCAGTTATCCACGTCATTTAGTCGAAAGGTTCTGCGACCCGAAGCTCTAATATAAAAGAGCACCTTTAGAGTTTCCAAATAGGTTTTGAACCTCTTGCCTGACCAACTTGAAACTCCTTTTCTACGAGCATAAAAAGTAACGGGTACTTCAATCAAACCCCAACCAATCTGTTTAGCGGAAAAAATCAGTTGCGCATCAAACACGAAATTCTGCGCTCTCTTACCAATAATATTTTTCAAAAGACCCCGATGAAATATCTTGGGAAGTCCGTTGATATCTTTTGCACCGACCCAGAGGATGAGGTTGCCCAATATCGTATAGAAAACACTTACAATCCGAGTATTCCATCCATCAAACCTTTGCACTCGCCTACCCTTAAAAAAAATTCGTTCACTATGTTCACGTCGCAAAACTTCTTGCCAAACCGCTAAAACATCCTCGGCAGAAACCTGCAAATCTCCAGGAATATAACCCAAATAATCTGATTTCGCGACCTTACATCCTTCATAAATGCCCCCGCCATAATTTAGATTTTCCTTCAGATGAACTCCCACGATCCAACTGTGCCTTCTAGCGGCGCTCTCCACCAATTCCCCCGTCGAATCCGATGAACCATTGTTGACAAGAATTACCTCACTCAAGCCATTCGAAAAAAGTTGGCTTCCAGATAACATTTCAACTAGTGCATCAACATTTTTTTCCTCGTTCCAAAGGGGAACTACAAGACTTAATTTTCGACTGATTTCCAACATTCACCTCAAATTTTTCAATGGCGTGCTGTAGTCACGAACATTCTTCACATACCATGGGACTATTTCTAAACCTAGTTTACGAACACCGTTCATAGATGGGGCAACAAAAAAACATCCCTTATAACCCCATTCAACTCTATTCGAGAGGGTATAAGCTAGAGCGCCTAAGAATGTTGGGAAATTTCTGTATATGTATACGCCCGCAGAAGCCCACCCTGATATCACCTGCTTTTCAGCAACATACTCTACACGACCACTATTAACCGTAGCATAACTAAATCCTGAATGATCAGATTCAAATAGCGGCAATATCCCTCCAACTATAGAATCACTGAAAACTTCATCAACATCAAAGCCGTCATTTTCAAATGCAATATCCATTAAATCTATTACAACTGGGGAAGATTCATCTCGAATCAATGCACTCCCTGCGAGTGCAGAGAGCAAAGCTCCGTCTGCAAAATCCGACAGAAAAACCCATTTCGAATGGGGAAAAAATCTCACCATCTCATTTACAAACGCTTCATGAACCAAATTCCTATTACACACAAAAACATAGGTGCAATCACGCGAATACCAAGGCCTCTTTTGAAGAGTCTCTGCCAACAAAAGCGAACCGGAGAATTTAACAAAAGGCTTAAAAGTGGCACCTGATACAACTAAATCTGGTCCTGCCAAAGGTACGATTACATTCATCTTTCCATCTCGACATATTTGGCAAGGTCCTCTGGCACACCCAACCCGTGCATTTTACTTCCCTCTATCTCGTAAACGCCAATACGCTTTCCTCTTGCGATCAAATAGTTGTATGTCGGACATGTGTAAAATTCATTGTTTGTTCTGTCGTTGCGAAGAATCATATCCATCCCACCTTCAACAAAAAACCTTCCCTCCTTGAAATAATAGATCCCAACCGTCGCCAAATCCGAAATCGGAACCTTTTCCTTCACCTCAATCACAATACCGTCCGAATCAACCTTTGCAAAACTCCACTTTTTGTTTTGTTCACCATCAAAAAAAACTAGTATTGATCCATCCAAGTCTCGTTTTTCACAATCTTGTACAAAAAGATTCAAGTCGACATCCACCAGTTGATCACAATTCGCAATCAACAGCGGATCACTTGAATTAATCCATCGGTTAGCCAAAAGCACAGTACATGCAACACCTTCGGTGAGGAACTCAACTGGCAGTATTTCGGCTCCCCAGCGATCTACAATCCTGGCAATAACCTCCCTTTCCTGGATCAGATGTTCATCCCGCACAAGAAGTATGAACCTACCTCCAAGAACATTTAGATTCTCTAATACCCGCTCAATCATGGGCTTCCCCATTACGTCAATAAACGGTTTTGGCTTGGAATAACCACCATCTGCAAATCGTTTACCTAAACCAGCCATCGGTACCACAATATTGATCATTATCCCATCCTTTCATACTCAGTTATATGATTTTGTGTGTAAAATGATGTATATTTTGAATTAGGGATCTTATAAATTTGCACATTCAGCCCTTTTAAAATCAATTCATTCAAAGTCGGTGCAATAAAATATGATCCATTTACTTCGGCACCCTTAAGTATTGACTTTTGTGCTGCCCAAACATAGTCAGTTCCCCTACGGAAATAATAAAAACCGGCAATTGAGTTCCTACTGATAGGTCGTTTTTCTGAAACCTCAATAGCCCGCGTACTCCCATTATCAGTAAGTGCATAAGACCACTTCGGATGGACAGACTCAAAGCAGATAACTCCCGCATCTGCATCTCGCGACTCAAACCAAGCGACAATTTCGTTAAGAGGCGTGTGTATGATCTGATCAGCATTCGAAATGACTAATGGTTCTTCAGAATTAAAAAAACTAACCCCTAAGAGTGTACTGCACACAGCCCCCTTTACCGCTGCTCTTTGGCATACAATTTCACACTGACCATTCGTCACAATTTTTAAAACATTATCCAAATGCCATTTTCTTGCATCTGCCTCATTAATAATAAAGACAAACCTTTTGTCACACCCTAGCGTTTCTAAATATTCAATAACATGCTGGATCAATACGCGCCCTCTTACCTCAATCAACGGCTTAGGGTATGGTTGAAGCGAATTTTCAAAATAGATATTTGGCCCAGCCATCGGAACAACTACTCGAATCATCTTCCCCCCTCAATTTCCTGGATTCTTCTGACTATCGTCCTTAGATTCACATCTTCAACAGAATCTACCTTAAGAACATGTGCCCCCGAGGCTACTGCTGCCTTTATTCCATTTTCATTATCCTCAAGAATCAAACAGTTCTCTCTTGCAACATGCATTCTATCCATCGCTGACAAATATATTTCGGGGTTAGGTTTGGAATTCGTGACATCTTGATTCGAGAGAAAAAAATCAAAATATTCCGTTAAATTTGCCCTATCAAGCATCAATTCAACCGTCTTTCTGATCGAGTTCGAGCAAACTGCCATTTTATAACCCATCTGCCTAAGCGATGACAATGCAAATTCATGATAAAATGTTGGTCTACAATTGCATACGATGAATTCTACAGTGAATTTCTGTTTCAATTCATTAATGAATGAGTGCAGCTCCTTAGGCAGACCCCTCTCAACGCTTAACATCTCCAGTTTTCTTAGCGTTGGCAATCCATCATATGTCACCAAATGGTCATATCTCGAAATCTCCATGCCAAAGAGGCCGAGCGCTTTGTTCAGGGCCTCGTAGTGCCACTCTTTAGCATCAATCAACACACCATCCATATCAAATAGAATCGACTCAATCTTTGCCATAAAAAAACTCCTGAGCATCCTGCGGAAAATCAGTACACAAAGATATCTGTGTACCATATTTCTCCAATGATCTAAGCCTGTTCCAATCTCTGACTCTCCCATGAAGTTCAGGAGAAACAACACAAACCTCTTTGCCCTTATTCAACTCTGATATAATATCATCATGCTCAATCCAATTATTCTCGAGCTCATCAAACCAAAAACCCTCCGCAAAATCGGACAATCGACTTACTGGTTCAAATTCACTTCTTCGTACGAATACTTTAAGATTGAGTCGCAAGTAGCCAAATGTATCAGGAACCGACATATCAAAAACAAAATAATTGGTTATTCCAAAATCACCCAACTGTTCTCTTAGAAGATAAAACAAGCCATCAGACTTAATGTTCAAGGCCAATTTTGTTTGAGCGCCAAATTTTTTATATTGTTCAAAAAAATGCTCTAACTCTAAACAATTGTCCCTAGGTGGATCATGCGAAATAACAACTCTGCCCGAAACATCACGAAGATCAGTTTCCACTCCAAATCCCTTGTCCCAAGCCCTCTTGAACGCAGCAATCGTGTTTTGTTCTTCCTTCCGAATCCAAAATCCTCGATGCGCAACAAAATTCAACCATCACCCCTTTTTTCTTAAAACTTCGGTAACACGGAACCTTATTCCGGCATTCATTAAAAGTCGTAAACTTTTAAAACTACCTTGAAATCCATGTTGTAAGGCCTTCCGACACAATTTGAAACCGCCTGAACTCGCCTTGAGCAAAACTCAAACTAGAAATCACCTTATGCCTTGTCTCACCGGGACAAAAAAGGGTCATAAAGCCTCCCCCCCCCGCACCAGAAATTTTGCCTCCGGTCGCACCGGCTTTTTGGGCTGTCTCGTAAATCTCATCAATTATTGGGGTAGTAATATACTTAGACGTTCGTTTCTTAAACTCCCAACCCTCACCAAGTATCTTTCCAATTCGATTCATCTCACCGGTCAGGAGTGCCTCTTTCATTGCAATTGCATTCTCCTTTAGAGATTTCATTGCTTCCACTGGATTGCTCTCATTCCGATGAACACCTTCACTCTGTGAATCAATAATAGAGGAAGAACTCCTGCTCGTACCAAGAAAATAAAGCAACAAGTTTCTTTCCAATTCATTAATATAGCTACGTTTGATACGTAAAGGATTTACGATAACACGGTCCTTTTCGCCAAATTCCATAAAGTTCACGCCGCCAAAAGTCGCTGCATATTGATCTTGCTTACCTCCGGCCATCCCTAGATCAATACGTTCAATTTCAAATGCCAACCGAGCTATATCATATTCTCCAAGCGGAATTCGAAGCCACTCTGCAAATGCACCTATCAACGCGACAACCAGTGTTGAAGAGCTTCCCAGTCCTGATCCCGCCGGTGCATCAACAAATGTGCTCAATGTAAACGACAACGGTTCTTTCCCGAAATCCTTTATGAGCCTGTTGTATACCCCTTTTGCCAAAGTCACTTGCCCATCAATTGGAAAACACTCGGCGGAAGCACCTTCAAATACTTGCTTTTGGTCTACCGATTCAATACAAACCATCCCGTCAGTTCTAGGAACAATGCTTGCGTATGCAAACATGGAAATTGTCGCATTCAAAACTGCCCCACCATATCTATTTGAAAAAGCAGCAAGATCAGTTCCTCCTCCTGCAAGACCTATGCGTAGTGGTGCTCTTGAGCGAATGATCATGACTTACCTATTGCAAGGGAATGGGTTCCCTCTCTCAACACGATTCCGCCAAAAATCCAGCAAATCGCACATCGTTTTCTCAAATGGAATCTCCGGCTTCCACCCCGTATGCCTTCTAAATTTTGATGTATCAGGAATCTGTAAATCTGCATCGATCGGCCTCAGTCTTTCCTTGTCTACCTCAACTCGAATATCCTTGTGTGTAGAACGCGCAATCAAAAAATCTAACATCTCTCCAACTGTACACGAATAATCGCCACCAATGTTGTAGTACTCACCCTTCCTAGGGTCCACTGTTACCAACATAAAATAAGCTTTTACCGCATCCCGGACATCAGCCCAGGTTCGCATTGACATCAAATTTCCAACTTTAACAACCGGCGGAATCATACCACGTTCAATCAAGGCAATTTGTTTGGCAAATGTCGACTCTGCGAAAACATCTCCGCGTCTTGGGCCGGTGTGAGTAAACATTCGAGTCGTCATAACCGTCAACCCAAATGCTTCTGCATAATAACGTCCAATTAGATCCGTCCCCACCTTTGAAATAGCGTAAGGAGATGCTGGATGAAATTGCACATTTTCCGAAATAGGAACTTGATCCTTTGGTACTCGCCCGAAAACTTCGGAAGAGGCACATACATGCACAATAGGACCCTCTTGAAAATCCTTATGAGTAAGCCGTACAGCTTCCAACAACCGAGCAGTACCGCTAACGTTTGTATCAAATGTCTCTATTGGCGAGGTAAAGCTTGTTTGAGGGTAACTCTGCGCGGCCAAATGAAATATGTAGTCATAACGCGCTCTGCCCAACACGTTTATCAAAGATATTTCATCTCGTAAATCGCCATACACAAGAGTCAAGCGATTTCCCTCGTTTACGAGGGGAATCAAATGTTCAATATTCTCTAAGGGGCTCCGCCATCGACACATACCATGGATCTCCCAATCCGTATTTGCCAGCAAATAGTCACATAGATGAGACCCAACCATGCCTGTAACGCCTGTAATCAAAGCCCTTTTTACCATATTGGTCTCCCAAAAACAGAATATGTGTCAGTAACTGCTCAGATGCGCCTTTGTAACTCTCTGTTGATAGCTGACTTCACTTTTAAAGGACATCTCCCAATGAGGTCACGCAAAAATAGTGTAGAGGAATAAATCTGACGCGGCCTGGCCAAAAAAAACTTCGCACCAGGCTTGATGATTTCAATGGGAACTGTACTTTTAGCAACTTCACAAATCCACTCTGCCAGTTCTAATCTGCTTACCGAGTCAGGACCAACTATATTGCATATAGGATGAGTAAACAACTTCCATTTGGTCTCAATCTCTTCGATAGCATCTAAAAGATCCTCAATCCATATGACATTCCTCCGCATTGGATCAAAAACCTCTATGGTCTCACCATTCGATATGTTCTTCAGAACCATCGAAGTAAATTTATCTTCGTAACTAAAAACATAGGAGCATCTAAAAACACGAAAATTTTTCTCTCCCATAAATGAGTTTTCAACTTGAAACTTCATTTTTGCGTAATTTCCATGGGGCTTTGGTGATGAATCTTCGTCAAAAACAGACAAACTATCTTTTGATTCTCCGTAAACGGTATCACTCGAAAAGAAGAGAACTCTACTACCCAAATCAAGGAGTTCTCGAATCAACCTCACCGTCCCATCAACGTTTATCTTATGAGCCTCTTCAAACTCCTTTTCACAAAAATCTGGGGATGACATCGCCGCCAAAAAAACAACAAAATCATTATCCTTGATGAAATTTAAATCCCATCTGCTTTCAGAACGGAGATCTAAATGAATTGATCCAGCCCTTTTAGACGATGAGGTGCATACGACGCTTCTACCCCTAGCTGCATACCTCTTTATCAATTCCTGTGCTATAAGTGACCCTTGGCCAATGACAACAATCTTGCTCATCAAGCTAATAGTATCCTTCAAGGGTTCGAACAATGTTTGTCCAAGCAAAGTTATCGTCCACAACTCTCTTTGCATTCTCTCCGATCACCCTTCTCTTGCCCTCGTCCTTCAATAAAGAAGCGACGTGTCTAGCAAATGCTCTCGGATTATTCGCCTGCAGAATCGATTCCTCCTGAACATAGGGAAGACCCGACAATGCAATTGATGTCGCCACTGTAGGCTTCTTAAAAAACGAATACTGATTAACTTTACCTCTAAATCCCGCTCCGCTAACAAGAGGCGCTATGCAGGCTTTCGCTTCAACAATCGCAGCCGAAATATCATCAACCTCACCAACCCAGCTTACCCCTTGCAAAGTAAGAAATTGGGATCTTAATCTCACAAGATCTCCCTTCCCAACAATTTTTATCTGATAATCCGGCACCTCTTGTATTACACTGCCATGAACATTCTTTAAGTACCAAATTAATCCTTCTACATTTGGGAAATGATCATAATTTCCTAAAAACAATACTGTGTTTGTAAGCTCTGAGCTTTCTTCCTGGTAGTTCAAAAGTCTGGACACGCCTGTCGGAACAACTACTGGTCGAGTACCACTGATCCGCGTAATAAACTGCGCATCCTCATCACTCAACGCTACAACCAAATCAGCATCACGACAAACCGTACTTTCATAAGATCCAAGCATCAAAAATTCAAAGAACAAAGGTATTCCAAAATCCCCCGTCTCCCATCTGTCAAAAGTGTTACAAAAGTCGATAAAGCATCTTCGACTTACACTTTCCATCATTGTAAAAACATTTTTCTTTCCAAATCTTTTAATGTGTTTCAAAAATTCAGATGTATTCAAATATTCATAATGAACTACATCATAAAACCCGTAACCTCTGCCATTGTTAATCAACCATTCCTCTGCCTGATTCCAGGAGAAGGAATCAACCTTCAAAAACAAGTGTTTATCCAAATACTTTAGCAATTCAGGACACTCGCTCTCTTCACTGTTAGTCGGCCCAACAGATATACAATCGATTGTGTGTCTGGCTGATAGCTCTGTAATCAAATCAAAAATTCGCAAGCCTCCTGCATGAGTCCGAGATGGGAACATCCCCGTAACAAAAAGTATCCTCAGTGGACCATGCCTTTCTACCGAGACCACTGGGTCAAGTTCTAACTTCTTCGGAAACAGGGAACTCATTATACCCAACAAAGATTCTCTTCCTCTTCCTCGAGATGCTGCATATTCAACAAGACATACAGCGAACCACTCTTTAATGGCGTGAAAGGAAGCTGGCATCTCCACAAGCCCGCTCAAGATTTTTTCGGCTAAGATAGCTATTCCCTCACAAAGGCGCTCCTCTTTAATCATCTCAAGCGTGTTACGACGCCTCCAAAGTAATAACCCTTTCAATCGAATAATCCGTCGAATACCCCTTTTAATGATCGCCAAAAACAACACCTAAAATCCCCCGTTTTGCCTCTGCCAGATGTTATGCATATCCCGTTGTCTTAAACTTCTCTCCCACCAAAGACTTTCCATGATTTCTGGTAAAATTACATAAGTTCCCTTTAGACCGCAAGAAGATTTACATTCGAAGTTTAGGACTCTGGTGACATTCCTTCTAAGCGAGAACATGACCTGGCATGAAATGTCGCCCTTATCTTTCTGTAAGGCCCCACCCTCAAAGATTGAAATAAAGAACACACCACCCAAACAATTAAATCTCTTTCTCCATTGAACGACTCACAGCGACCGCTTTCGGCCAGTCATGCGATCCAAATGAAAACTAGATAATCTTCCAAATAAAGCCAACAGTTTGAGATGCCTCTGCAACACAAACCTCGGAAGTTTGGCTAGAAAATTCTTAAGACCTCTATATGCGCACGCTAAACCACATCAGCAAAGTGAGGTCGAAGCCGCACAAAAATGCGATGTCCACTATAGAAAATCAGAACAGTGACTAGCCAAAAGTAAATACTCAACTCCCAATGGTTCCAAAACCAAACTCGATTAATAAATGTATCTCTGTATCCATTTACAATATAATAAAGCGGGTTTGCTTTAATGATCCACCTAGCCGAATCTGGTAGAGCTTCAATCGACCAAAAAACCGGAGTTAGCCAAAATCCGAATTGAACCAATACTCCGACAGCTTGACCAACATCCCTTACAAAGACAATCACTGAACTCGTAATCCACGCCAACCCTTGAATCAAAATTACGCCACAAAAAACATAATATAATAATTGCACCCACATTATACGCGGACTATATCCGTAAAAAAGCAGGACCCCAAATAGGACTCCAACAAAGAACATATGTACAATAAGTGCAGATCCAATCTTTACAACTGGTAATAGACTCACATCAAACACAACTTTTTTCACAAGAAAGGTCTTCTCAAGAACAGAACTCGTCGATGTCAATATCCCTTCTGACAAGAAAAACCACGGGACTATACCCGCCAGCAACCAAATAGCAAAGGGGGCACCATGATCAGTTGCTGCCTTAAATCCAAAAGAGACAACAAAGATCAACACTCCAACTGTCGTTAACGGATTGACGAACGCCCAAATCATTCCCAAATAAGACCCAAGATACCTTGTCTTCAAGTCATTCTTGACTAGAGACAACAGTATCAACCGCCCACTATAGACTCTAATTAGCCAATCAACCACTCTTCACCTTCATTAAATCCAAAAACAACTTCCCCTTCGAAAAGTCGACTTCAAAAATGGAAGCTCTTGTTATATTGAAGTAAACCAACCTTACTATCTAAACAAAAACAACATCAACCATCGTGTTTGCTCACAAGTAACATGATGTAAGGTCGTTGGGACCGTTCACCAGTTTCAATGGGGAATAAACAAAACCTTCTGTCAATGGTCTTCTTGAAACAATTGTTAACTTCTTTATCGGCCATCTCTGATCCAGTTCTACTCTATTGGCCGTGGAAATATCCGCCAATCCTATAAAAAATAGATATTCACCAGCAACAATATTCAATAAAAACCTAAAGACAAAACGGTTAACGCCAACGTGAAGTGGTATATTTTGAGGCACACAGTTCAAAGTGTTATCCCCCCAAGCAGATATGCTGTTGACATTTCGAATACTCATACCTATCACAATTGATTCAAAGCAATGCTTTGAATCAATTTGCACTTCAAGTTGAGTTTCCAAACCAGCAGTAAGCACCTCGTCATCTGTCATCCCGTCATTTGCCTGTGTCAATCTAATGCTTGAAATAACCGCATCAAACGTGCCCATGCGACACTCATTTACTGCAGCATCGGCTTCAACCCTTGCGGGAGGACCAATATCAAGAATCTCCTTAGCCGGAATGTTATCGACTGGTCTACTTGCCAGTCTAGCACTACGTTCATAACAATTGATCACCTCTTCGACATCACGAGATTGAGCCTCCAGCCGACCGGAATCCAAGAACAAAGCATATGAGCAATTCTGCAATATTTGCTGAGTTGAATGTGAAACCAATAGAATCGTAATTCCCTGGCTTCGCAGGTCTGCAATTTTCCGCATACACTTAAATTGAAAAATAAAGTCACCAACACTTAGCGCCTCATCAATGATCAAAATATCCGGCTCAACATTAATCGCAACAGAAAAGGCCAATCTTGCAAACATACCGCTTGAATAAAGCCTAACGGGCTGGTCAATGAATTCACCGATATCAGCAAACTCAATGATAGGCTTTGCTCTTACATCCATCTCTTCCCGAGAATAACCCATGATTGCACCATTTAGGTAAACGTTCTCAATCCCTGTAAGTTCAGGATTAAAACCAGCGCCTAACTCAAGCAATGCAGCCACTTTGCCATTTACCTTGATATTCCCAGAGGAAGGGGAAAGCACACCTGCCAGAATCTTAAGTAAGGTCGACTTCCCACTCCCGTTTTTCCCAACAATTCCAACTATTTCACCTCGCGGAATCTGAAGAGATACCCCATTTAATGCCAAGAAATCACGATGATAACGCTTTCTGAAAGGATGAAATGCCTCCTTCAACCGATCAATAGGACTATCATAAAGTCGATACTTTTTCGTTAGGTCTTTTACCTCAATAATGTTTGAACTCAACATCATAGATTCCTTAAACTACCACTGCCATGCTCATAAAAATATCTTACTTTCTTATTTCAATTCCAGCCGTCATCAGCGTATCTGAAAAATTGATAATCGTAAGATCCGCCTCTACCAGATCACTCGAATCAAATGAAGTCAAAACTCCCACACAAAAAGCGCCTGCCGCCTTCGCACCACGAACGCCAACTAGGGTATCCTCAAAAACTAAACACCGATTTATATCTAACGAAAGCTCCTTACTGACTTTAAGGTAAATATCGGGTGATGGTTTTGGTCTCATTTTAGCATCATAGCCTACTATCAAGTCAAAATAGCTGCTTAATCCAACATCTGCCATAATCTTTGATACGTCTTCAATACGAGAACCCGTAGCAATGGCAATTGGAGTCCCACCCGCCGAAAGAACCTTTATAAAATCTAACACTCCGTTGACAGGAGCCAATGGATGACACTGGATCAATTCAAGATAAATTTCTCGCTTTCTACAAACCAGCTGTTCGACAGAAAAGCTTCTGCCATATTTACGCAAAAGCGTATCAACTATTTCATACTCACCTTTCCCAACCCAATCCCTTAAATCTGCCGAAAGATCAATCTCCAGCAACTCTTTAAATGCTCTCTGATACGCCTGCCATTTTACTGGCTCCGTATGCACAATGACCCCATCAAAGTCAAAAATAACCGCCGAAAAAGTTCGCCCAAATAACGAAAACTCTCCACTTTGCATCAAACCAACTCTCTGTCTACCGCGGTACAAACTTTCTTAAGCGACGGCATCATCTTTCTGAAAATATCAAAAGACAACGCTTGCTCCTTGTCACTCTTCGCATTGGCGGGATCTGGATGCACCTCCACAAGCAACCCATCTGCACCAAGTGCAGCTGCAACCCTCGTAATATCAGGTACCAGATCTGCAACTCCCACTGCATGGGATGGATCAAGCACCAAGGGCAAATGAGAGGTCCGTTGAATGAGCGAGGCACCGCAGACATCCAATGAAAACCTGGTTTGATTTTCAAATGTTCGAATACCACGTTCACACAAAATTACGTTTGGATTTCCATTCGATATAATAAAATCAGCTGCCTGAAGAAACTCTTTAATCGTTGCCATAAATCCACGCTTCAATAAGATCGGCCGATCTATCGCCCCACACATCTCAAGCAATACAAAATTATACATTGCCTTTGTTCCTATTTGAATAATATCTGCAACATCAGCAACGTCCTTAAGGTGGCTACTGTCCTTTACCTCAGTAATGACAAACATATCAAATTCAGATTTAACTCTTTCCAAAATCCGAAGACCTCTATCTTCCAGTCCCTGAAAAGTGTAAGGAGACGTTCGCGGCTTAAAAGCTCCCGCCCGAAAAACTCTTGTGCCAAATTCAGACCGCAAAAATTCAGCTGTAGACAAAGCCATCTCTTCCGACTCAACCGCACAGGGCCCCGCCATCATAACGGTTTTCTTTTCTCCGAATACCACATCATCACTCAGCTTTATGACTGTATTTTCTGGGCGAAACAGTCTCGTGCATAACTGATATTCTGTTGTCTGATCGAAAACTTTTCCAAAAATAGGATTACTTAGGAGGTCCTGGCTCAAAATATTCTTATGAGAGGTGACAAAAAAACTGCACCCTCTGTAAATTACATGTTTAGCCTCAACCCCGCAGGCATGAAACCTCGATAAAAGCTCATCTATTTTCCGCCCATTCAAATTACTTTTTAACTCAATGATCATTGAACGCTCAACTCTGTTAAAATCATAGCTCATTACTCAAAAAAACATCGGAAACTCGAAACAATCCAACACATCTATTCCCAACCAATACAGGAAACAGAAAGGCCGAGACATTCTCTGACTCGTGTCTCCTCAAGACGTCCAAAAGCCTGTCATCCTGATTAACAACAAGGGGGTTCTTTGTCATGATATCCGATGCTATCATAGTCACATTGCCAAAATCCGAAATCAGCCAACGTCTCAAGTCTCCATCGGTAATGATCCCCAGAAGTCTTTTCGCCTCATCAAGTACCAAGGCGATGCCGACTTTTCTTCTTTCAATTTCGGTCGCCACCTGCCGTATCGAAAAATTGGGCTCAACGATGGCCGCTCTATCCAACGACAACATTATCTTCGACATTGGTAAGAAAAGGTTCCTTCCCAACAAATGAACAACTTGGGCAACATTATCTTCGTTGTTAAATATGTAGCTTCCAGAGACCATTACATCGACACCCAATTCGCGCAACAAAGCAGCAGATTTTCTATCAACTCCTCCATCCATATGAACGCTTTTGTCCGGAAACTGTTTTCTAAATTTCTTAACTTTGTCTATAACGCTCTGATCAAAGGCCCCACCAGTTACACCAGGTTCTGCGGACATGAAGAGCACAAAGTCGATATCATCCAAACATTTATCCAGAGATTCCAACTGAGTCTCGACATTTACTGCTAGGCCGAAAGCACAACCCACTCTCGCCCTAAAAGCACGAATTTTTTCAAGGGAGAAATTACTTTCCACGTGTACAGCAACCATGTCCTTTGAATCCAATTGAATTTCACCTAATATTGCCGAAGGATCTCGAAGTGCTATATGTACATCAACTGGTAAACCAGATATTTTCTTCAATTTCGGAATTTTGCTTGTTGCAAGCAAGTCAACTCCTTCAGCTATATCGTAGTGAATAAAATCTATCCCTATCTGCGCCAACCTCTTGGCAGTTTCATCCAAGTCATATCCTCGGGCAATAGCTCCCAACAACGAGCATGACACTTTGGGAATCTTACCAAACATTAGAATTCCTTATAATGAAAAAGGATCTGTTCCACTTTCTCACCCCTATCAATTCGTTTTGCGATATCTTCTTCGTTTGAAACACAACCTTGCACCCGCCGCAAAACTTCCCCCACGGCGTCTTTCGGTATTACAACTACTCCATCCGCATCGCCGAACAGCCAGTCGCCAGTACGAATGACTACACCCCCAACCGTAATATCAATATCGGATCCAAAAACACGCCCCCTGCCTTTAATGTCCTTTGGCGAATATCCAAATGAAAAAATCGCCAGACCTGAAGACCGCGTAAAGGCAAGATCCCTAGTCAATCCACCTATAAGAACTCCACTAAGGTTTTGGCGAACCGCCAAACGAGTCATTAATTCCCCAAAATAAGCAAATTCGTTACTCCCTTCAACACATAGAATTTCCCGCTCCTTCATCGTTTCCAAAAACGTTAGTCCTGCTAGAATTCGTTCATCACCCGTTTTAACTGTTTCTAACTTCAACGTCCTGACCGGCCCCAAGCATTTTCCACCGCCATTATTTAGAACCAGCCCACCAATGACTTGATCACAATACCCTAACTTATCAAGCTCATCAGAAAACATCCCGGAACAAAGCAAATCAATTCTATCCACCATGTTTACTCCTACTCTCTCGCCATTTAGGAAACCCCGAAATAAACTCTAACCACTCAATGTCATCAGGATAATTTATGTCCACGAAAAAATTCCTATTCAATCTCTTTTGATCAATACCCAATATGCGTGACCCTAAGTAAGGCCATGGCGTGATACCTGTGGAGTTCCGCCAACTGTCATAGGAAAAGGAGACTATTGCATTATCTATTTCAAAAAGGTCCTCGCGCCGTGCAATATCTACCGCTCGAGTCTGACTCTGCAACGCAGACAGAAACAAAGTTCTTTGATCCCGCGCATAAATCCAATTAAGGCTCGAAGAAAACTGATTTACCGTAACTACACTATCAACGTCTGGCTCCAACAAACCAAGCATTTTCCCAAAAATACCCTTTTCTCGGATTGGCTGCACAACCTGGGGTATCGTAACACTATCCGGCGGCTCAATAAACATTTTAACCGCGTGATTAACCGCTTCGATATACATATCATTCCGAGCCAGCTTCTCTTCTCGAAGAATTACGATTGCACCATTTGTTGTTGCCTCAGCAGCAATTCGTTCACAGTTTGTCGATACATAAACGGCAGAAAAACAACCAGCCTCGTTTACCTCTGCAATCGTATGGGCAAGAAGAGTTTTACCGCTAAATTCATAAAGGTTCTTTCCGGGAACTCCCACACTGCCACCCTTTACGAGTATGAGTACCACATTCTGTGGCTTCTTACGATTTGTTATCATTACCTAGTGCCGTATCTTGAAACATGTAATCGCCCCAACTCTTATGTTACTCCGGTAAGCTCTTTGCCGTGTACGAACTCGAGAAATAAGTCAATCGAAAGATGTCGCACCTCCTGCATTCAAAAGTCAAAGCCAAATTTATTTGGCACATTGAGAGTACGCCACCGGCCAATCACGCAGTACACTACTGAAAGGCACATTTCTTCGCGATCCGGTTAATTGCGCGGCGCATAATCCAGAATCGGTCCATGGTTTCATTGCATGGAATTTATCAAGAAAAAATGAGTCGAAGTCCACGTTATTAAGACACATTAGACCGGATCAATGAGGCAATGGACCGGCTATATCCGTGGCGGACAAGGCCATTTTTGAGGATATCTCTCGGTACCATTAGTACCATTACTTACAAAATAAGTTTTTGTCTGAATTTGGGCTTCAGTAATAGAAAGAGAATTTAGAGACTTCCACTAGGCAATTTGAACGTCAAATCTTGATTGTCCGACGGATTTAGTTTTGCTAAGTAATGAAATCCAAGGTATAGCCTAAAAAAGTGACACTGTTAACTAGGAGATTGGAGCAAATTATGGCGGTGGCTGTGTGAGTAATCGAAAGAAAATTGTAATTGTTGGTGGCTGTGGGCATGTTGGGTTGCCCTTAGGACTGGCTCTGGCCTCTCGCAATTGTGAAGTGTTGCTTATGGACGTTAACAAACGTTCTGTAGATCTAATTAATCGCGGTACCCTGCCTTTCTTAGAGCAAGGGGCAGACGTTCTTCTTCGTGAAAATTTAGGCACGCGATTGTCTGCTACAACCGATGCCAACTGTATAAAAAATGCTGATGTCGTATTTTTTGTTACCGGAACTCCTGTAGATGAGCACCACAACCCTAGGGTCCAAGATGTCTTAAACGTCATTGAAAGTTATGTGTCCTATTTACGATCCGATACTCTAGTAGTACTGAGAAGTACTTTATATCCCGGTGTAATTGCCATCATCGATAGGATTTTAGAAGCACGTTTAGGGAAACATAAGTTAGCTTTTTGCCCTGAACGAATTGTGCAAGGAAAAGGTATTGAGGAAATATTCAAATTGCCCCAAATCGTTTCGGCAACTAGCCCGAGTGCAGAAAGAGAGGCCGCGGAACTATTTGCAGCGGTTGCACCCAAAATAATTCTCTTGTCTCCAATAGAAGCAGAATTAGCAAAACTCATGACTAATTCCTGGCGGTACTTGGAGTTTGCAATTGCAAATCAGTTTTACATGATTGCAGAATCTCAAGGAATCGATTTTTACCGAGTATTTAATGCTTTAAGAGACGGCTACGATCGAGCATCCCATTTTGCTAGCCCTGGCCTAGCAGCAGGCCCCTGCCTTTTTAAAGACACCATGCAGATGGCCTCGTTTCATAAGAACAATTTCTTTTTGGGACATGCGGCAATGTTGATTAATGAGGGATTGCCTGATTTTTTGGTGAGCCAGCTAGAAAAGCAGTTAATTTCGTTAGTTGGCAAAAGAGTGGCAATATTAGGGATGACGTTTAAAGCTAATAACGATGATACGAGAGAAAGTCTCTCCTTTAAGCTAAAGAAAGTTCTTGAGATGCGTCAAAGTATAGTTATTTGCTGCGACCCCTATTTGCCTGACTTAACTCCAATTGATGAAGCTGTTGCTGAAGCCGATGGAATTATACTTGGCGTTCCTCATCGAGAGTTCTTGTCACTTCGAATTAGCAAACCCTTTGTTGACTGTTGGGGTTTATGGCGCGCTGCATTAACTAGCGATTGTTTGTGATACCCGCCATCATTGGCGTCAAGCATGTTGCGTTCAAGAGTCTTTTAACTCGAAGAAGTGAGTCTTAGAAACGAAGCATTTGAGGTTTGTGGTAGCAAAAGATCACTTAAACGCTTGACTGAAACTAAGTCGATGAATCACCAAAAGCTTCTGAACCGCTAATTTCTTAAACTCCTGGGAAAAACCCTTCTGTATCATTTGTCAACTTCCTTAATTGCCCCTTCAGATCAAATTCATTTCGAGACGACATCTATCCTGACATTGGGCTCAAAGATTGGTTCCATTACTATTTTGCACGCGGTTTGAACAACCCGATCTCTGATGGTGCTAATTCCAAGTGGTCGCATTTTTCCATCAGGCTTA
>JACTMU010000118.1 GCA_014584465.1 Pseudomonadota bacterium | reverse complement strand
CTGCACAGCGCTTTTGAACAAATTCTTCGTCATAACGAGAGGTCACCAAAATGGCATCTTCGGCCAGCCCGAGCTTCCCAATGATATCCAGTCCGTTCAACAGCATCTCAACCGTATTGAAATTTACTCCAAGTGTGACCTGAATCTTATCACTACCCTCAAACTGACGATTTATATCCTCGACAGCCTTTACATAGGTTGTTCCGTTAATAATTGCCGTCTTCTTTCCTTTTAGACTCTCTTTGTTTGGATATTTCATCCTGTCGCCTTTTCTCACGACGATCATAGCTCGACCCGGAAATAGCGATAGCAGACTGTAATGTTTCATTCGATCCGAAGTAACAGAAAGACTCACGGCAGCGAATCTGCACTTCCCTGTTGCAAATATAACTGGTTCGCCATTCTCGGTATATTCAAACAATGACTTCCAATCTATCTTGACCGCCTCAAACTTCTTGTTCATTGAACCTATAAAATCCTTAGCCATCTCAATATCAGGCCCAAGATCCTTCGACGTTTCGCCATACCACGGCACGTAGCAAAACCGTACCACTTTACCTGGCACTCTCCCCTTGCCATAACAAATGGAAAGACCACCACATGCAATTGAAATCAGAATGACAATTCCTTTCATGACCAATTCTCTCATGGCTCTTTCTTCATCTGATACAAGCAAAAGATCTGATTTCCACCAGCCGGCCGACCATCCCCATTCCGAACCAAGACAAGCTCTATGCCGATCTTTTCAAATTCATATATTTCCTCTTCAGAAAACGTATGGAAAAGACCCATAAAAATAGCATCCATAGTAGCTGGCATTAAGTGAGCGCCACTTTGCTCACCTAATGTACGTAACCCTAACAAAATATGTCCGTCAGATTTACAGAGTTTTTTCATCTGCTCAACAGCCTGAAGCCTTTTTCCTTTATTGATAAACTCGCCAAGGCCATTTTCAAAGAAACAGACAAGATCAAAAGAGCGCGGCTCCAATTGAGTTGAAAGAATGTTATCTTGAACAACCTTCACGTTCTTCAAAGATGATAAATTGATCTTAAGATTATCCGCTACTTCGCTTATATAATCTGTTGAAACCAACGTATTTGCCCGAGCAGCAATTGTTGAAGACATCCTTCCCGATCCAGCACCAATTTCTGCAACCACGCCACCGCAAACGTATTGATTGATGATGTCTATCTCATCTCTTTGAATTTCACTGTTGGTCGCCCAATTGACCTTCCCCCATGCGATTTCATTGTACTCATCTATCACATTTTGAATGTCATGCTCCTCCAAACCCTGAATATCAACCACATAACCACTGCCAACTAATGGACTCGTCTCGATCAACGTAAAAAGAGTGGATTTTGTTCTATAGATATCTTCGCAGTGCCCCTTATCCTTACAAAGTTCAAAACTATTTTCATCAATTCTTACAAAACCAAGATTTTCCAATATAGATGGCTTGATTCGATTGACATTTGAATCAATTCGCAGAGAGAACCCAGATTTATCTCTTCCAGAATCAAATTTAAGATGAGCGATCAAAGCCAAAAGATAGGATAACATCAACTTATCTTCACACTCCATCATGCCATGAACAAGACTGTACGAGAACTTTTGCTTCTGAATCTCATTGGAAATGATTGTTTCGTTACTTGAACGATTGATAAGAGATAAGCTTCCAACAGTCAAATCACTTGCCTCAACATATTTAAAAAGAATATCTTGTGTGTTCACACTACTGCCTTCCATTGAGATACTTTGAAACACTTTCACGGACCCCTGTTGAAAGAGGCACAACGCAAAAAGAGTCTACTGCATCATGTATGAAAAAGCAATTTCTCCAACCTTCACCTGTATGCCAATTCTTTCCATTGAAACCTTTACACTCTCTCACAATGTAAATGTTACTCGGGCCCTCCCTCATCTATTGTATATATTTCTTGTCATCGAACCTCTTAAGTGGCGACTGGAATACAATAATCTCTATTCGCACCTCCCACTCGCTCAAGGCACAATCCAAGAAGTCTACAACCTACATCTCTATTTTCCCTTGCAGTGCCAGATTCAAATCTTAATCTTTGAATTTTCTCGAAAACTCGAAGATCGCTTTCATGGTGAAAGCAGCGGTGTCGACATTGCCATTGCGATGACATCACAAGGGATCCTTTTTGAGTCCAAAAAGAGTTGGGTCCCCTTCATCCCAAAATGGAAACCCCTGTGGTATCTGAGTTATACGGGCCAATCGGGAGTCACCTCCCACTGTGTTCATCAAGTCAAAGAATACTTTGCAAAGGATCATGCCCAAGCTCTCAAGTTTGACGATCAGATGAAACAATCCGTGCAACTTGCCAAAGAGGCCCTCTCAACCGAAAGGCCCACAGGACTTCCTCTTTTGATCCAAGCCATCCAAAGTGCAGCTGCCTGCTTTGACGAATGGAATCTTGTCACCCCCGAGATGCGATCACAGATCCAATGGCTTAAATCCTCTGGTGCCACCGCGGTCAAGCCCACAGGCTCCGGCGGCGGCGGCTATCTGCTCAGCCTCTGGACTGAAAAACCTCCCGATCAACTCCTCACCGAACTCACCCCCGCTCACGCTTAGCCCTCACCTTTATATTAAGAACACCCCCTCACCACTGGGCGCACATCAGATTCGTGAAGACCATTTGTCGATTTCGATTGCGCCGACCACTGAACTCAGTTCATCACGTCCACATAATAAGGTCGCTAGAAATTCCCTGTATGGCTCGACAAATATTGGCAAAAAATAAGCTCTTGGCGTTAACGATTCATCTTATGGTATTTGATGAGCGATTGCGTTTTGCACAACATCTTGTTTCCCAAGTCTTATTGGCAGTAGTGACACCATCATCTTCGGAACTTGTCTTATGTTGAGTCTAATACATCTATCTCGAATTGATAAATCCTCGTAGAGACTCGTCACGAGAATTGCCCTGTCCTGAATATGCCACTTTTCAATAAGATCTAGCCCATTATCATATTGACCACAAAGCTCGTAATCCATTAAGAAGATTGAGGCGGCTGATCTAATTGGATTTTTCTCGATCCACTTGTGAAGATGTTCACTCCTCCTAAACAGTATTAGATCTACTGATCCATCAAGCGATTTAAAAAGCTCTTGGTACATCGCATGTACACTCAAGTCATCATCAAGAACTACGATTAATTGCGCCACATCAATTCTTAACTCCGACAAAAACCATTGAGGCGTCGTTGGCTTCGGAAATTCCAACGTAACCTCAGTACCTATGCCTAACACACTTTGAACTCGAAGTTCACCTCCGAAGCCTTCAATAGTTTTCTTTGCATGGTAAATCCCAAGCCCACTGCCCGAGTCACCTACTTCTTTCCCGAACGTAACTCCCTTTTGCCCCAACCTCTTTAACACATCTTCAGGAATTCCTCTGCCATTGTCACGAATCGAGATCAATGTCTTAACAGAATATTTTCTTACTTTCAGCGTAACTTTACCCATTTTCCCCGTTGCGGCCTCAACGCCATTGTTTACAAGGTTACTGATAACCCTTTTAAGTTCGCTTACATTGATCCTCGCAAATGCTCCATAGCTATCCTCGAAATCTGTCTCGATCGTGATATTACTACCACGAAACTCAAATCGCTTTTCCGATGCCATTATATCCACAACAGCGGGAATTAGTTCAACTGTCATTGCATCGACAACTCCAATATCATCTTCACTAGCAACTTCACCAATCTTGCCTACGGATGGGCCACGCTGCAACACATGGTTTGCAACATCATTGATACGGGTTATCGCAGACCTGAACATGATACGATGTTCTTCTGGGATATCTCTCAATATGCCAAGCAAAGAATTGAGGGCCGTTAACGGACTTCGAATATCATGGCTGACCTGTCTGGCGATCTCAATCGCTGTTTGATATCTCTCTTTTTCAAGAGAATCCTGTTGATACATTCTAAAAGAGGACGCCATTCTTTGTGCTGTACCCCAAGCTTTCGAAAAACTGAGCTCTTTTGAATGTGGAATGTTTGCAATTGTGAATAATCCTTTGAATTCTCTCACAACTAATTTGTTCGCTTTAACAATTAAAAATAGAAATATTGAAAAACTAAATATTAAAACAACGCCCATTAGTGAAAGCATTTTCCATGGCACAACAAAATGTCGACACAGTTTAACATCAAACTGAAGATAGGATTCTGTAACACATTGGTGCATTTTTCGGAATATTTCCACGCCAGACCTAAAATCTGCACCAGACTTTAGATCAGTGATTTGAACAAAATATCCATCATCCCCTAGATCTAGCCGATCCACAAATCTTCTAGCGTCGCCAGATAGTAAGAATGAGCCATTCCCTCGTAATATTGTCTGAAGCTCATACGTCAGAATTCGATTTCTTTCCTGATATGAAAATAACAAAGTCGATCCTAGTGCGAAAATAAAAATAATAGCTACAACTGTCGTCAACCCTATTGAAATATTATGTGGATTTAATCGCTCTATGCTAATGGATGCGGCCACGGGTTAGCCCCCCTTATAGAAGCCTTCCCCCAAGTTAGCGGCCCCCATTTGGGATTCTGTGAAAATGCAACCGCCGGTAAACTGCCCACCGAAACCACCGATGTCGTTCTAATCTCATCAATATCATCAAGTTGAATCTCAACCAGTTCACATGAATCCTTTCTACCTCGATTCACAAGATTAGTTAAAAATTCAAATGCGCCGAGATTTCTTACATCTGCATAATACTGAGAGTGATCCTCGGGTTTTCCATCGAAAGGCAATTCAAAATCCTTTGTAGCACGGTTTGCCGTAAACGATGAGCGAATGACCGAATATAACAACAACGACTCGGCATCGGACTCTTCGTCTACCATTCTTACATCAAACACAGCACCGTTCCGTTGATTTACTAACAAACACGCAATTACTTTTCCCACATTCGAAGATATTTCAAACAGATAGGTTTTCCACCCCCTCAACCAAAGGGACATAGCTAAAAGCCTGTTTTTCGCTACACGAAACCAGATCGCTTTCCAACCTTTCCTTGAATGCCACGCTTCAAGAAATATCGCTCTTTCCAGAAGTTCACTTCTTGATCGACTAGCCGCATCGCTCATTGTTTCACCGGCCGCAAATCCGTTTGACGATCTGATGGTTGCATTGTCCCCACTCATTTTCATTACCCAAAGACGCTCCCAGGCCTCAGCAAGAGCTTTTCTTGCAGCAAGGATAGCTCATACGTGCTCGGCATTTTATAAGTAATCCCCTACCATTTCCTCAGCAGTGTCCAGCGATGTTTTTCTTCTTTTGGAATTTGGATCGAATAACTCT
>JACTMU010000045.1 GCA_014584465.1 Pseudomonadota bacterium | reverse complement strand
CACTATGCACAGGTCAGACAGAGGCTTAATGCCGCGTAATGGACCACAGGAAATGGTTCTATGAATTTAGGAAACTTTTCGCGCAAGATTCAAGATTAAGATAGGTTCTGAGGTTCTCAGGATAAAAAAATGGCCTGAAGAATCTTCAGGCCAAACAATCCGATGGATTAGATCGGAAATACACGTTAGGCGTAATATGCCCGTTTTTCAAGGCTCTGTCCATAGAGAGAATTTGTTGTGGATGGAGTGTGAAAAGTTTTCGTATCTCTAACTGTAAGATCGCCAGTTGCCGAAAGCAATTTTCCGTTTGTTCCAAGTGTGATCGCGGTCAGGTGTATTGTTCTGATCCCTGCAGAGTTCAGGGACGAAGAGAGTCCCTACGGCGAGCTGGGAGTCGTCATCAAAAAAGCCCCGAGGGAGCACGGGATCATGCCGATCGTCAGGCTGAATATTTTTCACGGTGGAAGAAAAAACTGACGCATCAGGGTTCCAATTTTCAAAATGTTTCTATAGGACTTCCATCGCCGGTCTTGGTCGAGGATGTGTCGATCTTGTGCCATGAGGCCGACGAAGGGAGTGTCAATGGGGTTGAAGAAAGTGTTACGAATCCGTCTACGGACAGTTCTTTTGGGGATGCGAGCCCGACGGAACAGCAAAGCCATGTTGAGATCAGAGAGAGTACCGTTTCCGAGCAGTTTGAACGTTGTACGTCCGATGTTGTATGCATTGTCTGTGGGCGAAGCAGTCATGGAGGGGTTCGATATGGTCCTTTACGAAGGTTCCATCGTCCTCGCGATGGTTTGGGTTCTTCGAAGGGTCAAGATTACGAGAACTAAGATTCCTCTTTCATGGGCGTTTGAAAGGGGGGTGCCATGATTGATGTTGAACTTTATGCAAAGATCCGAAGACTTTACTTTGGCGAGCATTGGAAGGTTGGCACGATCGCTGAATCTCTCAGTGTACATCGGGATACGGTTCTTGGTGCCATTTCAAAGGAGCATTATAAAAAGCGATCTGGGTGTCCAAAGACCACGGTGGTCGGTCCTTATGAAAGTTTCATTAAGTCCACCTTAGAGGAGTACCCTAATTTAAGATCAACACGGTTGTTTCAAATGGTCCAGGGTCGTGGTTATAGCGGGAGCATCGTTCAGTTACGTCGTTACGTGGCTAAAGTGAGACCCAAACAAAAATCCGAAGCCTATTTGAGACTGAGGACCTTGCCAGGAGAGCAAGCCCAGGTCGATTGGGGAAGCTTTGGCAAGATCAAGATGGGTCGAGCTCAAAGGGCACTTTCTTGCTTTGTGATGATATTAAGTTATTCACGAGCACTCTATGCTCGATTTGTTTTGGAACAAAACATCGAAAGCCTTCTACGTTGTCACCAAAGGGCCTTTCACGCTTTTAAGGGCATCCCTAGAGAGATTCTCTACGACAACATGAAGACGGTTGTGCTGGAACGTCAGGGTGAACACATTCGTTTTCACCCCCATCTTCTAGAGTTTGCTGGCCACTATCACTTTGCACCTAAACCTTGCGCACCTTATCGTGGTAACGAAAAGGGGAAGGTTGAAAGAAGCATCCAATACTTGAGAAGATCATTCTTTGAGGCCAGAACGTTTTCCTCAATTGAAGATGTCAACGGTCAGTTGCAAGAGTGGATCAATACGGTGGCTCACAATCGAACCGTCCCTGGTTCAACGGAGTTGGTTTTGGATGCACTGAATGAGGAGGAACCCTATTTGCTTTCTCTCCCAAAGCACCCCTTTGAATGCGACCAGGTTAAGGTTGTGACCTCTGGAAAGACCCCCTACATTCGCTTTGATGGCAATGATTACTCCATTCCCCATCAATGGGTCAGGCAGCCTTTAACCATTGCGGTCTCTGAAACAGAGATCAGGGTCATCCACAACAGTGAGATTCTTGCCCGACATCCTCGCTCGTTTGACAAGGGAGCGGTTATTGAAGATCCAAATCACATTGCAGAGCTTGCACGTCAAAAAAGAGCTGCCTCGGAGCTTCGAGGTCGAGATCGCCTTCGAGCCATCTGTCCCCATGCAAGCAAGTTCATCGGGGCATTGAGTCTAAGATGAGAATCCATCAACTCCCATACGATGCAACTGAACAAACTACTGGATCTCTATGGTCCAGAGGAATTGGATCTTGCACTTGCAGAAGCGCTCAAACGTGGTGCGATCTCCTCAGGGTCGGTGGGGTATCTGCTCGATCAACAACGAAGAAAGCGTCGAAGCCATCCCGCACTTGCTGTGATCTTGCCCGACCACCCGAACGTTCGAAATACCCATGTGGTGCCCCATGATCTTAAATCGTATGACAATCTCAACGGAGGTAAAGATGACCAGTGAACTGCTCAACGCCATCGGACTTAAAGCAGTATCGGAGCAGCTTGATGATATTGTTGCTTACGCTACGAAGAGACGGCTTGGGGT
Organism: Pseudomonadota bacterium; assembly: GCA_014584465.1. Taxonomy (GTDB): domain Bacteria; phylum Bdellovibrionota; class Bdellovibrionia; order Bdellovibrionales; family JACTMU01; genus JACTMU01. Next base: position 2,967 of record JACTMU010000045.1, on the reverse strand, counting down.
GCAACAACTTCTTGAGCACATTGCCGGCATTGAAAAACAAGATCGTGCAAGAAGAAGCCTTGAAAGTCGAATCAAGAAGAGCAAGATCGGTCGCCTTAAGCCCATGTCTGATTTTGACTGGGGCTGGCCCAAAAAGATCAACCAAACCAAAATAGAATCCATTCTCGCCCTTGATTTCCTTAAGGAGAGAAAGAATGTGATCTTGGTTGCCCCTCAAGGCTTGGGTAAAACCATGATCGCCAGAAACATTTGTCAAAATGCGATCTTAGCGGGTCACTCAACGCTGTTCACCACCGCAGCTCAGCTGCTTCTGGATTTGGCCTCACAGGAGTCGGCCAGTGGTTTAGAGAGGCGTTTACGATACTATCAAAGACCCTCACTGCTTGCTGTAGATGAAATCGGTTATCTCTCTTATGACAATCGCAACGCAGATCTGTTGTTTCAACTGATCAGTCGGCGATATGAAGAGAAGAGCATCATTTTGACGACCAATTTGGCGTTCAGTGGGTGGCCTACGATATTCCCCAATGCAGCTTGTGTGACAGCGCTCATTGATCGAGCAGTTCATCATGCCGAAATCATAACCATTGAAGGAGATAGCTACCGGCGCAGAGAAGCAGAAAAGAACGCTCAAAAAATCTCGAAAGCAAAACAATAAACCGTTGAAGGAGAGATCATGAAAAAACCAAATGCGAGTGTCCGTATCAAAGTCGAAAGCATCCAGCTGCTAGAAGCGATGCTCTGTGAACTTGTCGAGACTTACTTGGAACTCTTTACTAAACAACGCAGACCACCTCAGACTTACTTCACAGTAACGTCGATTCATCAAAAATCCAATACTGGTGAAGCAGAGATCGGCTCTGTTGGGGAACATCCGATCAAGGAATAACCAGTTGCAGCGACCGAAATAAAAGACGGTCTATGGGGGGGCTCTCTTTGAGGACCCCCCATTTTATTTTGGGAGCTGCCCTTATGCCTCTAAAAACCCTGGGGTGTTTGAGGGGCAGAGCCCCTCAAGAGAGAGCGCCTGATCGATTCAAGCACTCATGATTATGTTGTACAATCGAGGTCGGTCCAAATTTCTACGTTCTTGCATGTTCAGCAACAGTCAGTGATGAGTTTACTGCAGCATGGTAGCGCACTGCTGCTCAAACAAGCCGTGGCAGCAGAAATTTCAGAGCATCTCGATCGATGCCGAGGAATACTTTGAGGCCGTTAATTATTTTCCTTCTGATTTTTCATTTTGGAATCGCAAATGCCCAGATAAGAAACGGCTACACGCCTGTGACCTCTGTTCAGCTCATTGCCGATCTAAATTCCGTATTGAGTCAGGAGCCATTCGATTCAAATAGGTTCTGTGATCGTTTCTGGGTTTCGAACTCTCGTGACATTTGCTATCAACTGCCCTGGCTATATATTCGCAGCATCACGTCCTCCGTAACGAAAGCTTATCCTGTAGGAAATGGCCAATCAGGATTCCTAGACTTCCTAAACCTATCCTATGTCTGCCAACGCGATTCTTGCTTCATTGGACTGGATATTCCTCCTGTTTGGGACCTCTTTGCAGTAAATTGGTTCAAGCAGCCATTGCACAATGGGCAAATAAGTTCAGTCAATCCTCTAAATGTAAATGAGATCACGCTCCTTACAGAAAAAATTCAACAATGGACCGAAAAGCTGTCGTCTTTGTTTGCGATTCAAGCTTCCACAGAACATCGAATTTACTGGTTGAACAATGCTTCGCTCGCAACACAAACAGGATTTTCTTATCCCTCGATTGTCTCGGGAGGCTCACGAGGAGATTATCTAGTTTATGTCGGGGAGGCTCTACCTCCTTCATGGCTCTTGCATGAACTTGTGCATACCTACACCGCCTATCCTGGGCAGTGGTGGCATGGAACCGAACACTTTCCTCATGCAATCTTAACTGAAGGCCTTGCGGTATGGGTTCAAATGCAAGAGATTTGGAACGATGGGCTTCCTCCTCAAAAACTGGGCTTACTTCTTTGCAATGACCTTCAGGTTGCAAGCAAAAATATGAACGGTGACATCCTTCGCCTTTTTGACAATGATACGTTCAGAATTTTTGATAAAGACGGATATCATCCGAGTTATCTGATTGGCGCGAGCGTTATCAATTCGTTGGTGAATAGACTTCACCTGTCCGGCCTGCGTAGTTTCTGGAACGAAATTGGACGGACCACCGACCCCGTGAAGGTGGCTTTAATTTTGAATAAAGTGGTTAGCTCCAAGGAGCTAGACTCTGAACTGAAAACTTATTTTGCGCAACTCGCCGACCAGGTTTACACTAAAACAGGTGTTACATGTACCTTGCTGCAATAGACGAAATGAAGCTGGTGTATAGAGCGAATCAAGCAGCTTGTGCTCATACGAATCCTATTTGTTGGCAAGGCGCTTTGGTCAAAATCACTTGATTGATGGGCAGCCAGTGCCAAGCTGAGCAGTAGCCAAGTGATCATCACAGGCAGCGCTGTGCCATAAGACGCGGTTTCCTGGGCGGCCCCGGCCAAGATCCGCCCGGCACGCCCATTTCTGAACGCCAATTGCCCATAGAGCCAAAGCACCAAGTCTGTCAGATTGCTGAAGGCGCGCCACACTCTTGTGGTCGAATCAAATCCTACAGTCAAACAATTTACCTATACCCGGCACAAGCCTGAGGAGACAACTCTTTACAAGCTCGTCCAAGCCAATTGGCTCGGCTTTCAGGACCAGGTGATCCGTGATACTGGCTATCCACTTCCGGATTTCGTAACCAAGGAGTTCGAGGAGTATTTGCGGTGCGGCCTACTCTGTCATGGCTTCCTGAGGACCCAATGTGAGAGTTGCCATCATGAGCACCTGGCCGCGTTGGCTTGTCAGACATACTGCACCTCCTTTGGTCGTATTGTGATTTTTTTATCTATTGGCTCGTACAAATACCGGCCCACATCGTCGTAGCGGTACGAT
>JACTMU010000116.1 GCA_014584465.1 Pseudomonadota bacterium | reverse complement strand
AGCTTCTGCAGCATCAAGCGCATGACTCTTATCTTGCGAAACAAAAACGAGATCATCCATATAGCGTGTGTAGTAATGTCGTAGGCCCTCTCCATTTTCAACTATCCGCGGATCCGGAAAATCACTCAACTAAGCGGCTTTGTCTTTAGCTCTTACTTTCACCACCATTTTCAACCGTTCACGATTCAGTTGGTCTTGAAAAACGAGCTCCACAGCAAGCTCTGGTAAAACACCTACCTTCTTTGCAAGAGTTACAGCCCTAACAACTGAAGGAATCTTGCGACCACTTTCAATATCATTCAGAGATTGTTTTGAGAGTTTGATTTTCTTTGCCATTTGAACTTGCGTAAACCCAGCAGCCTCACGATGTGCTTTTAACAGGCTCCCAAACGATAAAGGGCCATAGATGTGCTCAATATCCTTGGTCGTAACAACCTTAGTACTCATGTTTATTGACCTCCTCAATAATAATCAAATTAATGGATCCACCAACCTTCTCAACGTAAATGGCTCTATAGCCCTTGCTGAGTCTAATAGACCTTTGTCCTCGACGTGATCCCTTAAGGGGCTCGTCGTGGTATCCCGCAATCTTGCGGACCTCCCGAAGACCCTTTAGCTCAATAGATTTCGCCCAGGCCAGCAACTTAAGAACAATAAACTGTGGCAACTTCTTTAGCTGCTTTTCAACTTTGGTAAAAATCACTTGATCCATCAAATAGGAAAGTACACCAAATCGGCGTACTTTGTCAAGGCCTCACTAGCTTGTCATCATGAAACTTGATTATTCAAAGAGTCTAGCGCCCCTGGATGACCTGTCCCTACTCAAATTGATAGTTTAGGCAGGAACTGGGATTTGGTATCGCCCGCCACAGTAGGATCTCCATTCATAATTACTGAGAGCAATCTTATCTAGCCCCCTGCCGGAGACCTTCTTTGAAGGGGTGGCGCCATCCAGAGAGTAATGGACCCTGGCCTCATTGTAGTACCTCGCAAACTCAAACAGTTTTCGCTCGAGATAGGGCTTGCAAAAAAAGACGATGTCATTGAGATATTCTCGTCTTATGGTACCGATCACTCGTTCTATAAAAGGATGAGACCAGGGAATGTTTGGAACTGTCTTGATCTCCTTGATGCCATCAAATTCTAAGTTCGTGCTCCATGTGCTGTACCTAAAAAGAGGATCATGGTCGGTGCTGACATATTTTGGTTTCCGTCCACTTTTGCTCATGACCTCATAAAACATTCTTCCAACAGCGCCACCGTCTAAAATACCCTGATGCACAGAAAACCCAATGATGCCTCTTGACCATTGGTCCATGACCACCATGATCCAATAGGACCTCAAACACAAAGACTCCACTCGAAAAAGATCAACTGACCAAAGAGCGTCTCTCTTTTGACCAATCCCAGAAAGCCATGAGGGGCCACCACCAGGGGCAGGTTTAAAGTATTTAGCAAGTATTCTCCTCACCAACTCGTCATCAATGGGTCTTTTGAGTACCTCTGAGGCAAGCATAGAAATTCTTGGATAACCGTATTTTGGATTTTTTTGTTTGATGGAGACAATAAGATTGATGAGCTCCTGAGATGGACCTTTGGGGCCAGGCTTACCCTTAGACTTAGCTGAGAAGAGAATGGAGTATTTCTTTTTTACCAATGCTTTGTGGAATTTAAGAAGGGTACTGTGGGCGACACCAATAGCCAGTTTCGACAATCTGTTTGGGGAAATCAGAAGCGAACAGAACGCCAAAACGACGCGATCTTCTGTCTTCAGATTGGGTGCCTTGGAGCGACCTCGATTTAAGATCACAAGCTGTTGTCTCAACATGAGATTCTCAGATAGGATCGAACGAGCGCCGCCACGTGTGGAATATATCACCAGCAATCGACTCATGGACAAGATTAGCTTCAAAATGAGTCTCATAAAATCAATCATAGTGAATTTTCATTATTTTTCAAGACTGCAAATTCATTGGAATTTTTGGTATACTAGGAATTTGAGTATGGACAGGTTTCCTGTGTTCCAATTCCCAGCTTTTAGGCGGATTCCTTGATTTTCAAAAAATCCATCACTTTACATAGATTATCCAATGTCGGATTACTGTCATCTTTACACATATCATACAGAGTTGTTCTGGGAATGCCTGTTGAGTTGGAAATATGAGTCCCGCCAAATCTTTGAATGACAGCGTATAGCGCTGACTTAATATCATCAGGATCACCGTCTTTCCATGAGCTCATAAAACTCTGCACAATTTCTTCATCAGAGTATTTACTCATAAACTTTTGTTCGGACCGTACCATCTTTAACTCCTTCGAGAAGCCTCTTTGCAAACCTAATATCTTTATTCTGTCTGTCTTTGTGACCGCCAAGAAGAACTATTGTTCCAGAAAGGTCGCAACAATAAAGCCGAAATGACCATAGAAATCGATCAAAAAGCGAATTACCGGACAGCCCCTATATAAGAGTTGGTGGCACTAAAGTTGACCTATGGGCCAGTGGTTAAACTCGAAGAGCCAACTGTGGGGCATGCACCACTTGAGCAATTGTTCGTCCCATCACTTCTCATCTCATACTTTGCAACACAAAAATCTGTGGATGTTCCAACGCTACTGTTAGCGGGCACGCGAATGTAGTTTGTGGGGCAGGTGATCGTACCTTGAGTTGTCATTGTTTGCCACTGAGTCCCTGTACACCCTTCAAAATTAGTTCCAGTCCACCGAATCGTGCCTGCTGCGCTTGTGTTGCATGTGGTGGATGATCCTACTTTAAGAGAGCCCGCTGTGGTGATGGAGCCTGTGGCTGTGATCGTGCCTGATGCTACTACACTACCACTGACATCAAGCTTTGCTGATGGGCTTGCCGTTCCCACTCCAAGATTTCCGCTATTCATAACAAGATCGTTTGTTCCTACGACAAGGCCATTTGTGGGAAGAGTGAGTGTGCCGGTTAATATGCCTCCACTTGTATCAAGCTTTCCTGATAAGCCTGTTGTTAAAGAGGAGGTCGTTGCATGGTCAGAATGTGTATGATCTCCTGAAGCTACTGAGCCGGATGTGACTCCTATGTTCAGTAAAGAAGCACCCTAAACCAAGTGAGGTTCTGGCCGTAGCAGCATTAAGACCCGTGCTCCCACCATCCCACTGGTAACGTGTGCTGTAAGCTGTATCCCACTCATTTGCTTTTGTCGTTGAAAGCGTCACTCCATTGACAGTTCCACTGATGCTTGCATTTCCGGTAATGGCAACTCCCCTCCTCCTGATAACGTAAGCGTGTTTCCTGAGATGGCCCCATTTGCTCCCGCAGTATTGTCACTACCTATAACCCACTTCGATCCATCCCACTTAAGAACTGAATCCAATTGAATCCCTGATGTGTCCACATCGCCAAGTTGAGACATGCTATAATCACCAGTTTGGGGTGTAACAACACCTGTACGACCTTTAAAACTCTTAACGCCACTCTCGCCTGTAAGCTTATGCCACTTGCCATCAGCCATCAGAGCCAAAGATGATCCAATCTCCCACAGCCCAATCCGTATGAGCGTCAATCGATGCGATCGCCGCGGATTGAGAGACAATGTAGTAATCTCCCTCTTGCGGACTACCACCTAATCCATAACCACCACTGACAATGGATGGGTTGTCATTTGTACTGGGATCCCAGCTTCCCACAAAGTGAAGACCATTGAGGTCCCCTGGCTCCCATGCTTGAGAGGCTGAGTTGAATTTAAGCACTTGACCTTCACTTGCTCCCAGTGGATCAAGGGTTAATGTAATAGGGGCTATTGTTTGTGCTGATGCTGAAGAGAGTATGAGGTTGTAGCTCCTTTGAGCCACAAGCTTTAATGCTGAACTTACGTAGGCTTGAAGCTCGCTTTCTGATTGAGAGCTGATCTGAAACGTATGAGTGACCCCTTCAATTGCAACTTGGGTCACTGTATTGAGATGGCTCCCTTTCACGGTCAACACATTGTTTGAAACTGTGACAGAGGTCACTGTTGCTTGGCCAGGTGCTGAACCCGGAGGAGATGAACTCCCACTTGTTGAACTTGTCTGTACTGTACACGAAGAGAGAAAAAACATTGACATGAGAAGTGACATAAAAAAGAGATATGAAATCCCACTATCATATCTTCTTTCAAAATGGGTGACTCTAAAAAGTAGACTGATCATATTAAAGGCTCCTTCATACGTTCAGGCATAGTTTGGCAAACTTTGGATATCTTCTTTATCATATAGGCTCTTTCGACAAATATAAAGATAACCTTGAGAGTCATTGAACCCTCTGAGATGTCTCACTTTGAAATTGCAGTTTCAATTCAAAAAAAATCTCTCACTTTTCAAAATGTTAGAAAATGGGCTGAAGTCTAAAAAAATCTATCCTACATTCACTTTTTTCTTCTAGGATGTCTCAAAATAAAACAGAGGAGCGATCTTCATACTAAAAAGTAACGACTCGGCGATGCATTTCTTATTTGAACCTAGATTTTCGTCAAAAAGGAAGCCTTACTGTAGCAAGTAGCTCCAGAGTAGGGGGGAATCATGGATAAGAGCCAAAGGATACACAGTAACGAAAGTGACCGGCATGCTGAACACCACGACCTTGTAAGAACCCAAAAGGCTCTCTTTGAGATGTCAACGAGACGGCAAACGCGCCATATCTATAGTACAACTTTGCCTTATGAAGCACCCTGTTTGATGCCAAATTATTTCTTCTCGAGAGAGTGAGTTTATTTGATCAAGTATGGTCATGAAGGTGACCGATTTTGGGCTCGACTGCAAGTTTTAATCCAACGGTGTTAAGAATTGCCCTCAGTGTACTTAATTTTGGATCAACTGATCCTGACAGGGATTTGTAAAGACTTTCCCTCCCTAGATTAGCTTGCTCAGAGACTTCGGCAAAACCATACGCTTTTGCAACATCTCTAAGGGCCAACAAAAAGTATTCCTCCGCATCCTCAGAATCATCTTCGATATGGACACTCAAATAAGCAGCTGCTTCCTTAGGGTCTTTAAGTGACTCAATAAGTGAACTCTCATACTTTCGAACTCTTTTAGGCATAGTTACCTCCTATAATCATCCCAATATTTCCTGGCTCTCTCAATATCGCGTTTCTGTGAACCTTTATCTCCTCCACAAAGGAGGATCACTATTGTCTCACCGTCTCTCCCAAAATAAACCCGATATCCAGGTCCATAGTAAATCTTCAATTCAAACAACCCATTACCAAGAGTCTCTGTCGTTCCAAAATTGCCTCTTCGCAACCGGTTGATCCTCTTTCTGAGCAAGGCCCTTCCCGTAACATCCTTCAAAGCGGATAGCCATTCTGCAAACGGGCATTGACCCTGATCAGTCAAATATTCCTCAACTTGTATCAACTCATCTTTGTTCATGCGGTCCCTAATGTTGTTAATCTAATGTATCCTAAAGGATACAAAAAGTCAAAACAATATCCTCTCACGGATTATTTCAAGAGATTTTACCGGAGGCTCGTTGGAGGCTTTCCTTTGCAACCGCTTGAAATCACTCAGGTCTAGACACCACCTCCAGACAACCGCATCCGATTTTCACAAAACCCCCTAAATACCCGAAATTCTTAGCAAATCATTTCAAGTACTTGCCGCACCACG
>JACTMU010000050.1 GCA_014584465.1 Pseudomonadota bacterium | reverse complement strand
GACAAAGAAGATGTTTTGGGACATGATTTTTCCTCCTGTCAGAGTACGTCCAAGAGGTTTGCAAAGTCACTTCCTGTAGGCGGTCGGGCAAGTTAAGTGTACTGGTTGATTTTGCAAGGCACTTTTGGGGAGGTCTAGGTTTGGGTCGATTTGAGGTTGGCTCTCCACTCTAAAAGGAGGCCTTATGTCGTCAAAAGAACAGTCAGAGTCGTCATTGATCCAAGAACTAGAACAGATTTGTAAATCCAAGAAGCATACAAAGCCAAGCTTAAGACGTTATAGCCAAGCCGAACGAAACATCGTACTGAGGGCCGTAGAAGCGTACAATCAAAATCGCTGTTTTATGCACAATGGTGACAGAAGTCTCATCACATCACCAAAGTATGAGCTTGCGGATCTCTTTCGTAGCCACAAAGCTCAACTGGGTTCTCTTTACCCATTTCAAGAGAAAGTCATACGAGCTATTATGTCGTGTCGCACGGAAGCCTTAGGCGGCCACATTGAACAATGTGACCATCCTGGATGTGGGTATGAAAACCATGCCTACAATTCTTGTCGTAACCGCAATTTGCCCCAAGTGTCAGTACTCGGCAAGACATCTTTGGGTTGGCAACAGAGTCAAAGAATTGTTGCCAGTTCCCTATTTTCATATGGTCTTTACGATTCCACATATCTTCAATGATTTGGTTCTTCTCAATCGTGAACTGATGTTTAATATTCTTTTTGATGCAACTCAAGAGACCGTGAAAACACTCTTTCAATCAAGATATGGAGCCACATCAGGACTCATAAGTCTTCTTCACACATGGGTCTCAGCCCTTGGTCACCATACTCATGTGCATATCCTTTTAACAGGAGGTGGTCTAAAATCAGAGATTATTGATGGTGTCAAAGTTGAATCTTGGGTTGAGACTCCTGAAAACTACGCCCTCCCCATTGAATCACTCAGAACAGTCTACCGAGCCATCTGTACGAAAAAAATCATGAAACGAAAAAGTCAATTGAAACCTCCTGATGAGATTGCAAGGCAACCTTATGGACTTAAAAATCTCATCGATAAATCTTTTGAAAAAGATTGGATTGTCTATGCCAAGGCTCCCTTTAATGGACCAATACAGTGTCTCAACTATCTTGGTAACTATGTTCACAGAGTTGCCATCTCGAACAACAGTATCGTCAAGGTCACAGAGAACCATGTCTCTTTCAAAACCAAGGATTACAAAAACGGGAAGCTCAAACACAACATCACCACACTCACCAACAAGGAGTTCCTGAGGCGATTTCTCATGCACATTGTTCCAAAAGGCTTTGTAAAGATCAGGTTCTATAAGACCACTCGGACCGAAGCTGGCATCGGTCAGTCGATCAGACGAAACTTTCGTTTGATCTTGTCGGATCCTGAATGGGCGGAACTCTTGATGATTGGAGTCAAAAAGACCACAAACTGGCTCTGGTTTCGACGAAAATCTTTCGATGCGTAGAGCGAGAAGATGGGGTTCTGACTCGCGTTCGGTGGCAGTTTGTTGTACTGCATGCCACTGGAGCTTGAGATAAGTCCTCCGACCGCAGCACTTTCACTGCTACGAACCACAATCACCGTTTGAATCGTGCTGTCAGAAATCATGGGACCTTTCTCCGTAATTCCAAGAAGACTCTTCAGTGAAAACTCAACCTCCATTCGAATGCTGTCGGATCGTGCTCCAAGAATAACCGGCTTCACACTTGTAACAATCCCTGCCTCTTCAAATGAGGTGCTTTGCTGCCCATGCTCGTTGACGATTTGGTAGGGAACTCGAACAACAGACTTCAAATCACCCTTCTGATTGTTTTGCACAATGAGGCTCGAACTCTGAAGCACACGTGCGTGTCCGTGCTGCTTGGCCCAATTCAATTTTGGAAGAAGATTGTTGATCGTGCCTGTCAACGTGGTGAGAAGACCTCCCGCCTCACTCTGATTGCTCGACTGGAATTTCACCTCGGTCCCATCCTTGAGGTCCGGAGTCCATTGAAATCGAAAACCTTTGTTGTAATCCTTTTGAAGTTCCACATAGTGCACCACAACCTGAATGATCTTCTCTGGTTCAGGTGCCGCTGAAGGACGAATTTGGATCAAATCCACAATAGGGCTTACTTGGGTTCGAAGAATGACCTTGTCGGCTTCAGCCTGTTCGACAATGTAGTCTGGAACATAGGTTGTGGCGATGGTGCGCGCACGCTTCTTGTCTGCTTCTGAATTGACCACGCCTTCAAGGATGAACTTTCCATTGACGGCTCGAACATGAACTTCTGGATTTCCAATGTCTTGTTCAATGAGACGTGCGATCTTTTTCTGCGCAATGGGACTGAGTGTGACCAGCGAGGAGGCCATGTCTCCATATTGTTTGATCACACTGTGAATGCGATTCATATCTTTTGAGAGCAGTATTTGCCCGTCGACCACAACTCGGCCATTGACCACCTTGATCGTGATCCCCTCGATGTCACTGAGGAGCTGTTGGATCTCTCTCATGATTCGTTGAAGATCGCTCTTTCTCACATCAATGTGAAAGTCTGCGATCTTTTTTCCATCCTTATCCACAACGGTGAGGGCGCCGACTCCCGTCTCCTTCGGGAAAAAACGAATCTTTTCTCGACCCTTCATGAGCTTCGGATCGACAACCTTCTTAAAGTCTCCTTCAAATCGAGAACCCTTTGGTATGAAGGGTACAACTTCATCTTGAATGATCCCCACAGTGAGGATGAGTGGTTTCTTAACCACCTCCTTCTTAGAAACAGTATGCTCGGACGGTTCGGACTCCTCGAACTCCTCTTGAGACCAGGCCCAACGCTGCTCGACAAGGCCACCTCCTCCAATCACTACAAGGAAGATCAACCCCAGTCTCAAGGACAATAACCCCTTACAACTCTTCATAGGGACCTCGAGGCTTCTTCTTAGGAAGCGTTTGGGGCAGTGGTGGTGGAGAAGCAGGTTTTCTTACATCATCAGCAATCTCTTCACGCGTGGGGCGTCCCAATACGGTGTCAATGGTCGCTGAACCAAGACCCACAACTGGAATGCGGTCGTTGGGATTTCTGAGTGTTACAAAGAGGTTGCTTGGAGCTGTCGAAAGAAGATAGATGAGCGACTGGGCCTCTTTCGGAGAGGCCTCGATCGTGATGGTTGTGAAGTTCGTATCTCCATTTAGATTGATCCGATTGATCGACTTCTGATCCTCACCAAGCTCAAAGAGGCGTGGGATGTTGTTTACAACTCTTAGGCCTGTGGCCAGCACGACCACATCTTGCAAAATGGTCTTGATCTCTCGCTTTTGATCGTTGCCCTTGCCCACATCGAGAGCTGCGATCAGATCGATGCGATCTCCAGGGCGAATGAGTTTGGCGATTCCACGCATCTCATCAATGGGAATCGTGACGGCCCTCTTGGTTGGGGTAACTTGTCGTGATATCCCTGTAAAGGGTCCGGGCCTTAAGATTTTAGTCTGAAGAATCTGCTCCCCTTTCTTAATGGGTGAGGATGCCACCTGACCGGTGATCTCCTCAGGATCCGAGAGAGCACTCGGTTCAATAAAATCAACGGGTCGATCAATCACCTCAAGCTTGGAAATGTCAATGGTCTCCATCTCATTGATATCTTCTTTGGCAATGACCACAGTCTTTTTAGACCCATACCTCTTGTCATATTCCGCTCGCTTCTCCTGAGAGTAACTGTAGAGGAGAAACATCGAGAGAAGTGCCGTCCCTATGGATATCCACAATGTTCCTGTCTGATTCGATCCCATGGTTTAGCTCTCCTCCTCAAAGAATAAGAACATAGCCCTACTCTCCACCACACTCAGCATCAATGCAGATCCCACTTGTAACCATGATCCAAACTGGATCAACCCCAACACCCTTGTTTCGACTTGAAGGAAGATTGGGGATTTCGTTGTTGTGGGTTGCAACGTTTGAACCAACCGCCTTCTTCTGTTCACCAATGATCGAAATGGGGCGACGAGTGGCCGTCAATCGAGATTCATCTCCCACATTGGATCGAATGCGATGAGCGCGAACGCCATAGTTCTTGTAATGGCCCGTGCCTGCACTCTCTCGAAAATAGGTTACATTGTTGCGATGACGAAAGGTCTCAAAGGCATATCTTCTAGCTCCCATTGAGTTCATGATTCCAGTATGAATCACCCCAAAGAAGCCCAGAGCATAACTTATGAACATCACAAAGATCACCAAAAGCAAAGCCGTTTCAATCGAAGCCATGCCCCGATGATCTCGCAGCCCACTCTCTCTCTTTGCTCTGACTCTCCGATTCACGCCTTTTTGATCTCCTAACATTCGTTGCTCCTCTCTAACAGCCGTTGTCAGACAGAAGTACTACGTTTTTTTCTTGAAATCCGCCGTTTCGATAACCGAGATTCTGAATAGCTTCAAATCGCTTCTGATTGAAGTCTTCGCACTCAGCATCGGACGGCTCTCTTCCCAAATAGGTTGCCACCTTAGCGACAAAGGGGTTCTTTTCGCCCTCAATGGGCCCCATCAAAAAGGGGACCTTGATGTCAAGAATTCGTGGTAAAAAGGTCAAACGTGTTCCTGCAAACATGTTGTGAGTGTCCGGAGTCTCCCCTACGTTGCGCATCTCATTAAAAAAGGAGCGCACCTCCACATCTCGAACTTCAAACCAACCGTTGGAAAAGAGTGGAGCAAGAACCTCATTTTTCATTAAAGCCTCATACTTTCTCTCCCCAAGCTCGATCTGCTTTGCCATTGTATGGTGGCCATCATAGTAAGCTCTTGCAGATGAGAAGGTGATGTATTGAACCACTTCTGCAACCGACAAGGTGAAGGTCAAAGAGAAAAGCACTGTCATGGTCATTCCAAAGATAATGAAGAAACCAAAGAGAAAGTCGACAATAAGAAAACCCTGACCATTTCGAAGTGGAGAGAACTTCTGATGATTCATGGCGACTCTCCAATGGGCGTCTGCACTCGTTTGAAACCAAAGGGGTTGTCCTCTCGAGTCTCCTCAGGAGTCCCCCAGCTTCCATTTTCGATCATTCCGGCCAGTTGGTTCCAGGGATTTCGTATAAGCTTCTTTAGAAAATTTCCCTCATTGAGCCCTTTGATCACCACCACAAAGATCGAAAAGAGTGCCACCATCGTGAGCACGGCTTCAATGGTCATTTGACCTCTGTTGTTCTTCGCAGTCGACATCAAATCAGAGCTCCTTGACTCAAATAGGAGAACCATCCTAGGGCAATCGCCACCGTGTAGGGAATAGCCATAAGACTCTTCTCCTGGATCTTCTCTTCGTATGTTCGATTAAGAAAAAGTTTCATCGATATGATTTTAAGATTTGAGAGCATCTGGCGGATCTCACCACCAATAAGGGCTCTCAATACCCCAAGAAGGGCGCCCCATATGAGGGAGTAGAGAAAGACCTGAAATGCAAACTCACTGTTGGAGGACAACCCCAAAACGACAAAGAGTTTGAGATCTCCACCACCTACGATGCGAAACCAAAAGAGCGGCGCCATCAACAAGAAGGCAACTCCTCCGGCTCGCAAACCGGAGAGTCCGTTTTCAACTCCACCCCATCCAAATGAGAAGAGAATCGCCGTCACGGCGGTCAATAGAAAAAGCCAGTTGTGAAACTTTCGGGTCCAAAGATCATCGCAAACTGCCACAAGCAAGATGAGAGATGATACGATATTTAAGTTACTTAATGTCATAACTTTTGACCCTCTCACGTGATCGTTACGAACGGCAGCACCTGCTAGCGGCCACCGGCCTCTTTAAACCAGGTATCCTTGCCCCTACCCTTAAACTGAAATCTCCCTCCCGAGATCAGATCACGTTCAACTCGTGCTGCAAGACGGGGCGCTGAGGTTGCGAAGGTGACTCGTGGTCCTCCATCACCCAGAAAGGCCCCCATCAGAAGAAATACAAAAAGTCCTACCAGAAGTACAAGTTCTGTTGACATCGTCGTTCCCTCGTTTTCTCACTGCCTTACGGACCTGTGTTGATCCCACTCATCCCGCTGCTAAGATCTTCTATCTTTGACTTAACCATGGATTGAATTCTATCCTTAAAAACCAATATGAGTGCCACCACGATGACCAGAAGGAGCACATACTCCGTCATTCCCTGAGCCGATTCGTCCGTCCAAAGCCTCTTAAGTTCTCGCTTAACTCTCTCCACCTTAATTCCTCCTCTTCTTCACGGAACAGAGCTCACCCTGTTCCTATCTCAATGATCATTAAACGCTCCAGCCCCCTTGAAGGTTGCAGTGAGACTTACCTTTTCCTATTTCCTATCGGACAAAAGCCGATGAAACATGAGACATTTTGCCAACTCGAACTGTCTCACATTGAAACAAAGAGGCATTGGATCCAAACTCTCTTGCCAAATCAGATGAAATGTTCGATACGTAGAGGTTATGAAATACCTCTTTTGGCTTTTTCTTTTGATGGGGCTCTGGACCTACGTCCCAAGCTTTGGGGCGAGCGATCCCCACCTCTCCATTCAGGTCCAAGATGGAAGGACCACGCTGACAACTCATGATGAGGCCCTCAGCGTCGAGCAGCTCCAAGTTCTCGAGAGTTACCTCAAACGGAAGACCACGGTTTTGAACTCAAAGGAGGGCTCCCTCTCGATATTGGTGCGCGGAGAGCCCTTAGATCAGCTTCGTGCACTTCTGAATGAAAGAGATCTTGATGATCCTGAGTTTGATCAGGAGTTTGAGGAGATGATCAAGAGCTACATCAAAAAGTCTGCCTTTTCTTTGGGTGAAAGTGATTCCAAGAGAGTCTTCGTTGGAAAATCGATTCATCTCAAAGTGGATGAGATCTCCGAAGAGTTGGTCCTCATTGGAGGTAGCGGTCGAATCGATGGCGAAGTGGATCGTCTGGTCGTCATTGGCAGCAACATCAAACTTGGTTCAACATCGATTGTTCAAAAGGAGCTTATCTCCATCGGGAGCCTTGTCGAAAAAGAAGATGGAGCTCAAGTCCGAGGCCAAGAGGTCACTATTTTGATGCCTATTGACTCGCGACTTTGGAATGATTTTCGACACAGCATCAAATTTGGATCTCAAATAGGGTGGTCACTCTTTAGCTTTCTTTCCATTTTGTTTTTGGGATTTCTCTACACCAAACTTGCACCTGAGTTTCATCGCGATGCTCTTCTCTACTTGGACGAGAGACGGTTTAGATCCTTTCTGTGGGGCGTGGTTGGGGTTGCTGCAATTGTGCCACTTGCCATCTTCATTTGTCTCTCTCTTGTGGGGATTCTTCTCATTCCCGCCTATCTCGTGACTGTGGTCACAGCCCTCACGGTGGGGTACATCTGTGGCGCGATCTACCTGATGCTGAAGATCCCTATCATCCAACGAACTCCACAGTGGACCATCTTGATTCTGGGAGTTTTGACCCTCACTGTGATCAAACCTCTCCCTTGGGGATCGGTCGCCGTGGCCATCGTTGCAATCGCCGGCTTTGGCGCAATCCTTCGCACACTTCTGAAGAGACTCCTCACGCGATGATCTATCTCAAAGTACCACTTGTGTTGATGGCATCACTCATGGTTCTTCTCCTTGGCGCTCCCTTTTTGATCTTTCCCACAATGTCGATGGACGAGGGCTACTACATCACTGCAACGCTTAAGATTCTCAGTGGAGACCTTTTTCTAAGTAATTACCCCTTTGATAAGGGGTTCATACATCCACTAAGCCAAATTCCTGGAATCCTCTTTTTTGGTAAGAACCCGCTCGGTTTTAAGTTTTCAGGAGCGATCTTCTATCTGGGATCATTTGTCTTTTGTGTTCTCACTTTCAACCACATTTTACGTAGCCATTTCAAGCGTGAAACTCCTCTCTATTTTCTAACCTGCCTTCTCTTTGCCCTTTCACTCTATCTTCAACCGAAGATGATTCAGGTCGGCATGTCCACCCTTGGAGAGCCCTATCTGCTCTTCTTTCTGATGGCCACCCTCTTTCAAGTTGTGCGTTCTCCAAATTCGCCTCTGAATCGGTGGATCTCTTGGACTTTCACTGCGGCTCTCTGGACCAAATTTTCTGCCCTCTTTTGGTTTTGGATCCTCTTGCCATCTTACTTTACGCAAAAATTATCCCCCTTGAGGTGGCTCCAAAGGTTTTGTCGATTGAGCCTCCCTCTCTGGATCTTGGCTCTTATCTATCTTTTCACAGGTCACTTTGCAGCCATTCAACTCCTCTTTCAAGATCAGACCAGCGCCTCTCTCTCATGGATTGATCAGATCGGAACACGCCTTGATCTTATGCAACAGAGTTTTGGTGGATGGATTGCGCTCTCTCTTGCCCTTGTAAGTGCACTTGTGGCACTCATCCATGTTCTTCGTGCGCCCTCGGATCGACGAGGCAATGTCACGATCTGGATTTTCCCGTTCTGGTTCCAATTTCTCTTTCTTGTCTTCATCACCCAGAAGTTTTACGATCGATACTACCTGACCCTCATCCCCTACTTTGCCTTCTTCATGGCTCACACCTTAGGCCATCTCTTTTCAAAAGAATCTCCGGGGAGATCGCCTTGGAGTCGCGTTTTTTCGAGTGTTGCTCCCTACGGTATGATCGCCATTTCCGTCTTCTTTCTCAGTCGATCGGCAACAGCCACTTGGAACCACATCATCGCCATTCAACCTCAGGCCCAACTGGGCCGCACACTTTTTCGTTTGATCCATGAGTTTCCAAATGATGCGATCATTCAGTTTGATGGCATTGAGTGGATCATGAGACCCTATCAACATCTCTCCAATGCACATATCGTTCATTGCACCGATCAAGTATGTCAGGAGGAGACCCGAGTGGGCCGCCCAATTCGAAATCATCACTACTACCTAGACATGAGTGACCCAGAAGCAAATCTTTTGAGAGTTCCATTTTTCGTTGGGCTCAAAAACTCCACCTTTTCCGAAGAGAGAGATCCCTCTGAAACCCGTTGCCCTCTTCCACAGCTTCACCATCACACGGTGACCCGCGGTTCACGCTCTCTTCTTACCAAACTCTTTGATCGTTTTCGCATCACCCCTGATTTTGAACTCAAAAGTGCTCACTGGAGTACCTTTGAGGGGTCGCTCCAGAAGCATCCCCCTCTGATTCCTGATCTGGGGATCCTCGAAGTGGAGGGCTCTGCAAGTCATTGGCAAGAGACCAGCGCTCGCCAACATCTTGAATTGAATTTTGCTCTTCGCTCATGGCCAGGATCATCGATTCAGATCCGTGGAGTACTAGAAACAAGTTCCGGACCTATCGCAAAATCCATGATGCTCGGCGGAGAGACCATTGTGGGTTTGCGCATAATTCAAATTCGAATCGAGCCCCTCTCCCTTGAACTTACGGATCTGGCCCCCAATCTTTATGGAGGCTACTTCATTCCCATTGAGGCTCTCAATTGGACTCAAACAACTCAAAACTCTTTAGAAAAACTGATCTACGATGAAAAGAGCGATCACTACCTCATTGAGGAGCTGGTCAGCTCCTCCGACTGCGATATTTAGTGTCAGTTCTCGTTTCGGTCTCTACCAAATGGCAGCGTGCTGAATGCCACGTCCTACTCCTCAGAACCTCGGAGATCAAAGAGAAGATGAAGTTTTGAAAATTTTTCAAGAGCTTGTCAGACCCAAGAAAGAGGCTGGGGGATGATGATCAAGATTTGAGCCAGAAAGAGGGGTTGACCTTGCCCACGTTTAACTCTATCACTCTGAGAAATAACGGTCTCTACGAAGTGCTCTTTCACCAAATAACTCCACAAGCATCTGGAGGAGGTTTTTAAATGGAAGCTCGCCTTAGATCGAACACAATTCTGAGGGTCATGTTTTTCGCCGCCCTGTTTGTGGCACCGAAAGGATCTCTCATCAATCCCACTTGGGCAGCCACTCCAGATGGAGAAGCTCGCCGCTGGGATCTCTCGACCCTTAAGGGGAGGGATTTGATCTCAAGCGAGCCCATCTCGCTTCAAGTGAAGAGTGGATCTCCGACCGTCGTGGTCTTTCTCTCGGCCAAGTGCCCATGCTCCAACAGCCATGTTGAGCTTTTGAATCAGCTGAAAAGGGAGTTTCCTTCATTTGGATTTGTGGGTGTCCACTCCAACCAGAATGAAGATCTCGATCTCAGTCGCAGCTATTTCAACAAAGATCGTTTCACTTTTGCGGTTGTTCACGATGAGGGAACCAAGATTGCAGATGCCCTTGGTGCACTCAAGACTCCCCACGTTTTTGTGTTTGACGAAAAGGGTTCCCTTAAGTATCAAGGGGGCATTTCAAATTCATCTGATGTAAACAAAGCAACGCAGATTTTTTTGCGCAAAGCCTTGGCCTCCTTAAAAAAGGGAGAAGACCCTGATCCTTCGGAGATTCAGGCTCTGGGATGTTACATATCACGATGATTTTGGCCGCAACCCTAAGGAGGTTTCTATGAGGTTTCTTCTCTTTTTTTTCTTGATGGCCTGTGGAGGCTCACCGATGGCAAATCATTCCACGCAAAATCCTCAACCCTTTCAACCTGAAAATGCGCCACTGTGTCCTCTCCTTTTTGTAAAGAGCTTGGTTTGCGCATCCATTGAGTGGACCAAGGGACCTGTCATTGGAGCAGAATCTGAGGCACTGATCACCTTTTGGAACCAAAGTGACGAAAAGATGGACCCCGTTGAGATCAAACTGCAATCTCATATATGGATGCCCGACATGGGACATGGCTCAGCACCCATAACCATTGAAGCCTTGGGCGTAGGACAATACAAACTCTCAAAGATCTACTTTATCATGGGTGGGTATTGGGATCTTCATCTTCAGATCTTTGCCGATGGTGCGCTCATGGATGAGGCTCTACTTGGCATCAACCTCTAGATTTGGCATCGCCCTCATCTTTTTCCTCTCTTTAGGGAGTTCCATTCAAGCATTGGGTGGAGTCTGTTGCGGTGGAGGCGTTGGCGTTCCCAACATCATCACTGGGGATTTTAGGGGACAAGTTTCGACCTCTTTCACTCAAGGTACCGCCATGGGAGATGTTGCCCCCAATGGTCACGCCACCTTTTGGCTCAAGGAGAATCAGAAGAGCATTGAAACCCTTCAGATTGACGTCGCCTATCTTTTTTGGGAGAGCCGTTTGCAGATGGGCCTCTCGCTCCCCCTGGAGAGGTCGGAGATCGCCCAGAGTGAGTGGAGTTTGAAACGCCTCTCCATAGTTGGTGGATATGAGTTTTTGCCGGAACGGACCTTCTCCTACTGGAAACCTCGAGGACTGGTCTTTCTACAAATGGGGGCTCCTCTTTCAGATCAAGGATCAAAGAGCTGGCTCGATGAACCACCTTGGACACTCTCATCGGGACTTCTCTTTCTCAAGGTCCTTGGTCCCTGGGACGGACAGTTTCTCGTGAAGATCAACCACTCACTGGAGTACACAACCCTCTCTCACAGTGAGACCCGAACCAAGAGACCAGGGATAGGCCTTCAGGGTCTTGTGAGTGGAGGATACAGTGTCCCCAAGACAGGGGTTCGAATGGGAATGGGCATCTCTCCTGTTTTCAATGACACTGGAATGGACAGTGGTTCAGGTCGAACGGCTTCGAGCCTTGTTTGGAATACCAATTTCACTCTCAGCTATCTCTTTTCTCCGGAATTTTTGATGGCGACTACCTACACCGACCCGACTCTGATGGGTCCAGCTCGCACCACATTTCTCACCCAATCCTTTTCACTTCTTCTTCAACGTCGCTGGAATCTGTAACGACTCGCCACTAGGACCGGGACAAGGTGCTCAAACTCAGTCAAATTCGCCTGGCCAAGGAAGAAGATCCACAAGACACTCTCTCCAGTAGTTTGGGATCTCATCTGAAAAATCGATCGCAATTTCAAAATAACCATCTCCAACAAGTCTTGTTCGCTGAATCGTACCGTCTATGTCGAGATTCATCTGAGGTATAAAGAGGGCGACCTTTTTACCATGAAGAGGATCTAGGGTCAGGTGATTCTTTAGCTCCTCAAGCAACAGGTGTTGACGGTGCACGTGAAGTAAAAAACCACTGGACGAAGCGTCCACCAAAATCCCTTTTCGTCCAATGACAGCATAGTTATCGAGTTGCGTAAGATCCAAAACGTGAATTGGATCCACAACCTTTCGAGATTTAACTCTTCTTTCCGCTTTCATACAGCCTTCCTATCCCCCTCTTTTTTGTGAGGCCATTCCACCATTTCAAGCCATCGGTTGCCCATCTCGTCTCCGCCGTCACTGAATCACTTATCGGATGCACTAGGCTAAAGTTGAGGCCCAACAAAAAGATTTTCTAGTGGCGTCTCGGGTTAAGACATTTCCAACTCGGATCTGAATCTAGACCCTGCCGCTCAGGACACCCATTGATGAACCATCCAAGGAGGAGCACAGGGTGCACATGCAATCGCGATCAATCTCTCTCCCATTGAGAAGATGAGACCACACCCTGCCGCAACCTCTCTCTTTTGGGTGAATCTTCCAGAAAAAAAATAGACCTCATCGGCAACCTGCCTCCAACCGTCAACCCTCAAATCAGAAAGTACAAGAGGCACCTCTTTCATCCCATATCGAGATTTAAAGAGGCTCTCTTTGGCACACCAAAAGAGTGTTGGGTCAGGTCCAAATTGAATTTCATCATGATCGCACACTCGTGCGGCAATCTCTTTTCGAATGCGACTCCGCTTTTCAACATCAAGGCCCAATTGAAAACCAATGCCTTGATGAACCACAAATCCACCAAATGTTGGACAGTGCGAGATAGAGACAGAGCCATTCGAAAAGATCGGAATTCGACTCAGATCACTCAATGCCTCAAGCTCCTCAGAGACAACTCCACCGCGTGAGATCAGATGTTTTCGAAGAGCCTCCCGCAAACGATCTCTGTGGTCTGAGGCGTGAGACGACCATTGATCTGAAATGCAGATATGAAGATTTTCGATGGGAAGCTCCTGAAGGCAGAGACTCTCAATCCTAGAGACAACTGAGGAGTGCCCACCCACGGGTTTCTCCTGTGAAATGTCAGGGACTGTTTGCATCAACAAGAGATCTTTGTGAAGTGGGTTGAGGAGCAAGTCCCAGCTCATAGTAGGCTTCAGGAAGAAATCGAGTGGGCCAAGAGACCGATTGTCCGTCAGAGATCCTCATCATCCGATCCAAAGAGATCTTCGCTCGCTCCGCCACAAAGGGATCCACCTCAATTTCGGGGGCAAGATCTCGCAGGGCATTTCGAACCTTTTCCAACGTGTTCAGCTTCATGTAGGGACACTCGTTGCAACCACAAGATCCCTCAGCAGGAGCCGCGATCAGCTCAGCATCAGGACGCACCTTTTTCATTTGATGAAAAATACCTGGCTCTGTCGCCACGATGAATTTCTTGCGAGAACTCCTCTTCACCTCTTCAAGCAGGCGAGAGGTCGAACCCACCACATCGGCATAGTCCAAAACGGCATCTTCACACTCAGGGTGGGCCAAAACCATGGCGTCTGGGTGACTCTCTTTGAGTTCAAAAATCTTTCGCGCGGAAAAGAGGACGTGAACCTCGCAGGTCCCAGGCCAAAGCTCCATCGCTCGTCCTGTCTTTCGCTTAAGGTATCGCCCAAGATTTCGATCTGGTCCAAAAAGAATGGGACGATCCTCAGGTATGGCCGCAAGGACCCTCTCTGCATTGGAGGATGTGCAAATGACATCGGAGATCGATTTTACTAAGGCGCTGCTGTTCACATAGGTCACCATGATGTGATTGGGATGATCCAGTCTCCAACGAAAATAGGCCTCAAAGGGAGACTCCTTCACCAACGAACACCCCGCCTCAACATCGGGAAGCAAGACCACCTTCTCTGGCGATAGAATCTTCACGCTCTCTGCCATAAAGTAGACCCCTGCAAGCAGGATCACTGGGTGGCTTGTCTGAGCACCCTTCTGAGCCAAGAAGAGGCTGTCACCGACGGCGTCGGCAACATCTTGAATCTCACCCCCCTCATAGAAGTGGGAAAGCAGAAGTGCACGTCGATTCCTCTTTAAAGCCAAGATCTCTTCGATAAGGTCTTCCATAGTACTCCCCAAAAAGGCAACTCGCCTCTGCCGTACAAAGCTGCCAACGCCCAGATCCGAGTTATAATGAGAAAGTGCAAAATTGTCCACACCCGGTAGCGGCTTTCATGGGTTCGCGCCCATTTCTAATTTCGGATCTGGGTTTAGATCTCTCCACCCTTAAGAACCGTGATGATGGCCTTTGAGACGCTCTTGAGGGCGTCGAAAACCCCTCGACCCTCTGAGGCCGTCCCCTCAAAATCGGGGACATTGAAGCGATTCAGGCGGGTGCGCAACTCGGAAATCGAGAGCGCATTGGGTAGATCTCGCTTATTGTACTGAATGACGAGTGGGATCTCACTGATGTCACAGCCCTGAATACTCAAATTCTTCTCGAAATTCCTTAGTGAATCCTCGTTTTCTTCCATGCGTTCTGCCTGAGAATCTGCCACAAAGATCGCCCCATCGAGCCCCTTGATGATCAACTTTCGCGTAGCGTTATATATCACTTGCCCAGGCACTGTGTAGAGGTGAAATCGGGTCTTAAATCCCCGAATATCCCCTATGTTGAGCGGCAGAAAATCAAAAAAGAGGGTTCGTTCTGTGTCGGTCGGAAGTGAGTAGAGCTCACTTCGATTCATCGCAGAGGTCTGTTGGTAGACCCACTGAAGATTGGTCGTCTTTCCCCCTAAAGAAGGCCCATAGTAGACCACTTTGCAATGGATCTCTTTCGTATGTGGATTCACGTAGGCCATTTTAGATCTCCACTCGATTCTCTAAAGCGCGACCAATTGTCCTATGATCAATATAATCAATATCTCCTCCAATAGGAACACCATGAGCAATTCGAGTCAACCTCACCCTCTTCTCTAGCTCTCCAAAGATTTTGTTGAGGTAGAGAACCGTGGTGTCCCCTTCCAAATCGGCGTCGAGCACCAAAATGATCTCCTCAATGGGGGGGCTACTTCTCACCCTCTCAATCAACGCCCCAATGGTCAAATCTTCAGGCGAAATTCTCTCAAGAGGCGAAATAACTCCATGCAAAACATGATAACGTCCACGAAAGACCCCTGAGGACTCAATGGCCATAACATCCATGGGCTCTTCCACCACACAAAGGATGTGATCCAAGCGAGTTGGGTCTTTACAATAGGAGCAGAGAGACTCAGCCTCTGTATAACAGAAACATTGCGGACAAGGTTTCACTCGCTCAAAGACCTCCTGCATGATGGTCCTTAGATCCGTGGAGTGATCTGGGTGGCGCAGAAGGTTGTAGGCCAACCGCTGGGCCGTCTTTGGACCTATACCAGGCCAGCGCCCAAGCTCATGCACCAACCTCTCAAGCGATTGTATCTTGAACATCAAAAGAGCCCTGGAATGTTCATCCCGCCCGTCAACTTTTCCATCTCTTTGCTGGTGGTCTCTTTTGCGACTTTAAGGGCTTCGTTGGTGGCTGAGACGATCAAATCCTGAAGCATCTCCACATCCCCCTCCCTAAGCACCTCTTCGTTGATGGTAAGAGACTGCACCTGGTTCTCACCTTTCACCACCACCTTCACAGCTCCACCACCTGATGTGGCCTCATAAGTTCGCTCAGCCAATTCTGACTGCAACTTTTTCATCTTGTTTTGAAGCTGATTGGCCTGCTTCATCAACTGCTGAATTCCACCCTTCATACTCACACCCCTCCTTCGATCCCACAATCTCGACTCAATTGAATGCCATCGGTCACAAAAACCTTCTTTGTTGCCTGCACCAACGGATGTTCATCAATCTTTCTCAAGAGTTCCCGCTGTTCATCCTCCTTCTGACGTTGAACAGACTCCTTGGGAGTTATACCCCCCTCCTTCGCAGCACAAATCTTAAAATCTACAGAGAGGGTCTCTCCCCATCGTTGCTTCAACCAACCCGCAACCTCTTCCATCAAGGAGACCTCTTTAAACTTATCGTGAAGAAAACGAAGCTTTTCTGGAACTCCCAAAACCAGAGAGCCTTCGGATCGCTCCAACAACGAAACATTCTCAAGTTTGGCCGCCAAAATCGGAGCATCTCCTTTGATGCTGTTTACAAAGCAACTCCAATTCTTCTCCAAACTCAGTGAAGGGTCAAAACCTTTTCTCTCAACAACCTGAACCTTCTTCTCCTGCTCTTTCTCTTTCTCTTTCGTCTTCTCCTTCTTCATCGGAGCGGCTCGTTCAACCAAAGGTCTTTGAGAAGAGCGAGACTGATCTTCCCCATGAAGGCGAGGAGCCGACGAAGAGGGTGTAGATGATGATGATGATGACGATGAGGAGGAGGAAGAGGAAGAGGTGGTGGAGGTGTGGCTAGGGGTCGACCATAGCTTGGAAAGCTCCACCACTCGCGGCGCACTGGCCATCCGTAGTAAAACCATCTCCAAAACAACCTTGGGATTGGAAGCCTTTGCCACATCGTTGGCACCCTTAAGGGCCATATCAAAAAGAAGATGAACATCCTCATCGCTCAACCCTACCCCCAGCTCCTTAAGAGACTCCGACTCACTCTCTGCGATGTCCACAAGAAGCGAACCTCCTGAAGATGGAATTCGAAGCAAGAGCAGGTTTCGAATCTCCTCCAAAAGATCCTGCATAAAAAGAAAGGGATCGCATCCTGCCACAAAGATCTTCTCCAAAACTCCAACCACCTCTCGCACATCCTGATGGGCAAATGCCTTCAGCGATCCAAGCAGAAGAGAGCGATCCGTCAGTCCGAGAACCTCCATCACCCGCTCATGGGTGAGAGATTTCTCAC
Organism: Pseudomonadota bacterium; assembly: GCA_014584465.1. Taxonomy (GTDB): domain Bacteria; phylum Bdellovibrionota; class Bdellovibrionia; order Bdellovibrionales; family JACTMU01; genus JACTMU01. The sequence continues at coordinate 11,472 of JACTMU010000050.1, read as the reverse complement.
AATAGGTGATCACCTGATCGAGCAAACTCTGACTGTCTCGAAGAGAACCATCGCCTTGACGCGCAAGCATCCACAGACTTTCTGCATCATGCTGAACCCCTTCTGCATCACAGATCTTTTGAAGATGCTCTTTAATCTCGCGCAAAGAGATTCTACGAAAATCAAATCTCTGGCATCGCGACAAGATGGTGTTAGGGATTTTATGCACCTCCGTGGTGGCCATAATAAAGATCACATGTGGCGGAGGCTCTTCCAACGTCTTCAAGAGGGCATTGAAGGCACTGGTCGACAACATGTGAACTTCATCAATGATGTAGAGCTTGTAGCTTCCGGAAGCAGGCCGATACCCCACAGTCTCTCGAAGTTCACGAATCGCCTCAACGCCATTGTTGCTTGCTCCATCAATTTCAACCACATCAATGCTGCGACCTGCGGCGATGTCCTGACAATCTGGACACTCTTCACAGGGAAAATCCCCCTTAAGGTGAGTGCAACGCAGAACCTTTGCAAAAATACGTGCGGTTGAGGTTTTACCCGTCCCACGAGGCCCCGTGAAGAGAAGAGCATGGGGCAAACGATTGCCACGAACGGCGTTCACCAATGTCTGAGCAACGTGATTTTGACCAACCAGCTCCTGAAAATTTCGAGGGCGCCACTTTCGCGCGATCACCTGATAGGACATGGGAGAACCTCCTGCACAAGAACCCAATGAATTCGGGCCTGAACCCGGGTCTGAGTTGAAAGAGTAAGAAGGCCGGGCACCCCATATCACACAGCGCGCCGACTACCGTTGCTTCCTTTCGGACCTGGCGGGATTCACCGGGCAGCCATTGTATGGGACCCGACCATAAAAATCATCCATGCGGGTACAACCTTTTAACTGAACCTCTCTCGATCGGGCAAGAGCTTTATCAGATCATCTCCAACCTCCACATCCAGATCGAGACTCTTCTTGACGAGAGGCTCTTCAGGAATTGGCTTTTTAAGCGAATTCCTGAAGAGCTCCTTGACTAATATGCTGCATTATATCTTAATTGAGGCACTTCCAACATTATTTTCAAAAAGATGGGACCATGATCGAAGACCTTCTTGTCATCCATCGCCAAGGGCACTCTTCTGAACTGGTGGCCCCAGTTCATTCACCGTGGGCTCTATGGAAGACCTGCCTGCGGCAGATTGCCATCGGATCCACTCTGTGGTCTGAAAGGTGGCCTCTACTCTCCAACGAGTCGGATCTGAAGGATCAATACTTTTATCAAGATGACGCCTATTCATTTTTACTTGAGACCATTTGTGGACTTCACTCCCCCATGATTGGCGAAACAGAGGTGTATGGGCAATTTCGAAGCTTCTTTTCAAATTACACCTATCCACAGGATCCTTTTGGTTACTCCCTCGAAAAGATGATTCAAAAGTTGATGGCTGATGCCAAATGGGTTCGCCAGTGTCACCTTGTGGGACTTGGTTCTCAATCTTATGGCAGCGTCGCACGTCGATTTTTTAAACATGCCACAACGGTTCATTTTCTAGGAGCCGGTCATCTTGTGGAGGAGATGCTACCTTGGATGGACAAGGCAACACTTCCCATTCAAATCTACTGCCGACGGATGGAACAGTTTCACCACCTTGCCCGAAAATTCCCCAACCTCTCCTACAAACCATTGAGCGAGCTTTGCAAATTGGATTTGACCAGTGGTCTTGTGGTTGCTGCGCCAATTCTCACCGAAGAGTTGCAAAGACTCCTCCAGGATGCAAGGCCAAGTCTTCTTTTGGATTTGCGAGCCACTTCGAATCTGGATCCCTTGAAGCTGAAGGGTTCGCGAATTCTCTCTTTGCAAGAGGTTTTCGAAGACATTGAAAACACGAGGTTGTTGCTTGCTCAACGAGTCTCCTCCGCTCAAAGAGAGATCGGCGAGCTCACGAAGAAACAACGCCAACATGTGGACCATCGTCCCTTTGGATGGGCTGAGGTGTGCATGGAATGACTGCGTTCATCACGATTCACGCTCGTAAGAGTGATCTGGCACGCATCCAAGCCTATCAAGTTGGTCAGGCCCTCCAAAACGCTCATCGAGACCTGAAGATCAACTACCACTTTCGAAGTTCTTTGGGCGATCAAAACCTCCAGGATCCTCTCTGGAAGATTCCTGAAAAAGGGGTCTTCACTCGCGACTTCCATCAGGACCTGATCGCTAGAAAATGTGACGTGGTCGTTCACTCTTGGAAAGATCTACCGGTGGAAGAGAGCGCAGAGACCGAGATCATCGCTTCCCTCCCACGCGCGGACTGCCGAGATCTGATTTTGTTCAAAAAAAGTTCTATAGGTGAGATTGCCTCTTGTGGACGAATCAAAATCTTGACCTCATCTCTTCGTCGCATTCACCATCTCTCCGATTTTTTAAGATGGGCGCTGCCGGTCTCAAAGAGTGTTGAACTCTCCTTTGAAGATGTTCGAGGCAACATTCCCACTCGTCTCTCAAAGCTCCTTGATCCCAACTCAAGGGCTGATGCCATTGTGGTCGCCAAGGCCGCACTGGATCGATTGCTTCAGACAAAAATGGATGAGTTCACCTCAGTTCAATTACAAATTCGGTCGTGGCTCAGCGAGATGCAGTGGATGATGATCCCGCTCTCAGTCAATCCAGGAGCTGCTGCCCAAGGTGCACTGGCCGTTGAAGCTCTTCGATCTCGTGACGACCTGAAAGCGCTCTTCTTGCCGATCTGTTGCAAGAAGACGATGAGTCAGGTTCAAAGAGAACGCGAAATTCTGGCCTCCTTTGGCGGTGGTTGCCATCAAAAAATTGGGGTCACTCACCTCAACCATGCACTTGGTGAAGTTCAATTTCTAAAGGGAGTGACCGACGACGGCACGATCCTCAACGAAATCAAGTTGATGACATCCACTTCACACTCGATACCTCCTTGCAAGGATCCCTCCAAACTCTGGCCCCTTCACTCTGAGGAGTCTCAACAGTGGTTTGTGCGAACTCCTCAAAAAACAGATCAAGAACTCATTCACGGACGAGATCTCTGGGTGAGTCGAACCGACGCTCTACCCTCCAACTGGAACATCCCAATGGAACAGATCGTATGGGTGAGTGGCCTCAACACCTGGAAGCAGTTGGCAAAGAGAGGCGTTTGGGTGCACGGATCTTCTGAGAGTCTAGGAGAAGATGAAGAAGTTCTTATTGAAACTTTACTGGGTCGAGAGTTGCGATGGATCAAACTCTCTCACCAAGAGGGCTATCCCACCTCAAATCGAGAGATGCTTGCAACCTACACTCTCCAGAGTCGAGGTCAGGTTCCCGATCTCAAAGGTAAGATCCACTTCTACTGGTCGAGCGGCACCATTTTTTTAGAGGCGCTCAAACATTTTCCCGAAATCCTCAACGGATGGCATGGGTGCGGACCCGGAAACACTCTGAAGATCCTGCTACAAAAGATTCCAAAGGAGCGAGTGCAACCCTATCTCAACCACTCTCACTGGTTGCACAATTTTGGTGTGGCCTCCAAAACAAGTGGGTACAGCACCGGGGGTTGAAACCGATGCACCATTCTGAAGCTTCGTTGAGACATCTTCGACCTTTTTTGGGAAACTTTGTCTAGATCCATCTCTTCAAAGTGGTTTGAGTGCCACTTGAGCTTTGGTTCTGAATTTGCATTGAAGCCTCCGTAAGATGCAGACGTGCTGTCAGCACTTGACCCGTCGACCATTTTAAAAAGGAGAAGGAACATGCCTATTAAATCTGTATGCCAAAGTAAAGTTGCCACGATTGACAAGAGTTCTTCATTGAAGGAGGCGGCTCAAGCGATGTTTCAGCAACACGTGGGGAGCCTTGTCGTCACCGACACCCTGAATGGAAAGAAGGTCCCTTCAGGCATGATCACCGACCGTGACATTGCCCTTGCGATTGGATCGTCCCAAATGCCGCAGCAGTTGAGCGTTGAGCAGGTGATGCACAATCAGCCACTGACCGTTGAGGAAGGTGAGGGAATTTTTGAAACTCTCTCCAAAATGAGCTCCACGGGTGTAAAGAGAGTTCCTGTCACAAAGAAGGATGGTTCTCTTTGTGGAGTGGTTTGTGCTGATGATCTACTGACCTTAATTGGAGAAGAGATCACCAATTTAGCCAAGATCACGCAGACGCAAATCAAAAGGGAGAAGGCCATCCGCACTCCAAGTGAAAAATACGCACAACTTTAAGGAGCACCCTATGAACCGATGTGAAGTCTGCGGCAATGAGTACAAAGAGATTTTTGAAGTCAAGTTTCCGAAGGATGGCATTAGCCATTGGTTTGACTCCTTTGAGTGCGCGACTTATAAACTAGCTCCAAGGTGTGGGCAGTGTGGCGTGAGAATTCTGGGTCATGGGCTTCAAGCAGGTGATCAGTTTTTTTGTGGAGCCCATTGTGCTCGTCTTAAGGGTGTTGACACCCTTGTGGATCACGCGCCGGCAAAGCTTGTGACGGCCTGAAGGGGCGATGGTCTGTGAGACCAGGGGCTGTTCGATAAGGAGATGGTGGACCTTTTATGACTTTAAGACTTTGTCGATGAGTACTCATTCATGAAGTTCGATGCCCAGAAAGCCAGATGGGAGCACTTTCCCCATGGAGCCGACGTTGGAATTCGTGGTATTGGAGCCACATTGGAGGAGGCCTTTGAGATGGGGGCAGTGGCACTGACTGCGGTCATCTCTGATCCTGAAAAGATAGCTCCTCAAATTCAAGTGTCGATTGAAATTCGTGAAGTGGAGCCAGAACTTCTCTTTTTGGATTGGATCAACCGACTGATTTACGAGATGGATGTAACAAAGGTGATCTTTTCTCAGTTTAAGGTCAAGATCTCAAAGGAAGGGCTTGTTGCGCAGGTTCGAGGTGACACAATGGACTCTCAAAGATATGATTTGGCCGTTGAAGTTAAGGGAGCCACGATGACCGAGTTGAAGGTTTTCCTTCACAATGGCCTTTGGATGGCTCAATGTGTGGTGGACGTCTGAGAGTGAAAATGTGGAGTTAAATCGTTTTAAAAACATCGCACCAACCTGTTGGGAGATTGAACCCACTGGAGAGATGAGAGTTCCTGCAACGATCTACGCAACTAAAGAGTTGGTGGAAGAGATGGATTCCAAGGTGTATGAGCAACTTTGCAATGTGGCCTCTCTTCCTGGCATTGTCGGAAAAGCCTTTGCAATGCCCGATGCTCATTGGGGCTACGGGTTTCCAATTGGAGGCGTCGCTGCTTTTGACCCCAACGAAGGTGGCGTGGTCTCCGCTGGTGGTGTTGGCTTTGACATCTCATGTGGGGTTCGACTTCTTCACACAGGCATGAAACTCAAGGAGATTCTACCCTACAAAGAGACTCTTGCCGATCTTCTCTTTCAGGGCATCCCCTCGGGGGTGGGCAGTCAGAGCAAGATTCGTCTAAATGATTTTGAACTTGGAGAGATGCTTTGCGGTGGTGCCCAGTGGGCCATCTCTCAGGGATATGGGGATTCGCGTGACCTCGAGTACATTGAAGAAAATGGTGTGATGGAGGCAGGCGAGCCAAGCGCCATTTCCCAACGTGCCAAAGAGCGACAGCGTCCCGAGATGGGAACGCTGGGCTCGGGAAACCACTACTTGGAGCTTCAGGAGGTTCGAGAGATCTTTCATCCTGACGCCGCGAAGAGTTTCGGCATTGAACTTGGTGATGCAGTCATCAGCATTCACTGCGGATCGCGAGGGCTGGGACATCAAATTGGCACAGAATATCTTCGTCTTATGCTCGACGCTGCTAAGAGGTTTCATATATCGCTGCCAGATCGCGAACTTGCGTGCGCTCCCATAAACTCTGAAGTTGGAAAGGCGTATGTTGGCGCCATGAATTGTGCCATGAACTGCGCGATGGCCAATCGACAGATCCTCACCCACTTCACGCGTGAGATTTTTCGAGAGCTATTTGCTCAAAGTCAATTGAGCTTGGTCTACGATGTCTCTCACAACACATGTAAAATCGAACAACATATGGTTCATGGAAAATCAAAGCGCCTTTTTGTCCATCGAAAAGGCGCCACACGCGCCTTTGGCCCTCACCATCCAGAGATTCCTGAAAAATATCGAGCTGTTGGGCAGCCCGTCTTCATTGGTGGCAGCATGGGGGTGGGTTCCTATGTTTTGGTAGGTACCCAGGAGAGTGAAAAACTTGCCTTTAGCTCCTCCTGTCACGGGGCAGGTCGCTCCATGAGCCGAACCCAAGCCACTCGTAAATGGAAGGGGCAAGAGGTGATCGAGGGATTGAGAAAAAAGGGAATCTTGATTCGCTCACAATCTCTTCGAGGTGTGGCAGAAGAGGCTCCAGAGGCTTACAAAGATCTTCATCAGGTGGTCCATGCAGCTGAGATCTCAGAGCTCTCACGGCGAGTGGCCTACCTCACCCCCCACATTTGCATCAAAGGTTAGAGTGATGGGCTTATTGGAGAACAGGAAAGAGGCTGGACAACGACTGGCAGAGCGACTTAAGAGTGAGAGTACGACTTGGAGAAACGCCATCATACTTGCTCTTCCACGAGGAGGCGTTCCTGTTGCCCATGAGATCTCAAAGCAGCTTGGACTTCCGCTCGATGTTTTGTTGGTAAAGAAAATTGGAGCGCCAAACCAGCCCGAGTTCGCCATTGGCGCCATTTCCGAAACGAGTGAGCCAATTTGGAATGCCCAAGCGCTCTCGAAGATGAACTTAGATGATGAAGAACTTAGTGCTCTGGCCAAGGAAGCTCAAAAAAAGATTCAAGCTCAAACTCGTAGGTGGCGTCGAGATCGTAAACCCTTAAGTCCCACGAACCGAACGGTCCTGCTTGTGGATGATGGAATTGCAACTGGAATGACCGTGAAGGCGGCAATTGAACTCCTCAAAAAACAGGGTGCCAAAAAGGTGATCCTTGCCGTCCCAGTCTCCTCTTCATCCGCCAAACGAGAACTGGAACCCCTTGTGGATCAACTTATTGTTCTGGAAACTCCCACCCCCTTCTATTCCGTTGGGCAGTGGTACAACGATTTTTCTCAAGTGAGCGACGACCTTGTGACCAAGGTGCTCATGTCGTGCGTTTGAGAAGAAAATCGCCAAGCATCGCAATTGGAACTGACGATCCAAGAATCGCACTACCTTCTTGATGGCAAAGAATTCCTTGAGGGATCTCTTTTCGAAAGACCTTTCGCACTTCTGGATAACTGCTCAGATCAGCTTCTCTCGTACGGCTCACTTTGCACTCAACAAATAAAAAATCATTGGGCGCAAGTTGGATCAAAAAGTCGACCTCTTCACCGTCACGAGACCGCCAGTGAAAAATCTGCCAACCCATCTGATAATTCAAATTCAACTTGTAGATCTCAGAAAAAACAAGATTTTCAAAGAGATGCCCCTGTTGCGGCGATGTAAGTATGGGTGCACTGGAGGTCCAACCCTGAAGTCGACAAGCAATCCCCGAGTCTATGAAAAATACCTTAGGGGTCTTAATGAGGCGCGAAGAGTAATTTGAAAAATAGGGAGGAACAAGCGAAATGATGTGCATTTTCTCTAAGATTGAAACCCAACTTCTGATTGTTTTTGAATCGACACCTACCTCGATCCCAATACCAGATTGATCTAAGAGTTGACCCACTCGACCTGCCAAGAGCCTCGTAAACTTCAAGAATTCAGGAGCCTTTTGAATTCCCGCAGTCAAAACGACATCCTTTTCGACATAGGTATTTATGTAATCATCTAAATACTTTTTCACCTCTTTCTCTGAGTTGGCATGCACTTCAGGCCACCCTCCTTGATACAATATCTCCTGCACTGGAATATCCCTTGCCCTTAATATTTCACGAACTGCAAGAGTGTTCATATCAAAGTAACTTGCCCTGCCCGCCAAACTCTCCTTTACATTTTGGTCCATGAGAATTTGGTTTGATCCCGTCAATCGGATGATGGTCTTGGAAGGCTCACCAGATCTCTTGTACAGATCGACCCTCCGTTTGAGCGACGGAAAGAGATTCGGTGCATATTGAACTTCATCAATAAAGAGCTTCTCCTGCAGAAATTGCTTTAGAAATAGTTCTGGGTCGTTTTGAGCCAATTCACGGAGTGATGGATCATCCAAAGAGAGCTCTCGAAACTCAGGATCAAGTCGCAAAATCAGACTTGACTTGCCACATTGACGTGGTCCACGAAAAACTTGAACGAGGTCCCTATTTTTTAACAAAGAATGTGAAATATCTCTATCAATCCACATAGTTGGCAGTATAGGAGCCTCACTCCGATTTTGTCAAGACCGACACCGAAAACCCACAATACGGCCAGGCCTCCACCTCATCCACCTCATTGATCTGCCCAAAAAACAGAGGATCCTGGTCATACCATCAATCGTACAAAGTCAGATTCAGTGAGAATCCCGACCAATCGATTGCCTTCAACGACGGGCAGTGAACTGATCCTGTTCTCCAGCAGAATGGATCCCGCCTCGGCGAGATCTGTATCGGGAGAGACTGTTTCAGGTGTCTTCGTCATCACATGCCGAGCCCGATATTTGCTCCACATTTGCTCGAGCCGCTCCACCACTCTCCCAGGAGGGGCTTGCATCACAAAACTCAAGATGTCACGATCGGAGATGACCCCTTGAAGGTCTCCCGTTGAATCGATGACCGGCAAGTGACGAAAGTGATTCTCAAAGAGAATGGATGCCACGATCTCCAGACTCTCGTTGACTTGCACAGTGATTGGATTTTCAATCATAACTTTGGCCACTGTGATCTCTCTCAATTCTTGAATCAAATTTGAGTTGACCACCTGACGGGGCGTATAGATTTCAGAACTTCGGCCTGGCCGCACTCGCTGTCTTAAATTCGATTCACGATCCTCTTCACATGAGGTGCAGTAGCGAGTTTCAGGAGTCACCTTGAGGCGACCTATTGGAATCATTTCGCCACACTCCAAACATCGCCCAAACTCACCTTGATCCAACCTCTCAAACGCCTCGTCGATCTCTTGAAGTTGCTTCACATATTTTTCAGAGAGCGTCTTAAGTGTCTCCACCTCTTGCTCATTGGTGCCAAGATCCGAAGGGTGCAAGCGACTTCTGGAGAGTTCACCTGTTTGCTCCGTTCCCAGCTCGTTGAGCGTAACTCCGCGGACCACCAACTCTCGCTCCACGAGTTCAATCTTTCTTGATTTCAAGAGCGCTCTCCATGAACATTCACCTGTCTCTAAGTACTCTTCTTGATGGACATCCATAGAAACACCCTCCTTCTTCAACCACCATCCATTCATTCATTACCCAAACGGCAGCAAACTATAGGCCATTGGCCCCAATCTGACTCAAACTGTGCAAAGAGATTAGTGGGACTCAATGACTCAACAATGAGAAATACTAACCCATCCTACATTCAACCCCGGATAGAAATGAGCCCCAGGTGGCCTTCCCCTTTGACCCAGAATCTGACTCAATTTCAAAATCAATTTATCCACTGCGTTGCTGGTAAGCGACTCTCAAGACCGATCAATCGAGCCCACTTGATCTCTGGTATCTTCGCCAAATCCTTCTTAACCCATGCAACGCGATGACGAAGGTTCGATGGAAAACCACCTCGGATCTTTCCTAGAAGTCTCGCTTCGGCCACCACTCGCAAAAAGAGATCTGGATTTAACACCATCTTCTTTCGAAGCGTCTGCACAACTTCCTTGATGAACTGATCAACTGCCTCCTCATGAGGATTTCGCTCACGCGTCAGTCGATGTGCTGGGGAGGTCATCAGCCTTGAGTGCCGCCGTCCAGGCTCATCCCACCTCAGCATTCGATTCTTGAGTCTTCCCAAGGGGTTGGGTAGGCTAAAACAAAGTTTAAGTCTCTTCCCTTCATCTTCCCAATTGTAGATCTTGGCGCCAATTCGATTGACTATGACAATCCATTCCATAACCCCTCCTTCCATCACCAGATAGGACAAAATCAAATTAGAGTTTGAACCTCATCCCTTTGACAATTCACTCACCTCTTCCAAATCTGTATGCACAAGGAATGCCAATGAATTTGAAGTTCCTCGGCACAAGAAATGCATTAGATCGCAATGATAAAGAAGAGATGAGAAAATGACTCAACCCAATGGAGGAAACAGATATGATCGAGAACAAGAGACCAAGTTTTCACTATGAAATTGTCTTCCCTGATTTTGAACCCTCTGATGCCATAAGAGCCGACATTGAAAAATATCTTTCTAAACTTGAAGAGCTCTTCAACCGCATCATTTCATGTCGAGTTTCAGTTCGCGCCCCACACAGACATCAGAGAAAGCACAACTATCATGTTCACATCCATTTGGAAATCCCCGGTGAAGACCTCATCGTCAACAACGACTCAGAACGAAATCTGGCGCCCTCCAACATGCACGTTGCCATCCGCAACGCCTTTCGAGCCCTTCACCGTCAACTGCGAAGAAGAGTTAAATCCATGAAAGAGCACAATCCAAACCCCAAGACCTACTCCGTGGCCACAATTAAGAGCTTTGACAAAAATTTAGGTTATGGATTCATCCAAGATACATTGGGGCGAGAGATCTACTTTCACGAAAACTCATTGATCAATGCTCCCTCGTTGGATTTGAAAGAGGGAACAAAGGTTCGCTTCCTCGAAGGACCCGGCGAAAAGGGAACCCAGGTCACAACACTCGCCCTCACCTAAACCAATGAGGTGGCAACTACGAACTGCAACGACTTTCGTCCAAGATTCTTTGAGTCGTGGACGGAAACTTTTTTTCATGGTGTTTGAGGGAAAGCCCGCGAGGGCCTCCCTATCCCGATTGTATCTGTGAATGAATTTGTTGGTTCTCGAGTTCGGAAAGAGAACCTCTGTTGAAACAGAACCCCCCACAATATGGAGATTGCGAGCGAAGCGAAGTTCCGTTCTGAGAAGAAGCGGAAATCAGGAAAAAGTTGGATTTAGATGAAATGACGATCAAGATGGAGGAGGTTTTGTCGTTTTCGTGACGAAAACTACTTAGTTTCCGATGCAGACAATTTCCGTCCAGTTAGATCCACAGGAGTTAGCTACATCTGATCCTTGACCACACCCAATATAAGGATGACGTGTCCAATAGGTGCAGGTAGGAATTCCCAAAGCCGATTCTCGCCAACCGTCGACACCAGTTGAACAAGATCCACAGATTCCATCACATGTCGTATTTTGAAATTTTCTCATTATAGGAATACCTGCCCCCGCCGGACAAGTTGGTTTATTCCCAGTAATATGTGAAACCTTGATGCCCATCAATTTAAGGTCTCCTTGAACATCCAATTTTTCAGATGGATTGTCCGTTCCGATTCCGACGTTGCCGCCGGTGTAGTAGGCGACGCCACTTCCTGCAGTGAATGCACCGCTTGCGGGAGCATCGTTAGTGCATACGACCTTCCCGCTCAATGAGGTGCACCACTTGCCGTCGACGCCAACTGTGCCCACTTTGGGATCAGAC
>JACTMU010000108.1 GCA_014584465.1 Pseudomonadota bacterium | reverse complement strand
TGCATTTTGTGCAAATGCAAATTTAAGTATCAACAGGCTGAAAGGGGTGGGTCAATTTTAGCGAGAACAGGTGGGTCAATTTTACTGAGAGACAACGTCCAACTGAAGTGTCTCAATTTCAGACAGGACCGCGGTCCTTTGTTGGTCATCGAGATCTCCAGTTTTCAGAAGTTTGTAGAGTTCGCGGATTTGAGGGTCTTGGCTCCCTTGGCCTACACGTGCGCCAAGGTTCTCAGGAACGTACTTCTCGTTCCCGTTCAACTCGGGGCATTTGTTGAGCAGGTCCTTTACCCGGCGACGCGAGTATTTCAGCGCCTCCGTAAACGAGCGCTTCTTGTCTGATCGAATGTTCTCTGAGCGGAGGCCTTCGGCAAACGCGTATGAAACAAGGTCAAAATCCCGGCCGTTCAATTCGATGCGCTCAGTGCCATCGCATTTCTTCCCGGTAACTATCCGGATGAGGTAGATAAGTGCGTCCGCTTGCTCCAGGATCTCCTTTGGGCGGAACCAGATCGTCGGCAGTAATAGGCGGACGGCTCCCTTGCGTCCCCAGACGATGTCGATGATTTCCTCTTTTGAAAACAAGCCGCGTCCGTACTCGCGAAGGAGGTCGGCGTTCCGTCTTTGCTCCGGAGTTGCGGATTGGTAGTAGCTTTCGTAGAGCACATGCAAAGAGTTACGGCGCTCGACGTCCGCCGCTCTCAAAAGCTCTTTTTTACTACGTGATTTACTTGGTTGTTTCCGCACAACTCAATATCGGAAATTTAGCTCGACCCCTTGAAAACGCAGTGCGGCATGCTACCATAAGGATGTTGGTACTTCGTCCAACACCTCAAATCACATTAAATTGGGTTTAGAACTACAGACACGTCGGTGGTCGATGTACGATTCTTAGGATCTAGTGCCGTAAGGCGTGGGGGTTCAAGTCCCTCGGCGGGCACCAGTTTCGTTCGAAGAGAGCACTATAATATCTACCCTCAAAACTCTCTTATTTTAAGACAATTTTTACGGACTTATATAGGGGCTGTCCGGTAATTCCATTTTTGCCGATTTCGAGTTAGCGCCTCTGGCTAGCCCTTCGTCGGCCCGCCTCGGTATAAGAAAAACTTATAGAAATCGATCAAAAAGCGAATTACCGGACAGCCCCTACTTAGGTGTCGAAATGATCGGCACTTCGTGCCGGTGGGAATTAAAGTCAAATCATAATCGATAGGATATCACTTTTTTCTCAATGCTGTAGCGACTACCGTCAATGATCAAAGCAAGTTTTGACTGAGAAATTTCATCACAATGTGGCTCACTCAAAAACAAAAGCTTTGTCTTCATCGCTTCGCTTGCGAAAAGTTCTGTGCTAAACCACAAACCACTCACATCAGCATAGAGAACCTTGATACGCCTCATGCCTTTACCCACAAAAATGATCGCATCCCCACGAAAGAGGTCCAAGCTCATCTTGTAAGCCTGCACCTCACATAGAGTCTGAAGCAAATCTTTGTTAACTTGATTGACTGGGATTTCCAATGCAATCCCAGAAGCAAAAACAATCCTCGCATTTTCATTGCTCTTGCCTGCTTCTGGTCTGATCCGTAATTGCTTTGGTGGAGGCATCTCTTGTCCCAACATGGCCCCTTGTCTTAGCCAACTGTAGACAAGGACAGTAGAAACACCAAACTTCTCGGCGATCTTTCGAACGAATATCCCCTTAACTCGAAGCTTCTTGGCTTCGCACTTCATCCTCGCTCTGGTCATTGCTGATTTCTTATGAGTCTGTCTGGACCTGGACTGGCCGATGGCTGCATTACCATTTGGCAATTCTTTGACTTGACTGTGCATGTGAACCTACCGTTGGTTGATGGCCAACGGTACCCGAATTCAACCTATCTCGCTACAGCACCAGATGTAGTGCTTACGGACTGTCACGTTTACAGAATTACCATTCTTCAAGCTATCGGTGATTGCGACTACCTCTTGAATTTTCTTTTGACCATTTTTGAGCGCTTTGTTTTCAGTCATATTTTAAACTTTCTAGTAGTGATTTTTCTATCAGTTATTCACAAACCAATAAGAGTAATCATCAAAAAGTTGGTGGTTTATAGATACTTTGTCTGTGGTTTCAAGATCGGATAAAGGAAGAATAAATTGCTTTTTATCAGAAACCCGGCAAACCTTTACCAGCAAACCATATGAATCATTATCACATTCATCAGGATTCAAAATTTGAAGTAGGTCGTATTTATCGGTATAAGAAGGATGAGTCTTTTTTAACTGTTCATATTCCTTTTTATTCCTACCGCCAAGAACATAAGGTTCTTCCCACGCGAAATTTTGCATCCCCGTTAACTCGCAGGGCTGAATTACTTTAGAGTTTAAATGCAGAAAATATTTGTTTAGTGTTTCTTCAGTTACATCAGCTTCAGGATTACCTAAAACTTTTTTAACTCGCTTGTCTTGCTCATCTAGATTCTCGCTATCTCTAAAAAAATCCATAATGCTCATTTTTCCTCCTTCACTTTAAATATTCTGGATTATAAGATCCATTATCAATTTTTTGATTCCAATATTTTACATATTCTCTGTATGCGCTTTCAGATGTTAAAAATGCAGTATGATCTTTAGCAAAAATTCGATAGTGACTTAGTTCCTCCAGTCCTTCTCGACGAGCTTTTGCAACCCGATGGTTTCCATCAATGACATTAAATCTTCCTGGACTTATTTCTGCTAGCAGAATGGGGGTATTCAAATTTGCATTGCATATGGTATTTTCATCAAGGTGAGAGGTGTTCTCGCCATTATATAAGCTTTTAAGCTGCACTTTTGTTACTGGAAATAAATTAGATTGAGCCTTTATGAAGGCTAGTATTTTTGTGATATTAAACTCAAAGATGCCATTCCGAAAAAGCTCATCTTCTTTATCGACAGGTAGGGGTTTAAAAGACTCTAACAGAGCAATTTTCATCATCTCTTCTTTGATTTTTTTTGTTAAAATAGTGGACTTACTGGTGTCGCAAAGTTGATTAATGCCCTTTGCCCTGATTGTTTTTCTCAGAACTTTTGCTGGAATAATCTTTAAAATACAATCATCAAATTTATTCCAAACAATAAACCTTGAAGCTTTTTGTTCACCCCAATATTCACGAGTCACTTTGATTTTTCTTTGTTCCTCTTCATAATTTAAAACAATAACGTATCCATTAGTTCCTCTTGCGTACAAAAGAGCGACAAGGGGGCATTCTGTAAAATCTGTCCCATTCTTATCAAGATTAACCAATGATGGTTTATACTTCTTACTTATTCCTCGATATAATAACATGATTCCTACCTTATTTGCCAATTCAAAAAATAAAACCAAGTGTTTTCAGAGTGGAGCATTCTTCGGTTTTAATCGTAATACTTAAGCTAAAACCTCATTTTTTTAGCTTTTGCAAATAAATATTTATATTTCGAATTGCCCATCTGAATAATTTCAATAATCATATGTTTAGATAGGAGTACTTATGCGATATTTATGCATCATTCTTGGATATTTAGGGGCTGAGGGCTAGCCAGAGGCGCTAACTCGAGGAGGCTCAACGAAGGTATAAGGAAAACTTATAGAAATCGGCAAAAATGGAATTACCGGACAGCCCCTATTTAACAGGCAAAACAAAGGTCAAGTGCATTGAATGTAAGAATCTTGATGCTGAAGTCAAGTGCTATGGCCATCAAATGCCAAAGGATGTTGTTGATAAAGAAATAGCTTGTGGCTTCTGGCAGAAAAAGACATAGTGGTTCTAAAATCGCCTACCAAGGGGCACCACGTTGCCGAGTGCAATATCAGATACCAGTCCGGAGGCACTATGCCGGAGTCTTTAAAGCCTCCCATCCAAAAAAGAAGACCTACCAATCTTGAAATGGCGAACCAAATGTTCAAGGACTCATTCTTGGTCAAGAAAACACGATTTTCCAAATTGCATCCAGAACTCTCTGCTGAAGAGCTGCATAAAATGACGATTGAGTATTTCCGCAACTGCCGGACGACGACGGAAAGCGAGGACAGATTTGACCCAAGCACCAGGCCCTCTTGAAGTGCTTCGTGATGTGGCGGTTCGACTTGATAAAGAGAATATCCCTTACTTTTTAGTGGGCAAATATCATTCTCAAGAAATTGGATTACTACCGTGAGGGTGGAGCGGAAAAGCATCTCACCGACATCCGTGAAATCCTGGCGGGTTCAAAAGTCGACAATGAATATTTGCAACTTTGGATTGAAAAGTTGAGCCTCAAGGCTGAATGGGGGAGAATTTGAAGCAAAAATTGGCGATGGTCGAAATAACTTGCGCAGCCCAACTTATCCTTGGGCTCGGTTCTCCTAGAACTTGGCGATAAATCAATAGCCGTCTCACATGGCCATGACGTTTTTGAACAGAAGTATAGTAGGTATCAAGACTTGTAATTTCCTTGTCCTGAGATTGAAGTCTATTTGCCAAATTTACGAGATTCTCTTCGCCTGTACTCAGTGCCCATTCTACTGCGTACTCATATCTCTTGGCCTTATACTCATTCAAAGAGTCCAAAAAACTCTGTTTCCATTTTTGCTTCGCTTGCAGATAAAAGAGATTTACCACTGTGAACATAGATATTCCAAAGTTTCAGCAATTCAATTTCATTCTTTTCAAAATCATTACTGGCTGTCGAAAGAAATTCTTCTACTTGATCAAGCTGATTTGAGAGCTTTGTCTCTAGAGCTTTATGACTGTCAATGGAGCCTGTGAATTCACCTACATATTCTTGATAGAGTCGGACAAACTCGCGTTGCATTTGAAAGAAAAAAATCTCTTTTGATAAATAATGTTGATCTTGAACGTTCCCTGTTCTAGGTCCTTTCGGAGTATGCCAAAAACACCAATGATTTTAAAAGGTTGAATGTAGTTGAAATCCACGAGCCTGTTTTGACCCGGCCAACATAGAACAAAACGTTCTTACAACACCTTAAGTCTATATCCAATGCCGGCCTCGCACCGAACAAGATCGCCACTGCCTTGAAAGGCAGATTCAAATTTTCTGCGAATATGACCAAAGTAAACTCTAAGGTAGTGATTATGCTCGATAGAGTTTGGTCCCCATACGCTGCTTAAAATAGCCTTGTGGGGGACAATTTTCCCGGCGTGATTTACCAACACCAGGAGCAAAGCATATTCAGTTGCCGTCAGCTTAATCTCGATACCATCAATAAAAACGGTGTGGCCTGACCTGTCCACTCTAAGTGGACCAGATTCAAACAGATCAGGTACGTACTGAAATTGAGAATGTCTGAATGCCAAACGGATTCTTGCTAGAAGTTCCTGAACACCAAAAGGTTTTGTGAGGTAATCGTCAGCGCCTCCATCTAAGGCTGCTACTTTGTCGCTCTCAGAGTCACGTACAGTCAAAAATATCACCGGATTTCGTGACCATCCTCGAATTTGCCTTAAAACATCGATCCCTGTCATGTCCGGAAGGCCAAAATCCAAAATTACAAGCTCGGGACGCTCTTCAATGTGCCGCTGTACTCCCTCTGCTCCCGTATGAGCTTCTACGACTTTGAAATTATTGGCTTCTAGGCTGTGCCGAATAAATCGTGAAACAGATTTTTCATCATCAACCACCAATATCTTACTCTTAATCTGAGGACTCATTGAAGAGCCCTTCGAAGAATAAGAGGAGCTGGCGCCACAGGCAAAACAATCTCAAAGACAGCGCCAGTCGTTTCATTTCTATTCCGCGCCGATATTTTCCCGCCGTGCAAATCCACTATGCTATTTGCAATCGAAAGCCCTAGACCAAGTCCGCCGACCGGTGTTCCTGGAACTTGGTAGAACTTTTCAAATATCCTCCGCTCCAGGCCAGAAGGTATACCGTTCCCATTGTCACGAATGAGAATTTTGGCACCTCCTTCGACACGGAGTGATTCAACTTCGATTTTTGTCGTTTCCGGAGAATATTTGAGAGCATTTAGCACCACTTGATTCATCGCTTGAGACAGCAAGTAAAAGTCCCCTTCGACGAGGACCGCATCATCTTTGATAAGTTGCAGTCGATTTTTCTGACAATCCTCTTTAACGCTCTCTCTAACTGTTGAAAAAAGATCCGCTAAATCGAACCACTCCTTTTTTAAATGCAGTGTCCCTTTCTGCAAACGAGAGAAATCAAGAAGATTTTCAACAACGCGATCCAATCGAAGCGCAGATCGAACCAACTCGTCAGTGAGAGCCTCACGTGCTTTACCATCAGCGAGAGTAGTTCCGTCTTTTAATGCAGTTGCAGAGCCAATGATTGCAGTAATTGGCGTTCTTAGTTCATGTGAGACTGAATTGAGAAGCGTTTGATGAAGGACTTCAGATATTTGGTAAAGTTTTGTTCGTTGTACAGATTCCGCGAAAAGGCCAGCAACCAATGCTGTAACGAAAAAGGAAACCACCATCATTATGTCTTCCCAAGCATGGATCGCGAAAGTAAACCGCGGAGGAATAAAGAAGAAATTCCATACGAAGGCAGATACTATGGCCGCAAAAAGTATCGGACCTTTCGAAGCTCTTATAGATACCGTTAGAATTGAAAGTAGGAACACAGATCCCATGGCTCTATAGCCAACGTAAGGCAGAAGGCAATAGCAAAAAATCGACACGCAAAAAAGAAAGCCTGCAGTATACAGATAGGACCGCAATGAGCTTCGAAAAGACTTCGCAAGAAAACTGCACTTGCACCGCAAGGCACCAAATAGTGTTGTTAGAAAATGAAACCCCTTAATCATCCAAACCTTTGTTTGCAAGATTGCATGGCAACCTAACACAAATCTCTTTTAAATTCTTCTTGGAATTCGTTTCGCCCATCTTGACAAGGCGTGTTGAGAGAGCCTTCTTGATAACCAGCCATAACGAATTAGCCCAAACTCCGTCATTTTGGTTGCGCTGCTTCGGGCATAAAGAAAAAGTAAAATTCCAATAGGAGCCTCTATTCGATCTTGCTGAAAAAATACAAGAAGACATACTTTGAACCTATTCGCTGAATTCCGCCAAGGCGGAAACGAGGGACCCAATTTCGTGGCGTATCGTGAGATTGCTCGCATAGGATGCTCTTCGGACCGAGCCCGACAGCTAATCTTGTAAGCGCCGAAGAGGCCCGGCTCACGCAGTGATTTTATGGGCGATTTTCGATTGTATCACAGGGGGAAGCGACATGTCCGATCAGATTTCTAATGGGAAAAAGGTGTCGCAGGGTGCCCTAACCCTCGCAGCCCTTGGAATTGTCTTCGGAGACATTGGCACGAGTCCTCTCTATGCTATAAGAGAAGCCTTTCACGGACCTCATGCCATGCCTATTACGCCAGAGAACATTCTAGGCGTACTTTCGCTCATTGTTTGGTCGCTTATTTTAGTAATCTCAGTAAAGTATCTTCTCTTCGTTCTTCGTGCGGACAACAAAGGCGAAGGAGGTGTGCTTGCGCTAACAGCTCTGGCAGCTCCACCTCGATTTGTCTCTATGTTTCTTTGGAATCGCATTCTTCTCTATCTTGGAATTTTCGGTTCAGCACTGCTTTTTGGTGATGGGGTTATTACGCCAGCCATATCAGTACTAAGTGCAATCGAGGGTCTGAAAGTTGCGACACCTCTTTTTGAACCCTACGTTCTTCCAATCACGATTGGAATCCTTGCTGGGCTTTTCTCCGTTCAGAAGCACGGGACTGCGTGGATAGGAACAATCTTTGGACCAGTCATTTTGATGTGGTTCATTGTGATTGGGTCACTTGGTGTTTACGGTATTTTTGAACATCCACAGATCATTCAGGCGCTGAGCCCCATCCATGCTGTGAACTACTTCCTGATCAACGGGATGAGTGGATTCGTTGTTCTCGGGGCCGTATTTCTTGTTGTAACAGGAGGCGAAGCTCTCTACGCCGACATGGGACACTTAGGGAAAAAACCAATCCAAAGAGCATGGTTTGGGGTGGCACTCCCTGGTTTACTATTGAACTACTTTGGACAAGGTGCGCTTATTCTAACAAATCCTGCAGCAGCTGAAAATCCCTTCTACTTGCTTTCGCCAAATTGGGCCCTATATGCCTTGGTCGTAATCGCCACTATGGCAACTGTCATCGCATCTCAAGCGCTCATTTCAGGAGTTTTCTCGTTAACACGTCAGGCGGTTCAGCTTGGGTACTTTCCGCGCATTCGAATCATCCACACATCCAGTCACAAGATAGGACAAATCTATATTCCACCGATCAACTGGATACTGTTCATTTTGACTGCTTGTTTGGTCGTCGGCTTTAAGTCATCCAGTGCTCTCGCCTCTGCCTACGGTATAGCAGTTTCGATGACGATGGTGATCACCTCCATCTTAGCGTGTTCTGTTGCAGCCCAAAGATGGAAATGGACATGGCCCTCAGTCTTCGGCGTGTTTGCATTATTTCTCTCTGTCGATATAGTTTTTCTGGCTGCAAACTTCACGAAGATAGCAGATGGTGGGTGGTTCCCTCTTGCAATGGGGGCTGTTGTATTTACGCTGATGACAACCTGGAGAAAAGGTCGTCAGATACTCGCGCAACGCTTAGCCGAAAAAACAGTGCCAATTCAAGAGTTCCTTCAAAAAATTGATCACCATTCGTTAGTTCGGGTGCCCGGTACTGCAGTATTTATGAGTGGCTCATCAGATGGAGCTCCAATTGCATTGCTACACAATGTAAGGCATAATAAGTGCCTACATTTCAAAAATGCTGTATTGACCGTCAGCTCTGAAGAAGTTCCGCATATTGAAAAAAGCGATCGGATCGAAATCTTTGAGGAAAGAGGAGACTTCTATAGAATAATTGCTTACTGTGGTTTCATGGATAATACTGACATTCAAGATATTTTGGATTGTTGCGCAGATAAAGGTTTCCCAATTGATCTGAAAGAAGTGACATTTTTTTTAGGACGAGAGACTCTTTTACCTTCTCAAAGACCGGGGATGGCGATCTGGCGAGAGCATTTGTTCTCGTTCATGGCTAGAAATGCTGAGAGGGCAACAGCCTATTTCAACATCCCAACTGAACAAGTAGTAGAAGTCGGAATTCAGGTTGAAATCTAGGGCATCCTTAACGAGATGCCTTGTTGAGGGAAACCTGTTCGCTTTAGGCGCTAACTCGAGGAGGCTCAACGAAGGTATAAGGAAAACTTATAGAAATCGGCAAAAATGGAATTACCGGACAGCCCCTAAATACCGGAGAACTACAGTGGCAGCAAATGAGGAAGTCAGTAGATGATATCAAACGAAGAGCTGAGGTTTCTACTCGAATTGTTGAACATTATGCTGAAGCTTTAGCTCTAACCAATGTACAAGAAAATTTTATTAACCTTATTCAACCCACACTTACCAGAATGAAAGTTGGGCATCAGAAGATAAGGGTTTTAGATCCATTAGGTAAAGATAGAGAAATTCTATAAGTCATCATTAATGGTAAGTTCCATATCAATGGGTTTCGTAACAAAGATATTCGGGTAAATCTTTATAAAGAATCCGACCAAGAACAAGATAAAAAAATTCATCAAAAACAAGTCGTCTTCTAAAAATACTTAAAACACATGGGATCATTAAAAAAGTGAACAAAACCCATCGTTACGAAGTTACAAAAAAAGGAATC
>JACTMU010000095.1 GCA_014584465.1 Pseudomonadota bacterium | reverse complement strand
GACGACCGAAGGAAAAAAGGACCATCCCGACAGAGATGCCCAATTCCAATACATCAATTCAGAGGCAAAATCTTTTGTCAGGCGCAAGCAGCCAGTAATTTCAGTCGACACTAAAAAAAAGGAATTGATTGGAAATTACAAAAACGGAGGACAGGAGTGGCAAAAAAAAGGACGTCGAGTGAAGGTATTGAGCCATGATTTTCCTGATCCAAAGGTTCCAAAGGCCGTTCCGTACGGCGTTTATGACATCGGCAAAAATCAGGGATGGGTAAATGTTGGTATCAGCGCCGATACGGCGGAGTTCTCAGTTGAAAGCATCCGCTGGTGGTGGCGTCGAATGGGTAAAAACCGATATCCAAATGGGAAAGAGCTTTTAATCTGTGCTGATTGTGCAGGAAGTAATGGATACAGATCCCAACTTTGGAAACGGGAACTCCAAAAATTTTCTGATCAATCAGGTCTGAAAATTACAGTCTGTCATTTTCCTCCTGGAACCAGCAAGTGGAACAAGATAGAACACCGTTTGTTTTCCTACATAAGCATTAACTGGAGGGGGCGTCCTCTGATAGACTATCAATCTGTAGTTAACTTGATCGCGGCTACCAAAACGACAACAGGGCTGACGGTAAAAGCGCGCCTCGATAAAAAAACATATGAACGAGGAATAAAGGTTTCAGTTGAAGAGCTTGAGCGGTTGCTCATTCGACCACATAAATTTCACGGTGAGTGGAACTATACGTTTAAACCCCGACCCAAGTAGAAACGTCTAGGTTATTTTTACACAAGCCCTAACCAGCCGTTTCCACCTTTCTTGAAGACGATGGTCAGAAAAGATATGATGGAATCTGATGTGCTAAGAGAGCGTAGGAATCCTGAATTTAAAGCTAAAGTGGATAAGGCTCTTAATAAATTGATCAATGAAGTGGAGTCGTTCATAGGCACTTCAACCCACCTTCAAAGGACACCTATTGGCATTGGTTCTTCGTTCAGGCCGATTGCCAATCGAGCGGAGTGACTCTATGATCTCGCATCTCTTGTCAACCTACACTAGCTTTAAGAAAGACTCCTTTGAGGAGATTGCGGTCCGTGCCTATTTGGATGTAGTTGAAGAGCATTCTTTGGCACTCGCGCTTTCTTACATCTTGTTGAGCAGCCAGAGCAAATCAGAGAATGGCCTAGTTTCAGCCTTGTCATTGTTTGGCACTATTGGCGTCAAATTTCTGCAGACAGGTGCCATACTGAAGATGTTTGGTTCTGAAAATCAAGAGGCTTCTGAAAATGCTTACGATCGAGCCAACCCCATGTCCAAATATGAGATTGAACAGTCTCTTAAGAAGCATCTTTCCGAGACAGAGTACAACGCAAAAATTAAGGAGCCGATCAAAGTTCTTGGAAGCGCAAGTGTCAAGACGGTGACGCTGGGAGAGTTAAAGAGCGTGAAGAGGGTCGCATTGATGTTGAAGCGAGATAACGTAGAAAACCAGATTAGAACAAATCTTGACCTGGCCAAGAGGTTCATCGAACGACTCAAGCACTACTCTGTAAGGGCGTCCAATCCACTTCTCATGCCACTTGTTGAAGCGATTGAAGAGCAGATATTCTCTGAAATTGATTTTGTGCTTGAAGTGGAGAAATACAAGCAAGCCAAGGCCATCGTGGACCAAATTCAAGAGCGGTCGGAGTGGAAAAACCTCGGATGGACGGTCCGAGTTCCCTCAATCGTCGATGAAATCCAGCCGCAAGAGAATCTCTTTGCGGTGGAGGCCGTTGAAGGTGTAACGGCTAAAAGCTTTTTCAAGGACCCATCTGTACCAAATGAGGTGAAAGAGAAGGTGGGCGAAATCATTGTAAAAACCTCCTTGAGGATGCTGTTTCATCAGGGTGTGTTTGATCCGGAACGACATTTGGGAAATTGGTTGATCGATCTCAAGAAGAAAGAGGTTGCCTTTATTGATCCAGGACAGCTCATGAATTTTGGTGCCTCCAAGAAGCCCTGGGCGTGGGATCCAAGGCTGACATTGGCGAGGTTCTTGTACGCCGTTCAAGAGAGGAACGTAGAAGAGATCTTGTACTACAGCAAACTTATGGGCAAAGAGAAAGGGATCAAGATCAATGAAGGTGAGGTTAAGAATCGCTTGGCTCAGATTTTTTCGAGCACGGACCTGTCCTCTGAAGATCTTCAAATTAAGATTCTTGAGGAGCTTTATCGCTCGGGGATTCAGTTCAATCATCTCTTCACCTTTGGTGCTCTGAAGGGCCTCATGGTTCTTTCGGGGAGTGGTTACGTTTCTCAGGAGCGCTTCAAGGAAATTATGAAGGAAGAGGTAAAGAGTCTATTTGTGAAGAAATCCCCATTGGTGATGGGTGTTCTTGCCAAGGAATTTGGGAAGAAGTTGTCGATGAAGAGCAAGAAGATAGAAAAAGAAAAGCCTAAGTCCAGGACGCGATCCAAGGCGCGCTGAGAGCACCCATGGACTTAGAGGGCTTTATTGGCAGCACTTCTTCAACCAAGTGAACTGCGCTTTCGGACATCCGTCTGCCACCACAACTTGGGCAAAACCCCCTTCGCTTGCAACTGAAGGCCACCAGATGTTCCACTCTCATTGGGAGAGTGGCCTAAAGGCTCAAAGTAACACTTTTTCCTATGAAAAAATGGATTAAAATGCTATATTTTGGCATGGAAAGAGATTTTTATTCGAAACTGGACCAATGGGCCGCTAGTGACAAAAGAAAGCCGCTGATTCTTCGAGGAGCCAGGCAAGTTGGGAAGACCTATGGAGTTCTGCAGTGGGCACAAAAGAAATATTCGAAAGTAGTCTATCTCAACTTTGAAAAAGACCGGAAATTACATTTAATTTTTGAAGAGACCCTAAGTCCCCAAAAGTTAATTGCCAAGATTGAAAATTATTCGTCGTTAAAAATAGACCCTGAGCAAGATCTAATCTTCTTTGATGAAATTCAGTTGTGTGGAACGGCACTGAATTCATTAAAATATTTCAATGAGGATCTGCCCAACATGGCTGTGCTTGCGGCAGGCTCGTTGCTGGGTTTGGTTTTAAATTCTGAGCCCTTTCCCGTCGGGAAAGTTCAGTTTTTAGAGATCTATCCCCTTTCATTTAGAGAATTTTTGAAGGCTCAAGGCAAAGATCACTATTTGGATGAGGTGCTCAGCGGCCAAGGAGAATATCTTCATGATCAACTGATTGAAAAGCTAAAACATTATCTCATAATCGGTGGCGCACCTGAGGTAATCGCGCATTATGTCACCCTAAGAAACCCAAAAAGTCATAGTGACTTTTTGCCATTGCGGAAAAAGCAAGAAGATTTAATAAATTCCTATATGGCGGACATGGCCAAACATTGTGGGAAGATAAACTCCATGAATTTGGAAAGATTTTGGCGAAACATACCAGAGCAATTGGCAAGGCGTAAGGAGAAAACCTCGCGGTTTGTCTTTAAGGATGTACTCCCGAGTAAAAACAAATATTCACAAATGTCAGATGTTATTGACTGGCTGGACACGGCTGGTTTGATTTATCGAATTCAAATTGCCAATCAAGGCTTGAGTCCTTTGACTGCTTTCACAAAAGAAAGTTTTTTCAAACTTTATTTGTTTGATACGGGAATTCTTAACGCATTGTCTGGGTTGTCGCCAGCAGAGATAATCAATTATGACTTTGGAACCTTTAAGGGGTATTTGCTGGAAAACTTTGTGCTACAGAGTCTGATCGCTTTGTACGGGAAAAAATTGTACAGTTGGAGCGAGGGCACTGCGGATGTTGATTTCATTAGGGAGATCAACGGGATTAATGTCCCAATAGAGGTTAAGGCTGGCATCAATTTGAAGTCTAAAAGTTTACAGCAATATATTGCAAAATATAAACCAAAACGAGCCGTCCGATTGAGCCTGGAATATAAAAAAGAGACTTTTGGTAAAAGAGAAGCGGTCAGCCAAAGACGACAGGTCGTTTTTGACTTTCCCGTCTATTTATGTGGCGAAAGGAAGATTTGGGAAGAGACTTAACATAAATACTCTGAATCTTTCCAGCGTTTCACCATGCAGTGTCTGGCGGTCATTTAAGTCGTGACCAGCACAACTAAGGATCTGTCCTAAAGGGCTCATGGAAAAGCCGCCATCTGGTTGAATGGCGGCTTGGTTCCGAGGGTTCTGTGATAGAGTGGGATGGCGAAGCCTTTGGCCATTTTTGGCGAGCAACGGCCTATTCTTCCCAGGCAGGGTCGGTGATCACACCAAAGAATAGAAACTCTCCACGAAGATCATCGCGTATGCCAATGAAAAAAGGGCGATTGACATTCATTGAGGCCCTTAACTCTGGTTCTGCACCCGTCGTCGTGGCTCCGATCGTCGTAACCGCTGCAGCTTCTGCGCCCTCTTCGTCCACCTGAATGAAGGCATCTTGCTTGACAAAGTCAACTCGTGTGGAAAGTAGGCTCAACCCACTGAGATCTGCGTGGTCAAAGATCGACCTCATACCCATCGACTTCAGATCTTCATTCAATATACGAGAGGAGCTCAACTTAAACTTTGGAAGCTTAAGATCGACGATTCTCATGGACCCTTCTTGATCAACGTTCATCCAAAAATTGGTCTGAAACATCTCGTCCGCCATCCAAGAGGCAAACCTCTCACTTTCGCCCTTCGGTGGCAACACAACAAACATCGAGCTCTTCTCACCCTTGAAAGGAATTTTGACCACTTGAGCTCCATCTTTTTCAAAATAGTAAAACCTGCTCTCACTCGACATCATCGCCACGGAGCGAGCTGAATCGCCTGCGACCTTAAAGGAGTCCATTTGAGTAAGTTTCGAATCAAACGATTGGACCCAGGTTCCTTTAAAGTAGATTGCATTGGCCATAAGAAGATCAAGGCTCTGCACCGTGTTTGCATCAATCACCTTGCAGATTCGCTTTTCAGTGCTGCTGCAGGCCCAGTCATTGATCTCGTCACTTACCGATTGAGATTTACTACGAAAATCTCTTGTCCCGATAGTTGCGGTGTAATAATGGCCAACGTTCTTCACAAACTCTTCAGTCAATGGGAAACTTTCGTCGCTCCAGATTGAGTTGTTGATGGAAAGAGTAAAACCTTCGTTATCTCGACTCTGAATCAATTCCACATAGTTTTTGTTCAATTGATGAACATCCATCACGTCCGTTCCCTGTGGATATCCTAATGCCCAAAGCATTTCGTCATAGGTCTGAGACCTTGCACCCTCAAGAAGCATGGACAGTGCCAGATTCAAAGAGGTGGGAGATAGGAAGAGATTGCTAAGCTCTGCGCCATCACGCTCCAAGATCTCCCTGGCAATGGCAAAGGAAAACTCCTGCTTTGCTTCAACATAACTCTCTTCACTTAAGGCCCCACTCGTTTTTTCCGCAAAACTGAATGGAATGGCCACCAACGATGCCACCAAAACTGTTAAAAAATATTTAAGATTCTTCATAACCACCTCCTCATCAACCCAATGACGTCACGAACGACATCCGTGATCATTCGGCCATAAAATTAAACTTGATACCTCGAATCCTTTTTACGTTTTTGAAGATCCGAGACTTTCTAAAAAATACATCTCGTACTAAGACAGTACAAATTATCGCTTCAAATGAAAGTGGATAAGAATGAATAATGAGCTACGAACGAGGCTTCAAAAGCGCAAAGCAGAGAATTCGATAGAAATGTAAAACTATTTTAACAATTCGAGCCCTGCAAGAGCAATCGCTTCTGAATCGAGCTGATGTTTCTGGTAGAGCTCCAGTGCCTTGTAGGCACTCTGACCAAACTCCTTGATCCCCAGAGATCGAAGCGAGAACTTTTCACCTGCAAGCGCAAGTGTGTGCACAAGCTGAGATCCCATTCCACATGAGAGATGATGATCTTCAACTGTGACCAATCTCCCCTTCGACTTTTTCAGCAAAGGCAAAATGGTCTCAAGATCGGGACGATTGATGATCGAAGGGTTCACAACGAGAGCACCAAACCCTTGGGAGGAAAGGCGCTCCGATGCCAAGAGCGCCTCTTGAAGCAAAGAGCCCGCAGCAACAATAAGAACACATTCAGAATGGGATTTGCTCGTATCCATGATGAGCTGAGCCTTTCCCAATTGGTAATCATAGTTTTCAGGCAGCCATCGACTTGCAAAGTCTTCACGACCTAGAAAGAAGATGGACGAAGAGGGCACTCCCCCAGAAGAGAGAGTTCTTTGATGGCGATCCACGGCCTGAGAGATCAGGGTCTCGGCCTCCATGCTTGAGGTCAACGCATAGACATCAACATGGGGAATGGCCGACGTCATTGCAAAATAGCTGATCGCCTGATGAGAAGCACCATCAGCAGCATCTTGAAAGCCCGTATGAGAGTAGATCGCAATCAGTGGAGCCTGTGACAGTGAGGCCATGATGAGGGGAAGTGCCCCTTTGGTCGTTCCAAATTGCGAAAAGGTATCCACGACCGGAATGTACCCCACTTTGGATAGGCCGACCGCCATGCTCACCATATTGGCCTCGGCCACTCCAACGTCGACAAATGAGCGTGGAAAGGCTTTCCCAAAGGGCTGTGTCCCCGTCGATCCTGGCAAATCGGAGGTAATGCAGACGATGGGGAGTCCCTCTTCACGCTTTCGAACCAGCGCTTTTCCAACACCGACTTGGATCTTTTCGTAACGAGTCTCCGGAGCGACCATCGAAGGTTTTGGGTCCGCGGGCGATCGCTTCACTTTTTCGTCAAGAGCAATCAACTCTTCAACCCAATTGAGGAATTCACCTGGTACTTTAGAGTCACCAAAAATCTCCGTGACAAATTCGCGCAGACTCTTGGTATCTTTAAGAGGAAATCCATGCCCTCCTGACGATGAGTCTGCCGTGGACTTGGTTCCAATTCCCTTAAGAGTTTTGGCATGCACGAGAACCGGTTGATATGGATTGCTCTCGGCAATCGAAATGGCCTCATCGATCTTATCCAACGCCAAAGAGAGATTGTTCCCGTCTTCAAGATGGATCACACACCAACCTTGCTCCCGAAAGGAGCGAAACATGGGTTGAAGAGAAAAGGCTTGCTCATCGATTCTTCCCGAAAGCTTCGTGTTGTTGTCACTGAGGATGGAGACAAATGGGTTCAGGCGACCCTTTTGGGCAAGCCCGGCAATGGCCGCAAAGGCCTCCTTGGCCTCGCCCTCAAAACAGGCCCCATCGGAGATGATTGCAATCGTCGTTCGTTGAATTCCAGCCAAACGATCTGCAAATGCAAGCCCCTGAGCCTGAGGTAGACTCGACCCAAGGGGACCGTTGCTGAGGTAGACTCCCTCGGGAAAACGGTGAACCTCGCCATGCCCAGTGAGGGGACTCTGAATGGAACGAAAGCCTCTCAATGCCTTTAAATCTAATTTTGCAAATCCATAGTTGGCCTTAACCGCATAAAAGAGGTTCTCACAGTGACCAGCATCATTGATGAGATGAAACTCCTCGTACCACTCGCGCTTCTTCTCTTGTGCCCTCTGAAATGCGAGTGCGTAACAAACTGAGACCATCTCAGCCAATGCCGCGGGCCCACCATAGTGACTTGCGGCTCCACCAAGAACGGCGCCCATATCCATCAGTGCCACCATCGCCCGGCAGGCCTTTGGATCTGACAACAAAAGTGGTTGCCCCCGATAGGTAAGCTCTACCCCAAATTGAGGCTTTGAACTCGGCGTCTTTGCCAACCTGGAAGAAATGGGTAAGGGGCGACTCTCAGTCATACGTCCAACTCCTTGCAAAGAAACTCTCCAACCAATCCAAACCTCACTGCAATCGACACGGTTTGACGCCACTCATTCGGTGAATGGCCAAGAAATGCGATGCATCACTCTTTCTAGAGTGGTCCATGGCCACACGTGGTAGGTTCAAAACCAGATTGCAAGCCAACCACAACCTATGTAGTGCACCTATATGTAGTGCACCTATTTGAATTTTGGGTCAATAGAATCTAAATTGAGAAGAGGGGGCTTATGAAAAGAGAAACTCCATCTCGCTGGAAATCAATGCGAAAGGTCGAACTTCATCGCCACCTTGAGCTCTCTCTGCGATTGGAAACACTCCTTGAAGTGGCACCCTCCCTTGGAATTAGGATCCCAGGATGGAAACAGGGGGAGAAGCTCACAGAAGAGACCCTGCGCGAGCTTCACAAAGAGCTTCTCATCCTGAAGCCCATGCAAAGCCTCTCAGAGGTGCTCAGTAAGTTTCTCATGATGCAAAAAGCTTGGGCCTCGGAAGAGCTCATTGAGCGATTGACCTATGAAATCTGCGTCGATGCTCAACAGGAGGAGGGAATTGCGGTCCTTGAACTGCGCTACTCTCCTACGTTCATCCAAGGAGCAAGCTCTCTTTCGTTTGAAAAGATCCACGAGGCGATCTGCCGCGGAATCGATCGAGCTCGTTCACCCTCCTTTGTGGCAGGCCCGATTGGCATCTTGCAACGAACGCTCCCTCCAAAAGAGGCCGAACAGGTGGTCCACTTCTTCATTGACCATCGTGACAAGTTCATTGGCGTTGATTTGGCCGACCGAGAGGTTGGATTTGAGGGAACACGCTTCATCCACCTCTTTGAACAGATTCAAAAGGCGGGACTCCCCATCACGATCCATGCAGGAGAGGAGCCCCACCCTGAATCGGCCCGATTCATACGCGACGCCATCAACCACCTGGGCGCCACTCGAATCGGTCATGGAGTTCAGATCATCCACGATCCTGAAACCATGGAATTTGTGAAAGAAAAAGATGTCGCGCTTGAGCTTTGTCTCACAAGCAACTGTCTGACTCAGGCCGTACCCTCAATGCAAGAACATCCCATTCGAAAACTCCTTGAAGCAGGTCTTAAGGTCACCATCAACACGGATGATCCCACGATCTTTCACACCAATCTCAACCATGAATATGATCTTCTTGAAGAACACTTTGATTTCAATCGAGCTCTCTTTCACCAATGCAATCAATTTGCTGCAGAAGCAAGTTTTCTCCCTCACTTCGATGTGCTTCATGCCCTCTCTCTGCAGGGTGGAGAATGATTTGTTGTGGCTGGCGCTAAAATAGCATTCGAAGTGTAGCTGCCATGGTCGTGACTCTCATGGCTTTTTGCCCATTTCCCGTTTCGGATCTGGATTTGAAGTCAGGCGTCCCTGATGAATGTGGGTTACATGATCTGCAAGCTCTTCAAGATCCTCCTGGTCGTGGGTGATCAAGAGGGTCGGAATCTTAAGACTTTCAATCGTGGTTCGAACCAGAGCTCGAGCCTCTTTTCGTAGATCGGCATCCAGTGCAGAAAAGGGTTCATCTAAGAAGAGAAACCGAGGCTGACCCATCAACGCTCGGGCAAGGGCCACGCGTTGTTTTTCGCCACCTGAAAGAACCCCCACTCGCCTCTTGAGACAACTTTCAAGATGAAGAAGCTTCACCAGCTGGGTCAATCGAATCTCAACCTCTGACGATTTCAGTGAACGAGCTTTTGCTGCAAACTCAATGTTCCCGTAGGCTGTGAGATGGGGAAAGAGTTCGAGGGACTGAAATACAACTCCGAGTCTTCTTTGTGGTGGAGGAAGCAACGCCAAATCTTCAGAACCAAAGTACCAATGAAATTGAGGGCACCTTTCAAGTCCGATCATGATTCGAAAGATCGAGGTCTTTCCAGAACCAGATGGGCCAACAAGAGCTGTCACTCCTTCGTCGCTGATCTCCCAAAGAGGCACATCAACTAAGAAATCTCCAAGTTTATGATGAATATTTTCGACTCGCGACATAGCCCAATCCCCAAAAGAAGAAAAAAGTAGAGAGACCACAACCCAGCATCACCCAGATCAGGACCGTTGCCATTTCCAATCGATAAGACCCCATCAATCCCTGAACCACAAGACCCAAAGTCAAATCCTGTCCAGCCACAATGCTGGAAAGTGCAAAGTCGCCACTTGCCCAAAAGGCGGAAAGCCCCGCGAGAAATGAGGCCTCCAAGAGAACTTGGGGTAAGAGAATTTCCAAAAAGAGCCTCCACCACGAAGCCCCAAGCACGCGTGCCGTCTCAATTTGACGAGAGAGCCCTTCGAGAAGCGACCCCCAGTTCATTCGATAAAGGGAGGGAAGAGTGATCAGAACGATTCCCAAGATCATCTTGAAGTAGACACTCGGTTCAACCTCCCATTCCAGTGTGGCCAATAGGAGTGCAAAGCCTGTGAGAACAGAACTTGGAACAGCATAGCCCATCAGAAATCGACGTAAAAAACTTAAAGAAAATGAGTAGGCGATGACCAAAAGCAAAACCAACGTCAGCAGCCCCACGCCCATGGAAACCACGACCGTCCCTAGAATGGATTGAGGCAGTTGAGATAGTAGCGTGGAAGCGCGCATGAGCTGGCTCCACCCGAGACGAACCTCGGAGATCGGACCCAATAAGACGAACAGTGTGGGGAGCAGGGCCAAGAGCCAACCCCACGGAAGTGAAAGAAGGCAGAGATTGGACCTACGTTCCACACGCACACTCTTCTGGCGCATGAGAAGAAGAGAGAGGGAAAAGAGAGTGGCCACTTGAAAAGCCGAAAGCCCTAGAGCCTCTGACCAACCACCAGAGACACGAATCTTCTGATAGATCAACACCTCAAGGGTGGTGGCTCCCATCCCACCCACCATGAGTGGAACTGCAAAACTTGAAAAACATATCGCAAAGAGAAAGAGGCCGATCCATCCCAAATCCTGTTTGAGATATCCAAAAACGCCGTGTCGCAACAGCTGCCACCGCGTTGCCCCCTCGATCCAAGCAAGCTCGACCATCCCACCGAGTTTTCCCTCAAAAAGACGCACGACCATAAGTGCGACCAGTCCGATGTTCATGATGGAGTGAACGAAAACCACCCCCACCATGCCAAAGGGAAAGGGGCGAATCCATTGAAGCGAAGCCAAAATCACAAAGAGTGTCGGCAGGACATTGGGCACCAGCAAACTCATCTCAAGCAGTTTATAAGTTCTTGGATTCCAACGATCTTTTACGGACAAGAGCCCCTGGGCTCCGAGAAATCCCAATGTGAGTGAAAACAGAACACTCAAAACAGACTGGAGAAAAGTGAATCTTAGAGCTAAGAGCGCTTCCCGCGTAAGAGGGAAGGCCCAACCCCCAATCTCTCGAATTAAAATCAGAAAGGGTGACAATAAGAGCAAAATAAGAAGAAGAGCCAAACAGATGCGCATTCAGAGGTTGGCCCATCTCTTTAGAAATTCCTCTCGCCTCTTAGAAAGATCCTCCATCTTTTTCAGATCAATCAAAGGTGCCTTGGAGATCTTTGCAAATTCACTTTCTTGAGTGATGCCTCGGATCACCGGTAGCATGTAGTTGTGATTCATAATCAACTTTTGAATTTTCGGATCCAGAAGAAATCGTACAAATTTCTCTCCAAGCTCACACTCATGGCATCCCTTGGGAATGGCGCTGTACTCAACCTGGACCGGGTGTCCAGATGAAAAAATGGCCGCTTGGTACTCTCTCTTATTCTCCTCCATCCAATGATACACGGGAGAGGTCAGATAGGAGAAGGTGAGCTGCGCCTGCCCCTTTTGAAAAAGTCCATAAGAGCTCGACCAAGATGAAGAGACTGAGTGAATCGATTTCTTAAGGCTTTTCAAATAGGAAAAGCCTTTATCCACACCCTTATCCACCATCACCCAAAGCAGAAACTGAAGGCCCGGCGTGCTCGTCCTTGGATCTTGAAGGGTGATTCTCTTTTCAAAGCGTGAATCCAAAAGATCATCCAACGAGGTCGGAGGAGATACCTCTCCTTGACGAAAGACGAAGGCCAAAGCGGACCAATCAAAGGGAACAAAGGGTCCATCTTTGGGGTAAGGAAAAGCCGAGTCCCAATGTGGGTCCCTGAGAGCCACGTCCCGCCAAGAGATCTGTTCGGCTTGAAAAAGCGAAAGCTGATCCAGCCCAATCACAACGTCAGCTCGTGATCTCTCTTTCTCCAATAGCAATCTTTGAATCAGGAGACCTGCGTCGCCAACATCGACCAGCTCCACCTCACATTGACACTCTTTTGTAAACTCCTCGACAATCTTTGGACCAGGCCCCCAAGAACTTACAAAAGATGAGTAGCTGTAAGCTACAAGCTTGTGCCGATCTCCGTGTGGGGTTGGGCCCCCAGGTTGTTGAACCTTCGCATCCTTAGGAACAGCACTTCGCTGTTTCTTGGCAAGATAGGTGCCACCAATCATAACCGCGAGGACTATGGCAATCCACTGAGATCTATGAGGCGATCTCTTCTGCATCACCACCAAATGCCTCGTCTCCTTTTGAAGAAGAAGTAGTCGATACCTAGACAGCGACCAGCCCCGATCCACCCCAAAGTAAAGAAGACGGCCATCATCAGCTCTTGAAATTCGAGAAGCCCACTCTGATGAATGCCATTAAGGCAAAAAAAGATGCCCAAAAGGCTTGCTGGACGCACCATGTAACCAATCAAATAGGAGCCTCCAATGAAGAATTGGACTGCAACTACGATGTAGGCGAAAATTTCCCAGTGTGGTAAAACGATCTGCTCAATGATCACTCGGTACCACTCTGGAACGCTGCTGCTGGGTAACCACTCATGGATCATCGCCGCGATCACGGGTCTTTGCAAAAACTCCCCTTGAACTTTTTCAAGGGCTTGTTCAAAGTAGTAGTAGCCAACAAAAATTCTGAGAAATGAGATGGGCCATAGATGACCAACATATTTAAGACTTTCAAAGAAGGAGACAATCATAGAGTGATGCTGACATACGGACGTGAAGGGTGTCAATCCAAGCTCCAAGATTGCAAATCGATTTTTCGATCGATTCTGGCCTCTCTGCTTCTTTTGGTCGTCACCAACGGATGGTGTGAGTCTGATTCGGGTCAAGCCCAAATCAGCGATCTTATGGGAAAACTCAAAGCAAGAATCCTCCAGAAAAACTTCGATTGGGATCTCAGCCTTTTTCATGAAGAGGGATGGCTCACACATGGAAAGACCGTCAATGGCCTTCCCCTGATCTATTGGACCTGTGGATCCAAGGAGGCCTCCAATCGTTCTCTCGTCCTCTCTGCGGTTCATGGAGACGAAGTGACGCCCACCTATTTTGGATTTCGATTGATTGAATGGCTCAAGGCGCGCCCAGAATCGTGCAAGAATCGATTCATCGTGGTTGCTCCCATGGTCAATCCCGATGGTTTTTTGAGATATACGAGTGGAACTCGAACAAATTACAATAAGGTCGATCTCAATCGCAATTTTGACACACCTGATTGGGACAAGAGTGCCCTCCACCTTTGGAAAACAAAGTACGGCAGTCGGCGTCGCCGTTATCCAGGGCCTAAAGCCGGAAGTGAACCAGAAACCCTCTTTCAGCAGTGGCTCATCACTGAATTTAAGCCCGTCAAGATCTTAAGTGTTCACGCTCCTTTGAACATTCTTGATTATGATGGCCCAAGAAATGGTGTCACCCAGGCCTTTTCGGACAAATACATTGCATCTTGTGAAAGCCTCAAATCGGAGATGAAAAAGAGCACATCCCTCTTGAAGTTTCATGGTTATGGACTCTTTCCAGGCAGTCTTGGAAATTATGCTGGAAAACAGAGAGGAATCCCTACGGTCACAGCTGAGCTCCCCTCAACCACGGCCTCAAAGGCGGGCCACTACTTTGGCCTCCTTGAAAAGGCGACCCAGGTCTTCTTTGAATATGAGATCGATCTCGTGGCACTTGGTGAGAAGATCAAGATTTCAGAGAACCCTTGACCACATTCAGCTCAGAACGGTTTGAGCCAGTCTGAGTCAGTTTGAGTCAGAGCGAAGATTTGCAGAGAGCCTTCAAGAAACATTGATCACACTGAGGATTTCTAGCCTTACAGAGCTGTCGGCCATGCAGAATCAACCAGTGAGAAAAGGAGATCCAGTGCTTCTTCGGTACAACTTCACAGAGCTCCTTTTCGATCTGCAAAGGATTCTTTCCGGAAGCCAGGCCTAGACGTCGTGAGACTCGCTGAACGTGGGTGTCCACCACAACTCCCGTTGCGATCCCAAACGCAGTTCCCATGACCACATTGGCGGTCTTTCTTCCAACTCCTGGAAGCGTTGTCAGCTCCTCAAGACTTCGAGGCACTTGACCATCGTAGACCTCCATGATTCTTTGAGCTGCCTCTTTGATGCTTCGAGCCTTGTTTCTAAAAAATCCAGTTGAATGGACTGCACTTTCAAGTGATCGGGTCGTGGCCCGCGCAAAGGATTGGACATCTGGAAATTTTTGAAAAAGGGCTGGAGTGACACGATTGACCCGTTCATCTGTGCATTGAGCCGAAAGGATCACCGCCACAAGAAGCTGCAGGGGGTTTTCATAATTGAGTGAACAATGCGCAAGGGGGTAGTGCTTTTGGAGCTCTTTGCAGATGGCGCGCGCCTCTTGTTTTTTGACCTCAACACTCCCCATCGTTTCCAATGGCCTCAACGGGGCAACCATCCATGGCCTCTTTGCACTGCTCCTCTTCTTCAGGTGATTGGGGTTGCCTCTTTATATAGGCGTGTCCCGCCTTCTCATCCATGACAAAATTATCAGGCGCTGAAGTGACGCACGCGTCACATGCAATGCAGGCGTTGTCCACATAAAACCGACCGTCACTATTTTCCGGATATTTCGCACTCTTGTCTGCCACTCTCACTGCTCCTCTACGACTGTAGGACTTTCAGCCACCATCTTCTGGAGTGAACCCACCCATCACTGAGATCTATCGAAAAGCTAGTCAAAGGACGAGAAAATGTCAAACTCCCCATATTTTAGCCCAGAGGGGAGGAAGAACGAAGTAGAATGGATCTATCTATGAAAGAGCAAACGTTTCAAGCACGTCATCCGCTCCCCGAAGAGTACCCTAATCTGATTCACTTTCTCGACACCCAACTTCGGGCAGACCAAGGGTGGTCCCTGACCGACGAGTACCCGAGCGCCTTTCAGCCGCAAAACCTCGTTCACAGTCACATCGTCAAAGGCGACTCCGGTTTTTTGTCTCATGCAATCATGCGCCCCTTGATGGTCAAGACTCCTCTCTATGTGGTCAAAGTGGCCACCATTGGCAGCGTGGTCACCGACAGCTCCTATCGCAAATTGGGTTTAAGCCGCAATGTCATTCAAGGATGTCTGGATCAGGCACGTGAGATCGGTTGCGAAATTGCAATCCTTTGGTCGAACCTTTTTGATTTCTATAGAAAGATGAACTTTGAACTTGCCGGAAATGAGCTCAACATTCTCTTTAACAAAGACCTTAAACTGATTCGCAACGATCTCACCTACCGCTGCAGCCCTCAGGTGGATCCACAAGCTCTCCTTAGACTCTACAACGCCCACTCTGTCACCTCCGTTCGTACGGTCGATGAGATACGACGTTGTCTGAAGATCCCCCAATCCAGGATCTACACGGCCTGGGATCAACACAACTCCCTAAAAGCCTATGCTGTGGAGGGCAAGGGGGTCGACCTCACTGGATACGTTCACGAGTGGGGAGGCAATGTGCACGATCTCTTGTCCCTTGTGAATTATGTTCGACTTGACCAAGGAAGAGACATTCGTCTGATTGTCCCTGAACATGCTCAAAATCTGCTTCGAAAGGCACTGCAAAATGGTCTTGAGATCCATCATGGGCACCTTGGAATGATCAGGGTCTTGGATTTCCCAAAGCTTTACGAAAAGATTCACAGAGCCGCAAAGGCGATTGGCATATCCGACCTCGTCCTCAAATGCGATCGACACCTCCATACCATTGGAATCAAAAAGGACACGATTTCTACTGGATCCACAACCGAGATGGTCCGAATTCTCTTTGGTCCAGATTCTCTTGCATCGATTCATAAGATCAAGAGAGAGACCGATGAGATCTTAGGAAAGCTCTTCCCACTTCCATTTTGGATCTGGGGATGGGATTCGATCTAGTTCGGAAGGTGCCATGAAAACAAACTCTCGCCCATTTGCAACTTTGTTTCTTCTATCTATTTTCTCTCTCGCAGGATGCCTGGATCCCGGCCAAAACCGCGACGACGAAGTTCAAAGTCCCTTGGACTTTGGACCCGAAGTCAGTCAGGAGGAGCTGATTCGAGCCTTCGATGAGGTGGCCTCTCATGCCCACGAAGGACTCCCTGAAACCGGGCAGTTTGTCTATTTTGAAGAGACCCAGCAGGTCTTAGGATCTTCAAAGGTTCTCATTGGAGAGCTCCTTCAAAGCATTGACCTGATCACACCCTTAGAAAAATATTCCCGTTACTCTGGAACTCACACTGTGAGAACTCTTACAGAAGAGGGGTGGGTGACGGACAAAAGTGATTTCTATTTCGATGTCGATGTTGAACAGTCCACGACGACCTTGAGAACGGAAGAGCCCCCCATCTCTAAGGCTCTCTCCCTACTTTCAAATTCCATGCCGCTAGGTCTTTTCAAGGGGAGGACCTTCTCGCCACTCTCTGAAGAGGTCAAAAGCAGTTTCCACCACCTCTCCACCCAACACCGCTCCATAGACTCACCGACCAAACCCAAAGATCAAAAGAATTGCACGGAGATCCCACGATGCCTCATCAACGTCAGCGAAATCCGTTTTGATGTCGTCTATTGGACAGCGTCACCAGAAAAGTACAGCTACTACTTCTCCTACAGTCCAGACATTCCTCAATACGTCATCTTTACAAAAGATGGAATGATGTTGGACCACAAACTTGAAAGCTGCATCACCCGATCCGTTGACACGACCAGTGGAAAGGTTGTCGTCGCACAATGTGAAACCTTAAAGGACTTCCAGTTTCGATATCCCTAATCTCACTCATCGGAAGCAGCGGGGTCACTGAGCTCATCGTCCGCGTGAATGACTGTGCCATCTTTGAAAACGAGGGCATCTTGATCAACTTGAACCGAATCAAGAGACCACTTTGAGCTCTCCAGTGTGTTTCGTGAAAGGAGTGCCCAACCCGAACGACTCTCATGAGTCTCCTCACCATCTTCTAAGAGATCATCGTAATAGAAGCTAAAGAAGGCCTTCACCTGGTTTTCTGAAAGAGCCTTGGTCCACATATATTCGAAAATGACGGGACTTGATGCGGGGCGCCTTTCAGATACGTAATCTTGAATGAGGGTGACCATCTCCTGCTGCAAGCTCTGATGCACCGAGACCGGAATGGGACGAGATCCATGCACGAGTCCCCATGTCCAAAACATTGCCAAACCGATGCACAATAGCCCTATGTATCTCATAATTACCTACTCTTTTTTACAGATCCTCTGTAATACCCATCAATATAGTGGTTCATGCATTTGAGGGCAAATGAAATACAAAGAGTGGGTTAGTGAAATCAGTCGATGGGTGAAGAAGACGGGTGGTGAATTGGTCCACCCTTACGAAGTGGCCCACCTCATTGATGAGGTGAGTCCCTGGCTCTCGAAAAAGTGGATCTCCATCTCTGGTGATTTTTTGGCCCCACACCGATTGGGCATGGGACTCAAGGTAAGACAGAGGTCTCACACCCAAATTGAACTCGTTCTACCTGCTCGATGGAAGAATCGAAGTCAATCGGGTCGAGTCCATCCCGGTGCCATGGTCACCCTCGCCCAAGAGTGTCTTGAGATCTTTTGGAGTGGACATGTCAACCCCATCAACACACAAATGGAGATCGGTGAATTCAATGGGCGCTTCTTTCAGCCCGTCTTTGGTGAAGTGCGCGCGCGCTTTCACATCAAGGAGTCTGAACTGGAAGAGAATCTCTTTGAACTCAAGAAGAACCGCTTCGTGCAACTGCTCAATGAAGTTGAGATTTTTTCATCTCAAGACCAACTTCTGGCTCTGGTCTCTTGCAAAATTCTCTTGCAAAAGCAGGGAGCATTGCCGCCATCAAGCTCATCAGAACAGAGTTAAAACCCGGATCTGAAAGATAACGAAACATCTGGCCCTGTGGCACCAACCACAATGTTGTCGACAAGTTTGCAACCCCCCCCCTTTCATTGTAAGATTTATCGTAGGTGGTGAGATGGCCAAAACGAGAAAAAATTATCGAATCGTTCTTACGGGTGGTCCAGGTGCCGGGAAGACCACAGCGGCAGATCTCTTTCGCCGCGAAATTGGTGATTCGATTGTCATCGTTCCTGAAGCCGCCACACTGCTCTTTTCTGGGGGATTTCCACGAATTAAAAACGAGGGGGCTCGTGAAGCCACTCAACACGCCATCTACTGGGTCCAAAGATCTCTGGAAGATGTCAATAGCGAGGTCTACCCTGACCGCATCTTGCTTTGTGATCGAGGGACCATCGACGGCGCGGTCTATTGGCCCCATGGCCCGGATGCCTTCTTTTCCTCTTTGAGAACCTCATTTGAAGAGGAACTGGAGCGATATGACGCAGTTATCTTTTTTGAGTCTGCTGCAATAGGGGGTAAGTCCATTGAAGGTGGCAATCCGATTCGAAATGAGACTGTGGAAGAGGCTGTCGATCTGGATCGACGACTCAAATCGATTTGGATGAGACATCCCCACTTTTACCTCATTCCAAACGAACGAAGTTTTTTTGCCAAAATCACCTCTGCGATTACCACCCTCCAGGAGCTTGTTCAAAGAATCCCGGCTCACGATCTCCGCTAACAACCTTGCAGCTATAGATAGGTCCGAAATTAATGCAGCCAAGGCGTCCGAGGAGGAGGCGCGGAGGCCTACTTCCTGTAGGTCGCACAAGCCGACGACGAAGGCAACGATGGATCCATTAATTTCGGACCTATCTATAAGAAAAATTTGGGCCTTTGTCCAAATAGTCAAAAGGTGAACTCTTGCCTATAATGAAAGAGGTCAAAGATGCCGTTACTCTATTCGTAAAGAGTGAGAAACGAAAAACAATCCGTTTAACCAAGGAGAAACGATGAAAACAAAGAGTTACAAGTATGGACCTCACCGCTGCAAATCTTACATGAAGCACGTTGGAAAAGGCTACGAAGTTGGATTTCACTTTGGCCGACATCCCGTCTTTGTAGGAAACTTCATTCATGCAAAAGAGGCCAACTACTGGTGGAACTACATGAATAAGGAGATCGGAACCTTTGTGAAGCGCTACTGCCTCACTCCAAAGGCACCCATCTCATGGTACTGTCAGTTCTTCTCACGACATCTTTACAAATGTTACTACACCTATTTGGATCGTGAGTTTGCAAAGTACCAAAAAAACTACTCTCGAGCTTGGCAGCAAGATCAAAAAAAATACAATCAACTTCGAAAAAACTGGAACACTCGAGATTACTTCGAGTTCCGAAAGACTGCCTAATTTAGAGACAAAGGTTTCACCTTTAGCTCAAATTGCAAGAGGCCCTTTCCGAGGGCCTTTTGTTTTTCAGAGCCATCGGTTGCAGAGGTAAGAGCCCCCTGCACTCACAGGAGCTTGCATCCAGATCTTGACTCCAAAATGACGCTCGCACCCAACGGGCGAAGCTTGGATTCTCCACGATGTTCGACTATAACCATCGAAAGCTGGACCTCGTCGGTCCGCATCGTTAGGGAAAACCGGTAGGGAAGACAAAGTGGAAACCATTGAGAGCCAAATCGACACCCACTCCGAGGAGTTTCGATTCAACACGGAGGCAATGAAGAGACTTCTCTCTACGCGCAAGGAACGACTCGAATCGGTTCAGATGGGTGGAGGCCCCGATGCGATGAAGCGTCACTGCGAACGAGGAAAACTCCCCCCTCGAGAGCGCATCGAAAAGCTCCTTGATCCATCGACCCCATTTCTTGAGTTCTCACCACTTGCTGGCTGGGAGATGTATGATGGCGCAGCTCCGAGCGGAGGGGTCATCACCGGAATTGGTAAAGTCTCCGGCCACGAATGCTTGATTGTGGCCAACGATGCAACTGTGAAGGGAGGAACCTATTTCCCGATCACCATTAAGAAACATTTAAGGGCTCAAGAGATTGCCTATGAAAATGGGCTTCCCTGCATTTATCTGGTCGACAGTGGCGGAGTCTTCTTGCCTTTGCAATCTGAAGTCTTTCCCGATCGAGACCACTTTGGACGGATCTTTTACAATCAGGCACGAATGTCTGCTGCAGAGATCCCCCAGATCGCCGTCGTCATGGGCAGTTGTACGGCGGGCGGAGCCTACGTGCCCGCCATGAGCGATGAGACCATCATCGTTAAGAACAATGGAACCATCTTCTTGGGAGGGCCTCCACTTGTAAAAGCTGCCACAGGAGAGACGGTCTCCTCTGAAGACCTTGGCGGTGCTCGAGTTCATTGCGAGATCAGTGGAGTCACGGACCATTTTGCAGAGAACGATGAGCATGCACTTGAACTTGCAAGATCCATAGCGTCTCATTTCAATCGAAAAAAATTTGTGCCCCTTGAAATTCGAGAGGTGGAAGAGCCTCTTTATGCGCCTCAAGAGCTCTACGGCATCATTCCGAAGGAGAAGCGAATTCCTTACGATGTTCGGGAGATCATTGCCAGAATTGTCGATGGAAGTCGCTTTCATGAGTTTAAATCCAATTTTGGATCGACCATCGTGACAGGATTTTCTCACATTTGGGGATACCCCGTAGGAATCGTGGCCAACAACGGTGTTCTCTTTAGCGAGAGCGCTCAAAAGGCCGCCCACTTTGTTGAAATTTGCAATCAGAGAGGGATCCCTCTTGTCTTTTTGCAAAATGTAACAGGGTTCATGGTTGGCAGGAAATATGAAAACGAAGGGATTGCCAAACATGGAGCCAAGATGGTGATGGCCGTGAGCAACACCCGCGTTCCTCGCTTTACGGTCATCATTGGGGGATCCTATGGAGCTGGCAACTACGGAATGTGCGGGAGAGCTTATCAACCCCGTCAGCTCTG
Organism: Pseudomonadota bacterium; assembly: GCA_014584465.1. Taxonomy (GTDB): domain Bacteria; phylum Bdellovibrionota; class Bdellovibrionia; order Bdellovibrionales; family JACTMU01; genus JACTMU01. The sequence continues at coordinate 9,775 of JACTMU010000095.1, read as the reverse complement.
GATGTGGCCCAATGCTCACATCTCCGTGATGGGCGGAGAGCAGGCGGCAAGTGTGTTGGTTCAGGTAAAGAAAGATCAACTTGAAGAGAAGGGGCTTTCCCTCAAATCAGATGAAGAGCTGAAGCTTCGAGCGCCCATACTTGAAAAATATGAGCTGGAGGGATCACCCTACTACTCAACGGCCCGACTTTGGGACGATGGAATCATCGATCCCATCGACACACGTCGAGTGCTCGCTCTGGGCATCAGCGCCAGCTTCAATCGAGAGTGGGGTGTTCGCTCACAAGGAGTCTTCAGAATGTAATAAGTCGCATGGGTGACTTAATGAAAATAGGTGTGATCACATTTGCGTGCAAGGGAGGGAAAAAATTATGTCTTCGATACTGATTGACGAACGAGAGTGTGTTCTTACGATCACCCTCAATCGACCTAAAACTCATAATGCCCTCAATTCTGAGATGATTCATGATCTGAAGGAGGCTTTTGAAAGTGTTACGGGTCGTTCACGAATCCGTGCGGTTCATCTCTGTGCTCAGGGAACGAGCTTTTGTGCCGGGGCCGACCTTAACTACATGAAGAGCATTATTGAAGACAACACCTTTGACAATGAGGTCGATGCCCAAAAACTTTTTGATATGTTTGAAGCAGGTCGCACGATTCCTGTTCCGGTCGTTGGTGAACTCAAGGGAAATGTCTACGGTGGTGGCTTGGGTCTTGTTGGAATATGTGACATTGTCCTTGCTGAAACGAAGACCCGATTTTGTTTCAGTGAGGTCAAACTGGGTCTTGTCCCAGCCATCATCAGCCCCTTTGTCAGTTTGAGAATGTCGTCCCTGGCCCTGAGAGAGCTTGCCTTTACGGCGCAGGTTTTTGACACTCACCTTGCCAAAGAGATCGGCTTTGTCTCTCACATTGGCTCAATGGAGGAGCTTGAAAAGAAGAGAGAAGAAATTCTCAATTCCATTGTGCACAATGGTCCTTGTGCAGTTCAAAATGCAAAGAGACTTCTCAACACGTTGGATCGATGTGATATGAACTATTCCGATCTGCGCAATTATGTTTGCAAAATGATTGTCGATGCCCGCACGAGTCCTGAGGGACAAGAGGGGATGCGTTGTTTCTTTGATAAAGATGTACCTGAATGGATTCGTAAGAAGTAGATGAAGAGAGCCTTTAGGAAGATTGCCATTGCCAATCGAGGTGAGGTTGCTGTACGGATCATTCGTGCAGCTCAAGAGCTTGGTCTTGAGACAGTTCTTCTTCACTCTGAAGTTGATGTTGGAAGCCGTGCCTATCGCATGGCTGACGATCGATATTGCATCGGACCAGCCCCTGCTCCTGAAAGCTATCTTCACATTGAAAGAAACATCCAGGGAGCGCTGGCCAGTGGTGCACAGGCTCTTCACCCTGGTTTTGGGTTTCTTTCGGAAAATGCACAGTTTGCCAAACGATGCCTCGATGAGGGACTCATCTTTGTGGGGCCCTCGCCCCAATCCATTTCTCTGATGGGAGATAAGGTCGAAGCCAAAAAGAGGGTTGCCAAGATCGGCATTCCACTTCTTCCAGGAGTTGAGTGTCCTACAGCATCCCCTGACAAGATCTTAGAGCACGCAAAGGAGATTGGCTTTCCGGTGATGGTCAAGGCTCGAGCCGGTGGTGGAGGTCGTGGGATGAAGATCCTACAGAGCCCCCAGGGAGCTCTCGAACTCATCGAGTCTGCGGCACGTGAAGCCCTACACTCCTTTGGCTCTTCAGATCTCTTTTTGGAGAGATATCTTGACCATGCAAAACACATTGAGTTTCAGATCTTTGTCGATGGCGTTGGCCAAGCCTTTCACCTCTTCGATCGGGAGTGCACCGTTCAAAGACGTCATCAAAAGATCATCGAAGAGGGACCCTCTGTTGCGCTCTCCGAAGAGTTGCGCCAGGAGATGGGTGAGCAGGCACGAAATCTTGCCCAAAGTGTTGGTTACAAGGGCGCTGGCACGATTGAATTTCTTTTGCAGGACGATCAATACTATTTCTTAGAGATGAACACTCGACTTCAAGTTGAACACCCGGTGACAGAAGAGATTCTCGGGGTGGATCTGGTTAAGGAGCAGTTTCGCACAGCTATGGGAGAGCCCGCACTTTGGAATCCAATCTTTCTAAAGCCGCGGGGACATGCCATTGAGTGCCGGATCTACGCGGAAGATCCCTATCAGAATGGCATCCCCAGCACAGGTGTTTTGCACGGCACACTTTGGCCCGACGGGCCGGGACGACGCTTTGAAGTTGGCTTTGAAGAGGGTGATCTCATCTCATCCTACTATGACCCCATGATCGCCAAGGTCATCGTTCGCGATGAAACAAGAGCTCGTGCCATTGAGAAGATGAAAACGACACTCGCGCAAACAGTCCTCTTTGGAATAAAGACCAACATCGACTACCTCCAAGCCATCTTGAGTCATCCTGAGTTTGTGGATGGATCGATGACCACTCAATTTCTTGAGCGAAATTTCCCCAATGCACTTAAGAGAGAGCCGCTCGACTCTAAGACCTCTCAAGTTGCGCAGATGGTGTGGAATTTACCTTCGGCGAGCTCTTCAAACTCATCTTCTCAAGCGTCAAGTTCGGACATCCCCTCTCCCTGGAGCACTTTCTGGAGAGGCGTATGAAACGTTTCATTGTTGAACTTGACGGTCAAAGGGAAGAGGGGTGGTTTGAGAAGATCAAGGGAACTCTTTGGGTTCATTGGAGAGGTCAAACTTTGACATGGGAACCTAAGAGCTCCGAACGCAAGCGAAGTCGTGACTCTGACCTTCATCGAGGCGAGATTTTGGCTCCAATGCCTGGGAAGATTACCAAGATCTTGAAGCAAGAGGGCGAGTCCGTCAAAAGTGGAGAACTCGTGCTGGTCATGGAAGCCATGAAGATGGAGTACTCGCTCAACTCACATCGAGATGGCCTCATCAAGAAGCTCAAGGTCTCTGTCGGCTCCCAAGTGGAGCTTCATCAAATCTTAGTGGAAGTGGGATCATGAAGGCCCGCCGTGTGACATTGATCGAAGTTGGCCTGCGCGATGGACTTCAAAATGAGGCAAAGCCCATCTCCTACGCTCTTAAATCTCAGTTGGCCAAACGCCTCATTGCCTGTGGACATCGAGAGATCGAACTTGGAGCCTTTGTTTCACCACAAAAAGTTCCCCAGATGGCCGATTCGGACAGGTTGTTTCGCAAATTCTTGAACAAGAGCGCTTTGTCCTCCGACCGCTTGAAAACCCCAACGTTTTCGGCGCTGGTCCCAAATTTCAAGGGGTTTGAAATTGCACGCGATCTCAATGTGAAAAAGATCGCGGTCGTGACGGCCACCAGCAACACCTTTTTAAAGAAAAACATCAACGCCACGGTCGAACAGAGCCTTGTGAACATTCGAAAAATTGTGAGAGATGCACAAAAATCAAAGATAGAAGTGCGCGCCTACCTCAGTACGGTTTTTGGTTGCCCCTTTGAAGGTAGAATCAAAGAGTCTGTGGTCCTTCGCTTGGTGAACCGGTTGACCGATTTGGGAGTGGACGAGATCTCTTTGGGCGACACCATTGGAATTGCCAACCCCAACCAAGTGCGTTCTCTGATACCAAAGCTGATCTCCGCCACACCTGCAAAGCGAGTTGCTCTTCACTTTCATGACACTCGTGGATTGGCTCTTGCCAACATTTTGGAGAGTTATCGAGCTGGCATCACCCGCTTTGATTGCAGCATTGGCGGTTTGGGTGGTTGTCCATTTGCCCGGGGAGCAACGGGAAACGTGGCCACCGAAGACGTTGCCTATCTCTTTGAGTCGATGGGGGTCTCAACAGGCCTTGATCTCAAGCGGATCATAGCGACCAACCACTGGCTCTCAAAAGCTCTGAAACGCCCTCTCCCAGCACGAATTGCTCAAGTCCCCAACCAACCATGGAAACCTTGAATCCAAGTCTGGGTTAGAAAAGATAGCGTATGCCACCATTGAGAGATGAAAATGTTTGGCTGGTGCTGGAGGCCGACTGGCCGTCGCTTCGAGTGCCTGATCCAGAAAAGGAAGAAGAGTAGAGTTGGAAGTCGAGCGATCCCGTCAACAGCATGTGCTCTGACATCTTGTAGGCGCCAAAAAAGGTGAATTGGTTGATCTGACTGCTCGAAGAGTCTCCTGAGGTGACCGGACGTTCCGTAAGCTGAGGATTGAGCACCAAGGTGAGTTCTGCACCAAGACTCCAAATTCCCTTCTTTGAGATTGGCAAAGAGCCTCGAATGCCCAACTCCAAGCCGCTGTACTCCATCGTCGTAAGAACTGTTGGAGTAGAACTGTCCACATAAAGTGTAGAGACCGCATAGCCTCCCAAAAAGACAAGTTTTGGTCCAAAAAATTCATCCGTCATCAAGAGGTTGTAGCCAAATTTGACTGAGTAGTTGTTGTGCGCAAGTGCCAATGTCCCAGGTTCCGCTCCCGATCGAGGATTGGGAACGTTGACGACACCCTGTCGAATCGACACCTTCGTGATCCAGTGGGGAGTCAACCACAACTCTCCTTGAAGACTCATATTAGGATAGAGGCTCGAACCTGCATGAAGATTTTCTGAGCTCAAACTCACATTGTTCCCAAACGATCCAAAACCCAAGGCCACAGAGAGTTCTCCGTAGCTTGGCGGATCTTCTGGCACCCACTCCTTCGGATTTTCTCCATAGCTCACCTGGGAATCCACACGACCCCCCAAGATGTTCTCGGACTCTTTACCTAGCAGCAGGGAATCGGCATCTTTGTACTCAACTTCACTTATGCTTGAAAGCTTGGTCCCAACTCCAACTGCACCCTTCTCCTTCTCCACCACCACAGCTCCAAAACTCAAGGTGTCATCTACTTTGAGAATCTTGATTCTTCCCAAGATCTCTTTCTCTGTTTGTACGACAAATTGAAACTTCGGATGTCTCTTAAGACCAATGATCTGAATGGCAGTGATGGAATCCTCAATTTTAAGTCCATCACGTCGTCCCATGTTGAGAGTCACACGATTCCCCTGACGACTAAGGATCCTCCCTCCAAAGGGAATCTTATGAAGCGTCGATTGAAAGAGGTTCTCCAACTGTTTTTCCAGCTCTGCAATTTCAAAACGAGGATGATTTCTAAGATTCTCTTGGACAAAAATTCGACCATCACTCATTAAAAAAAGATCAAGCCTCATCATCACTCCGCGAGGTCCCTTTGTAAGACGAACCGCAAAGAGTCCATCCACAGAGAACTGGTCCTTCAGAGCCAAAATCTTCGATGAATCGTTTTCATACTCTTCGAGCGGATCTGACAGCACAAAACCCTCAGGCGTCTCGACATAGGTCCAACGATAGTGCTCTTCAACCATCTTTTTCAAGTGACGCTCAAGTGCCTTTGCATAAATTCCATCCATATTGTCTTGAACAGAAAGTACGGAGACCCTGTTGAGATTGAGCATCACATCAATTTCACTCTTGTACTGCGCGGTTCGCTCCTCGATCTGCCCTAATGTTTGAGGCAGAGAGGCAAAATAGGCCAAAAGGAGAAGTGAAAGAAGTCGCACATGCGGTCGTCGATGAAAAGTCATTTCTCTTCTATTGTAGACGAATTCAGAAAACCTCGTCAAACCGCATTGACCTGGGGCGAGTCGCTGGCCTTTCGTCAACAGTGAATCGTGATCTCCTCATGCTACCTTGTTGCAGTTTAAGAGTCGCTCTTGATGTTCCGAAAGGAGGATGATGGGAAAATCGATCTCTTTTACAATCCGTTTGGGTCTCTTTCTCTGCCTCTTCTTCTATGGAACATGGGGTTTGAGTCAACTCGATCCCTCCTCATCACTTCTCCTCAATCCACAAAGGCAAGAGGAGAACTCCCTTCGCCTCGATTCGGGCAGGTACGAAGTACGCACACCCAAAAAGGATCAACCTTCAAATCCAACACCGGCACGCCCACTTCCACCCAAAACGACCGCCACAGGAGAGAATCAAGAAGGCCGGCCTACGACTCAGCACTCCCCGACCCCCAAGATCTCGAACGATGAGAAGGTCTCATTGCCGCTCCCAGAGGACCGCAAAGGAATCCCAGACCCAGTCACCTCGGAGGCTCCAAAGACCAATGCACCTCCTCCGAAACAAGAGAGCAAGGACATGGGTTTTACGGATCGAGTCTCCGACTACCTCCTCGGCGGAGAGGATGCAAGAAGCTACTCCGATCAACTCGACGAAGGTGATCCCCGTCGAAATGTGGTTGAGCTCGACATTGCGCCGGCTCTCATCTACAACGATTCCTCCAGCAACTACTGGTATCGATCCTATTCCAATTTTAGCCCCGCCTTCTCTGCTGCCATGAAGTTTTGGTTGAGCCCCTTCTTTGGCATCCATACTCACTTCTTGAGTTCACTTTCAGGAGATGTGGTCGCATCGACCGATGGGTCCATCGTGAGTGACATGAACCATCAATGGTTTGACTTCGGCATACGATTTCGAAAGATCTTTGGGCCATCCCTGCGCTCCCCTACGCTGATCTTTGGAATTGACTACCAAGAGTATCAGTTCAATGTACCTCCCACAGACATGTGGAGAGTGCGGCTCCAATCCAATGGCGTTCAACTCTCTATGGAGGCACTCCTACCTTCAAAAAAGGGGCGCTTCTGGATTCTAGGTCTCAACTTTGCCCCCATCCTCACCCATTCTGAAATTGCAACGGGCATTGCGCTCCAATCAGGCTCTCATCCCAGTTCAGCCTCACTTGGAATCGTCGTTGGAAAGAAATACATGTTTTCTCGGACTCACCAGATCTTTTGGCGCCTTTCCCACTCCATTGAGAAGGTGCACTACTCCGATTCAGCCTCATTGCCAGATCCCATCACAAACACAACTCCACAAGGGGTCTCTGTCACAAATGGGATAACCTTTTTCAAATTTGGTTTTCAATGGGGACTTTAGCGCTCTGGCGTCTCTTATAGAGAACGTAAAGCAGAACGAAAATAAAGAGTCCAGAGAAGAGGTAGATTTGAATCTCTTTGGCGATTTCCAGCGCACGATTGAGATTGTCCCCCACCCAATACCCGAGCATGATCCAGATCGGTACGCTCAACAACGCCGCCAATCCATCTTGAAAGATAAAGACGGCGGGCTTCACTCGAAGAATTCCTGCCGTCAAATAGATGGGGGCCCTTAAGCCAGGAAGAAACCGTGCTGTAAAGCAAACAATGTGGGCATTCTTGTGGATCTTCTCCTCAGCCTTGGCAATTCGCTTGGGGGTAAAGATCGTTTTAAAAAAGGGCAGCAAAAAGAGGTTCCGCCCAAACTTTCGTCCAATAAAAAAGAGAAGCATATCCCCGACTAAGACACCTACATAACCAGCGATCATCCCACCGGTCAGCGAAATGTTGCCAATGCCTGCCAAAAGACCTGCAGAGATCAGCGTGATGTCCTCTGGGATCGGCACACCCATCCCGCATACAAAGAGTATTCCCAGAATCGTGGCATAGGCATAAAATCCATTGATCTGAGACAAAAAATGAAAGAGTTCTGTACCAAAATCGATCGCGCATCTCCAGATTGATAAGGTCCATTTGCACTTTTCACTAAATAGTGCTTGGCGCGAAAGAGTTAGCGCCTCTGGCTAGCCCTTCGTCGGCCCGCCTCGGTATAAGAAAAACTTATGCAAATTCACTCGAAAGCAGGTTTCGCGCCAAGCACTATATAATTACCATACGGAGCCATCCTTTCCCACCATATTTCCGTTTTTCATGGATGCATTAGGACTCATTGGCCCGCCAAGCCATCACGCCCCGGACCTGGGACAGACAAAATATTCTGCAGGACCTATCGCATTTGAAACAATAGGCGCTATAATTAGACCATGGGTCTAAGACTTCTCATAGCAGATGATGCTCCATTTATTCGCGAGGTTTTGCGTCACGCTCTTGAGGGCACTGAGATCGGAGTTGTTGGAGAGGCTTGTGATGGCCAAGAGGCCATTGATCTTGCGCTGGCTCTTCGACCTGACCTCATCATCATGGACCTTGTGATGCCGATCAAAAGTGGGATTGTGGCTGCAAATGAGATCCTTGCGCAGATGCCCGAAATGCGCATCATTGCCTGCAGCACGGTCGATCAAGAGGGCATGGTGCTCAAAGCGCTCGAAGCAGGATGCTGCAATTACATAACGAAACCCTTTGAAAAAAAGGTCATCCTCGACCGAATTCGATCTGCGTTTCGTCCAAAGTCAGCGGTCGATTCTGCAGTTCGAGGAATGGGATTTGAAAATGGAGATTCATAAGATGACAAACGTTGGAGGTTTCTATGGGTGACCTATTCTTTGCCTTACGCATGATCATCATCACCGTCGTTGTACTCTTTCTCTTGCAAATCAAAGTAGGGCCACTCACTTTAGAGGAGCGTTCGATGAATTGGGTGCGAACCTCAACCATCACTTCGGAGCTTCAGACGGTGGCCCATGGTCTCTCTCTTGCGTTGACCAACTTCTTTCGTAACAGCACCGCACTCTTTCCCAAACAGATTCAAGATCGCGCAGGAGAACGATTTCGAAAATTCATCCCTGAACGCGCTGTCGAAAAGGGTGGAAATGCTCGAGATGCGATCGCCGAAAGCGTAAGTGACGTGATGGACGAGGTCGAAGAGACTGCCGAGGATGCTCTCGATTAGCTTTCGTCTCTTGCAGGACGAAAGAGACTGGGGTGGGGGGAGCCCATTCAAAGGCTCGGCAGTCCTCGCGCAGCCATGCGCGAAAAATAATTCTATGAAGCCACATTAATCTTAATTTCTGCGTTTGGATAAATTGCATTTAAAAACTTCATGAGCCGATCAATTGTGAACTCTTCTATATTGTAATGGACGACCTTGCTGATCAGGGATTCGTTCTCGCCAATCTTTTCGGCAAGCTCTCTTTGAGTTATATTTTTTTTGTTCTTGTAAATTACGATTTCCTGGCAGATGGCGTACTTAGCGCGATCTATAGCAGAAGCATCTTTGGGTAAAACCTTAGATGCGGGCCCTTTCGAGAGTCGTTCACGTACTTCTCTTAATTCAGCCTCTGAAGGAAATTTTGTCTGTTTACCCATTTTACCTCCGATCAATGCGAAATGCGTTGATGACTCCCAAATAATCGTCAAAAATACAAATAAGAAGCACTAGGCGATATGGCGAATTGTCTCTTAGTACAGGTTCCACGCTGAAATATTGAAATTCGCCATGCACTTCTTCAATAGGAAAAGTTCGACCATCTAATGTTTGAATAAGATCAAGAATTAACTGGTCATTCACCGACTCAGCATATTTTTCCTTATAATGCTGATCGATAATGACTCGATTCAGATTTCTACCGTTGATATTTATTCTTAGGTCGTATTCTGGCCTAGTCATCAAGATGAACTCTATCAAACCTTGACACATTTGTCAAGTTGGCATTCCAAAATGTCTGAATGTGTTTTAATTAGGGGCTGTCCGGCAATTCGCTTTTTGACCGATTTTGATTAGGGACCAACCATGAAAGCCAATTAGGATATCCGGCATCACATGGATGCGTTCGCTTCAGCAACTTGGACATAGTCGAGGTGTTCGAACAACTCGATGTGGGGTCTGAAGTTCTCATTGAATGATGAGGCCATGCAATCGTTGGAGCGTAGGAGGTCGTGAGGGGCGGGGCCCATTCAAAGGCTCGGCAGTCCTCGCGCAGCCACGCGCCATTTCATGTCGCATGGCCGCTGCGGAACTCGCTTTGAACGGACCCCGCCCCTCACGACCTC
>JACTMU010000059.1 GCA_014584465.1 Pseudomonadota bacterium | reverse complement strand
TAGGTCCCATGCTAGGTATGGCAAGATGATTTGGGGCTCGCTCGGATCACGTCATAGCCGTACTCCAGGCCAAAAATAGGCTTTGAATGTCCTATCCCCCAAATGCTCCGTAAGCCGTTCCGCAGGTTCATGGGAGAAGTTGGCAAAGACCACTTGATCCAACTTCTGAGATTGCCGGGTAATCGCCTCACTCACATGAGGGTGGTTATGTCCATGGGTGATCACCCATCAGCTCGATATGCCATCAAAGATCTTCTTTCCCCTCTTCAGGTAGAGATGAGCGTCATGAGTCGACTCAACCCATAGGGGTTCGGGAGCAAACTTCATTTGAGTTTAGTGTCGCCAAATCTTCATGGAAGATGCTTTTAGCGCACTCTTCTCACATTCTCAATAGTGCTCTACCTTGGTCTGATTCACTGCCAGATGTTGAGGCTGTAAGATCCACTAAATGGCTTAGGTTTTCTAGGTAAGTTCGATTCTACCCAAAGGGGTCAAAATCTGCTATACATGTTTTAAGTCGGGAGCGTGAAATAAGGAAACCTACCACCCATGGGCAGGATCGACAGGCGCAGGGGCAACCAAGCTCAAGAATTAAGTCGTATAAGCGATACTTTAACGGGCTCATTCTAAAGCTGTCGACTCGTTCATCCGGTGTTCAACTTGTCTCCACGCGAGTTCCTCAAAAGGGCAGTCGACCCGATTAATAAGTTGCCATATCAATCCTAATCAATTTTAGCTGGCATAGAGCTTGCTGTTTCGAATGTGAAGAGGAAACCAATTTTCTATTTTTGTGATTGAAGCTCAAAGGGATTGAAAAAATGACTAAGAATCTATTCATAGCCTTGACATATTTGGTTATGTTGGCTCCAGCAAGTGCCAGCGAAGTAACGCAATGGCATAGTGGCTTTACGAATCAAAGACAAGAAACGGGTGCAACTCAAGATTCTAGGCCAATGTCTCCAGGAGAATTAAGAGAAAAGATAGATAACGTCGTGGCAACTGCGAGACAGCGTTTTGGGACCCAAACTGGGGGGCGGCCTGTTTGCATTTCAATTGATAACGCGAACTTAGGGGATTCGGCTTTATCTAACGAAAAACTCAGTCGCTCTCTATTTTATGTGGCGCATAAAGGTGGGATACTAGGAATAGTAAAAAGCAGGGAGGATTTGCCGTGGGGAATCATACAGCCATGGAGCGATGAGAAGGAAGCATATGAGAGCATCCGTGATCAGACTTTGGTATTTCAGCTTTGCATAGGCCTATCAAAGGCAGGTCAGTTGATTACGAGAAGTCTTACAAAGAACCAACAAACCGTCATACGTGTAGATATCGATGATCCATCTGTTTTTCTGGATTTGTTGATGAGCTATGTTCACGAAGTTCAAACAGGTCACAACTTTGTTACGGACGCAAATGGTCCAGCATTTGTTGTCCAAAATGAAAAGGTCGATTCGTATCAGAAATACAGTCCAGACAAGATCGAGTTGATTTTGGGAGTCCTAAGGTCCAGGGATAGCTACAAAAAGGAAGAAATCGTCCTAGATGGTTTGAGCCAAATATTAAAAAAGGCAAAAAAAGATACAGATCAAAAAGCGGAAGTCGGTGTGAATAAAAAAGAGCTAGATGAGTATAGAACGTGGTGGAAAGGTCAGTTTAAATATTTTAAAACCTCAGAGGGTCGAAATGCCATCTATAATTCAACGGTTAATTACGTTACTGGTATCACCGTGCAAGATGGCACGTTCAATCAGAGGGAAATGGAAGATCTCTATAAAATGATGAGCACAGACTTGTCCAAATTTATGAAGAACGAGTACAGATTGAAATATAACGATAAGTCAAAGGATCCACTGGCATCCTATGTGACGCCTGGAGTGGGTCCGAGATCAGGTTGTGGTGGATGTTGAGGAGGAGCTTTGAGTGTAAAGTCGATTCAAGTCGCAGATGGAGAGAAGATTGATCAGAAGTTGAGCGAATTGTTGATGTGCATTTGTCAGGAGGAGAGACTTCCCTTAGCATACTATGGTTCGATGGCCATCTTGAAGGAAGATCAGCTCTTGAAAGTGTTGACGAGAGTCCTTGAACGATACTCAACGGCTCATCTCCAACTCGAATTTGCTCAGCCCGAGGAGAACGCCAGTTGGTTTGAAAAGGTTGTAGCGCAGCGTTTGGCAATTGACCGATTGGACTGGGAAGGCTCGCTTAGATACTCAGATGATTTATTATCAATGGATCCTCCGCCTCCAAAGAACGTGATCCTTTGGGTCTACTATTTAAGAGGTAAAGCGTTTCAGCATGCATTCCGGCTGAATGAGGCTGTGTACATCTACTCTGAGCTTCAAAAAGATGATATCCCCGAGACTCTTCGTCTGTTTCTAAGACTTGACACAATGATCGTGCATTTGAACTCACAGGAGTTCGACCAGGCTGGCAAAATTGCTGAAGAACTTACATTAGGGTTAGAACAAAAACCTAAATCTTGGGGAGGATGGTCCAAGATCGGATCTTGCGTTGGGTTTCTCTACTTTGCAACAGGAAATCTTGTGCGTGCTGAGAGCATTTTGACAATGGTCGCTGAGAATTCAGTCGGAGATCTGTTCTATGTTCAAAAGGCAAGTTCTCTTCTTTTTCAAATGTATGTTGAAATCAATCGTTTGGCGGATGCAGAGAAATTAATGCCTCGATGTTTGAAGTGGTTTGAGACGAGTCAGTCTGAAATGGCAGACTACTTTTTCCTTTATCTTGCAATCTATGCTACAAAGAGAGAGGATTTGTCCCTGCACAAGGAATGTCTAAGACGCTGTTCTGCTTCGGTTCTCTATAGAACGAGATTCCCCTTTCAAGTCGATGTGTATATGATCGAACAGGAGAGGGGATTTGAACGCAAATCCTTCCTTAAGCTACTTCGTGAATGCAGGAGGCAAGAGGATCAGTACAGTCGTAACTTTCTTTGGAATGAAGCAGTTCGAAAAGGAAGACTTGATCACGTTTTTTCAATAAAGAGGAGAATCTTGATCCTCAAGAGGGTCCAGGCCTATTTTCAGCGCAATCATTTACGGACAGATCAGTTTCGGGCTGAAATTGAACTCTTTAGATTGGAACGAAGGCCCATTCCACTTATGTGGTGGAAAGAGTGCCAGAGATGTGGACATACCTATCTGATCCAGGAATGGGCAAGAAGGTTTCATCACCAAGAGAAGATCTGCATAGTGGTCTCTGCAAGCTCGAAGGAGCTCTCGTTTGTTGATGGCAAGAGTGTGGCTTTAGGAAAGGATCAATTGACCATTCCATTTTTATTGACCTTGGAGAGCCATCCTGAGAAGAGGATTTCGTTTGGTGAAATCCTCAATTCAGCCTATCAGGAGAGAGAACTTGATTTCCATAGCATTAAGAAAATTCAAGTGGCCATTCGAAGAATCAATAGCAAACTTGGAATTGATCTGATTTTTCTGCAGGGACAGTTCGCCCTTTTGAATCCAAATTATCAGCTGATTTACCTCAGCGAAACCTAAACTTAAGCCCTAGTACCCCTCGGCGGAAGTCCTACGACATATTACTTGGTCTTGTAAGTTATGCCGTTGTTGCTCCTCCTAGCGTTAGAAGTGCTGCTAGCGCGTCGTCGGAGTGTCTAGGCATAACTGAAAATCCACGGCGTAATATGTCGTAGGACTTCCGCCGAGGGTACTAGGCAATGTCCGAAGCTGGAAATGCATTTCAAGCTTAGAATCCGCACTCTTTGGGATCAAAGATCTGGGGGAGACGTTCTGAACATAGGAGTTGATACATCAAGTACTTCTCTCCTCTCGGATTCTTGTTTACAAGCAGGCCGTAACGGACCTTACCATGTGCTTTCTGGCAGGCTTCTGTAAACTCCGTGACAGCTCCCGGTTGAATCAAAAAAGGCGCAAAGCGAGTTCCATCTTGCTTGAGGTAGTGGTTCACGAAGACGAGCTTGCCGGTGCAGCCCCAACCAATCACATTCAGGGGTCCTTCGCCTCCCATGGTCATTATTCTATATGTTTCATACCGTTGATAGGTCATATCAACATCATCAACCGAGTCCCTGTAGTCGCCAAGAGCCATATTGGTAGAAAAGACCAAAACCAGAAGCAAGAAAGAGAGTAGTTGTTTCATTAAATCCTCCTTAAGTGAATGTAGTTTGCTCTTGGAGCCATTGTCACGGGGCCGATGCCAGGAGCGTTCTTTGCAAACCTATCGGTTTTGGAGGATCTTCACAAGGAACAGATGGAACAGATTTGGCCCACTACTTTTGTTCGATAAAGACTGCTATACTTGCTATACTTGTTTTAAGCCGGGAGCGTGAAATAAGGAAACCCACCACCCATCTTCACGCCGCACTTCGGGCATTCCACTCGCCGCATGCAATGTGAAAACACGACGGTAAGACCCCAGAGCGGAACGTGAATGAAGTCTCTCTGTGGCAAATGATCATAGCCAGAGCACTTGTCGTCGCAACCCGAACAGACGCCTTTACTGCCTTTACGTGGCTCTACCTAGGCTTCAATTCTGGGCTCTTTTGCCATCTCGTTTAAAATAGTCTTCACATTCAGTTGCATTATGATGCTTCCCTCGCTGTTGTTCAGAACAAATTCTGACGAGAAAACTTAAAAAGCACAAATTAATTTCAAAAAAGATGAGATGAGATGAAATGGAATTTACTGCTACGGCAACTCAAGATCAAAACCATACATCAACGAAGCTGTCGGCAAAGTTCGATGATCTGAGAACAAAGAACTTACCTCCAAGGGTGACGATACTCTCAAAGGGAGGACGTATGCATTCTTGAAAAATCACAGTCGATCAAAGCAAATTGTAAGAAATGAGAGGAAGATCACAGGCGACATCCTACAGAATATATTGCTCTTTCAAAAATGCTCCGGATTGGTGAAGTTAGTTTATCCTTCGATGATGAGCTATTTGACTCGCCACTTAGGCTATAGTGACGATCAGGCGCACCGAAGATTAAAGGCAGCTCAGACTCAAAAAACTATCGAAATCGCTCAAAAAGAAAAAAAAGAGATACCTCAAGAGAAAAAAGAGGCTCTCATTGATGTCATCGCAAATCAAAATAACTTTCAGACTCAAAAAATTCTCTCTGAGGGCCTAGGTCTTCCTCCAAAAGAAAATGATCGCATGCTCTCCCAATCCAATGGAACCGTTCGGATCGAGGCTCAGTTAACCCATGAGCAACATGAGAAGTTTCGGAAGATTAAAAGTTTATTCTCTCATCAGTGTCCGGATCAAAAGATAGGAGACCTTCTGGAGATTCTCTGTGATTTTTATCACAAAGTCTTGCCCTAAAAAAGACGTGGAGGGACCAAAGACGCAGGATTCGAAAGTGGCGCAATGTTTCATGGAAACCAAGAAGCCAAGTATCAAAAAGCCTGATGCCACTTGCTCGCGTTACATCTCAGTTGAGATCAAGAGATCGGTCTGGGAAAGATCATCGGGACGATGTGAGCACATAAGCCATGAGGGCGTGCGTTGTGGGAGCGAATATCAATTGCAATATGATCATGTAAAACCTCTTGCTCAAGGGGGATTCACTGAGGCTGACAACATTCGTATTCTCTGCAGAGTTCACAATTTGAGTGAAGCTTTGAAAATGGGAATCGGATTTGAAACGTGAGCGCTCCATAAACCGGTGTAGCGAAGTTTTCAACACCGCGATAGTTTGACTCCATCAAACACATACCGAGGAGGTCAGCATGAAACTATCA
>JACTMU010000008.1 GCA_014584465.1 Pseudomonadota bacterium | reverse complement strand
ATGCAACATCCATGGGCTAACGAATTATTGGTAAGCCAGTGAATAAAAGGGTCAATTTTAGCGAGAACAGGTGGGTCAACTTTACTGAGAGACAATGGGGCCTTACCACTTTTTTGAATTAATATCCTTAAGCATAATGATATCAAGTGCCTGATCGGCAACAAGCCGCTTTAGTCTTTATTCTCGACCTGAAGTTCTTTTAGCCTTTTTGCATCGGCAACATCCATTCCCCCAAAACGCTTCTTCCAGTGGTAAAGTGTCTGTTGAGTGACTCCCATCGCTCTGGCAACTCCTTGGCGGAGGTGCCGCTCTCCAGTTTTTTGACGGCAGCTATGGTCTACTCCTCGGTGAATCTCTTCTTCATCTTGCGCTCCTTTTCCCCGGCTCTGCCGGCGTTATGGTGCACCAAGACTCAAATTGCAAGCCCTACAGTTCTAGGGACCAACCGCCCCCAGATTCACTGGTGTGAATGAATTCGTCTGTGCTAGTGACTTTAGAAAATGAGGATATCGCATCCGTCATATGCTTGTGAGTCGAATCTTCATCAAACGACTTGGCTTTGGCGTTGGAGGCATCATAAACAAAGGTCATCTTATAGCCTCGATGATATCCTTCAATGATGGTGGACAGGCAGCACATGCTCGATCCGTAGCCGATCACAATAATGTCGCTGTCTCTTTGCTGCTCAAGCGCACTAGCGAACGTGCTTGAAGAAAAGCAAGAATAGTCAGATTTTACAAACTCTTTCTCGCCGAATATCGGTTCGAAGCCTTCAACGAACTTCGAATGTTCACTACCCTCAGAAAATATATTGCCTTTCTGCAAATGGCGGACATGAAAGATCTCCCAACCAGCGTGCCGTGCCAATTGCAAGATCCTAGCGGCATTTTGAAGAGAATGAGCAATTCCATGAATGTAGAAAGGTCGATCAGCTGCTGTGTACTCTCGTTGAATGTCAACCACAACTAGTGTCTTTTTCATATTAATTTACCTCCTTTGTGAGCACTTGAACAAGTGCTTTAGTCAACAGTACTCTTTGTAAAAATGATTTCTTTAGTAAAGCCTCTTTCCGAGTATGCATGCCTTCACCAAAAGGGCCTAGGCCCACGATGACTTCTGCTCCGGTCTCAGATCCGATTCCGCCATCACTACCGTAGCCGACATGTTGGTGATGAATTTCAATACCAAGGCGTTTGGAAACAGTCAATGCTAGGGCAATCAAACGATTTGATGACGTAGAACTCAGGGCCGGAAGGTAAGCCAATCTCTTAACCGAAGATGCCGGCTCAAATCCAGGCGCGGTGTTAGGATGATAGAATGTCTCGGCAATGATGCCGATTGAGGTTGTCAGTTTCTCAAACTGATGTTTCTCAACGAAGCGAAGATCGACTCGAGTCTTCGCATTTTCGCAAACAACATTGGGCTTTGTTCCTCCCGTGAGGGTTCCTACGTTGACTGAAATGCCGCTTTGCAAATCTGTCAATTCACTCATGTGGACTGCTTTGTTGGATAACTCCACGCAGGCATTGTAACCGTTTTGAGGTTCGAGTCCTGCATGGGCAGATTTGCCTTGAACATCTATTTCAAACCACGCTACCCCATTTTGAGATGAGACAAGGTCCCCATTCTTGAGGCCAGGTTCAAAGACTAAGATTGGTCCACTATTCCTTAGTTCAGAGGAAAGAATATTTCGCAATTTTGTAGAGCCAGTCTCTTCTTCGTCGTTGATTACGATCTTGATTTTGGAGCGAAGCTCCTGCGGTAGCTCAGAGAGTACTTGCATCATCAATACGATGCCGCCTTTCATATCGATCACACCGTCACCATAGAAATATTGGTCATCCTCTGAAAGAGGTTGGGTCGGTTCATTAGCAGGGAATACTGTATCGATATGTCCAAGAAAT
Source organism: Pseudomonadota bacterium (assembly GCA_014584465.1). GTDB lineage: Bacteria > Bdellovibrionota > Bdellovibrionia > Bdellovibrionales > JACTMU01 > JACTMU01. Next base: position 3,864 of record JACTMU010000008.1, on the reverse strand, counting down.
GTTACCAAGGGACGAAGACTACTTTCTGCAATCAGTAGTTTTCTTCCATTTTCAGACTCGATGCGCACGTTAAACCCGAGCTGATCAAACTCTCGTCTAAGGATGCTTCTGGCAGTTTCTAGTCCTTCGATGTTTTGGGTGTCAGTATTAATCATAACCAATTCAGCCAACACGTTTCTGAAATGGGGCGACATGGCATTCGTCCTTAGGCTGAGAAGTAAGAAAGGAAATGTCAAAACTATTTTTCCAAATGGATTTATCATTTGAATCACCCCCCTTTTGGTAGCGGTTTTGCTTCGATCAGTTGGTGTAAGTTTGGTCTTTCCAGCGGACCAGGAAGCTCCAAGATTCCTTCGGGACGATTGATTCTATCGGGCGGATTACCTATTTTGGGCGAACTTGCATTGAGATCAATGGAACACGCCATCTCCACATAGTCATAGTCGGAAAATCTAAAGTTTCGGCCGATTCGAATGAATCCATGTCCTTCATAAAATTGTTGAAGACGTGCCTGAGCATGCAGGTAGACCTTTCGAAACCCCTTGCTACGGCAAAACCAAAGAAGGTACTCTATTAGGTGGTGACCGAACCCACGGCCCCTATATTCAGACCGAACCGCCAATCTCTCGAGTTTTACAAAATCTTGAAAGTATCTAACTCTGGCAGTTAGGACGGGCTCTCCACCTAACAGACCTATAATCTGAGTCGCTGCATAGTCGTTTAGATCGAACTCCTCACGATAAGGGCATTGTTGTTCATGCATGTATACCATGCCTCGAATCAAGAAGGCTTTAAGTTGATCCTCTGAATTACTGGCAACACGAATTGTGAGACCGTTTTCATAGGTTTTCATATTTAAGTACTCCATTTCTAAACGTGAATAGTAGACCATGTTCTGTAAAAACTTCCTTATCTTCCATGAGATGAGAAAGTACTTTTTCGGCGGTTGCCGTTACCATGCCTTTTGTTCCATTTCGAATGGCAGTAGCACTGACGCCATCGCGGCGGACCACATTGAAAGGATAGATCCATCCGCTTTCGTCATATATGGATCGAATCCACATGCCACCCAGATCACTGCCGTGAAGTCCGTGAATAGGTTCACTAGGATGAAGTTCTTTGATCTTAGATATGACACCATAGAACCCTTTCTCTTTGTAGATTTTTGGTAAATCAAGGAGCGTAACTTTGTTTACGATATTTGCTTCTTTCAATTGGAGAGTAATGAGTGATCTACGTGTTTCATATTCATAAAACCGATTGCCTGTAGGAAAGTAGTTTGTGTGAACGTCTGCTTTTTCCGTTTTTTGGTAGATCCGCATTCCCTTATGAAACGCCGATATGATGATCTCTCTATTTTCTAGAGCATCTCGGTGAAGTTTTGGAACTACCGTAGGATGAAGGTAAACGTGGCTCAGGTTTCGCTTCTTTATCATTTCATTGATAAGATAAATGTGCGTCTTGTGCATCGGATTGAATGTGCCAAAAAAGACGCCTACTCCCTTTTTTGGTGCGAAAAAACATCGAATGTCGGACAAAGCACCCACCAGAAACAGAGCTCCGCCAGAGACCATGCTAAGCAACACAAACATCTGTTTGACATATGGCACCCCGTTTACGGCAAGGCAAGTAATGAAGATGTTGAATGCAAGCGCCAATACTACATTGGTATTCTTGTTTCCAAGTTCACGGTTTGCAAAACTCAATGCTAGATATTGAGATCCTTGCGAGTTTAGAGAGGTTAGGATCGCTAAAACAAAAATGCCCCTGAGGTCTGAATAAGGTTGATTCGTAATTACACCGAATTCCAAGAATATTAGAAAGACAGTCATGTTGAAGGTAAATTGAACTAGAAATCGTGATATTCGGCCAGGTGTAACTAAGGCAGTTCGACTCTGTAAATACTCATCGAGGGCATTGCTTAAACGCGAGAATAGTGGAATTGAGATTCCAATAAAGAGCGATACGCCAATGAGTCCTATATTTGACCACTTATCTAAGGTAAAGGAGTACGAAAGATAGAATAGGGCCCCAGAAAAAAAACCTATCTGAGATGATTTACTTTTTAGATATTTCCAAAGCATACTGCCTCTTTGTGTGTGTGACCTAGTGGTCAAGCTCGCCAAGAAGCAAAGAGTGTTCCAAAGTTGCGTCGTTTGATTTCATCAAGGAATTGGGTGCGCTTGTGTGTGATTTCAATTATTTAGCCGGACTGCTTGGTAGGCCTTTGTTCACGCTCGGTCAATGGGCGTTCAAATCTGAGAATATCTCTGTCTGAAAACAGAGAATTCGTCCTGGAACGTAGACCGTGTCCCTACTCAAAATGATAGTTTACGCAGGAACCGGTATTTGGTAGCGCCCGCCACAGTAGGATTTCCATCCATAATTGTTCAGATCGATCTTGGCGAGGCCCTTTACAAACGAACGAGGTTGCGGTAGAAACTCAATACGTAATCTGACGGACAAGAATTTCCTAACTTCTCAAACCAGAGAATGTCAGATCAGATAGTGGCTAATACAGCTAGTACACCTTATTATCTCGGTGTAACTTTAAATCGATCGAAACTGAGGACACCTAGATTGTAATCTGAACCGGCATTGTACCCCCAAATTTCAAAGATAATCTTCTTAGCCGGAGGGTAGAAGTAATCTTCTCTGACCTTGGAGTTCACGAGCGTACCATTTAAATAGGTCTCAGTTCTAATGAGACCATCATCTGGATCGTCATCGACCCTCACATATTTTACAACGGCAGTTCCAGACGGTTCTAATCCAGGAAATTGGGCATCCCAAAGGCTCAATTTGGTCGGCACCTTTTTTTCTCCATTACTTGGCCATAAGTAGATCGGCAGAAAATGAAGATCATTTTCTCCGAGCAAGGCAATCTTAAGATAGTAATAACGCGGATCATTGCCGGCAGCCCACCCAAAAGAAACTTCTGCTTCAAATGATTCAAAAGTTGAAAGATCTTGCGAAAATCGAATCCGATATGGGCCCTCTTCCACCGCATCCAATTCCGTTATATCGAGTTGTCCATTGTCAAACCTGTCCCTACTCAAAATGCTAGTTTAGGTGCATATTCCAGCTGACTCCAACGGTTACGGAAAATTTCAAGAAAGATGTCGCCTGTTTTTTCATGACGCTTGCAGACTGATTGGTATTTTGTTCGGTGCCAACCTCCTTCCTGGATTTAATGCCACGATTTCGGGTCGAGACCAATTTCTGGTTTGTTTGGGCCATCGATTTGGATTTCTGAAGCGTGCCTGTTGGTAAACCAAATGTCTCTGGTCCAAGATGTCCTGATCTTGATATCGATGGCGAGAATCTGGGGTCACCCAGTTGATTCCACTGTGCAAATGAGTATTGTTGTACCATTGCACAAACGTTACTACCCATTTCGTTGCCTCTTCAATATTGCCAAAACCGTGTTCTGGAAAACTGGGACAATACTTAAGTGTCTTGAAAAGTGACTCCGAAAAGTGGTTGTCATCAGAGACACTTGGTCGGCCAAAGGAGGGGGCCACACCAAGGCGTTGGAGAGTGGCAAGCATTGTCGCGCCTTTCATTGGTCGATGTGGATAAGTATCTATAAGTTTACGATACGCCTAATATGTCGGCGAAAAGAAACCTCCAGTATCAAGGCTTCAGAGGAGATGGGCGGGCGGTTCAGCATCAAAAATCGTGCGCATGGGAATCCATGCTAATCAATTCCGAATTTCAAAGAATTGAAACCCGGAGCTGAAATTAAAAATGGAGATAAAAATTATCAAAGGTGCTGCCAGAGCATAAAGCGCAGAGAAAATAGGCCGAGGCGTATCCCCAGTGATACGGTGAGGTCTATTTTTTCGAGCACTTCTGCTCTGG